>CAZZMZ010000028.1:0-2268 GCA_964655445.1 uncultured Mariniplasma sp. | reverse complement strand
AGAAATTGTATGCATAAACGTTTTAATGTGTCTACTAACTCTTTACTATTTCAATTTGAGCGGTTTTTTTATGGACTACACGATTATATTGATTAATCATTTTCAAGGTTAGGTTCTGGGATATGTTCATTATTAAAATGCCACTCACTCAACCAATATACTTTATTATCATCTAGATTCCATCCATCTTCAAAAGAATCTAAAGGTTGATCTATCAGAAAATAAAGGATCGCGTTTGTTTGACTAAACGCTGCATACCCAATGTGAGTAATTGATTCAGGAATGATGATGTATGCTAAATCTTTCGAATTATAAAATGCAAACTGGTCAATACTAGTAAGCTTTGAATCTTCATGAAACATGATTTTCTCAATACCACTTTCAGAAAACGCTCTTGTTTTTATCACTTTTACGCTCTCAGGTATGATAACCTCACCCAAGCTCACTGTATATTGAAATGTGCCGTATCCAATCTGTTCAAGTGTTTCTGGCAAATCTACTTCCATTAATGAGGTAGCACCTTGAAATAGATAGTCATTCAAAATGGTTACACCATTAGGAATGGATAGTGCTTTTAAACGTGTTGCATCTTTAAATGCGAGTCTTGAAAGAGTTGATAGCTGCGAATCATCTTCAAATACAATGTCTTCAACTCCACTTTCCAAAATAATGTTTGATCCAATAAAGGTCACACTTTTTGGTATATATAGACTTCTTAAGTGATCTGTCTTAGCAAATGCATAGGATGAAATGATTTCTGTGCCTTGTGGTAAATTAATTATCATGAGTTCTTTAGCCCCAAAAAAGGCTTTAAGACCTATTGACTTTAAATTTGAATTCTCAGCGAAATGAACTGATCTTATTGCACTATGTTCAAAAGCAAACATACCAATATATTCAATGCCTTGGGATATAACAATAGATTCTAAAAACTGATTTCTCCTAAATGCTCTGTCACTTATACCTATCACTTCGTAGCCATTAATATGTGTAGGTAACTCAACACTTTTGAGCATTCGATCATTGATTCCTGTAATTTCTATTTTGTCATTGGCTACTAAACTATATGAAAAAAAAGGTTGTTCTATTTGATCATGTGTATCCTGATTATGAGATGAACAAGCTTGAGTAAAAAGCGATACAAGTATGCATAGTATCAAAAATCTCTTCATGATTTTGTCCCCTTTTTTCAATCATTATAATCATACCAAAAGTCTAGTGAACTCATGGATATCACTTCTATCTCTTTTCCCTTGAAAATACTTGGGAGGTAATCATTATAAGTTGATGAAAATCTAAAAACTAAGTTTTGATACTTAATTGACACAAGATAGCCTGAGCTTGAAGGTATATTAAAAGATGGAGGCAAATTATAATAGACAATATGAGCTTCTCTTTCATTTGATAGCGTCAAAGCATAGCCACTAAAACTATCTAATTCATCAGAAAATTCTATTTCTATAGGTTGATAGTCTATATCATTTTCATTGAATAAATGATTCCATTTAATTTCATTCATACTTTCAATATCGTTGATCGTTGAGCCAACATCAATAAACTCATCGAAAATTGGATGACGAGTCATTGAATGCTCATAATATAATTGATAGTTGTAATTACCTTTAAAATTGAGATCATCAAAAACATCTGGAAAAGATGAGTCTGTGCTGTGCGTCATTTCAATCACTATATGATCAATTTGATAAATAAACCATACATTAAAGGCAGTATACGCTTTAATATCTAATTCATCATATAATTTTTCAGCACTTTTTACGTCATCTAAGACATACATATACCCGTATGCTTCACCTGAAAGATTGATGGTATAGGTCTTTTGTAAACTGATTTCATTTTGAAGAAACATATTTCTTAAATTTTCTATTTGACTATCATAGTCTGAAAAATCCTTAAGATCAATGCCTTTTTCTATTGAATATGCTTCATCTTCAATCTTTGAAAGTAAAAAATTTGCCATATCATGTTTTTGACAGGACATCATTGTTAATAGTAATCCGAATAATATGAAAATACCCGTTATCTTCATCCTATTTTCCCCCAGTATGGATTCATATGCTGTCAGTATAACAGTTTTTTTTTTTTTGCAAACCCAAACTGGAGTAAGGATGAGATGAGTTGAAGTTATCCTTTACATTGAAGAAAGTTCTACAAAAGAGAAAAGGGAAATGATTTCTATCATATCCCTTTTTTGTTTAGGTATTTAAATTATTGTAGGGTATAAGGTATGCTTTAAATAATTAGAGGGTA
>CAZZMZ010000027.1:0-4077 GCA_964655445.1 uncultured Mariniplasma sp. | reverse complement strand
TACATTATTAATAGAGATACAATTAAAATTAATGCAGATTATTATTCACCAACCCAAATTATTCACTCACTCGCTTTAGCTCTTATTAATCCTATTAGTATAATTCAAAACTTAATTGATTACTGTCTAGAGCGAAAGATATTGAGTCCTTGTATCTAACAATGATTTAGAGCTTGTGTTATTATAAAAAAAAGATAAAAAGTATCCCTAAATTGCTTAAAAAATTGTGTCTTGCTATGCTCAATGACAGTAAGTTAAGAATGCATACTTGAGTTAAAAGTTTATTTAGGTGTCTCAATTTCATCTTTACACAAGAGACACAGTTCTAACATATGACTTTCATATCAACAGACAGTCACGATGTACGGGTGGAGGCAGCTTTAACTTAAAATACACCTATTTGTGTATCCGCAAGTAAATTAAACTCTTTATTAAGCCAATAAACTATTGTTCAAAAAAAAACAGCAATTAAGAAATTATCCCCCATATAGTTCATAGTATATTTTTTTTAGCTTAAGTGGTCTAGTATCAAAACTTCCAACTATCTGAAAGGTAGTCATATGAAAATTAACCAATCTATCTTGTATGCTATACTTGCTGCTATTTTATATGCGATTAGTACACCCATTTCTAAATTACTCTTAACCAACTTATCTCCTGTATATATAGCATCTTTGCTTTATCTAGGTGCTGGTTTAGGTATGGGAGTTATTGCTTTATTAAGAGATCAGTTAAAGAATAATAACTATCATGCATTTACTAAAAAAGAGTTACCTTTTATTTTAGGAATGATACTATTAGACATTATTGCTCCTATATTGCTTATGATTGGGTTAAGTTCATCACAACCAGAAAATGTTGCTTTACTGAATAACTTTGAAATTGTAGCAACCTCCCTTTTTGCTCTTTTTATTTTTAAGGAAATGATTCCTAGGCGATTAAGATTGGCAATTTTACTGATCACACTTGCTAGTTTTCTGCTCTCTTTTGAAAATTTGAATGCTTTTAAATTTTCAATAGGCTCTCTTTTTGTAATGCTTGCAGCACTTTCTTGGGGGTTAGAAAACAATTTGACCAGACGATTATCCTTTAATGACCCACTCATGGTGGTGGTGATTAAAGGAATCTTTTCTGGATTAGGATCATTGATAATTGCTTTAATCTTAAAAGAAGTTTCTTTCAATTACGTCTACATTCTCTTGACTTTATTGCTTGGATTTGTTGCTTACGGTTTAAGCATTTTCTTTTATGTTACTGCTCAAAGAGAACTTGGAGCTGCTAAAACAAGTGCCTATTATGCTTTTGCTCCTTTTGTAGGAGCTCTATTATCTTTGCTGATTTTTCAACAACTTCCTCCCATCCATTTCTATATAGCACTCATCTTAATGGCGGTAGGAACCTTTTATGCTTCGACCCAAGCATCTAAAAAAAGAACTTGAAAGTAAAAAATCGTTTATAATCAAAGTAGACTAGGAAATTGTGATGAGGTGTCTTATGAAATATTTCGGTACGGATGGTGTTAGAGGCATTGCCTATGAAAAATTAAATCCAACCTTTGCTTTTAAACTAGGTCAAGGAATCTATCATGCTTTCAAGCCTCAAGAAGTGGTCATCGGCATGGATACTCGTGAGTCATCTTCCATGCTATCTTTTGCTATTGCTAATGGTCTTATGGCTTTAGGGGTCAATATCCTCTATGCAGGGGTTGTTTCAACACCCATGCTTGCTTATTACGCTAGGTCAAAAGACTTGATTGGAATCATGATTACCGCCTCTCATAATCCTTATACAGATAATGGTATAAAGGTCTTTAATAAGGGATATAAGACACATGAAGAAGATGAATTAAAAATTGAATCTTTTATAGATGAAGGGGTTATTTCTTATCAAACTTTTGGTAAGATGATCAAGACTGATGATGTGACTCAACTTTATCTCAACCTTTATGATTCACTTGATTTACCTCATTTTCATCTTAGAGTCGGTTATGACTGTGCTAATGGTGCCAACTACCAAATTGCTCAAACCATTATGAATAGGTATGTCGATCACTCCATTCAAATTCATGGAAATCCAGATGGATTAAACATTAACTTAAATTGTGGATCAACTCATTTGGATGCTATTAAAGAACTGGTTAAAGAACAAAAATTAGAAATAGGTTTTAGCTTTGATGGCGATGGAGACCGTATTATGGTCGTTGATCAAAATCAAAAGGTGTATGATGGTGATTTACTCATTTACGTGATTTCTAAATATTTAAAATATAAGAATCTTCTCAATCAAAATAAAGTCGTCTTAACCAAAATGAGCAATCCTGGTCTTTTAAAAGCTTTATCTGATCATGGTATATCTGCACATCTTACGGATGTCGGTGATAAATATGTCTATCAAGCATTATCTGAACAATCCTTATCGATTGGTGGAGAATCTTCAGGACATATCATCATTCCCTATTTACTACATACCGGAGATGGACTTTTAGTTGCTTTATTCTTATTAAAGGTCTTACATGAAATGAATCAGTCCTTAGAAGAACTCACTCAAGATTTAACACTCTTTCCTTTCAAACTAACCAATATCAAAGGAATCCATAAATCGGTATTAAATCTTCCAGCTGTTCAAGAAGAAATAAATCGTGCTAAAATGGAATTAAGCAAACACTCTTTATGCCTTATAAGACCCAGTGGTACTGAAGATTTAATCAGAATAACCATCTCTGATGAATCCGAAGAAACCGTCCTTAAGGTCACACAAAGACTGGTTGATATCATTTCTAAGGAGGGTATTCATCAATGAAAAAATACGCACTCATCCTTGCAGCAGGTAAAGGCACTCGAATGAAGACTGAACTTCCTAAGTGCGCTTTTCCAATCTTAAAAAAACCCATGATTTCTTATATCATCGAAAACATCCAAAAATCAGTAATCGATGAAACCGTGGTGATCGTTGGCCATAAAAAAGAAGTTCTTCAAGATTTACTTAAAACCAGTGTTTCTTATGCTGTTCAAGAAGAACAATTAGGAACCGGACATGCTGTTTTATCAGCAGCACCTCTTTTAGAAGAAAAAGAAGGAATCACTTTTATTCTTCCTGGAGATATGCCTCTTATGGAATATCCTGTCATGAATAAAATCATCGCTTCTCATTTAGAAATGGGAAATGATTTAACCATCGTGACGATGAAAATGGATTACCCTAAAGGATATGGAAGAATTGTTCGTGATGAAAATGGAGCGGTCTCTGGCATCATCGAAGAAAATGACTGCAATGAATTTCAAAAACAAATTCATGAAGTCAATTCATCCGTATATGTCGTTGATAATCAACTCTTGTTTAAGTATGTCAAACAAATAACCAAAAACCCTAGAAAAGGGGAATACTATTTAACCGATATCGTCTCTTTAATGCATCAAGCTGAAAAGGTCAATACCTTCATGGTCAGAGATCCCAATATCGCGATGGGAATCAACGATTTATATCAAATCGCGAAAGCTGAAAAAGTGTTAAGAGATTCCATCAATAAAGCTCATATGTTATCAGGGGTTTCCATCATTAACCCAGAAACTGTTACAATAGGACATGATGTGATCATTGAAGAAGGTGTCTGGATTTATCCAAACACCACCATCAGTGGTGATACCATCATCAAAAAAAGAGCTGTGATTGGTCCAAATAGTGAAGTCGTGAACTCCATTATTCATGAAGATGCTGAAGTTAGACATAGCATCGTCTTAGATTCTGTTGTGGGTGAAAAAACGACCATAGGACCTTTTGCTCATCTTAGAAATCATGCGAATATTGGAAAACATAACCGTATTGGTAACTTTGTTGAAGTTAAAAATTCATCAACCGGTGAAGATACCAAAGCCTCTCATTTGATCTATTTAGGAGATGCTGAAATCGGTTCTAACGTCAATTTTGGCTGTGGCGCTGTCACCGTCAATTATGACGGGGTCAACAAACACAAAACCAAAATTGGTCACGATGTTTTTGTCGGATGCAATGTGAATTTGATTGCACCCATCGAAGTGGGCGATAACGTCTTTATTGCGGCGGGGTCAACCGTCACTGAAA
>CAZZMZ010000026.1:0-9422 GCA_964655445.1 uncultured Mariniplasma sp. | reverse complement strand
CTGTGTTCGTTGGTTGAACAATCAAAGGACGAACTTTCCTAGCAAATAAAAAAGCACCACATCAAATGTGGTGTTCATAATTATAATTAA
This sequence comes from uncultured Mariniplasma sp., assembly GCA_964655445.1. Classification (GTDB taxonomy): domain Bacteria; phylum Bacillota_I; class Bacilli_A; order Acholeplasmatales; family Acholeplasmataceae; genus Peloplasma. Next base: position 9,332 of record CAZZMZ010000026.1, on the reverse strand, counting down.
TGAGTTGATGCTTTTTAATTAAGCGTAAGGTTTCTTGAAAAACTTCTTCTTCAGTCATCCCATTGGTATTAATGATTTCATAAGGTATATTATAAACCGCACATTGTGCTTGAACTTTCTTCGTATAATCTTTTAATAAATTATAAAAATAATCCTTATTAAGTTCAAAATTTTCAATCTCTTGCTTTCTACCACGATTTAAAACACGTTCCTTAAAATGATCCCAGTCAACATCTAAGATAATATATAAATCAGGTTGTTTGACTTGATTCATATAGGCATGGAAAACACCATTATACATGTTCATAATGGTTGGCATTGATTTTAAGTTGTGTTGTGCAAATAACCAATGTTCGACTAAATCTCTATCAACGATAAAGTTATTATCATATTTTTGTTGATTTAACCAATGATTATGAATAAAGTAAATTTGTAAAAGCATTTCTACATTGTCTTTTTGTTCATAAAGCCATTTTAAGAGCGTATTAAACACTTCATCATCTTTTTCAAACTCTTCCATAACCGGCATATTTAATGCCTCACCTAATCTTTTTACAAGTGTTGATTTTCCGGATGCAATCATCCCACCGACTGATATTTTCATAATCTCTCCTTATTTATCTGTTGTTAAATAGTCTACCTTGTAAGATTGCATACGCATCATATCTTTTACGTCGTTAACGGTATAAACACCAATTTTAAAACCTTCTTTTTTAAGTCTTGAAACAACGCCTTTTTTCTTAATGACATCTTTATTGATTGAGATATCTATATGATTAACTCTTGCATCATAAATCAAGGATTCATCTAGTTTATCAATAAGTAATTGTAATTCGATATGCTCAGAAAGAGCTCTCAAATATTTTAAATAGGTAATATTAAAAGAAATAACAATCACACTTAATCCAATATGTTCATCCAGTTTACTTATTAAGTCCGTAAGCAGTGTCATTTCATGTACTTCTTTAATTTCAATCACTGCAGTCTTATTATAATAACTGCAAATATCCATAAATTCATCTAAAGTAGGTATGTGCAAGTCCGCGTATTTTTTAACTTGATTACCTCTTTTAATGGTTATTTCCTTAAGTTCTTTGAGATCAAAATCAGCAATCTTACCCTTCATACGCATCATACGAGATAAATCTTCATCATGAAAAACAACAAACTGGTGATCTTTAGTTGTTCTTATGTCACATTCAATACCAAAATATTTTTGTTCTTGCCCGGCAAGCTCAAATGCTTTTGTTGTATTTTCTGGTGCTTTTGATGATAATCCTCTATGTGCAATATATTTCATAATAACCTCAGTTGTGCTTATTTCATATAAACTTATTTTAGCATTTTTTTATTGTTTTAACAATGTTAAAGGGCGTTTTTTATACGCCCTTATTTTCACGATAGAATGACTTTTGAACCACACGATTTCTGCCTTGTTGTTTCGCTTGATACATTAAACTGTCTGCCTGATCGATATAGGATATTGCATCTTTTAAGTGAGGTTTAGATATCCATAATGATCCGATACTTATCGTAATCTTATGTGCTGTTGATTGATGTATAAACTCATATGATTCAACCATTTTTCTAAGTGATTCTGCTTTTTGATAAAGTTCTTGTTCTTCATCACATATCTCTAAGAAAACAAATTCTTCACCGCCAAAACGACTAAGTAGTTCACGATCCTTTTTTTGTGTCATAAGTAGCTGTGATAAGGATTTTAATACTGAGTCTCCACAAAGATGCCCATATGTATCATTAAGCTCTTTAAAATAATCAACATCAATCATCATCATACCTAAAGATTTTTCTTTTTCGATAGATTCCATGATTTTTTCTTCGAATAAAATCGAAAAGGCTGTACGATTAGGTAATCCAGATAAATAATCAGTCATCGCTAGTTTGGATAGTGCTGTTTGTGCATCTTTGACGATGCTTAGATGATAGTTTGCAGAATTTGCAACACCAGTGACGTTAAAAATTGCATTGGTAATATGGAAAAAATACAAAAGAAATGGACTTAATACCACAATAGGTTGTTGATCTTTAGTATAAAGAAAAGTTATGATGATCAAACTGATTTGAATGATGACTCCTAAAAGCCGATATATACCTTTCCAATTGGTGTAAATGATTAGAATCGACATATTAAAAAAGTAATATACAAAACCAGATGCCATACCAAAACAGATGACTTCAAAGAAACTTTGAATAGAAATCATTGTAATAAAAATAAAGGCAGCTAATCCATACTTTTTGCGTCTATTAATGATATATGCAGCGATAGATGCAATAATCGTACTTACATCTAAAAGTATGATGAACAGGTTACCAATGTAAATAAAAAGCGGCAAAAAAAGAATCGTAGCTATGATACTCAACATATAGACTAAATTCGCTTGATCAGAAAATTGTCTATTTTCTACCTTCGTTTTCATCATTTCAAGTTGCATAAAGGTATCTCCTCATCAAAGATACCTTTATTATAACGTATATTCATATAAAAATGATATTTGAATACTCAAATCAAACCTTTATTGATGTTTTAGAAATCCATTTATCAAAGATGAGTAATAATTGAGGTAGTAAGCAGATCACATACATAAATCCTAAGATTGCGCCATAACAAATAAGTAATCCAATATCAGAAATGGCTTTTATACTCGAGATGAGGCCAACTGCGATACCTGAGATTGAAAAGATAATTGCAGATGTCATAATTGAAGGTGCAGTTTCTGTGATGGCATGTGATATCGCTTCATGCTTGTGATGGATACGTCTTAATTCCATATATCTTTTTGAAAATAATATTGCATAATCGATGGTTGCTCCAAGTAAGATTGCAGATACCACTAAATAACCTAAAAACGACAAACTATTTTGTGAAAGATATGGTATGGACATCGCTATGAAAACAGATCCTAAGATGACAAATGTTAATAAGATAGGTATGAATAAATTTCTATAAAGCATAAGTATGACTAAAATTACCGCGATAATTGCTATCCAAATGACTAATTGATAATCATCTTCGATGATGTCTTTTAAAACATAGGAAGCTACTGAATTTCCGATCATATAATCTATTTCAAAGCCTTGATCAGTTAAGTGTGTGTTTATTTTATCGATAATAAGAAATGTTTCTTCTGATTCTTCTTCCATATTTAATGTAATGATTATACGTCTAACATCTTGATTGATAAATTGTGGTCTTATATGATTTAATATAAGCTCATCAGTGATTCTTTGTTCATAGATAAACCATGCATCAATTGTTATAATGTGTAATGTTTCATCTTCAATCAAAGTTTGATAGAGAAGCATTTCTTTAGTGCTATCATTATCAAACAGTATCACTAGTTTTTGTCTATCACCAAATGATGCACGAGATTTTTCTAAATCCATTAAGTAACTTGAACCTTCAGATGCAATCAATCCTGATTCTCCATACAAAAATGCATTTTGTGATTGCATGATGTATGCAGGTATAAATGTAAGTGTCATCATCACTAATAAGATCCATCTAAAACGATAGATTAATTTTGCAAATAGATGAAATTTAGGCATAATTAGAGGATGTGTAGATTTCATCATCCATCGATCGAAAAAACTGATTAAAATAGGACCAAGAACTAATGTCGATAGAGCACTTAAAAGTACTGCTTTTAAGAAGACAAACCCGATGTCTTGGCCAATTGTAAAGGTCATAAATGTGAGTGCAAAGAAACTGACTGCAGTGGTTAATGAGGATGCGATGATTGGGACAGTTACCTTTTTCATTGTATTTTTTAGTGCCTGTTTTGTATCTAGTGCTTTTCTTTCTTGATGATACTGATGGAGTAAAAAGATGGCATAGTCAAGAGATATTGCTAACTGAAGTGCAATTGCCATTGACTGTGTGATGAATGAGATGTTTGGGAAAATTATGTTTGAGCCTAAGTTTATAATAATCGCGATTGCACTAATCCCTGCAAAAACTAAAAGATCTGCAAAAGATGGCGTCATTAAGATTAAAACAATAAGTATTAAAGGAATAATCCAAATGGTAATTTTTAGAACTTCACTTTCTATGGTTTCTTGCATATAATTTTCAGCAATCGGTGCACCAAGAAGCGTATAATCTATGGATGATGCATCTAATATAACCTTTAGTTCTTTGATTACATCTTCATAGATATCATCAGATGGTGCATATGAAAATTGAAGACTTAAGTAATGATCGTTTTCATGTATATAAAATGACATAGGGTCTAAAATCATAGAGACTTGATCATGTGGCATCATCTTTAATAGCCCGTAGAATGCAGACTCAAAAGACATGAATGTCATAAGTTCATCCATTTCAGAAATGATCATCAGTTTTGTGTTTTCATCAAGAGCACTTAAAAAGGTTTGATATGTCTCTAGATTTAAATAACGATCAATGGCATCGATACTTAACACATCTGTTTCGTGCAATAAGTGATCTTTTATCATGAAAACTTCATCTAAGGATGCATTATAAAGCGTTAGAACGATCTCTGATGAAACACCAAAGAGTTCATGATTTAACTCAATACCTTCGATAAATGGGTGATCCTTAGGTAGATAAGCTTTCATATCATAGTTTACCTTAACAAAAGGTATCAGATATAAAGAACCCATCATTAAAACCGTTACAAACAAGATGACTAACTTTTTCATCATATCACCCTCCTTAATTTGATTTTAGATGATAGCTACTCATTCTTTAGTTACACTTTCATAATTTTGTTTCAATAGACAACATAAATGACTTTTTTGTCGTCAAAAAGGACTTAAAACATATGAACTGTTTAACAACGCAGTGTTGTTTTTTTTACATTATGTAACTTCTCTTATCTTTTTATATATAATGAAATAAAGAGGTGAGACCTATGAATAAACCAATAGATCATCGTATGCGTGTAACAAGAGCTCTTCTAAAAGAAGCTTTATTTCGTTTGATAAAAGTTAAGAACCTTCATGAAATTACAATCAAAGAATTATGTTTTGAAGCGAAAATCAATCGAACGACATTCTATGCACATTATCAATCCATTACAGATCTTATTAGTCAGTTAGAACTTGAAGCTTTAGATGAGCTGATGCTCATCTTTAAAAAAAGTGCTTATGATCCAAGATACTTTTCATCAGAAATCTATTTAGATGTGTTTAAGCTAGCTAAAGAGCATAGAGATTTGTTTGAACTCGTTTTAATTGAAAATGCAGATCCAAGTTTTCTTGAAAAGGTTTATCGTCTAGGCGAAGGTGTTTTCACAAAAATATACGAGCCCACTTTTTCATCAAAAGAAAAAAAACACCTTCAATACTATTACATTTCTGTTCTTAATAGTTTTGTAGGTATTTTAAGAGCTTGGCTTCAAAATGGTTTAAGAGAATCCATCGAAGATATTTCTGAAATTGCTAAAAAGATTATAACAAGAGGTATTCACTATCTTCTTGAATCTAAGTATACTTAATTTCTTTCTGTTTTTTTATTTAATATACAATTTTAAGATTTGTTCACCATCGTTAAGTCCTGTATCTGTAAAACCATATGATATGTAAAACCGGTAAGGTTCTTTACCACTCATCTCGCAGGATGTGTAAAGTGTTTTAATACTTTCTTTTCTACATTTTTCTAAAATTAAATCTAAGACCTTTTTGCCATAGCCTTTTTGTTGATGGTCTTTTGCCATCATAAATCGCCATAAATAATAAGCTGGTAAATCTTCTTTTGGGATATCATCATCATAAAGCGCAAGCATGACAAAACCAACAACTTCTTCGTTGAAGTAAATCGCTCTAGGCCATGCTCGATCTAAATTAACATATGCTTGTGCAAGTGAAACGACATTTGGTGCGACACATGTTTTTTGATAGTCTGTTAACGTATCAGATAATTTAATGACCTCACCAAAGTTTTTGTCTGTAACTTCTCTTAATGTAATCATGATTAAACCTCTATTTTATTTTTCCTCGAATATATTGTTTTGGATATTCAAAGTCTTCTTGATATTGACTTGCTTCATTGATCACTAGATAGGGATCTCTTAACAGAGCTCTCCCTAAAAAAACCATATCTGCTTGTTTGGATTCAAGTGCATAAGAAGCCATTTTTAGATCAGTGATCAGTCCACCAGCAATAACAGGTAGTTTTGTTAACGCCTTGATCGTTTTCGCAAAACCTAATTGATACCCTGGATAAGGTTTCATACGCACTAAAACATTACCACCTGAAGAAACATCAATCATATCAAGCCCTAAATCTTTGACATAGTTAATGATTTCACTAATGGATTCGGGTGTAACGCCACCTTCAATATATTCATATGCTGATACTCTTAATGCGAGTATTTTTTCTTTAGGCCATACTTCGTTAATGGCCTCAATAACCTCTTTTAAGAAGATTTTTCCATCGCCATATTTATCTTTTCTTTGATTAGATAGCGGTGATAAGAATTCAAATATAAGGTACCCATGTGCACCATGTATCTCAAGTAAATCATAGCCTGCTTCATCTGCTCTTCTTGCTGCTTCTTTAAAATCAGAAATCACTTTTTTAATGTCTTCTTCAGTCATTTCATGTGGTAACTCATAATCATCACTAAAAGGAATTGCAGATGGGGCATATGGTTTTTCAGTTTTAGATTTTCTACCTGCATGATTGATTTGAATGCCAGCAATAGATCCTAAATCCTTAATAGATTTAACAATTTCTTTTAAGCCTTTCACATGAGCATCATTCCAGATGCCTAAATCATGAACAGAAATACGTCCTTCTTTTGAGATCGCTGTAGCCTCTTGAATGACGATGCTTACACCACCAATCGCACGTGTACCATAATGAACAACATGGAATGTATTAGAAAAGCCTTCTGTGTCGGCACTATACATACACATAGGTGGCATCACTAATCTATTTTTAATTGTAAATCCTTTTATTTTAATAGGTTCAAATAGCATAAAAAAAACCTCCGAATCGTTTTTAATTTACTCTCATTTTATCATAATTCTATCATTCTTAAAAAATAATGAGCGATAAACGCTCATTATGATTTAGCTTGTTCGTATAGTTTAAGTCCTATAGCCATTAAAAATGCCATCATGCATAATCTTACAAGTAAGAATAGATTCGATAACACGCCATAAGATGCTGGAAAGAGCACAAATATTGGTGTATATAATACCCATAGTCCAAAGCCAATGAGCCCAGCATATGCTAAATAAGGCTTAAGTAATTTTGACTTAAAAACTTCGAAAACTACAAAGAACAATGACAGGGATGCTAATAAGGAAGGTACTAACGTTCCTAATGATAAATGTTCCGTGACAGCAACAAGTGATTCAATCGCTACAACATAATTATTTCTTAACACCACTTCTGCCACTAAAAATTGTTGATATAAATCATAAATAGCAAATACCTTATTATTGGTTACAAAACTTATAACACCAAATGATAGTAGAAATGCTAACAGAAAATGCTCTTTCTTAAGTGCGTCTTGTGTGAATATGTAACCCATAAATCCAACCCATATTAAAATGTAAATAATCATGGTTAATATATCTAGATAATATAAACCTTCAAATGTAGATTGATTGAATAAATCAATGTAGCCCATCGCCGATTTTGATACGATGAGTCCACCTCTTTGAATCGTGCCATAGACTGTATCAAAAAAGAATAGAAATAATGCTGTAAATAGAGATATCGCTGAAATCTTTTGATAGAGTTGTTTTTGTGTATCCTGTTTTTTTACTTCTTTTTTCTTCATGTTATCACTCCTCTTTGTTATATATTATAGCATATCTACGACATCGAATTAACTGTCAATGACTTAAAAAGAACAAACTTTAATGACTAAAAAATCAGATAGAAACATCACAACTCTGTTCGTTCCGTGATCATAATCATTTCTTTTTTTGATATCACAAAAATATCAATTAGAACATAAGCCACATACATGATAACAAAAACAAGTATAGCACCTGTAGTAAAAAGAAATACAAATAGATATAACCATAGATTTTGATAGAAAACATAGAACCATCCATCAATATGTCCATTGTTAAGCTTAATCAAAGATATGACTAGAAAGGTTAGCGTTAGCACGAAATATAAAACAATAAATGCGTTTAGAATGAATCCATTGGCCTCACCAATGATGAAATAGAGCAAGATAAAAGATAAGCCAAGTAATGCTAACAAATGCTTTAATGAAGCTTTTTTCATTCTTATCAGAATGATCATATAAATAGTATGTACCAAGCTCATTAATACGACGATAAAAGCATCTGCATCTAGAACGTGATTATACCCAATAATCACATAGATACTAAAAAGTATGATGTATAGTGTAATTGTATATATCAGAATTTTCCTAATGATGCGTGGTTCATATATTTGATATTTACCCTGTTCAAACATATGATAAAAATAATATGATAAACCAAGATAAAAGATGGAACCTAAAAATGTGGCATAAACACCATAAGTGCCAATATTTAACACACCATTAACCCACTGACCCATCGATCCAATAGCAATTAATTGTGGTAATGTCATAATAAAAAAACAGATATACATGGTAAGACTTTCTTTTAAAGCTTTAAAAATGATGATTCTGTCTTCTTCATCATAAAGACATGATTCGATGTAATTGCTTCTTTGAATAAATAGCCATGTCAAGCCCAATGTTGATGGTAGCACATATCCTAAAAAGCCAATCCAAACTTTATATGTAGAATATGTTAACCCTAAGAACAAAACAAACGATAAAAACATGATTACTTTAGTGAGTAGCAATGTGTTCTTTAGTTTATAAGATTGTGTGAGTATGTTTGATTCTTTTTTTCTTAAATAGGAACCAGCCAATATCTCATCCACACTCACACCTAAAACTTCACTGAGTCTTGGAAGTATAACAACATCTGGAAAACCTTCACCTGTTTCCCATCTTGATATTGCTTTGTTTGTGACAAGAAGTAATTCTGCAAGCTCTTGTTGTGTTAATCTGCGTTCTTTTCTTAATGTTTGAATAAATAATCCTGTTTTAACTGGATCCATATGCATCACCTCATCTTGATTGTATGTGGACATTACAAAGATAACAACCTATGTCTAAAGGATTTTGTCCACGATACGTGGAATTAAATAGAAACGTAAGCATCTTTAGTATTTTACCATAATCGAAAATAGAAGTCGATGACATCTTTATGTTCCCTTTTATATTTGCAGTTCATTTCTTTGCATCTGTAAAAAAAAACACACATGATTGAAATGATAAGATGTTAGTAGACATAAAAAAGCTACTAATATCTTTTTTCAT
>CAZZMZ010000025.1:0-19190 GCA_964655445.1 uncultured Mariniplasma sp. | reverse complement strand
TCATCTCCCACTTAATTCTTTGAAGAAGGAGTTTTCTGAAACGATTAGATAAAAAGGCAACCCTCCAAAAACGGCATATGTTCTTATCTTATCTTCATGACTATAACTCTTATAGTATAAAGCACTCTCATAATAATCACACTCTTTTAAATGAAGAGAAAACGTTTGTCTATTAAACAAAGGTCTACTATGTGAGAAAAGATTCTCATACATGCCAATTTTACTACCAGATATCACCAATTTAATATTTGATCTATCTTTATATGCATCAATGAGTCCCTGTAACATTGACTCAAATGACTTGTCAACTTCGGTTAAATATGTGAATTCATCAATTACTACGATTAAGTCCTTAGACTCAAATATCGATCTAAACAAGTCATAAAAGGTTTCGTAAACGATGTTTCCTAAACCTTTGAATTCACCATACTGTTTACTGAAATTTTCTAGATTCATCTGCATGTTAGCTTGCTGAGCCAAAAAATATATCGCATTTCTACCTTTGATTGCTTCTTTGAATAGTGTTGTCTTTCCTACCCTTCTTCTTCCATGGACAATACCAAATTCAAATGATGTACGATTAAAATTTTCAAGTAAATAGTTTATTTCTTTGTCTCTTCCGATAAACATGTGAAGCCCTCCATTATACTGAATTATGTTTCAGTGAAATATGTTTCACTAATATTTATCATGATATGTTGTAAATGTGAAGTGTAAAATAATATTTTTTGATGATCTGTCTTTCAATCATTCTTCAACCATATCTCAAACTTCTATGATTTAAAATCAATCTATCAATTGGTGATATTATATGATATATAAATATATCATGCATTTTCTTGATTTTAACCTATTAATATGACTTAACATATGTTAAAATCATCATGGAAGCACTTTCATAAACTAAATATCAAAGCATAGAAGGGAAGATTATTCACATGTCTATAAAAATCGTTGAAACATCCTTGCGTGATGGCCATCAATCTTTGATGGCAACCAGGATGACAACTAAAGATATTTTATCTATTGTACCAGAGCTAGATAAAGCAGGGTTTCATGCACTTGAAGTATGGGGTGGAGCAACCTTTGATGCGTGTCTACGCTTTTTAAATGAAGACCCTTGGGAAAGACTTAGAGCCATTAAAAAACTTGCTCCTAACACAAAATTACAGATGCTTTTTAGAGGACAAAATATTTTAGGATACCGTCATTATGCGGATGATATCGTTGATAAATTTGTCCAAAAATCCATCGAAAATGGGATTGATATCATCCGTATTTTTGATGCGTTAAATGATATTAGAAACTTAAAATCTGCTGTGGTTGCTACTAAGAAATATGGTGGACATTGCCAAATTGCTTTATCTTATACAACATCTCCGATACACACGATTGACTATTTCGTAGATCTTGCTAAGGAAGTTGAAGCTTTAGGTGCAGATTCACTATGCATCAAAGACATGGCAGGTATTCTACTACCTCAAGATGCCTATGAGCTTATTACAAAATTAAAGAAAAACACAAAGCTTCCTATAAACCTTCATAGTCATGCAACAGCTGGCATCATGGAAGCTACCTACTTAAAAGCGATTGAAGCAGGTGTCGATATCATCGATACTGCACTTTCACCACTATCAGGTGGTACTTCTCAGGTTGCTACAGAGTCATTTCATTATATCTTAAAGGGTACCAAGTATGATCCAAAACTAGATATCAACATGCTTAAATCTGCGGCATCCAAACTCACATCGATCAAAGATGACTATTTAAAACAAGGTATCCTAAATCCAAAAGCTTTAACATCCAATCCAAACATCTTAGAATACCAAGTCCCTGGAGGGATGTTATCTAATCTTATGAGTCAGCTCAAAGAACAAAATCAAATGGATGATTACGAAAAAGTTTTAAAGGAAATTCCTATTGTTAGAAAGGATTTAGGCTATCCACCACTTGTTACACCACTTTCACAGATGGTGGGTACACAAGCTGTTATGAACGTTATGACAAAGGAACCCTATAAAATCGTACCTAAAGAAGTAAAAGAATATTTACTTGGATTATATGGAAAAGCTCCAGGCAAAGTAAATCCTCTACTCATCGCTAAAGTCATTGGTGATGAGAAAATCATCACTCATCGTCCTGCAGATGATCTTAAACCAGAGTTTGAGTCTTTAAAAGATAAATATCAAGGCTTTGCAAAATCAGATGAAGATCTGCTCTCGATAGCTTTATTTGGTAAGGTTGCTATAGATTTCTTAGAAAAGAAATATCAAGAGAAACCAAAACCAAAAAAAGAAGTCTATGCATTTAGTGTGACCATAGGAGGAACATCATCATGATGATATATGCAAGCACATTCTCTGAAGGACTTATGATTTCACTATTTAGTGTGCTCATTGTCTTTATGCTCCTAGGCTTTATCGCATTTAGCATTCAATTATTAAAATACATCCAAGAAAAACCTGCTATTAAAAGACCTTTGATCGATAAAACAGCACAAAAGCCCTTTGAATTAAGTGATATCAAAGATGAAGATATGATGGTTGCTGCTTTAGTTGCATCCATAGAGTATTATAAAGAAACCAAAGAAAACGTACGCGTCATTTCTATAAAAGAAATTAAAGCATCCTGAAAGGAATAAGACCATGAAAGTATATAAAATAAACGTCAACGGAAAATCCTATGAAGTAGAGGTTGAAACAATCTCTGAAAAAACTACCCCAAAAGAAAAAGTCAAAGAAGAAATCATCAATGAATCAACGACAAACATCTTAGCTCCAATGCAAGGAACTATAACTAAGTTAAACATCAAAGTCGGTAGTGAAGTAAAAAAAGGTGATGTTTTAATGGTTTTAGAGGCTATGAAACTAGAAAATGATATCTTATGTCCAATAGATGGCTATGTAAGACAACTACTCATTAAAGAAAACCAAAAGGTAGAGCTTAATCAACTCATGCTCGTTATTGGGTGATTCTTATGTGGAATGCACTCATTGAATTTTTTCAAAGCACAGGTCTCTACTACTTTTTTCAAGAAGATGGCTGGAAAAACCTAGTCATGATCATCATATCACTTATACTTTTGTACCTTGCTGTTTTTAAAAAGTTTGAACCCTATTTACTGATACCTATTGGCTTTGCGATGCTTTTAGTGAACATACCAAACACCGGTATGTTCATAGAAACAACAAAAATGATTGAAGGTGAAGAGGTCACAACCTATAGTGGCTTATTAGGCTTTCTTTATTATGGCGTAAAACTTGGTATCTATCCACCTTTAATCTTTTTAGGTATTGGTGCGACCACAGACTTTGGTCCACTTATTGCGAATCCAAAAAGTATGTTACTTGGTGCAGCAGCACAAGTTGGGATCTTTTTAACCTTTCTTGGTGCCATTATATTAGGCTTTACTGGGCCAGAATCAGCTTCTATCGGTATTATTGGTGGTGCAGATGGACCAACATCCATTTTAGTTGCAAGTAAGCTTGCACCACACTTGATTGGTGCGATTTCTCTTGCTGCATATTCATACATGGCGTTAGTTCCTTTAATTCAACCTCCGATTATTCATATGCTAACAACCAAAAAAGAACGTGCTATTAAAATGGAACAATTAAGAGAAGTTAAACAAACAGAAAAAATCATGTTCCCTATTTTGGTAAGTGTCATCTGTATGACATTTATTCCTTCTTCTGCACCCATCATTGGTATGCTGATGCTAGGTAACTTAATCAAAGAATCCAATGTTGTGCCAAATCTTACAAAAACTGCAGGAGATTCTCTACTTTACATCATCACCATCTTACTTGGTCTATCCATAGGTGCAACCACCATGGGCAGTCAATTTTTAAAACTTGAAACCTTAATGATCATCGCTCTTGGCCTATTTGCCTTTGCAGTAGCAACTGCAACAGGTGTCTTAGGTGGTAAAGTCATGTGCAAGCTTACCAAGGGTAAAGTAAATCCGATGATTGGTGCTGCAGGTGTTTCTGCTGTGCCTATGGCTGCTAGAGTCGTTCATATTGAAGGTCAAAAGGTTGATCCAACCAATTATCTTTTAATGCATGCCATGGGTCCAAATGTTGCAGGTGTTATTGGTAGTGCGATAGCAGCTGGTCTATTCTTAATGTTCTTTATTTAATATGAAAAAGCTTTATGTTAAAGAAATTGACTCAACCAATTATTATCTAAAATCTCACTATGATATATTAGATCACATGACTTGGTTAAGTACTGATTACCAACTCAAAGGAAAAGGCACTAAAGACAGATTATGGTTTGGAAATGAAGATTCGCTCATGTGTTCTCTTCTTCTTAAAGAAGACATAAAAAAAGACACTGTGCACTTAATCCCTTTGTTATCTGCACAAGTGCTCCATAAGGTATTATCAAAATATAGTGATCATATCTTAATCAAATGGCCAAATGATTTACTCATGCAGCATAAAAAGCTTTCAGGTATTCTTGTTGAATCTGTGATTTTATCACATGAAGTGCTTGCTCTAGTGATTGGTTTTGGTATCAATGTCAATCAACAGGTATTTCAAGATGATTTAAAGGATGTTGCAACATCACTTTCCTTAAGCACTTCAAAAACTTATCATAAAGAAGTGATTTATGATGCACTTATCGATCAATTTGAAAAGGATTATTTAGCTTTCAAAAAGGATTATAAACTTACGATTGATTATTGTAACAAGTATCATGTATTAAATGGTAAAAAGATATACTATAGTGATCATCATGAGTTAAAAATAGCTAAAGTTATAAAGATTCAAGATGATGGTACACTCCTTGTCATAGGGGATCAACAAGAAATTGCTTTATCAAATAAAGATATTTCCATTGTCAAAGTTTAGTATATAAGCAAGATGATAAAATATGTTAATAAATCTATAAGCCTATTTGTAATCATACAGCCTAGCACACTACATATTCTGAGTGTGCTTTTTTCTTTATCTAAAAAAATTATTTAAGCTCAATTATTTCTGCTTTATCAAATAAAAAACAAGTCCATTTTTTTGACTTGTCTTTTACTTAATATTAGACTTAGTTATTGTTTAAATGTCTCTTTTTGTTTTTCATTAAACAGCATTGCTACATTCATGATTGGAAGCATATAAGGTGGCACATTACCATTCATAGTCACATTAGCTAATAATGTTCTTAAGTATGGGAATAGGATTGCTGTTGCATTGTCAATTGCCAAAGTCTTCATTTCTACCTTTTCCCAATTATTCATTTCAAATAATGCCTTAATAATAACTTCAACATTAAATGGAACTGCATATTGATAATGATCAGATGAGATCGATATGCCCAATGTGATCTCATATTTTTGATCATCTTGTTTCGCTACATCTCTTTTAAAAACAGGCTCAAGATTAATTTTTTCTTTCTTATATTGAAAATGCTCATTTAACTCAAAATATGTTTTTACTACTTTGTATTTAAGTAGTCTCATTTCACTAACGCCAGTCATGGACTAAACCTCCTTGTCTATGAACAATGGTTTGGTATGTCGAAGTTGTTTGTTCATCATATTTATAATCGTATTTTTCAACTTTTTCAGTGTGTAATTTCTTCGTAATCTTTTCTTGCTCTGCTTTGGTTAATATATCTTTTGTTAACAATGTCAAAGCGAAAAAATTAGCCTCAAATTGCATAAGCCTGATGAGTTTATCATGCGTTGCATCTTGAATAGAACCATTTTCATATCTCGTGATTGTTTTTGCTCCAAAACCAAGTATTTTTGAGAATGTTGCTTGGGAAACTCCATATTTCTCTCGAATTTTGATGATTTCATGAGAAGTTAGCAAATGTTTTTTCTTCTTATATGCATCAAAAAAGATGACATCATTAGCCATTTCTGTTTCTTTATCATAAATCTCTTCATTGCAATGGTTACATGTCAAAATTGTGATTTCAGCTTTTATTTTCGTGTCCTTAATAACATACTCTCTTATCTCTTTATGGGCTGTTACTTCATGAAATTGTTCACAATTTCCACAATATTTTCTCATTATAAATTCCTCCTATGCCTAGATCATAAAATCGATATGACAACTTAGACATTTGACCCTCTTCTTTTCTTCTACAATAATTACTTCTTTTATTTTTATATATAATACATGATGTTCATGCTTATGCTTAAATATCCATATTTGACCAGTTCTGCTCAAATCGTAATCACTTAATGGACCACTATGATATTCTGTAACTTTTAAATTTCTTATAATATCTTCCATATCATGAAACGTCAATCCCAAAATATATAGCGTTTTTCTGTTCTTCTCAGTTGGTACAAAATCAATAAAATCTGCATGTTTTACATCGCAGAGAAAATTCTGTATCCTGGAAGAACTAATCATATTATACCTCCTTTCGGTATCATATGATACTATTTTACTCAAAAAAAAGAAGAAATGCAACATATATTCTATGTTTTAACTTCTTTTTTTGTCATAAAATCCTTCTTTTAATATTTTATCTTAAGTTATGCTTTTCTAAACATCTCAATCAACTTGTAAATGTCTATCTCTCTTTTTTTAGACTTCCAATTAATGGATGTCATCGAATGAATCTCTCCACCTTTAGCTAAAATGATTTTCTTCATCGCTTTTAACACCTGATTACCACCCATCCAAGCATAAGGGAAAAAGTGTGTGACAAATAGATCAAAGGACTTGCCTTCTAATTCAGGCAGATCTTCTAAATATGCTTTAACAATCTTAGGAATGGAAAAACCATGGACAGGAGATCCAAATATAATACGATCTAGCCCTTCAATATCTGGTTTTTCAATCAGTTCCACTTGCACTTGATTTGGATCATCAGAAGATGCAATAATCGCTTCTAAAGGTATATTTGAAACTGCTTGAATCTTTTCTGCGATACTTTTGGTGTTTCCAGTTTTTGAATAATAAATAATCTTCTTTTTCATATTTAATCTCCTCTACTTTCTACTATACATATCCCATGTACCGATGGTTTCAAAACCTAATCGGTGATATATTTTACCTGCATTTGGATTATCATAAAATAAACAGAGTTCTTTTTTCTTTTCTTCAAAATAAATCATCATGAGTTTTTGCATCAAGATGGATGCATAACCACGGTTTCTATAGTTTTTATCTGTTGCTACTGCGACAACCATCGCGCTTTTAGTCGTTTCTGCTGTTGTTGCAACACTTGAAAGAACTTGATGATCTTTTTCTAATATGAGTGTGATACCCATTTTTTGATCAGTTGTCTTTTGATTGATAAAAGCTTCTTTATCCTTCTTTGAATAACCAAATTCATCAATAGAAACGAGAAGATCATATAGCTTTTCTGCTTCTTCTTTCGTTTTCAAAACTTTGATTTGCTCTAAATGATTATCTTTTATGTTTAGATGTTTTGCTTGGCAAAAATACATGTGCTTTTGCTTAAAACCTTCTAGATAGGGTTTAATTAAGTCGAGTAACTCAGTTTTACCAGAAAAATAATCAAATGGATCTTCTTTAAAGATCTTCAAGTAATCTAAATTAAATCTTTTCTCATGTGCATAATAAACAGCATTTTCACGATATCTTAAAAAGATAGATAAAATTTGATCCTCATCATCAAACTCCCCATAAACACGTTGAAACTCTGTTTCCATACCAAAAGTTTCAATATCTCCGATGATAAAGATGTTGTAAGCTGATTCTTGATATAAGTAAGCTAAGACTCTTTTTTGGTCTTTATGGTCGAGTTTTTTAATCATATATGTACCTTTTCTCATGTGATTACACTTATTTTAAATGATTTTTTCATAATCTACAAGATGAAAAAGAAAAAGCGACACCTAATGTGTGTCGCCATTGCCATTTCGATTGTATGTTTTAATTATTTTTGCTACAAAATCCTTAATACCATTATTATCTAAGGCTTCAAGATTTTTAGTAATATATTCTAATTCTAACTCGGAGACTTCAACATCTCTTTGTTTTTCAATGAAGATTTTTTGATTGTCTGTTCTTGATTGGTTTTCATGGTTATGATCGACCAGTAGTTCTTCATAAAGCTTTTCACCAGGTCTAAGACCAGTAATTTCAATCTTAATATCCTCATAAGGACGTAGACCAGTTAAGCTAATCATCTTTTCAGCAAGATCTAGAATCTTAACAGGTTCACCCATATCAAGAATAAAGACTTCGCCTCCTTGAGCAAATACTGCAGATTGTAAGATTAAACCTACCGCTTCAGGAATTGTCATAAAGTATCTTGTAATATCTTTATGCGTTACTGTTATTGGACCACCATCAGCGATTTGTTTTTTAAATAAAGGAATCACACTACCATTAGAGCCAAGTACATTGCCAAATCTCACTGCTGAGAATTTGGTTGTTTTAGAATGATTTTGTTGCTCCTGGATGATGAGCTCTGCATAACGTTTGGTCGCACCCATCACATTTGTTGAACGCACGGCTTTATCTGATGAAACTAAGACAAACTTTTTAACCTTAAATTCATTAGATAGACTTGCTGTGTTATAGGTACCGATCACGTTTGTTCTCACAGCTTCAACCGCACTATCTTCCATGAGTGGTACATGCTTATAAGCAGCAGCGTGGAAAACAATCGTTGGTTTTGTGAGTTCAAAGACTTCTTTAAGTCTAACATGATTATAAACACTACCAATATAAACTTTTAAGTTTAATGGTCTTTCTTCTTTATGGAACTTTCTAAGAAGCTCTTGTTGAATATCATAAGCATTATTTTCATAAATATCAAAGATAATTAGCTCTTTAGGTTCTAATTCTGCAATTTGACGGCATAACTCACTACCAATCGAACCACCACCACCAGTAACTAATACTTTTTCGCCTTTAATGAAATCTTTAATGTTACAGTCATCAAGCGTGATTTCATCACGATTGAGTAAATCTTCGATTTTTACATCAATGATTTGTGGTTTTTCATCTTTATTCACTTCACTCATGGAAATCAGTCTTTTAACTCTGACATTTCTTTTTGTGATTAAACTCGTTAACTCTTGAAGTGCTTTTTTAGGATAATGATTAATCGCGATAATGACTTCTTCTGCATGAAAATCATCAATAAAAGTGACGATATCTGAAATAGGACCAACGATTTTAATCCCTAAAAGACGATTACCAATCTTATTAGGATTATCATCTACAAAAGCTATGGGTCTGTTATTTAAATCTTTATTACGATAAATCTCTTTCAAGACAAGCTCTCCAGCATCTCCAGCACCCACAATGAGTGTCGTTCTACCTAAAGCTTGGTTCCATTGCATATTCGTTTTAAAATACACATAGAGTCGATTCATAATTCTTGGCAAGACAATTAAACCCATTTCTGCAATGGTGATAAAGAAATATGCCGACTTATACATAAACTGATGACCAGAGATGGCAATATAGATCACGATGATGATATTGGTTGCAATTACAACGATTGCAATCTTAATCACATCTTCAAAGCCAACGTGATTCACAAGCATTTTGTATAATCCAGCAAAATAGAATACAACAATCTTAAATAGAATAACTATAGGGAGTGCAAAAATAATCATTCTTGAATCTAAGGAAATTTCTAACACCATGAACATCAAAATAGCAATCATATAAGTGATTGCAATCATGATGGTATCAAAGAGCATGTATTTAATGATGTTTAATGTTTTTCTACTTCTAAACATAAGTTTCCCCTTATATCACTAATTTCATTATACTCACTTCTTAATAAAAACTTAAGATTTTGCACAATACTTTAAAAACATGCTCTAAATATTATTTAGAAGACTCTAGATAAGACCATGATAGCATAAAATCGAACAATTTTAAAGTGTGTCTAATATAAAAGACAATGAAATCGTTTACTCTGTCTTGTAGCTGTAATAATATTGCATGTATTTATGATCTTTTTTCTCAACACGTGTCAAGACAGATCCGATAATATTTGCGCCATTTGATTTTAGTTCATCAAGGACTCTTTCACAAACATCAATTTGAGCATCTCTAGATGCGATAACTAAGATCATACCATCAGTAAATGAGCTAATAATATTAGCATCAGCGACAGCTGTCATTGGTGGTGTATCAATGATAATACGATCATATGTATCTCTTAAAGACTTAATTAAATCCTTTAATTTTTCACTCATCAAAAATTCAGCTGGGAAAGGTAGTTTTGTGCCTGATGTTAAAATATCTAAATAAGGATTTATTTCTTGAATAGCTTGATCAATCGAAAGATTATGTGTAATCATATCGGATAATCCGATTTGATTAATCATTTTAAATCCACGATGGATTTTTGGCTTTCTTAAGTCCATATCAATAAGTAAGGTCTTTTTCTTACTTTGTGCATAGACTGTTGCTAAATTGATGGACGTGACCGTCTTACCTTCCATTGCCATCGTTGATGTTAAACCAATCACCTTGATTTCTTGATTAAAGTTAGATAGTTCAATATTCGTTCTAAGCTTTCTATATTGTTCTGTAATAATGGACTGAGGTTCTTTATCAGAAATAGGGACATAATTACCAATATGTTCCAATCTTTTTTTCTTTGTCATAGTTTTTCAATCTCCTCTTCCATCATATAATCAGGAATGACTGCAAGTAATCTTAGACCAAGCTTCTTTTCAACATCAAAAGTTGACTTCACTGTCTTATCCATCATTTCATAGACAAAGACAATACCTACACCAACGATACCACCTAAGATGATGCCGATAGCAACATATAATAAACGATTCGGTCCACTTGGGTTTTGTGGTAACTTAGCATAATCTAAAATTTCAATATTATCAAAGCCTTCAAATTGAGTTGAAACAGATTTCATCACTGAAACGGTTTCGTTTGCGATATCCATCGCTTCCTTTGGATCATGTGTAACAATCGTTAATTTGATAATGATTGTATCTTGTACAGCACTGATGGACATCATGTTTCTTAATGCCTCAGGTGTGTATGTTAAATTCAAGTTATCAATGACTTGATACGTGACTAAATCGCTTTTTGCAAGCTCTGTATATGTTTGTTTTAATTTGGATGAAAAATTAAAATTTTGCTCACTTGTTTGTTCCTCATTTGAGACCAAAATCATCATGGATGTGCGTGCGGTATATTCATTTTCTAACACGGCATATGCATATGAGGTCGCGATGCCAAAAAAAACGATGGTCGCAATTAAAATCACATACCATTTTTTAATTAAAATCCTAAATAATGACATTAAGTCAATCTCATGTTGTGTAAAGTCTTCCATCTTATAAACCTTTCCTTTTAATTGACGCCAATCATCTTTTTAGGATTTTCAATAAACAATCTTTTTGCATGATGGGGGCCATATTTTCTATCAACATACTGGTATGCTTCTTTAAAATGAAGAATAGATTTGATGCTGTGTGCATCTGATGCGATACAGTCAACAAGTCCAGCTTTAAGCATTTTCCTAGCCATTTTAACTGCACGCTTTTCACCTATACCAACTAAGTGATTTGCAGATATTTGAAAGCGTGCTCCTTCTTTTTTAAGTAATCTTAAATCATCAAACGTTAAATAATTTGTTCTTTCTGGATGTGCAATAATTGTTTGATAACCTGATACTTTCATATCATAAATAAGCTCACTTACATCAGCCTCTCTTATTGAGACATCGACTAAAACAAAACTTGAACCATTGATGGTATAACCCCCTTGAACCGTATCAATAATTCTGTCATGGCAATCGATTTCCGCACCTAAAAGAAGTGCAACTTGGATACCCAAGTCTTGTACTTTTTCCTTTAAAACTTCAAAATGCTTAATGATCAAATCTTTAGGTGATGCATAAGTTCTATAATTTGAGATATGCGGTGTGAGGACGATATGAGACACACCTAAATCTCTTGCTTTTTCAATCATTTTGATGGATTCTTCAATCGTTTTAGCACCATCATCTACGCCAAATAAAATATGTGTATGAACGTCAATCATCAAGTGTTACCCCGTTTACTTCAATTTTATTTCATAATATTTATAATTAAAGGTGATTTTTTGACAAAAATGAAGTGGATACGGATATCCACTTATTCGGTTGCTAATTTTTTATAAGCTGTTTCTTTAAAGTCACTGTTTCTAATATTTAATCTAAACCCTAGCCCCCAGATGGTTTCGATTAAATTGGATCGATTAGAAAGGTCTAATTTTTTTCTGAGTCTTGTGATATGTATACCTAGTGCATTATCTGTTGCACTATTATCCTCATCCCACACATAATGGATGATTTTATCCTTTGAGACAACCATATCTTTATTTTCAACTAATATCTTTAAGATACGGTATTCTACATTGGTAAGCTGAATCGGTTTACCATGAACAATCACTTCTCTATTATCGATGTGAAAGATAATATGTCCAATTTTTATCATGCCGATATGTTCTTTTCTTATTTGATTTAAATATCTTAGCACGGCTTTAATACGTGCAGCCACCACACGGGTTGAAAAAGGAATACACACATGACCTTCAGCTCCATATTCCATAAAAGCTGCCATTTCTTCGTCTGATGCACCTTCACTAAATAAATAAATAGGACTTTTAGATAATGATCTTAGATCAGAAATGTTTTCAATGCTTTTTGGATCTTTTGGTTGAATATGGAGTAATACAAAGTCGTAGTTTAGAATATCGTCAGGTTGGTATTTTAAATATTCAAGACCATGTTGGTACACATTGAAAAAATCTTTCTTAAAATCTTCAATGAGTGGTTTTAAAGGTGCTTCATGGTTCGTTAAAACTAATATATTATACAAACTGATACCCTCCATTAGAAAACGTGTTATGTTTATTATATGTTAAAAATCTTTCTTATTCATTTCGTATCATGAAATAAATATACAAAGTAAGGAAAAAGTAAGAATTGACACCACTTTTTGTGGATTTTTGCCACTTATTGTCTCAAATTTTTGATAGTTATTCATAGATTGGGACAAATAATGTGTAATATGTATGTTTTATTTATAAATATTTTATATAGAGAGAAAAATAAATGCATATTCTTTTTAAGTAAATATATATTATAATTATCCATCTTGTAAGTACTACTTCTATTGTTTCTATTTGATGAGAGTTTTTAGTTTCCTTTCTACTTCAACAACCAAATCCATATAATAGGGATCTAAGGTAACTAAGTGTGATAACTTTTTCACAAAAATAGGCTTTTCATTAAATCTTTCTGCCGTTTTACAAATGTCTTCAATCCTTAAAATGCCATCATCTTTTGACCCAAATACAAATACTGGTATTGTGACTTTGACATCATCTAATAAATAGGGCTTCATTAAATCAAATCTAACTCTTTCAGATTCCTTTGTAAATCTTCTTCTTATGCTAAGCACATCATCATCATTAAAATATGGACTAAAGACTGTTTCTTTCATTAAGTAGTCTAAGGTCACATGTTGACCTTTTTCTTTTTTCAGTTTTCTTAAAAATGCCAATTGATCACTATAATATAAGCCTAAATCAGATGAGGGATCAATACCACCTGCTGGTGCAGATGATAATAAAAAAAGCGCATGAAGCTTATCTTGATGATGATTCAAGAATTTTTGTGCAATTGCACCGCCCATCGAATTCGCAAATAAAATTGGCTTTTCATTGAATGAATCTACGACTGTTTTTAAATCTAGAACATAATCATCTAAACCATATGTATCAATATATTCATAGCCATCGCTTTTTCCATGACCTCTTAAACTCATCGCGTAAACATCATAGCCTTGCTTGCTAAAGTAATCTAGATATCTTTCAAAATACCAGGCACCACCTTGTGCTCCATGTAGACATAGTATGGGATGATGATATAATTTTGGGTTCGCTTTTTTACATATAACTTCTAACATATTGATCTCCTTACAATGTGATTTCGTACACATGCACATGTGTATAGCCTAAAACATAATAAATATGTGAAGGTGTGACAGGATACGATGGACTAATTAATTTACCATGTGCTTTTAGTACCGTTTTTATGGATGATTGGTTTTGTGGGTTCATCGTGATCAGTACTTTTTGATAGCCATGTGCTTTAGCAAGCGTTTTGATGAGCTCTAGTGCATAATACGCATAATGATGTCCTTGATACGCTTCATCAATATCATAACCTATATGTCCTTCTAGCATGATATACTCATCCACACCTAGTCTTAGTGATATTTTACCGATTTGGATATTACCCAAAGTAATACGGTAAAGATAATAGGGTAGCTTATCTTTATCAGTATAAAAAGACACCAGTGATAAACTCACGACTGGTCCTTTGATTAATTCTTGATGCATGAGCTTGTGGTGAATCAAACAATCATATGGATGTTTTTCCATGGTTATCCTCCATAGGTTTCAGATAAAACAAGATAAATAAGTAACACAAACATTGGCATGACGACTAAGATCGTATATAAAAGATCAGATAGTGTCTTTCTTGTGATGATATCTACCATACCTTTTAAGATGCTTATGACTGAGGTAAGATAAAATAGATAGGTGATGATTTCTGCAACAAGCGGAAATCTCGTGTCTCCAAAAATAACCGTTGAAAACATAATGAGTCCCACACTATATAATAAGGTAAGTAAAATTTTATTTGTTTTTGATAAGGTCATTTTATTCACTCTTTTCATCCTTCCAAAATAAATCATTTAAAGTGACATCCAGAGCTTTACAGATTTTAATCATGAGATCTAAAGATGGATTGTATGTTTCTTTTTCTATTAATACGATGGTTTGTCTTGAACAATCAATTTTTTTAGCAAGTGCTTCTTGTGAGTAACCTTTAAGTGTTCTTAATGATTTCATCTTCAAGTTCATGGATTCACCTCCTTTGTCTCAATTATATATTATATTATACTTTTTGTCTATTATATTTTACTTTTATTGCGAAAGATGTACGAAAAAGCATGAGGTGTTACTAGCATGCTAGAATAGATATAAAGAGGTGAATCTATGAAAACGATTATCATAGGCGGCGTTGCTGCTGGTATGACAGCTGCAGCAAAGCTTAGAAGACTCGATCCAAAAAGAGAAATCATTGTCTACGAAAAGGGTAGCGATATCAGCTATAGTGGTTGTGGCATGCCTTATTTTTTAGGAAAAATTGTCAAAGATGAAGATAAGCTTATTGCAAGAACACCTGATGATTTTAAAAAAGATAGGATCACTGTCAATCTCAATCATGAAGTCATCCAACTAGATACTATGAATAAACGTATTAAAGTCGAAGACTTAAAAAACCATCAAACTTTCTTAGATGATTTTGATCAATTACTGATAGCAACCGGTACCTCTTATAAAAAGCTTAAAATACCCGGCCATGATAATGTCCCAATCTACTATTTAAATCAGTTACACGATATGAAAAAACTTGAAGACGCTCTACCTAAAGCTAAAAAAATCGCCATCATCGGTGGCGGTTATATAGGTGTTGAGCTTGCAGATAATTTAATCCATCTTGATAAAGAAGTTCATTTATTTCAAAGAGGTTCTCATATCCTATCTTTATATGATGAAGACTTAAGTGAAAAAGCGATGAATATACTCACCGATTTAGGTGTAAAACTTCATGTAAATACATCCCTTAAAGCTTATCATCAAAAAGATGAAAAGATACTCGTAGAGACTAATCAAACCTCTCTAACCTTTGATATGGTGATTGAAGCAGTAGGTGTCTACCCAAATACTGCCTTCTTAAGTTCAAGTGATATGCTTTTAGATAACAATGGTGCTATTATCACTAATCAACATATGGAATCAAACATCAAAGATATATATGCTGCTGGTGATTGCACAACTTATCATCATTTAATTCTAGAAAAGAATGTCTATATGCCTCTTGGCACACACGCGAATAAAACAGGACGGATTGCAGCTGAAAATATGGCAGACATCAAAACAACCTTTCCTGGCATTATAGGTACGAATATCATCAAAATTGGCGATTATGCACTTGCTAAAACAGGACTAAGCTTAAAAGAAGCTAAGAAACTAGGTAATCATTATCAAAGTGTAGAGATTGAAGCTTATCATCAAACAAGCTATTATCCTGGTGCTGAAAAGCTCTATGTTAAATTGATCTATAATGATCAAACAAAAATCATCGTCGGGGCTTCGCTCTTTGGTAAAAAGGGTGTCTCAGACAGGATTAATATCATGGCATTAGCAATCACCAAAAAGATGACAGCTCAAGCTTTTCAAACCTTAGATTTTGCTTATGCACCTCCTTTTTCACCTGTATGGGATCCACTCCTTATTGCAGCACTTCAAATCAAATAAAAAAAACGGTATGCAAAATATTGCATACCATGTTACTTATCATCTAAAAAAGGTCCAAAGAAAATGAGGAGAAATCCACCAACATAGGCTAAAAACATATAAGCATGTAACACCTTATAAGAAACAGGAAATCTACTATCTTTCACATAAACAAGCCAAATGTCATATAAAAGCGGATAAAATGCAGAGATTAAAACCGCAGACATCACTAAAATAATGCCAACAATGATAAACTTGTTTTCTTTATACCGATACATATCATTACCTTCTATCTTTAAAGACTAAGAGTAATAAAATACCAGTGATGGCACCAGCCATATCGATCAAGACATCGATCATAGATCCACTTCTGCCAGGGACAAATAATTGTATTGTTTCATCTATCGAAGCTGTGAAGAAAGATAGGATGAGCGCATACTTCATCCCTATTTTAACATATTCTTTTTCAAAAAAGACAAACATCCAACTAAATCCTAATAAAAGATACTCTGTAAAGTGTGCACCTTTTCTTATGATTATTGATAAAATATCGTAACTGATTTCAATCTTAAATACCGATAACACTTCTAATATAAAAGTTACAATCCTACCGCTTTGTCTGCCTGATACATCTCCAGGTAATAAAGACTGCGTAAAGATAAAAAGTGTCATGATTATCGGTATAATCATATACTTCTTATTGATTCTAGAAAACATAATATAACACCGATAAGGCAATAAGGATTTGTGCAAGATAATAGGTCATATAATTAGAAATATAATGTATGTTCTTCTTCATACCTAAAAAATAAATGTTTGCTAGTATTAAATCTGATATGACAAAGCATATTGCACCACATAAAAAGATTAAGGACGCCATATCAAAATCACGCATGATAGAAATATAAAAACTTTGACCAAGCATCATAAAGATGACTATAGAGTAAAGGATATGGTAAAACCATAAATACCTAGGCATTTGATATCTTAATATCTTACTCATTAGATAAACCATACCAGCAAAAAGAATT
Source organism: uncultured Mariniplasma sp. (assembly GCA_964655445.1). GTDB lineage: Bacteria > Bacillota_I > Bacilli_A > Acholeplasmatales > Acholeplasmataceae > Peloplasma. The sequence goes on along the minus strand of CAZZMZ010000025.1, from coordinate 1,870 downwards.
GCTCCTATGATGACCCATGGATTTAAGTATTCGATTTCAGTTAAACCAAAAAGATAAAAGATATGTCCTATCCCAAAAAGGATCATACCACCCTTAACAAGTTCGTAATGAGCTTCAGTCTTAATTTCCCTCAAGGCTAAATATAAATCACCTAATAAACCAAAAACGAGTCCTGAAAGGATGTAATAATGAAAATCCTTAAATAAAAAACCCTTTTCTGACATAATCATCAAAAAAAGGTGGATAAAAGAAAAGCTTGCTAAAGCTTTTGTCATAAAACTTTTTAAAGGATAACCTTTAAGATATGTAACGATAAAAACTGTAACAAGCAAGATTGATAATAAGACACTCAAAAGGATCAAATCCACTTAAAATCATCTACCTTCCTATAAGGATTTACCACATGATTTACAATATTTTGCGTCTTGTTCATTTTCTTCTAAGCAATTTCTACATGCTTTTGTGAGTGGTTTACCACAATGATCACAAAACTTAGCATCTAAAGGATTTGAATCACCACAATGCACACATTTTTTTGATGATGGACTGCCATGAACGATATCTTTGATCTGATCTTTTGTGCCATCTAGCATGTAATTGACATAGTCTTTTTGAATCGGTCCCATGCGCTTATGCATATACTTTGTCATTTTACCCATATAGGCAAACTGTGTCATCACACCACCAACAAACATGACTGGTATTGAGAAAAATGGGATAAACCCAAACCCCATACCTCCACCTGTCATAAGTGCAAGTGCACCTCCAAAAAACATGATTAATCCAATCATTAAAATGATTGGACCTAATACCTTTAATACCGGATGATGCTTCTTTTCATCGTCTTTTTCCATGATGTAATCCCCCTTGTGTTTTCTTATTCTTTCGGTTCTCTAAATATAATAACACTATTTAGAAATCTTGTATAGAGCTTTTTTCTAAGTCTTACTTGATGAGAATCAAAGACGAAGATCGAAAAAGCTTCCCATAGTAAAAACCAACCACCGATAAAGAATCCTTCAACCATAATGTTCGTCAATAAGGATAACTCAACTAGGTTTCTTAAAACATAGGCACCTGTAATAAATAACATACTTAAGATAATATACGTAGCCATTTGTCGGTATTTGAGATTAAGCTGTTGATTAATGAGATAAATAATAAATTTAAAATTATTTTTAATCCCTGTTAAGCTTTTTTGTTCCTTATCTTGATCAAACATTTTTTTGTCCAAATAAAAGACAAGCTCTAGATTTTCTTTCATCGGTATTTCTGTGGATGCTTGTTCCAAATAATCAATCAGCTCAGGCTCGATATCTTTTCTTCTTAAAGGTGATGCATCCCACCCATTAAATATTTCTGCATAATCTTCAATCGATACTTCAATCATATAAGCATTTGTTTCAGGATTTTTATTATATAAATTTAAAGTATCTGTTTTTTTCTTTTTAAACATGATTTCACTTCCTTAAGAGGTCTTGATATAAGCTTTTGTCATATGCTTTCAATACTTTAAGCATACGATATGTGTTAAAACGTCCATAACGCTCATTTTCTAGTTGAAAATATGTAAGACCATGTATGGTTGGTCCTTTAGGCATTTTACCTGCTTTAAGCATGCTTTTTAAATGCTCTAAAGCATCTTTCATACGCGGGTCATAATCTACATCTAAATCACTAAAAACTTCTAATACACGCAAAATATCGTATTTCCATCTTGCTGGATAATGTGGGATCATCATATCTTTATGTATCGGTTAATCTAATGCCATGGTTTTGTGAACTACTCCCACCACTTAATGCATATCATTTGAATGGGGGCTTCTTGGGTAAAACAGACTCCTGTCTATTAATCTACCAAGCTATCGCG
>CAZZMZ010000024.1:0-19362 GCA_964655445.1 uncultured Mariniplasma sp. | reverse complement strand
GAGGGCATGTTAATTATAGATATTTTAAAGAAAAAAGTTGGTTTCATTCATCTCCAACTTAATTCTTTGAAGAGGGAGTTTTCTGAAACGATTAGATAAAATATAATGTGAAGATGTCCATTTAGGACTATAAAAGCCTTCACCTAAAAGATGACTATCTTTATGATAATGGCTTAAATAAGACGTTATCATCGGACTTTCTTCTACTTCAATGATTTCATTTAGTACATATTTACTAAATAATCTTTTTAATGCGGGGTCATATGATGTAATCCATTCTATGAGTGTCATAAAAATCACCCAACAATCTTTATAATCTCTTCTGGCTTTCTTGCGATATAAGAAGGATTCGTTTCTTTAAGCAATGCTTCATCATCAAATCCCCATGTAACTGCAATCATTTTAATCTCTATACCTTCACATGCAAGAATGTCTCTGATTTCATCACCTACATAGTAGGTATCATTTGATTTTAGCTTTCTATGCATTCTTTTTAAATGCTTCCTTTTACCAAAAAAAGATGCTTTCCCATAGATAAGTTTAGGATGTGGAAACTCGTAATGATTTAAAAACTTCGTAATATTTTTTTTACTATTTGATGAAACGATACCAATCTCATAGCCTTTATGAGTAAGTGTTTCCATAACATCTTTCATACCTTCAAAAGGTTTTATTTCTGTCATTAATTCACTGACAATTTTACGTGTCTTTCTTGCGAGTCTTGGTACTTGAAAGATGGATATTTGATGTTTTTTTAGTCTTTCATGCATCGTTAATGCTTTAAGTTCAATGATCTCTGTTTCAGTAAATGCTTTTAAGCCAAAAGACTCTGATAGCTTCTCATAGATTTGAAATGTTAAATGCGTCGAATCTGCAATCGTTCCATCGAAATCAAAGATGATGAGTTTCATTAAAACCACTTCATCTTTCTAAAGATATACATCATAGCAATCACTAAAAAGATACATGCACCAACAAATACTTCTAATGCAAACTTTCCTTCTAATAATTCAAAATGCACAAAATTCATACCGAAAAAGCCTGTTAAAAACGAAAGAGGAATAAAAATAGCTGAAAATACAGTGAGCGTCTTCATGACTTTATTCATCTGATTAGACTGGTTGTTCATATCTAAATCTAATAAGGTTCTCATAATATCTTTAGTTTCAATTAGATAGCCTTCTAGTCTTTTTAAATGGTCTAATAAATCCTGATAATATGCTTTATGTTTAGCATCAAAGAATGCCTGATGGTCCTTTAAGATACGTTCAAGTTGTTCAAGCACAGGTGATACATTATTTTTAAGTTTAATGAGTTCTTTTCTGGTCTGATAAAAGTCTTCTTGCTTAACGCGTTTCGTCTCTAAAATGTTCTCCTCAAATTGACTCATTTGATTTTCTAGGTACTCATAAAGATCAAGATGCTTATCTGTAATTAAGTCAAGGATTTGATAAAACACAAAATCAATAGATGTCTCTTTTAATTCTTGATAGTGATGAATAAGATCATGCATGACATCTAGATAAACTGGTTTTGATTCATGAAATGAAATCAACGTATCCTTAAATAAAAGTAAGCTCATATAATCATCAATAATCATATCATCTTTTAAATAATTGACATGAAAGACACCAAAAAGATAGTCCTTATTCATCTCAAGCTTATCTCTTTGATTCACATTAAAAATATCTTCTAAGATGATATTATCGACTGGATAATACGTTTTTAATGATTCAATTTCTTGAACATTGGAAAGTCCAACGACTTGAATATAATGCTTATATCCTTCAATAGGTTTAAAATCTTCTGTGATCTGCACATCTTTTTGATGAAAGTTATAATGCTTAATCACTGTTTTTTCTTGTGGCTTATCACCTGTATAAATAAGTGATTTGGGTGTAAAATAGTCTTTAAATTTCAAGGTTTTTCCTCCTATATCTTAAATATTGAGCCTACCTTTTTAAAGCCTTGTTTGTGATAGTAATCATCCTCATCTGACATGACATATAACTCATGCTTAGGATACTTTTCTTTTAAGTGCTCTATTAAAAGTTTACCATATCCATGACCTCTATGTCTTTGATCGATAAGTAAATCACAGATATAGATATAGTATCCATAATCCTCAAGTGCTCTAATATAGCCAATAAGTGTTTGATCATCAAATAAGAGATAAGTGATCGATTTTTCACAATTTAATATGTAAAGATCCTTTTTATCTTCATCCGTATAGTCTTTCCATGCATCACCTTCATACTTGATTAAATCAATTAAAATTTGATCGTGTCTTTTACGGTAAGGTCTAATTTTGATCATCATACACCTCTTTTTTATACCATCTTGGTATCGTTAACTTAAAATCATCATAATGGTCTAAAATCATATGATACATTTCTTTCATATGATTGATATCTTTTTCACCAAACTTTTCTGCCCATTTGATGCTATAAAGTGCCACATGTGCACTATATACTTTGAGTGTTTCAAAAAATGTATAAGGAATGTCATCATCAAAATATGCATCTAATTGTCCTCTAGCAAAAGGATGACTGATGGCTGCAGAAAAGCACTCTAGTTTGTAAAACTCCTCATAGGGATCTAATACATCCCACCGATTAAAATCTATCACACCAATTTCATAGTCTTTAGTTAAAATGAGATTTCCGGGATGAAAATCGCCATGCTGAAAAGTGGATCTTTGTTTGCCCATGAGATCTATATGATCTTTAATATAGGCTATCACTTTCTCATCACCTTGCATCCTTAAATCTGATGTCTCATAAGCATGAAGTTGTCTTAATTTTTTAGTTTTGATGTCTAAGTCATGTTTAAACATATCTAGCACTATGAGTGCATGTATCTTTTTTAGTATAAGTCCTGCTTTTCTGCCAAGTTGATACTGCATTTTTTCATCAAGTTTAGGTAAAGCGTCCTCTAGTGATTGTCCTTCAACAAAAGAAAGCAGCATAAAACAAACTTTTTCATCACTTGAAACACCAAAAGATATAGGCATTGACATTTGAAAGCCAAGTGTACTAAAAAGCTTAATGACTTCAAATTCTTTTTTCTTCATATCATAATGTTTGATATCAGATAATCTTAATACATATCTTTTTCCATTTTTGGCTTTAATATCATATTTTTGATCACTAGACCATCCTAATTCGATCTTTTTAATAGATGTAAAATCTTCGTGGCCATCGATATATGTTAAATCCTTTAAAGTCAAGTGATGCATGGGTCATACCGTCCTTATATGTGTTCTCTTTTTAAACTAAGATATCCTTTTCTACTTTTGATTTTACATGTTTAATGATCTTTTCAAGGTCTTCTTCACTAAAGAGATCTAATAAAACGACACGTGTAAATGAGTTATCGACATCAATTTTAAAGGCTTTAGTCCATTTTTTTTGAAACGAAATATAGGCATCTATGACTTCAAGTTTTGTCATCTTTTGATAAGCAATTTCTTCAGTCATAATCTTTGAGTCCATATGTGCTTCAAATCCTTCATACCAGATATAAAAAGGTGCGAAAAGTGTTAACTCATTAAACTCGATTCTTGTTTTAATCGCTGATAAGCTAACAATGAGCCATAATAGTTGAATCATGATTGCTATTACTAAAAGTAAAACAAAGTACCAATCACCAAAAAAAATGACTGTATACATGCCCACCAAAAGTAAAAGAAAAGTAATGAGTGTTAATATTTTATATCTTTTGGTCATTTCAAATCCAAAATATACTTTTTTCATGAATCCCCCTAGTAATTAATTATATTTCATTTTTTAATTAAAACGCTTTAATATGGCATACTAATATGCTAATGATGTTTTTTTACTCTACTAAAAAATCCTCTATGTGTTTATGTATAATACCATTTTGTGAAAAATCAACTTGATCCATAGAAATAACGTACTTAGGGAAATTATCCTGGATCTTTTTATAGACTCCAAACTCTCTTTCACGAGTTGAAACTTGATCCATAAGATAACACACTTGATAATAAACTATTTCTTTACCCTTATATGCAACAAAATCTATTTCATTCTGATCGACTTTGCCTACGTGAACCTTAAAGCCTCTTCTAAGAAGTTCAATAAACACAATATTTTCTAGAATTAATTCGATATGCTTAATGTTATTACCAGAGATGGCTTCTCTTATACCATGATCAGCTATATAATATTTTTCTTCGGTTTTTAGTATTTGTTTTCCAATAATGTCATTTCTAGTAACTTTATAGATTAAGAAAGCATCTTGAATCATACTTAAATAACTAATGATTGTGTCTACAGAAACATTGATTCTTTGTGATTTGAAATATTTTGAAATGGATAGTGCTGAAAAAGTTGTTCCTACATTCGTAAATATATATTGAATGAGTTTTTCTAACACAGAAGCGTTTCTTATGTTATGTCTAGATATAACATCTTGCAAAATAGCTGATCTAAATGAATCTCTAAGCGCATTCATTGAAAACTCATAATTAAGATTAAAAGAATGGATGGTAGGAATACCTCCAAAAATCAAGTAATCATGAAATGTAGATTTGGGGTATAACTCTAAAAATTCTCTATAAGAGAAAGGGTGTACAAGAAGCTCTATATATCTTCCGGCTAAAAACGTAGATAGTTCAGAAGAAAGCATGTCCGCATTAGAACCTGTGATGTATAAATCAAAGCGATTCATGGCATGAAAGGCATTAACAGCTTTTTCCCAATCTTTGACTCTTCCAATCTCATCTAAGAAGAGATACAGGTTTTTATCTTTATCCTTAAAGTAATCTAACACATAATCTGTGAGTGCTTTGTAGTCAGTTATATGAAACGTGTGTGGCAACTCAAAATTGATTTTCAATATATGAGATGGATCTATACCTTGAGACTTTAGGTGTTCAATATAAAGATCAATCAATGTAGATTTGCCTACACGTCTTAAACCTGTGAGCACTTTAATAAATGGTTTGTCTTTATATCCATCGAGTTTTTCAAAATAGAATGTTCTTTGAATCATGCACATCACCTCTATTTCGATTATATTCTAAATATGTATATAAGTCAACGTTAATTTCGATTATGTTATAAACTGTAAGGGTCTTTATCATTTAAAAATTGATTTCCTTGATAGTAAAAACCTTTGATGAATGCGTACTTTACTTGTAATTTTTTAGTTCGAGTAATGATACACTTTCTACTAATGATGTATAAGGAAACATATCTAAAGGTACTGTTTCAACCAAATCATAATGTTTGAGTAATGTATTTAAATCTTTCGCTAAAGTGGATGGATTACATGACCCATAGATAATACGCTTTGGCATAAACTTTAAAATAACATCAATCGTATCTTCACCAAGACCTGTTCTTGGTGGATCAAAAAACATGACATCAATCTTTTTATCCTTTAAGCTAACTAAAGCTTTTTTGAAATCATTTTTTAGAACTGTAACATTTGTAATGTTATTTTCTTTAAGTGATACTCTAGCACTTTCTACGGACTTTTCATCAATTTCTATTGCGTAAACGTGTTTTGCTTCTTGATAGATATAATGACTCACTGGTGCTGTGCCTGCATAAGCATCAATCGCGATTTCATGAGGCTTCAAATTAGCGAGTCTTTTCATTTCTAAGTAAAACTTATCCGCTTGTTTCGTATTTAACTGAAAAAATGCTTCAGGCATTAAGACAAAGTCAAAGCCATGGAGCTTTTCAATGATGGTATCTTTACCATAGAGTTTTTTGATATCTTCTGTAAAATAGCCCGGTTTCTTTAAATCAGCATTCATGACTTCATAAACTGAAACTATATTAGGTTCTTTGATGATTAACTTTTTAACAAGTTCTTCTAATCTATTGGATTTTCTAAGCATGATAAAAGACACTTGGGCTTCATTAAAATGCTCGCTTACTCGAACAACTAAAGATCTCACATAACCACGTCTTAGTTTTTGATTATACCCATCAACACCCATCTCATCCATTAAATCAATAATGGTCTTTAGGATATGATTTATCTGTTTATGCTGAATCGGACAGGATTCAAGCTTAACAAAGTGATTAGAATTTTTTCGGTACATGCCTACATAGTTTTTATTTTTAATTTTTTGAACGGGTAAGGATGCTTTATTACGATAAAAGGTTGGATCGTCTGCACCAATCGTCTCTTTCACAGTTGAAAGCTTGACCTTTGGACTGATATAACGATCAAAGGCTTGTAAGATTAAATCTCTTTTCATTAAAAGCGTGTTTTCATAAGATACATGCTGAGTCTGGCAACCACCACACTCATAATAAATCTTACAGAATGGTTCTACTCTATCTTGATGTGGTGTGATAACATCAACGATTTTACCTTCTGCTCGATTTTCATAAATGTTTGTAATCTCTACTTTAACATCTTCATCTGGTAGGGCATAATCCACAAAAATGGCTAATTTTTGGTAATAGCCAATACCTTCACCATTAATACCCATTCTTTTAATCTTTAATTCTATTAAATCCCCAACGTTTATGGGTTGATTCATAATAACACCACCTAGATTTATTATACCAAGGATAAGGATCTTATGAAAAGACAAAAAAAGAATCCCACATCATGGGATTCTCATATTTATGCTTGACTTCTATCGTGTAAAGATTGTTGAATCATCTTCATTCACCATCAAGCTTATAAAACTTCATGGAAATAAGTGATGCTACCCATCCTAAAATGGGAATAAAAATAAAGAATGTCATACCAATCCAAAAGAGCTCAGGCGTAGCTGCTTCACCGACTTGAGGTAAAACTGTTTGATAGCCAATAATCGCGACCATACCACCAATAATAACCGTTGCAAGTGATGAAATGAGTTTATCTACAAATGAGAAGATTGTGCCAATCATACCTGGCACATATTGACCAGATCTGAATGTCTCATAATCAGAGCAATCTGCAATCATTGGAATAACGATATTACCACCAATCGCAACCGCACCACCTAATAGTACCCAAAATAGAATAAATAATACTGTTTGAACATTGAGTGGATTTAATGAGATCGTTGTTAAGTCAATTGCCATCATGTAAAATAAGAAACCAACACTTAATATAATACTGATCCATGTAGCTACCACATAAGCTTTTTTAATACCTAATCTTCTTGCATATTGAATACCAACCATGGTAATTAAAATCGTTGGAATAACCGCGATTAGACCAATCGTGCCTGATAAAGCGTAATTTGCAATTAAAATACCGAATAATATAACAGTTGTAACTGCATTCGATTTTGTAGAATTAGCTAGCTTATCTGTAGAGGCTGCAATAATAAGCATTTGTAAAGGACGATTTCCTTTAACAACTGGCCAGTAATCTTTAAATTTAAGTTTTTTAACCTCACCAGTACCCCAATTGGCTTCAACATCTTTATCCCAAATGGATAAAATTGCGAGGCATGTAAATACAAATGACATAGGAATCGCTATAATCAGTAAGGTATTAAATAGTCCTTGGGTAAATCCGCCAAATCTAGGTACTAAAACACCAGATATCAGTAATTGTAAGCCAATAAAGAGCGCACTATTATAAATCGCATCAAAGAGTGTAAAAAGTGGTCTTTGTTTTGGATTATTTGTCAAAACTGTTTGAGCTGATTTCGTCGTTGCTGTTTGGAATGTATAGCCAATGATGTAAATAACATAAATTAAGATGAAATAGATTAATCTAAATGCTTGTGGGATTAAATGTGTGGTTTGGAAAATGATGACTGCAGATATGGCTAAGATGATGTTCCCTAGAAGCATAAAAGGTCTAAACTTACCAAATTTAGATTTGGTCTTATCGATGATGTATCCGATGATTGGATCTGTGATCCCATCAAAGATACGCATTGCAGTTAAAATCGTTGATACTGCAACAACTAATAAACCAGCAATACCTGTTGCATAATAACTAATAAACATAAAGACAAACATGTAAATATTGGTGGCTGTATTATTTAAAGCAAAGAAACCAATTTGCCAGGGCTTTGCACTGTTATACACAACCGTACTTTTCTTTTCTTCCATTTTTAAATTCTCCCTATTTTTAGTTTAACTTCTTTTCTGCCATGTGTGATGTTATTTTTTAATCTTTTGTAAAGCTTCATTGATTTTATAGAATGCCCCATATGGGAATCCATCTTTACTCATGTTACGCATTTGTTCTATTGACATACCTGCTAACATCTCAAAGAATGGATGTTTAATTAAGTCTTTAAATGTTTTTTCAACAAATGCTTTACCTTTTTCGTCTGCCATAATTATGTGTAGTGAGTCTTTGACTGAATAATAATTTGGATCAACAGTGATTGGATTTTCTTCTTCAGATAAATCATCAAACCAATTACCTGCCATATCAAAGTTCATAACACCTTTATTCTTATCTTTTTCAGGTACTTCATAACTTAAGTTCTTTTCTTTTACTTTGTTAAAGACTGCTTCATCGATCAAATCTTCTGCTTTAACAGTGACTTTGTTCAAACCTTCTTTTAAAGTGATTTTTGTCGTAAAGACTGAGTTTGATGAAATAACTTCTTCCACAAATACATCATTTAAGTAGAATGAAACTTTATTTAAATTAGAGTAAGCTTTAACAATAATCTCAGCTTTTGCTCTATCTATAAATCTTTTTTGAGTGAGATGTAGCATTGGTTTTTCTGTCCATCTTGCTTGATAGTAATAGAAAGCATCCTTTTTAATGTTTCGATCAAACGTCACCAAGCCTTTATTGTTCATCCCTTTAGAGCCACCTTCATCTCTAAAGTCTGCAGCAAATGCAAACATATTCCAGACATAAGTCCCCCACACAAATGGTGTATTTTCTAATATCTCATACGCTTTTTCATGCCATAATGCATGATATTCTTCAGAGTAGTCCTTCACTTTAGGTGTTTCAGAGTGGAGTGTGTGAATGCCTTCAACACCATATTCTGATAATGAAAGCGGACGATTTGGTTGATTTTCACGGTAATGAGCAAGCCAGCCCTTAAAATCTTCTACTTTTCCTGAATACCACCCAAAGTAATGATTATAGCCATGGACATCTGATAAGGTCGCTTGAAAATCATCAACTGGCAACATAGAGACTTGTGCCATAGTTGTCACTCGATATGGATCAAGCTTTTTCGTTAACGCGTTTAATTTAACTAAAATCTCATCCACATTATTTTTCTTACCAGCAATCGTTATCTCATTTGAGATACCCCACATGATAATCGATGCGTGATTATAGTTTTGAATCACAAGCTCTTCCATTTGATTTAGGGCATTAGTTCCTTCGAAGTCTATTTTAGATGACATGGAAATATAAGGTATTTCAGCCCATACAACAAAGCCTTCTTTGTCACATAAATCATAAAAATAATCTGCTTGTTGATAGTGTGCAAGTCTAATAGAGTTTGCACCAATCTCTTTAATCAGACTTATATCTTCTTCATGATGTGCTTTGGTTAAGGCATTTCCAAACTTTTCTCTATCCTGATGACGAGAAACGCCATTTAATCTTGTTTTTATACCATTTAAATAAAATGCTTCATGGTCAAATGAAAAGTATCTTAAACCTGTTTTAATCACTCTTTCGTCAATAACGATGTTATCTTTAACAAGTAAGACTTTTAAGTCATATAGATATGGATCTAAAGTGCCTTGCCATAAATGAGGTTTGATTAGATTTAAAGTAAGTGACACTTCATTTAAATCTTTAACATCAAGCTTTTTTTGAGTTTTGGCGACTAAAATGCCATCTTGATCAAGCATTTCTACAAACACTTGTACACTTTCTTGATGCGCATAGTTTTTAACATACGTTTTTATCTCTAGCTCTGCTTTCTCTCTTGAAACAAAGACTTGTGAAACATAAACACCTTTGCCACCATGATAGGATAAATCAAATAAAAGATCATCTGTTTCAATCAAATAGACATCACGGTAGATCCCACCATAAAATGTAAAGTCAGCAGCAAGTGGATAAACATCTTCGTAATGCTTATTATCTGCATAAACTACTAACACATTATCTTTTTTCTTAATTGTTTCTGTCACATCATATCTAAATGTTGAATAACCACCTTTATGTGTGCCTAAAAAAACACCATTTAAATAGACATGTGAGAGAGAGTTCACACCTTCAAATTCAAGCCAAGCACGATTTTTAGTTTTATTATAGTCAAAGTGTTTAACATAAGTTGAAGTGAGTCTTAAATAGTCATTACCGCCATCTTGGCCATCGATGTTATTCCAAGTATGTGGTAGATCAATTGATTCAAAGGATGCGTCATTTAAATCCTTTAAATGGACCTCATCCTTTTTAAATAGCCATTTTTCATTCATTAATAATTTGGTCATAAGAAACCCTCCTATGCTACTATCATAACTAATTTTGTAAAGGTTTTCATTTACATATTTGATGTTTTTTTATATTTTATTGATATTTATTCAAAGTTAACATAGAATAGTATTGGGTGATATCGATGAGTACATATGATCAATTAGGTTTTCATATCTTTCAAAACTTGCATACACATGTTTTAATTTTTGAAGATGATACTTTAATCACAGAATATATGATGCCAATCCATTTGGTTGAACTAGATTTTTATATGAAGGATTTATTAAATACATTTGAAGAAAAGACAAAAAAGGAAAATGCATCCATCACACTTCAAAAGTTCATAGAATCAGAATGTGTGTTTGCGTCTCTTAGACATGATAATTTAAGGATGATTATCGGTCCTTTTTTAGATAATGATTTTCAAATAAATACACTTAATCAAATGAAATTAAAGCTTAAGATTGATGCCCATCGTATGAGTGCTTTAAATCAATTTTATGAGGAATTAAAGGTACTACTTCCAAATGATATAAAGTTTATCTATCAGCTCTTAAAATCCTATGAACCTTATAACCTAGATACGAAAATTAACATGCTTCGAAGTGTTAAACTTCAAAAAGAAAGAGAACTACCTAAAGAAAACTTAAATGAAATCCGTCTTTTCATTAAACATAATTACGCTTTTGAGGATAAACTCATGCTCGCTATAGAAAAAGGAGACCAAGATGGTGTGAAGGATGCCTTAAATTCACTTTCTTCATTCTATTTACCAGATAGACTACCAAAGGACACTTTAAGAAATACAAAAAACAAGATGATTATCCTTAACTCAATTTCAACAAGAGCTGCGATACGTGGTGGTCTTGATATGTACCATGCACATGAGTTATCCACTAAAATTGGTATTGAGATTGAGCAAATGAAAACGCATAGTGATCAAGATAAAATGTCTTTTTATATCTTAATGTCCTTTGCAAATGCAGTTAAAGAATATCAAACAAAGGACTATCCAGAGCTTGTTAGACAAACCTATTTATATATTTATAGAAATTTAAAAGAACCTTTCCTTTTATCGGATATTGCTGACAGTTTATATGTAACAAAAGAACACTTATCAAGAACTTTTAAAAAAGCTACAGGTAAAACAATTCAAGAAGTGATGATGGATTATAAGATCTTAGAAGCGAAAAAGCTCATTGAACAACATGAGCTTTCCTTAATCGATATCTCGGATATGTTATGTTTTTCTTCCTCTGCACACTTTTCTACTGCTTTTAAGAAAAAGGTGGGTATCACACCAAAGGATTATAAAAAACAAGTTTCAGTATAAACATAAGAGCGATGTTCCTTAGAACGTCGCTCTCATTTTATAATTTAATTACTTAGAAAGTCTTACAGTTTCTCTTGCTAACATGACTTCTTCATTGGTTGGAATGATAAATGCTTTAACCTTAGAATCTTTCGTAGAAATCATACGCTCACCGCGTTTTTCATTTTCTACTTCATCTAATTTAACACCTAATACTTCCATACCTTTAATGACATCACGTCTGATTTCAGGTGCATTTTCACCAATACCTGCTGTAAAGCAAATGGCATCCAGTCCACCCATATAAACATAATAGGAGCCAATATAATCTAAAATACGTTTCACTTGGATCTTATGTGCTAAGGTTGCGCGATAATCGCCACGATTCATACCATCAATAATATCTCTTGAGTCATTTGAGAAACCAGAAACTCCAAGATAACCTGATTTTTTATTTAAGTCATCAATGACTTCACCAATCGTTTTATCTTCCTTACCAGCGATAAGCATTAAAACCGCTGGATCGATATTTCCTGAACGTGTGCCCATAGGAATACCTTCAAGTGGGGTTAACCCCATGGATGTATCAACTGATTTACCATTTTTAACCGCACAAATGGATGCGCCATTACCTAAGTGAGCAACAATGATTTTATGTTCTTTCTTGCCTAAGATTTCTGCACATCTTTCAGAGACAAATTGATGTGAGGTTCCATGGAATCCATATTTTCTAACATGATATTTTTCATACCACTCATAAGGTGCAGCGTAAAGATACGCATCTTCTGTCATGGTTTGATGGAATGTCGTATCAAAAACAGCCACTTGAGGAATATTAGGTAAAGCCTTTCTAAATGCTTCAATCCCTGTAATATTTGCTGGATTATGAAGTGGTGCTAAATCATTTAGACTTCTGATTTGTTCAACAACTTCATCAGTGATAATCACAGATGTTTTAAAGATTTCTCCCCCTTGAACTACACGATGTCCAACACCTTTGATTTCTTCTAATGATTCAATCGCTTTGTGTTTAAGTAACCCTTGAATCACAAGTTCAACGGCATATTTGTGATTTAAGATTTGAAAAGTTTCTTTAATCTTTTCACCGTTAAGCTTGAATGTGATGATAGCATCATCCCATCCAATACGTTCCACTTGACCAGAAACGATTTCTTTTTCTTCAGGCATGACAAGAAGTTGGAATTTTAAACTTGAGCTCCCTGCATTTACTGCTAAAATTTTCATACTTTTTCTCCTTCGAGTATTATCTACACATCCATCTTACATGATTTTACAATCAATTTCAAGTATGTGAATAAATATTCATGTTAATAAAGATAACCATAGATGGCAATAAACTGTAAAATGGTACCTAAGCCCGTAAAAATATGCCAAATAAAGTGGAAAAACTTAATTTTTGGAAAGACATAGAAGATAACACCTATCGTATATGCAACACCGCCTAGTAAAACAAACCAAAAGGCGCCTTGTTCATATGCAAATAATTGTCTGACAAAGATAAGAGCACTCCATCCCATCGCTAAATAGATAAATAAGTGAAGTTTTGCAAAACGTTTAATCCATATCGATTTAAAAATGACACCAATACCAATTAAAATCCATTGAATCATAAATAATAAAGGTCCAAGACCTAAGCCATCAATCCCAAAAATAGGATTTTGTAGCTCAGGTAATAAAAGTAATGCAGGTGCAAATGTGCCCCCAATTAAAATATAAATCGATAAGTGATCAAATCTTTGGAAAATATGCTTCGCCTTGGGATGAAAAAGCGCATGATAAATGGTACTCATCGTATATAAATTGATAATCCCAAAGCCAAAAATAATGGCTGCAGTATATTCAATCGGTTGATCTGCTTTAATTAATAATAAAATAAGTGCAACAATCCCAAAAATAGCCATTAATCCATGGCTGATGGCGTTTGCGATTTCTTCTCCAACGGTTTGTATGTGATCTTTTTTCATGATGTCCTTTATTTCTTAAACTGATCTAAGAAATCCTTTCCTTTTAATGTTTCAGGTTCTGTTTCAATTAAGCCTTCGTAATCAAACTGACGTAGCACTTCATAAGCGACAATTGAAACAGCATTAGATAGATTCAAGCTTCTAACCTTATCTGTCGTGGGAATCCTGTAGCACAAATCTAAATGTTTCGCGAGTAAACTTCTATCAACACCTGTTGATTCTTTACCAAAAATCAAATACAAGGGTTCTTTAAGTGATGGATAATTGATATCAGCGTAATTCTTTTTACCATAGCGCGTTAAAAAGAGATAACTACCTGGATTTTTAGCTTCAAAATCATCAAAATTCTTATAAAGTGTATAATCTAAATGCTCATAATAATCAAGTGCACTTCTTCTTAACCTTGATTCATCGATCTTAAACCCAAGTGGTTCAATTAAATGAAGTTTCGCACCGATTGCGACACATGTACGCATGATGTTTCCTGTATTTTGAGGTATTTCTGGTTCATATAAGACAATATGTAAATTCATAATCTCACCTGCACTTCGTATTTAATACTTTGTTTTAAATAATGTCCATAAAATAAAATGATAAAGTTACTGATAATCATGGCATACCACATACCACTATAATCTGTTGATTCAAAGAGTACATATTTAAAGAGTAATATGAGAGGGATACGCATACCCCAAAGTCTAAGTGATGCAATCTTTAACGTATAATCACTCTTACCAGCACCATTAAATAAACCGATATAAGCTTGAAATAATGCCATGAAAGGCTGTGTGAGTAATAACCAAAATGTATATTCAGCACTAATGCGATAAGACTCTGAAGCATCAGTACCTAGAATAAATGCGATAATAGGGAATCTTAAGGGAATGACAATGAGGACACCTATCGTCATTAAGATAAAGGATAAATTCCTACCTACTTTATAGGAAGCTTCTGCTCTTTTCGGTTGATGATGTCCTATATTTAACCCGATATAAGCAGCCAAAATTGATGAGATTGCAACAACAGGATTTAGTAAAAGTGATGAGATTCTATTACCAACTGAAAAGCCTGCAGAAACATCTGTACCATAGCTTAAAACCATACTTTGAATAAGCACAAATCCTAAAGAACTTACTGCTTGTCCGCTAGCTGCTGGCACAGCAAAGCGCGCCATATCTTTAATCGTGATGAGGTCAACAGGCATTTCTTTGGTTCTAATTCTAATATGCTCACGTGACTTAAATAAATCAACGATAATAAATGGTATCACGACTGCATGTGCAATGAGTGTTGCATAACCAGCACCGGCAATCCCTAAATTAAGCTTTGAAACAAATAACCAAGTGAGGATTATATTAACTAAAATCCCACCAACATTTAATATGACTGGATAAAGTGTTTCTCCTGTTGCTTGTCTAATGGATTGATAGACAATAAAGAGAAAGACTAAAGTCATTTCATAGCTTCTTATTCTAAAATAAGTCCCTGCAAAATTAAGCGCTTCGCCTCTTGCACCCATCATATAAGCAAAGAGATTAAAGCCCCAAATAAGATCTGATGTAAGCAAGAAAATGAGTGTTAAAACAAAACCCACAACAAGTGCAACACTTAATAATTTACTTGCATAGCTTTGGGCTAAATCTCTTCTACCTGCACCGACATACTGGCTTACAATCGCAACCGTAGCAATCCCAAGACCAACACCTAATGCTAAGAAAAAATTATAGATTGGCCAGTGGATATTAAGTGCTGTGAGTGCTGCATCTAAAGATGATTGACTTGATGCTGGCATACGTGCAATAAATATCGCATCAACCATGTCATGTAATGATTTTAATAAATTGTTCAAAAAAACGGGTATTGCCATAATCACAATACCTTTTAAAATCGATGGGCTATGTAAAATGCGATCGATATTTTGTTTTTTTAATGTGCGTGCCAAGTATAAAACCTTCTATTGTCTATATTTTTGAATCAGTGATTGTTTAATATCCCAAAGCTTTTGAGATAAGTCCACATAATACTCATGTGGTTTTTCAAGTCTTAGAACTTCTGGCCATAATTTTTCATGCTCAGCTTTAGCATAAGCTCTAATTTCCTTTAAGGATGGTAATTCATAAATGAGTTTGCCTTTATCAAAGATTTTAACAAGCATAGGCACTGCTTTATAATTTTCAATGAGTTTTTTCTTCCATGGAAAATTAGGATCAAAGAGTAAATAAGGCTTTGTTTGATCAATTTCTTCATCAAAAAGCGTAATGACATCTGCTTCAGCCATACCTAATTGATCATAAAAGCGGTACACTTGCTTAAAGCCTGGAATGGTTGTTTTTTGAACGTTATCTGATATTTTAATCTTATCAATAAGCTTACCATTTACTTCAATGGCTGAAAGCTTAAAGACACCACCAAAAACTGCTTCACTGCGTGCTGTTACAAGTCTTTCACCAACACCAAATGCATCAACCTCAGCGCCTTGGTGAATGAGCTCTTTAATCAAATATTCATCAAGTGAATTAGACACAGTAATTTTTGTCTCTTTTAAACCAGCTTGATCAAGCATTCGTCTAGCTTCTTTTGTTAAATAGGTTAAATCACCACTGTCTAAACGAATACCTTTTAAATATTTACCTTGCGGCTTTAAAATTTCATTGTGAATTTTAATAGCGTTTGGTAAACCTTGTTTTAATGTATTATAAGTATCCACTAATAAGACTGTGTTATCTGGATATGTTTTTGCATAAGCTAAAAAGGCATCATATTCTGTCTCATAGCTTTGAATATAGCTATGTGCCATAGTACCTAAAGCAGGAATTTGATATTTAAAGTCGACATAGGTATTTGATGATCCTATCGCACCACTAATATAAGCAGCTCTTGCACCATAAATCGATGCGTCATACCCATGAGCACGTCTTGCACCAAATTCTAATACCGCTCTACCTTTGGCTGCATAAACAATACGAGCAGCTTTTGTAGCAATTAGTGATTGATGGTTGATTGTAAGTAAAATCATCGTTTCAATGAGCTGGCATTCAATAATTGGTCCATGAATCACCATAATCGGTTCATGTGGAAAAATCGGAGTGCCTTCCTTCATGGCGTATACATCAGATGAAAACTTAAAGTGTTTTAAATAATTTAAAAAATCATCTGAAAAAACGTGTTTTGATTTTAAGTATGCAAGTTCTTCTTCATCAAATGTTAAATTTTCAATATATTCAATGACTTGTTCAAGTCCAGCAAAGATGGCATAACCACCTTGATCAGGAATCGATCTAAAGAAAACATCAAACACTGCAATTTGATTGTGTTTGTTATCTCTATAATAACCATTGGCCATCGTTAATTCGTAAAAATCCATAAGTAATGACAATTTTCGATCGTTCAATGTTACATCCTCCTTGACTACCTTTATATTTTAACATTTTTTAGGTAAATTTGTTATAATATAGTTTGAAATGTGAGGTAACGACATGCTCATTTTATTATCACCAGCAAAGACATTTAGTAAACATCCAAAAAAGCAATCTTTACAGTTTAAGTTTGAAGTAGAAACGAATTATTTACTACGTAAACTAAAGCAACTATCTATCAAAAAAATCGAAAATCATATGAAGGTATCAAGAAATATTGCAGAAACAGTCTTCCACTTTTATCAAGACTTTGGCAATCTATCATATGAAGCACTCTCCTTATTCGACGGACAAGCATTTAAAGGCTTGGATTATCAATCCTTAGATCAAGAAACAAAAATCTATGCAGAAGATAAGCTCTTAGTCATTGATGCACTATATGGCTTAATTAGCCCTCATCAAGGTATCTCTCCATATCGTCTTGACATGCAAGAAAAAGTCGTTGGAAATTTATACCATTATTGGAAAAATCCTATCCATCTTTATCTATCTTCATTAAATGATACCATCATCAATTTAGCATCTTTAGAATATAGCAGCATCTTAAATCAAGATTTAAACATGATCACGATTGATTTTAGACAAAAATCAAAGGGTATCATTAAATCGATATCCATGCACACCAAATTGGCACGTGGTATGATGGCTAGACATATTTTAAATCATCGTATTAGAGATATCAATCAACTTAAAACGATTGAAATGGATGGCTACCATTTTGATCCCTCTTTATCAAATAATAAAACATTTATATTTTTAAAGGAGCTCACATGAAAAGATTACTGAGACTCATATTATCTAGAACATCACTTATTTTACTGCTTTTACTCTTGCAGTTATCTTTAGTCTTTGTTTTAGTAAGATATGTCTCTCAATATTGGTATTGGAATAATATCTTGCATGTAGCTTCTGTGATTATCGTATTTTACTTAATCGCTAAAGAAGAAAACCCAATGTATAAGCTCACATGGATTATACCTATACTGATTTTCCCTTTATTTGGTGGTTTTTTCTATCTTTTTTATAGACGTAGAAACTTTAGTAAAAAAGTCATTCATGAGCATTTAAACATCGATTTAAATCGTTATGATTATGTCCATGAGTTTGATAGCCCTTTAAAATCAAAAGATGCTAGGTATCTAGAATCCTTTAATTTTCCTTCTTATACACATACTGAAACGACATTTTTAGGATCTGGTGAAGCACTCTTTGAGCATTTAAAAAGAGATTTAGTTCAAGCAAAATCCTATATCTTTTTGGAATTCTTTATAATCAATAAAGGCTATATGTGGGATGAGCTATTAGAAATCTTAAAAAAGAAAGCAAAAGAAGGTATAGATATCAAAATCATCTATGATGACTTTGGTTCTTCATCATTACCTTATCATTATCCAAAAACACTTAAAAAATATGGTATCGAAGCACTTCAGTTTAATCCAATGCGCATGCATTTAAATTTCGCTATGAACTATCGTGATCATAGAAAAATCGTCGTTATCGATGGAAAAATCGCTTATACAGGTGGTTCTAATATAGGTGATGAATATATTAACAAAATAAGTCCATTTGGTCATTGGTTAGATGCTGGCATTAAAATTGAAGGTCGTGCGGTTTATAGTTTTGTTTTAACATTCTTAGAAAATTATCGATTTACAAAGCACAAGGATATACCATATGAAAGATATTTAGTCACATATGAAAGACCAACAGATGGGTATGTCATACCCTTTAGTGATACACCGCTTGATAAAGAGTTAACCACTAAAAATATGTATGTCTCTTTAATTATGCAGGCAGAAACATCGATTGATATCACAACACCTTATCTGATTATCGACCATGAGTTATCAACTGTATTAAAATTAGCTTCAAAATCCGGGGTAAAAGTGAGAATTATTATTCCTTATGTCCCAGACAAAAAAATCATTTACATGGTGACAGAATCTTATGTGCCTGATTTACTTGAAGCAGGGATAGAAGTTTATCACTACACACCAGGTTTTATTCATTCAAAAATGATGATCATTGATCAAAAAAAGGCGATGATCGGCACCGCCAATTTAGATTTTAGAAGTCTTTATTTACACTTTGAAAATTCACTTTATTTAGATGGCACTTCATCGATCAAATCTATGCATCACTTTTTTGAAGAGACGATTAAATCATCTCATCTGATCGATGAAATGAAAAAACCAAATATCTTATATAGATTAGGTCAAACAATTCTGAAAGGCTTTTCAAGTCTCCTGTGAACTACTCCCACCACTTAATGCATATCATTTGAAGTGGGGGCTTCTTGGGT
>CAZZMZ010000023.1:0-21576 GCA_964655445.1 uncultured Mariniplasma sp. | reverse complement strand
TTTGTTTTTGTGTAGGTTTCAGTCTATAGACATAACCTTTGATCGTTTCATTCATCTTCCACTTAATTCTTTGAAGAAGGAGTTTTCTGAAACGATTAGATAAAAAAAGAAGCACGAAAGTGCTTTTTTTGATGATATAATGAAAATAACCATACATCACATTTTGGGGGCTAATATGTTTAGAAAAATTACCTACTTTATTTTTATTTCTTTCATGCTTTTTTCGCTTATAGCATGTGAGGAAATACCAACAAATCAAACACCTATTGAAACAGATATACCTATAACACCATCAGAACCTAATATAGAAACATTTCAAGTGACTGGAAAAACATTTGAATCTTTTTTTAATGTTCAAATCACATTTAAACCACTTGAATCTTTTTATGAGGTAGACTTTAAAGTAAGCGATTTATATCAATCAAGTCAAATTGATGTTGAGTTTACGCTCACATTGTATCTAGAATATACAGATCAATTTGTCAAAAAAGTCATGACCTATCAAATGACAGATACATTAATTGGAAGATATTATCAAAACAAAGTACCCATGCCAGAAATTGAAATCGGCATGAATCCCAAAATCATATACATTCAAATTAATGATGCTCGTGGTACATACGAGGGATCGAGTCATATAGTTGTCACAGAAAAAACGTATGATACCCCTCATATAGATCAAAAAATTATCTTTATTGAAGACCCTACTCAAAATAAACGTATTATGGATCTATGGTATGAAAAACTCAATCAATTAAATGATTTTGCAGATTCTGATGTATCTATTGATGTCATAGCGAATACCAATGTTTCAACCTTACAGGGCAATTTTTCCGAAACTATTACAAATAGTATTAAAATGTCAGCCACTGATTCATATCTTGAAATTAGTGTTGATGGTCAAACAACCATCTTTAAAATGATTGATGTAAGATTATTTGGTTATCCACTTAATGATTATAACAATGGTAAATATTACATTGATGCCTTTGTCTTAGAAAATGGAGATATTCACGCATATTATGATGGGAAACTACTCATTCAATTTGGTGATTATGCACCTTATATGTATAGCTATCAGAAGATAAAATTTAGTGAAACAGCACATGGCTTTAAAATTGAAGGCTATATTAAAGATTTTATGCGGTTACCTGAATATCAAAACCTTCAAGCAATTTATGAATCTTTAGGCGCAACAGAGCAAGCATTTGCAAGCACTATACTTACGATAGACTATCTTTTTTTAGATGATGGGCTAGAGATTTCTTCACGCTATACAGTTGATGTCAATAAAGAAGGTATCAATTATGTATCGAATCAAACATATGAAAAATTCACATTTAAAGATATTGAGCAAAAAGACTTAACGGACACATCGCTTTATTATATCTATATGCCTAATGAAATGATTGAAGTCACTGAAGAAACAGATTTAATAAATGATGTTATTATGCAACCTCTTGGACCAAGACCAGACTTTTATTTAACATATTTTGAAAAGGGACATTATATCTTAGACGTTGAACATAATGAGGTAAGAGCAAATATTTATAACACATATAATGAACCTGTCACACACGAATTAGATGGATTAATCAATCCTGATGGACACGCTTTTTATATACCGGAAGATGGCTATTATTATGTTAAGATATCATCTAATAATTCATATACAAACGATGGTTATCAATTTAGGTTTGAAAAGATGATACACAACTCAAGTGTGTATGAAGAAGCACCTATAAACTTAACAGAGGGTATCCATGAAATCATTTTAGAAGATGAGCATGATGCTAAAGCATTTGTGATTGATTCTGATGAACCTGTGATTATAAAAGTACATTACTTAAACACAGACACTGAATTAGAATTTATTTATAGAAAAGAGACCACTCAAATCATAAGAAATTGGTGGCAAAAAGATCAAACATATTTGATCGCTTTAAAAGAAGGTATATCCACATTATATTTTAGAGCAAATCAAGCAGGTACGTTTCATATAGATGTGGAATATATGGATATAGAGGCACATAGAAAAGAGCCTTATCAAGAGATATTAGATGATTATCAAGGAGATTATATTGTCAGTTCTACATACTTAGAACCAGCGTATATGACACTTGAATTATTGGAAAAATCGATTGTAACATTTGAGTATGATAAGGTTGGATTATTATCCAGTTTTGTTCAGTTAAAGATTTATGATTTAGAGGGTCATCCCGTACATCAAAACACTCTTTATGGATCAAATAGTAACATTATTTTAGATGCAGGAAACTATGTGGTAGAAGTCACTGCTTTAAGTGCATCGATGACAAGAATCAAGAGAAGTCTTCAAACTTATCAGGCATTGGAAGTTATAGACCTAGCGTTAAGCAAAGTAGATATGCTACCAAGTGATCCCAATTTTCCTGTGACGTATTTCACGCATTATGATATGGGACATGTGATACAAGGGTGGTTTACTTTAGTAGAAGACTCGATACTTTTTATTGGTAATACTGCATCGGTCGCTTTATTTAATGAAGCGGGCGAAAGACTCACATTCTATCATAAAGATGCAGATCGTACCAGAGAACGTTACCTCTTTTTAGATGCAGGTACTTACTATATCGAACATTATAATGATTGGGCTGATTTAAAACGGACTGCGCATGTAAAACTTGCAATCATTGATTCGGACATAATAGATGATAATCAAGAAGGTAGTTCTATACCACGCTTTGTTACAGGTAGTCACGAGCTTAAACAAGACTATACCTATGATCAAGAAATCATAGCGTTTGAAGTATTAACAACACATAATTACCGTATTACAAGTAATCAGACGTACTATTTGTTTAATCAAGATAATGAACTCATTATAAGAGCTTATGGAGGCGAGCTAAATATCATACTCGAACCAGGTATGTATTATCTCTGGATGCCGAAATATGAATCAAGTTTGTTTTGGAACTTTTCAATCAAAAAAACAGCTGCCTAACTTAGGTAGCTGTCTTTCTTTTTAATTGGATTTCTTTAAGTTCATCTTTTGAAAAGATATACTTTTTCTTGCAGAAATGACATTCAATTTCTGCTTGTCCATCCTCATGAATAAGCTCATGAAGTGTGTTCTCATCTAAAGCAGATAAAGATCTTGCAAAGCCTTCTTTTGAACAATGGCATGTATAACTGATAGGTTGTTCCTTTAAAATTTGTTCTGTACCACTGGCTAACATATGCAAGATATCATGTGGCGTCTTTCCTTCGTGGATAAGTGTAGACATCGGTGGGATTGTTTTAATGATGTCTTCAATTTTGGCAATGACATCTTCAGGTGTATTTGGCATAAGCTGTAAAATATATCCACCGCTTGCTAATATGGTTTGATCGGGATTCACTAAAACACCAACACCGACTGACGATGGCACCTGTTCAGACAAGACAAAATAATACGTAAAATCATCACCAATTTCACCTGTTTGAAGTTCTGATGATGATGTGAAGTAATCCTTCATACCTAAATCTTTAGTCACATGTAAAAAGCCTTGACCTACTGCTTTTCCTACATTAAGTTTCCCTTTTTTAGGACCATCTTCATAAACTAAATATACATGTGGGTTTAATATTTCACCACGTACTTCACCATGTGCATTCGCTTCAACAAGCATCGTACCAATAGGACCATCGCCTTTGATTCTTAAGGTTAAACGTTCATCACCTTTATACATCATTCCCATTAAAGTAGATACAGTTAAAAATCTACCAAATGCAGCAGATGCAGTTGGCCATGTTTCATGGATCTTTCTCATCTCTTCTACGAGATGAGTTGATCTTGCGACATAGATTCTTACGTTTTTGTCATAGGCATAGCTAATTAATGCATAGTCTTTTTTCATGTTGCCACCTCAACTCATATTGTAGCATAATTGAAAGATAGCATGACCTATGATACAATGAATCAGGTGATAAAATGGCTTTTAAAATAAAAGATTTAGAAATTGATAATCAATTAGTGCTCGCACCTATGGCAGGTGTTTCAAATAGTCCTTTTCGTACTTTAGCTAGAAATTATGGCTCTGGTTTAGTTTTTGCAGAAATGGTTTCAGATAAAGGACTTATTTTTAAAAATGAAAAAACAATTCAATTATTATATATGACTGATGTTGAAAAGCCTATGGCTCAACAAATTTTCGGCTCAGATTTAAAAACAATGGTAGACGCTGCTTTATATATTGATCGTCATAGTAATTGCGATATCATCGATATTAATATGGGATGCCCTGTGCCTAAAGTCGCGATTAAGGCGCAAGCCGGAGCATCCTTAATGAAAGATCCAAATAAGATTTATGAAATTGTGTCAGAGATTGCAAAAAAAGTATCTAAACCAGTGACTGTTAAAATTAGAAGTGGGTGGGACAATCATAGTGTGAATGCTGTTGAAGTTGCAAAAAAAATTGAAGCTGCTGGAGCAAGTGCCATTACAGTTCATGCAAGAACTAGAGCTCAAGGCTATAGCGGTAAAGCAGATTTAGATGTCATTAAAGCAGTGAAAGAGGCGGTAAATATTCCCGTGATTGGAAACGGGGATGTTGTTGACGGACCATCAGCAAAACATATGCTTGATTATACAGGGTGTGATGCTGTCATGATTGGGCGTGCAGCACTTGGAAATCCTTGGGTTTTTAGAGAAATCAATCAATATTTAAAAGATGGTACGACACCAGATAGACCTAGTCTTTTAGAAATTAAGGAGATGATGATTGATCATCTTGAATCCTTAGCAAGTCTTAAAGGTGAACATACAGCGATTCTTGAAATGCGCAGTCATGGACCATGGTATTTAAAAGGGATTGAGCATGCTTCAGATTTAAGAAAAAAATTATCTCAAACTAGAACAAAAAAAGAATTTATTGAACATTGTGAAGCTTTCTTTAACGAAAGAGCATAAAATGTGCTCTTTTTTCTTTGTATATATCATTAAATCCTAAGGTATAATATAAGTAATATAACTAACTGAGGTGGGGTCATATGCATAAAAAAGTTTTTTTATTTCTCTTTTTATTTGTTGCTATTTTTATGTTTACAGCGTGTAGCAGTAATGAAGATCAAGTAATTGATGAAAATCCAGTATCGGATTCAAATGTTCTATTAGAAGGAACTCCAGAAAGAAAAATCATGTATAAAGTGAATGCATCTTATGATGTATCGGATATCGAAGAAGCAGTTAATGAACTTAAAAGCTTTGTCTTAAGTGATGAGTGGTTTGATTCAGAAAGCATTTCAGAATCAAACGCATATTTTAAAGTGCGCATTAAAACAGAAAGATTAGATACTTTCGTAAGTGATTTAAATGAAGCCTTTCAACAAAGAAGTTATACAAAATCAGGTGAAGATATTTCTCTATCCTATCAAGACAAAACAGCCAAAATACTTTCTTTAACCTTGCAACAAGAAAGACTTCAAGCACTTTATGAATCAGCAAGCTTCTCAGATTCGATTGTCATTAATAAACAGTTATCAGATGTTGAGGCCGAATTAAGTAAGCTTCAAGGTGAGCTGAATGTTTTCGATAGTTTAATTGAGTATAGTACTGTTGAGATAAGACTCTATGGATCGTCTATCATAACTAGATCACCTTTCTTTAATCGTTTAGGTAATGCATTTGTTAATGGTTTTAAAGGTTTATTATCCTTTTTAGATGGACTCTTTATTGTCATAGCAACAATCATTCCTTTCGCGATTGTTTTTGTGCCAGCAGGTTATTTCGGATTAAAATTTTATAGAAAGCATCAAATTAAGCAAAAAGCGAAATATGAAGCGATGAAGGCAGCTAGAGCACAAAAGAGCGAACAAAAATAGGATATAGCGATATATCCTTTTTTTTGGTAAAATAAGAGGGTTAGAGAGGCACTTTTATGAGACACATACAAACATTCGATCAAAAAGACTATCATTCAGATCAAAAAGCATTTAGAAGAGAAGCTGTAAGAGCCATCATCAAATATGGGAATCATCTTTTACTTATTGAAAGTGATACCTATCATGAACTCAAATTTCCTGGTGGTGGTATTGAAAAAAATGAAGATCACATCACTGCTTTGAAAAGAGAAGTGTTAGAGGAAACAGGTTTAACGATCATTGTTGATTCGATTAAACCTTATGGCTATGTACTAGAAAAACGAGCATCCATATATAACCAAGATGAATATTTTCATATGACTTCATATTATTATATCGTTTCCGTCTTAGAAACAAGATCCTCATCCAAGCTAGATCCTTATGAGGAAAAACTTGGCTATCATTTATGTGAAAAAACACTTGAAGAAGCCATTCTTCAAAACGAAAAAGCTTTAAAAATGTTTTCTGATGTGCCCTGGATTCAAAGGGAACTCTGCGTCTTAAAGGATATCTCTAAGGAGGAATCACATGTCACTTTATGATGATTATCATCGATTTATCAAAACACATCCCATAAAAAAATTAAGAACACTATCTTATCGTTATCAAGGTCAAGGTGATGAAACAATCCTACTTCTTTTAGGTGGCAGTATGTTTCCTTCGGAAGCCTATTTTAGATTGATCTTAGATTTAGAAGAGGAAGCTAAGGTGTTAACAATCATTTACCCTAAAGATACATTAACGATCAAAGAGATGGTAGAAAGCATCAAAGAGCTTATCTCATCATTAGATCTAAAGGAGATTTTTTTGATGGGAGCATCTCATGGTGGAGGTATCGCTCAAGTATTTTCAAAAACGTATCCATCATCAGTTAAAGGTTTAATATTATATAATACACTTACAAAAACAACTAACATGTCAGAGCATGCAGCATCACTCATAAAGGACGTACTTCATGCCATAGATGAGCTTAAAGCATTAAGAGATATCATGCCGCTTCATGTCATCAAAGATGCATTATTAGGACAAATCGAAACGATGATTGATGATCCGATTGATATAGAGTTATTTGAACTTTTAATATCAAGATATGATGAACATGATGAAAAAACACAAATGGCTTTGATTCAAGATTTACTAGTCAATCACACATTAAGCCCAGATGATTTTAATCCATTAGATCATAAAACATTACTTTTTTATGCCCACGATGATGATCCATTTGGCGGCACTGATTTGATTGAGACCTTGGCTGAACTGATGCCACATCCATCGTTAGAATTTATTGATTCTGATCGATTTAAGCTAGTTATAGATCCATCACCTATGACGAAAAGCATTTTATCATTTATCAAAGAAAAATCCGCTCATTAAGCGGATTTTTGAATAATAAAAGGTTCTAACAAAATGCGTTCATCAGGTGTTAATATGACTTTAACATAGGTGCCATCATCCATAAACTTCGTCTCTAAGATTGTGTTCTCTTCTTTAAGCTTGTGATAAATTTGACCTTGATCAAAGGGAATCTTTAATGTGTGAATTCTTGATGTTTTATAAAGATGTCCATAAATTGTGTTGATTAAGTCGTCGATATTTTCTTTCGTGCGATTAGAGACAAATATATAATCTTCTTGTAAATTAGGATAGCTATGAGCAATTTCCTTTTTTGTTAAAACAAGGAGTCTTTCGATATTGCTAGCTCCTATTTCAGATAATACACGTTTGGTTGTTTCAATATGCATAGGGTTAAAATAACAGCCATCAGCAACATGAATGAGTAAATCAGCTTGAACGACATCACTTAATGTGGATTCGAATGAACGAATCAGTTCATGAGGTAGTTTGTTGACAAAACCTACTGTATCAATCAAGATGAATGGTGGATGGTTTTCCTTTTGTAATCTTTTCGCTTTTGTATCTAGTGTTGCGAAAAGCATATCTTTTTCTAAGACGGGCTCACTGTCGTGATTGAGTCTTTCAGATAGACTATTCATTAAAGAAGATTTACCAGCATTGGTATATCCAACAAGAGCGACCACAGGTATGTGGTTTTTTAATCTTTTTTGACGAGATATCTGTTTTTCTGCTTTAACTTTTTCAAGCTCTCTTCGAATATTAGAAATTTCCATCTCTAATTTTCTTCTGTCTAATTCAAGCTTTGTTTCACCAGGACCTTTGGCGTTATATGAACCACCACCTTGACGTGATAATGAACTTCTCATACCAATAAGTCTTGGTAATAAATACATCTTTTGTGCAAGTGATACTTCTAAAACAGCTTCTTTGGTTTTCGCACGAAGTGCAAAGATAGATAAAATTAAAAAGCTTCGGTCAATCACTTGAACATCTAAATCTTTTTCTAGGTTTTTAAGTTGTGCAGGTGATAGTGTATCATCAAAGATGACAAGATCTGCATCTAAAACCTCAATCATTTGTTTAATTTCTAGCATCTTTCCACTACCAATATAGTATTTTGGAGAAATGCTTTTTGCTTGTTGAATCACTTTTTCTTTCGTCTCTATATCTAATGCTAAAGCTAAATGCTCTAGTTCAATCAGTGATTCAAGTGTTTCTTCATAAGTTGTCCGATATGCTAATCCGACAAGTATTGCTTGATCCATAAGTACCTCTTTTCATTATAGCTTGTTTGTCTTGGTTTTTACTTGGGTTGCCATGGATCAAAGCTTGTCATAAATGGTTTTATGATAAGTTGGTCTATGGCAACATCTTTCTAAGTCTTAATTTTGATATGTACATGATGCACCCTCCGTTCATAGTGTCACTCACATTCATGAGCACTTTCATTATAGTTTGTTCGCACTAAAAATACAATGAATTCTATGACAAATTACCTTTTTCTATCATTAAAATACAACGATTATTTGATTTTTCTATATCATGTTATATGATATAATAAGAATAGTTAAAAAAGGAGCGTTGATGGTATGTTATTCGGTATACCGATTTGGAAAATTATTGTCGATCTTTACATTTTATGGATCATTGTTTTCTTCTTAGTCAAATTTTTACTTTCAAATAAGAGAATGCTGTCCATCGCGATGTCCTTTTTGTTTATCTATATTTTAAGTTATATCGCAAACTATTTTGATTTTTTAATCACAGCACCTATTCTTTCATATATGGCAGAATGGATGCCGATTTTACTCATAGTTATCATGGCACCTGACATTAGAAGATCCTTAGAAATTGTTTGGAAGTCTGATGCGAGAGCAGATACAATCGTCATGGGTAGTGAAAAAACGAAACAAGCGATTGTGGATGCTGCAATGTTTTTATCCAGTCAACAAATTGGTGCACTCATGACGATTGAAAAGCATAATACGCTTGATCAATACGCTGAAAGAGCGATTGTTATGAATAGTGAAGTATCTAAAGAAGTACTCATTAACATCTTTACACCGAATACACCTTTACATGATGGCGCAGTGATTATAAGAGGTGATCAAATTCTTTGTGCTGGGGCATATTTTGTTTTATCAGATAATCAAAACTTTGATAAAACGATGGGTTCGCGCCACAGAGCTGGTTTAGGTATTAGTGAAATAACAGATAGTTTAACGATCATTGTATCTGAAGAAACAGGTAGTGTATCCATTGCTGTAGAAGGTATTATGCTTAAGCTTAATGACCGTGATAAGCTCATGGAATACATTAACATGTTTATGAAGTAAGGAGGATTTCATGAAAAAATTATTAACCCTTATCTTCGAACCAATTAAAGCTTTTTCAAATCGTAATGTTGCTGAAAAAATCTCTCAGTTTTTCTCAAAAAATAAATGGCTAGCATATGTGGTTGCTCTTGTAGCAACACTCACACTGTTTGTACTTTATTATGTGCTTCCCAATCTATAGGTGATTAATTTGTTACAACACCCCATTTATCCACTCATTATGACTGTGTTTACACTTGTCATGGTGATCATCCAAAGTATTCAATCTGAAAAGGTCTTGAAAAATAGACTTGTTCTAGCCTTCTTTAACATCACAGTTGCTGTGATGGTTTTTGTCATGTATGATGCTTTAATTGTTGGTATACCTCTACATGAAGACTTATACATAGGCTTTAATTTTTATAGCTATGCGATTTTTATTCTCATCTTATATGCAACCTTTAAGATTGCGATTTTAAAAGGTAATCATTACAGCTTGTTTGTAAAATCGATTAAAAATTCAAGATGGAATGCGTATTATGTGGTTGATCATAAAGAGAAGATTCGAGACATGTCACATAGTTTATTAAATGAGCTTAATTTAGATAAAGATGAAGTGATTGGTAAAAAGCTATTTCAAGTTTTTAATAAAACAATCCGCTTTACAAAATACAACGGTCAAGAAATTAACAATAGACAGTTAGAGACATTTTATCAATCCTATAAGGAACATGCAAAACCAGGAGATAGTGAAGTAGAAGAATTAACTTTTTTAAATACGTTAGGTAATCCTATTATTTTACATATGGTGATGCAACCAGTGTATGTCCTTGGTAAGTATAAAGGACGTATTTGTGTTGGTGAAAAGAAAGCTGATTTTAATTTACTTGCTGTTGAAAAAGAACTTAACGAAAGAAATCAAGAATTAGAATCGATTAGACATAAATTTATAGCAACGTTAGAGATTAGCGAGGAAGGCTTATTTTACATTGATTTAGATGAAAGAACGATTTGGGCAAGTGATAAACTTGTTGAATTTTTAGATCTTCCTTCAAACACGCTCGATTTAACAGATTTTAGACGTTTAATTGATGCAGAGGATTTAAAGAAATATTTAGCACTTCTTGGTGATTTAACAGTCAACAAAAGACAATACACTACCTCTTATCGAATTATGGTGAATGGTAGATACATGTGGTTTAAAGAAAAAGGTAAAAGACTTTTTGAAGACCAAAATCAAACCATTATTATGGGCACTTTAAACCCAATGAAGACGAAGCATTATTTAGCATCGCACATTGATTTACTTGATGGCTTAAAAGACCAAAATGATATGATGGTTTCTATGCATAAGCTATTTCAAGATAATAGATATTTCCAACTTTTAATATTTAGGTTAAAGAACTTACCTAAAATCAATGATACACACGGTAGAGAAGTGGGTAACATGCTGATGGCTGAATATATTAAGAAAATGAAAACGACGTTCGTTACTGAAAGTGGAGACATCTTTAGAGTCTCTGGTATTGAATTTGCAGTGACGATTACTGATCCTAGAAAAATAGATATTTTACAACAAGGTGTAAAAGGTAATAAAACATTCTTGAATTTGATTATGCAATATGGTTCTATATCTGTAGAGCTTGAAGTCTTTGCAGGAATTGCTATTGGTGGCACGGATGCCCATGAAGAGCACAAGCTATACCTTGCAGCTGTTCAGGCTTTAAAGATTGCTGAAAACCCTAATTTTGCGTCACATATTTGCTATCATAAGGATATTGCGTCATGACCAAACAAGAGATAAGATCATACATCTTTCAAAAAAGAAAAGGGTTAAGCGAAGATGATATCTTAAAGATGAGCCACAACATCGTTAAGCAAGTCAGATTAGACGAAGCTTTTAAGAAGGCATCTTATGTTGCTATTTTTTACCCCATGAAGGGTGAAGTGAATCTCTTGGAATTGTTAGATGGCAAGAAAAATATATGTTTTCCTAAAGTGGAAAAAGATGGTATTCATTTTTATCTCTACAATCCTGATGTACCTTTTATTGAATCCTCTTTTGGTGTAAAAGAACCAGATGGAGGAGAACTTTGTGACGATTTGATTGATTATATGCTAGTCCCTTTGCTTGCGACATCAAGTAATTTATATCGAGTGGGTTATGGTAAGGGATATTATGATCAATTTTTATCGAAACATCGCCCAAAAGATGTGGTTGGTGTTCTATTTGATTTTCAACTCTTAGATGATATACCTCATGATACATTTGATCAACCTCTCGATCGTTATCTGAAAGGCTCTTTATGAATACTGCTTTAATCGTTGCTGCCGGTACAGGTAGCCGTACCAAATTAAATCATTCTAAAGTCTTGCATCCGATCAACGGTAAACCGATGTTTATGTATAGCGTTGAGCGGTTTTTATCGATGGGATTTGATGTTGTTTTGGTTGTTGCTAAATCAGATTTAAATGATATGAGACAATATGTCGATGAAAACAAAGTTAAAATCGTCATCGGTGGAAAAACAAGAAGTGAATCAGTCATGTTTGGCTTAAGAGAAGTTGAAACGCCTTATGTGTTTATTCATGATGCAGCAAGACCACTCATCACAAAGGAAGCGATTTTAAGTGTCGAAGAAGCTTTATCTTATCACGATGCTGTCTTACTTGCTGAGCCACTCACACAAGCAATCAAAAGATTTCAAGATGATTTCTTAAAATCAGAAAATAGAGATCACTTTATTTTAGCGCAAACACCTCAAGCATTTTTAACAGAAAAAATAAGATATGCATATATCCGCATGGAACAAGCACACGACGATGATATATCGCTTTATCAAGCGTTTTATCCAGAAGATTATGTGCATGTCGTATTAAACGAAACACCCAATATAAAAGTCACTTATAAAGAAGATATAGATTATGTTAAAATGATCTTTGATGAAAGAAGGATGCGTATGAGAATCGGACATAGCTTTGATATTCATCAGCTTGTAGAACATAGAAAGCTCATATTAGGTGGATTAGAAATCCCTTATGAAAAAGGACTTCTTGGCCATAGTGATGCTGATGTGTTACTTCATGTGATTGCTGAAGCAATGTTAGGTGCTTTGGCTTTAGGTGATTTAGGCACTTTCTATCCAGATACAGATTCAAAATATAAGGATATTAAATCAACAGTCATATTAAAAGATGTTTATGATAAAATAAAACAAGCTGGTTATGAGATTCAAAATATAGATGCAACTGTTTATGCAGAGCTTCCCAAATTAAACCCACACATCACATCTATTAAAGAAAGCATTAAATCTTTACTGCATATTGAATTAAACCAAATCAGCGTGAAAGCAACCACCTATGAAAAGATGGATGCTATTGGAGAAAACAAAGCAATCGCCGCCGAGGCTGTTGTATTATTAAAGAAGGTATAATTTATGATTATAGATACAGAACACGGTCAATTTGAACTCATTAAACAACATAAAGATGGGTTTGATTTACTTAAATTTAATGAACGTTATGTCGATGTTGCCTTTGACAGATATACCTACTTAGTCGGTGATATGTCATCAAGCATGCTTCGTATTAAGGGATTTAACTCAGATCCAAAAAGCCCTAATGGGTATAAAAGAATTCCGGATTATTTAAATGAATCATGTAATATGAATTGTGCATATTACATTCTTAAACGTATAAAATAATCCAATTACTATATCATTTGAGTATTTACTATAAATCAGTTATACTTATGCTGTAAAGAGGTGTAATTATGGATGATACAAGAGAACAAGTTTTAGCATTAATTCATAAAGTAAGACCTTATCTACAAAGAGATGGTGGAGACATCGAAGTACTTAATGTAGAAGATGGTATTGTTTATGTGAAAATGCTTGGCGCATGTGATGGATGCATGGCTTTAGATGTAACCTTAAAACAAGGCATTGAGACCATGTTATTAGAAAATGTACCAGGTGTTATTGCTGTTGTAACAGTAGACTAAATCTAGACGACAAGACCTGTCGTCTTTTTTACATATCAAATTATAAAAATAATGAAAAGAGGTATGTTATGAAAAGAAAAGTTGGTATTGTTGTCGATTCTACATTTGGACTCGACAAAGCTTATGCAAAAAAACACAATATCAGTGTCGTCACACTGAAAGTCATCATTGACGGGAAAGAATACGTGGATGGATCCTTTAATCCAGATTTAGTTGTGGATGCACTCCATCAAAAGCTCAGTTTAAGTACATCTCAACCTACACCAGAACAATTTATGGATGCCTATAAGCACCAGTTAGAATCCTTTGAATCTGTGCTTTGTTTAACGTTGTCTAAGACGCTATCAGGGACAAACAATAGTGCAAATCTTGCATTAACGATTTTGGAAAACGATCAAGTTAAGGTGATTGATACTGAATCAACCATTTGTGGCGCATCATACATGACTGAAAAACTGGTTGAGTTTTTAGATGAAGGTAAGTCTTTAGATGAAGCCGTAGAATTTATTGAAAACATAAAAGATCAAGGCTCACTTCTCTTTACTGTGGATAACCTTCAATCACTTGTAAAAAGTGGACGTATTGGTAAAGTTCAAGCTGTCATTGGTAATGTTTTAAAGATTAAGCCGATTTTAAGATTTAGACGTGGTGTTCTAGAATTAGAACATAAAGTAAGAAGCTTTGGCAACGTTCTTCTTTATTTAAAGAATCAAGTTCAAGAAGTTATTGGCAAAGGTAAGGTCATTGTTAGAATCGCTTATGTCGATCGCCAAACAGAAGCGAAAGAATTAGAGCATGAAATCTTCTCATTATCGAATGAGATTGATATTAAAATTACAGGTGTCATAAGTCCAGTTGTCTCAGCACATGTGGGTTTAGGTGGCTTAGGTATCTATTTAGGATTTGAATAACGTGAGTCTACCCTCACGTTTTTTCTTATCTTTTATAAGAAATTAGAAATTATGATATAATGTGTTCGAGGTTTTTATATGAAAATAGATGAACACATTGTATGTAAGGTAACAGGGATTCAACCTTATGGTGTCTTTGTTACATATATGGACTATACAGGGCTCATTCATATCTCTGAGTTATCTGATCAATATGTCCAAAACATTGAAGATATGCTTGAAATAGGCGATGATATTGAAGTCGTCGTTTTAGAAGTTGATGAAGCTCAAAAACGTCTAAAGCTAAGCTATAAAAAGGCACATCCAATGCATCCTAAGATTCAAAAAATGGTTAAAATCAAAATTGGTTTTCAGTCATTATACAAAGCCTTACCACACTGGATAGAAAAAGCAAAGAAATAGGAGATTAGTAAATCATGATTCATTTAAACATTGAAGATGCACGTTCGTTTTTAAGCGTGCAACCAGAAACACTACAAAAAAAGATTAACGAGTTACATAAAGTGATTCACGAAAAAACAGGTGCAGGTAACGATTACTTAGGCTGGTTAGAATTACCTAAAGCATATGATAAAGAAGAATATGCACGTGTTTTAGCTGCAGCTAAAAAGATTAGAAAGCAAAGTAAGGTATTAGTCGTTATTGGTATTGGTGGTTCTTACTTAGGTGCTAAAGCAGGTTTAGAATTTCTAAATGAACCCTTTAAAAAGAGTCGTTTGGAAGTTGTTTTTGCAGGACATCAGATGTCAAGTCATTATTTAGCAAATCTTGTTGAATACTTACAAAATAAAAAGTTTAGTATCAATGTCATCTCTAAATCAGGCACAACCACAGAACCAGCGATTGCATTTAGAGTGTTAAAGAAATTATTAGAAGAACAAGTAGGCGTAGAAGAAGCGAAAGAGCGTATTTACGCAACGACAGATAAAGCACGCGGTGCTTTATATACAGTTGCTAAAGAAAATGGTTATGAAACATTTGTGATTCCTGATGATGTTGGTGGTAGATACAGTGTCTTAACACCTGTTGGGTTATTACCATTAGAGGCAGCAGGCATTCGTACAAGAGAAATCTTAAAAGGTGCGAAAGATGCATATACCCGTTTTAGTAAAACCAAATTAGAAAATAACGAAGCATATCTATATGCAGCAACAAGATATCTATTATATAAAGAAAACAAGATGATTGAAATGCTTGTGGGCTATGAGCCTAATTTACTTTATTTAAATGAATGGTGGAAACAGCTTTTCGGTGAATCTGAAGGTAAAGATCATAAAGGATTGTTTGTCGCATCTGCAGGTTTTTCTACAGATTTACATTCCTTAGGTCAATACATTCAAGAGGGCGAACGTCATTTATTTGAAACAGTTATTAAAGTAGATCAGGTGACAAGAGATATTTTAATTCCAGAAGAAACAAATGATCTAGATGAACTAAATTACTTAAAGGGTCAACCACTATCTTACGTGAATGCACAAGC
This sequence comes from uncultured Mariniplasma sp., assembly GCA_964655445.1. GTDB lineage: Bacteria > Bacillota_I > Bacilli_A > Acholeplasmatales > Acholeplasmataceae > Peloplasma. The sequence continues at coordinate 5,631 of CAZZMZ010000023.1, read as the reverse complement.
CTTAAAGGGTACGATGATGGCACATAAGGATGGGCTAGTGCCTAATATCTTATTAGAAATACCTAATTTTAGTCCATATACATTTGGCTACTTAGTTTATTTCTTTGAAAAAGCATGTGCAATGAGTGCATATTTGATTGACGTGAATCCTTTCAATCAACCAGGTGTTGAAGCATATAAGAAAAATATGTTCGCACTCCTTGGTAAAAAAGGATACGAACACATTTTAAAGTAGGGATAAATTGAAACAAAAAGTGACGCATTCAGCGTTAGAAACAGAAAGTTTAGGATATGAGTTAGGCTTACTCTTAAAAGACGAACCTAAAGTCGTCATCTTATTAGATGGCGACTTAGGCTCTGGTAAAACGACGTTTACTAAGGGCTTAGCAAGAGCTTTAGGTATTACAGATGTCGTAAATAGCCCAACCTATACGATTTTAAAGAAGTATACAACTAAAGATCTTCATCATAAATCACTTTATCACTTCGACTTATATCGTTTAAGTGAAGTCGGTGATGATTTTGACTTAGAGGAATATATTGATGGCCAAGGCATGATTGTGATCGAATGGCCTTTTCATGTTGAAGAGTTATTACCAAAGGATTATTTAATGGTCACCATTAAAAAAACATCAGAAACTGAACGCACATTTGAAATGGTTTGTGTGGGTTATCCTTGTAAGAGGGCGGTGCAATATATATGAGACATATGAAAAAAACGCTTCTTTTTGATGTATCTACGAATGTCATGTACGTGGGATATGCAAAAGATGAGATATTAGTTGATTATTCCATTCGCATTGCACAAAGAGATCACGCAAAATATTTAGTCGATCGTATCAGTCAGGTTTTAACAAGAAATAAATTAAAACTCGAACAATTAGATGAAATCATTATTGGCTATGGACCTGGTTCTTATACAGGTGTTAGAATTGCAGTGATGGTTGGTAAAATGTTAGCTTACACGAAAAATATTCCTTTAAAGGTTGTTAGTAGTTTATATTTCATGACAAGTGGCTATCATGGCAAGGTTGCAGCATTGATTGATGCAAGACGTGGCCATGTGTTTTCTATGGTTCATGAAAATGGCGTTGTGCTATTAGAAGAAGGATATAGAAAGCTTTCCGAACTTCAAGAAAATCCAATCTATTTACATGCACAAACCATTTTTATCGATGACAGAGGCTTTGAAGTAAACATTAAAAAAATTATTGAAAAAGCAAAGCTTGTTGAAAACGTCCACGATTTAGTGCCTCTTTATTTAAGACAAACAGAAGCGGAAAGAAATCATGATCAGAAAAACAACCATCTATGATATTCCAAGTATCGTTAAACTAGAAGAAAAGATTTTTCATCACACTTTAGGTGAGACTTTCTTATTAGATGAATTAGAATCCAATCCATTTGCACATTATGTATGCTATGAATTAAATAAAAGTGTGATTGGTTATATTGGATTAAGATTGATTGATGATACGATTGAAATTATGAATTTTTTAATCGATGAAGATTATAGAGGTGAGGGCTATGGTAAAGTTCTCATGCATTATGTCTTTGAATTAGCTAAGGAAAATAATGTTAAAACGATTGTCTTAGAAGTTAGAAAAAGTAATCAAAAAGCACAAAGCTTTTATATCCATTTTGGATTTAAAAAGTCGCATATTAGAAAAAATTATTATGAAAACGAAGACGCCTATGTCTATGTAAAGGAGGTATAACATGCTTATTTTAGCTGTTGAAAGTAGCTGTGATGAATCAAGTGTTGCCATATTAAAAGATGGTAAAGAAGTGTTATCACATATCGTTTTATCACAAATAGATATTCATCAAGTATTTGGTGGTGTTGTGCCAGAAATCGCTTCAAGAAACCATGTTGTACATATGACGCGTGTCTTTGATAAAGCATTAAGTGATGCAAAAGTGACACCTAAAGAGATTGATTTGGTTGCAGTCACAAAAGGTCCGGGTTTGATAGGATCTTTACTTGTAGGGATTAATGCAGCAACTGCTTTTGCATTTGCGCATCAAAAGAAAATCATCGGTGTCAATCATTTGCATGGGCATATCTATGCTGCAGCGATTAATCATGAACTTAAATTTCCTTTAATTTCTCTTTTAGTGAGTGGTGGACATACTGAACTGATTTACATGGAAGATCATATGTCATTTAAATTATTAGGTACTACGCAAGATGATGCAGTGGGGGAAGCCTATGATAAAGTCGCAAGAACGATGGGTTTAAGCTATCCTGGTGGACCGATCATAGATCAAATGGCAGCGTTAGGTGAAGATACTTATCATCTACCTAGACCGCTCATGGATAAATCCTTTGACTTTAGTTTTTCAGGATTAAAAAGTGCAGTGATTAATTTAATCCATAATCATCATCAAAGAGGAGAAACTATTGATCAAAACAATTTAGCAGCATCCTTTCAAGCAAGTGTATTAGATGTCATCATTGAAAAAACAAAATTAGCAAGTGATCATTATCAACCTAAGCAAATTATAGTTGCTGGTGGGGTTGCAGCCAACAAAGGTTTAAGAAAAAGAATCTATGAGACAATTAAAGATCAAGAAATCATTTTTCCAGATATGGCATACTGTACAGATAACGCAGCTATGATTGGTGCAGCAGCCTATTATCAGTACCAAAAGTTTGGTGCAGAAAAAGATTATTTAATAGGTGGTATATCCACTTTAAGTGTTGAAGACTTATAAGCCGAGTTAATCGGCTTTTTTTCTTATCTCTATAAAACACTTTTCTAAATCAGGTATTTATATTATTGTAGGATATGACTTATGTTTTAAACATGCTTTATGCATAGTTTGTTGTCATATCTTTTATTTTTTAAAATCACTTATCGCATGTAACAAGAAAGTGGCTATGATTGTAACCGCATTACACACAACATGAAAGCTAACCTATATATGTTTAATGCGTCTTTTAATACTCTTCCAAATTGTCTTTTTTTGGATATGTATGATTTTCTTCAATTCTTTATTTTTAAAGAAAATCATGGTTGACCATTGTTAGAAATCTGGATGTCTTTCTTTAATCTCTTTTAGCAATTCGGAAAGTTCAGAATCTTGAAACAAAAGTTGTTTCTTCATACATTTTCTTGCTTGATATCTGATAACAAAGATGCTAATCAAAAATGAAATAAATCCAAGTGAAACAAGAACTATATTAAAATAGTATACAAATAATGTGACTGTTTCATTGTTAATAATAGTGCTTATCACGGTAAATATTAACAGTATCACGAGAATACAAAGAAACAGTCCAAACATAAAACTCGTTTGCTTAATACGTGGACTCGTATATGTGCTTTTTTTTGTGAAATACAGTTTATTTAAAATGCTTTTTTTATCTAAAAGATACTTATGATAAAAAACTATTGATGGATCATATGTGAATGAACTTCCAGCTAATACCCACCTCATATAATAAAATACACATATTAATAGCCAAAATACGAAAAGCGCCCAAGTTGTACTAATCATTTCATTTATATTCACAGTTCAGCTCTCCTTATCCAAAAATCCATTCTCCAACGACATCAACAACACCAGAAACACCAATACCCAAAAATGAATAAGTAACTCTATTTGCCATAACCATTGGCATTGCTTTAGTCATTGACACTGCAAGCGTATTACCATATAGATTTATGACTCCTTGAAATCCTCTTTGAGACATCTGCCCAGCGCTATATTTAGCTGCAGCTGATTGAAATGTGCCTCCAACTTTAGTTTTACTTACAGATTTCCAAAGGTCTTTTCCAATTCCTTTTGAATTTTGTGCGCCAGCTCCATAGCCTAATCCAAAGTTGACAACTGTCATAATACCAGCTTTAACCCAGTTCACTTGATTCCAATCCCCATTAGAAGAAACTAAATCTCCTCCTACACTACCAATAAATCCTAAGCCACCACTAATAAACGCTGATCCCAGTGCTCCAATGCCAGAAAAAGCTAAAAGCCCACTTATACCTCCAATAGAACCATCTAGAGCCACTTGCCAGCCATTAATGCTATCCCAACCGTTAGTTATTCCCTGACTGACAACACTGGCTGTTGATCCGACTAAAGCGCCTATTACGAATCCTATAAATAACAATGAAATGGCAAAATTCCCACTTGGATCTACCATCATAACAGGATTATTACCACAATAAGCATAAAGATTTAAACCTTGTTCACTGGATGGATCTAAATAGTTTATAGAATCTGCACTGATGAATCTTCCAATACTTGGATCATAATATCTTGCATTTAAGTAATAGAGTCCAGTCTCTGTGTCAAAACGATAGCTTCGATAACGATATGGATTGATACTTGCAATACCTAATCCACTATCAAAAGTGTATACAATATTCCCCCATGCATCATATCTGTATGTTGCAACAGATACACTGGACTAAGTGATTTCTAATATCATTTTCATATACGAACTAATATTTGACGAGTTGATTCTTTCTTTGAATATGGATGATTCCTTTACCTTTTAATCTTCTTAACTCGCGTTTTCTAATGCTTCCAATATTTCTTTCTATTTGCTTACCATCTAATATGTACCTAACTTGAATGTTTTTGGGAAAAACAAGTTCTGTAATAGAAATAAAGCTTGAGAAAAAGTGTTTTAAATAGACTATGTAACATATATTGGTTACAATGTCTTCCTCTTCATTTTCATCTGTTAAAACAATTGTATTTTCGTCTATTTTCTTGAGATAATAGTACACTTTTCCATCAAAACCACCTGAACGTGGTTTAAAAAACTTGATTACCAAAAAATCTACTGTTATCATAAAAAACAGTATAATGAGTGCTGTAATTGTTTTTGTAGAGAAAGCATTTTCTAGATATATTAAAACCAAACATCCAAGAATAAAAGGTGCTGTAAAAAATAACATTACCATACTCATTGTCGTTTTATAACCACTATGTATATCTATATTCATTACTTTCCTTCTCCTTATCTGATTGTTGAAATGATACCCTTCATAGGCCATGTAAAAATACCTTCAATAATAGTCCTTTTAACAATAGTAGAAAACTCTATAATGCTCAATGGTCTGTAACCTGTAAAACCACCAGCCATTCCCACTATAAATCCAATACTTCCATAGAAAGCACCAATTGAAGATTCTATAATCAAATCTTCATAAGACAAGTTGTTACCACTGAACAAAGTTTTAGATAAATAACCTAGTCCACCTGAGGTTGCAGATATACCAACACCAATACTAAAAGCCGCTCCAAAGGATAAGCTTGTACCCAATACAGTTAAAGCTGTTCCACCGAGTACTGCTGCACCAACACCCATTCCTAGAACAGTAGCAACGCCAATTCCAGCACCAGAGATTGCACCACTTAATGTGTTACCAAAATACTCTCCAAACTCTATGCTGTTATTAAATATTTCTCCATCGTCCTTGTAATCTTGATAAACAGTAATTCCAAGACTAACCGTGGCGCCAATACCTCCCGATATAGCCATTCCTATTAAAATCATGCCTAGTGTTATGGCAAAATTCCCACTTGGATCTACCATCATAACTGGATTATTACCGCAATATGCATATAGATTTAAACCTTGTTCACTGGATGGATCTAAATAATTGATTG
>CAZZMZ010000022.1:0-23773 GCA_964655445.1 uncultured Mariniplasma sp. | reverse complement strand
CCTACAATTTTTGAAAGGTCAATTAGTGATTTACCCTCTAATTATTTAAAGAGCCAAAAAGTTTAGTTTATTTAGATTCTAGTGCATCTTTTCTTGATAAATCAATGCGTCCTTTTTCGTCGATACCGATGCATTTAACAAGGATTTGATCACCAAGGGATACAATGCTTTCTACTTTTTCTACACGCTCTTTAGCAAGTCTTGAAATATGTACGAGTCCTTCAGCACCTGGCCAAAGTTCTACAAAGCAACCGAATTTTTCAATACGCGTCACTTTACCTTCATAAATCTCTCCTACTTTAGCTTCCTTCACTAATGCTAAGATACGTTCAGCAGCACTTTCAATCCATTTGGTTTCGCTATGCATTAAGAAGACACGTCCATCTTGTTCGATGTCAATCTTCACTTGATTGTTATCCTCGATGATTTGAGTGATAATCTTGCCACCCGCTCCAATAACATCTCTAATCTTATCAGGATTAATCATAATCATCTTCACTTTAGGTGCATATTTAGATAATTCTTTTCTGACAGTTGGAATCGTTTCTAACATGTGATCTAAAATATGTAAGCGACCAAGACGTGCTTGTTCTAAAGCTTCTTTTAAGATTTCCTCAGTGATGCCATCAATCTTAATATCCATTTGTAAAGCTGTAATGCCTGTTGGTGTACCAGCGACTTTAAAGTCCATGTCACCTTCATGATCTTCCATACCTTGGATATCAGATAAAATTGTGTAATAAGAACCTTCTTTGATTAAGCCCATCGCAATACCAGCAACTGGTGCTTTAATCGGAACACCTGCAGCCATAAGTGCCATAGTACCTGCACAAATCGTTGCTTGAGAGCTCGAACCATTAGATTCTAAGATTTCAGAGACAACACGGATGGTATATGGAAATTCTTCTTCGTTTGGTAATACTTGAAGTAAGGCACGTTCACCTAATGCACCATGTCCAACTTCTCTTCTACCAACAAAGCCATATCTACCTGTTTCACCGACAGAAAATGGTGGGAAGTTATAATGAAGCATAAAGCGCTTTGAATCTTCGATTCCAAGACCATCAATAATTTGGTTTTCACCAAGCGCTCCAAGTGTTACAACACCTAATGCTTGTGTTTGACCACGGGTAAATAATGACGATCCATGCGTTCTAGGTAACACATCAACACGTGATGTGAGCGGTCTTATTTCATCTACTTTACGGCCGTCTGGACGCACCTTATCTTGTGTGATTAAACGTCTGACTTCAGCAGTTACAATACCATTAACAATGGTTTTAACTTGTGATAATAAAGCTTTATGTGCTTTTTCGTCAAAGACTTTAACACCATCGATTTCTTTAAAGAATGAAGTCTTAGAAAAATATTCCACGGTTTCTTCTGTGAGTTCATCAATCTTACGATATCTTTCTAATTTATCAAATAATGATACAGCAGCAATCATACGGTCATAGACATAGTCATACACTGCTTTTTTAACATCTTGATCAATTTCAGTACGTTCAAAATCTGATTTAATGGGGTTAATGTCTGCAATAATCTTTTCTTGGAAAAGGACTAATTCTTTAATAACTTCATGACCAAACATTATCGCTTTTAACATATCATCTTCAGAAACTTGTTTTGCTCCTGCTTCAACCATGTTGATTGCATATTTTGTACCTGCAACCATTAAGTCGATATCAGAGATTAAAAGCTCTTCTGGTGTTGGATTAACAACTAATTCACCGTTTACTCGACCAATATGTACACCAGCGATTGGTCCATTGAATGGAATATCAGAAATACCTAATACAAGTGATGATCCTAACATGGATGATACTTGTGTTGAGCAATCTGGATCACTTGATAACACAGTGTTAATGATTTGAACTTCGTTTTTATATCCTTCTGGAAATAAAGGTCTAAGGGGTCTATCAATTAAACGTGATGTTAACGTTTCTAATTCTGAAGGTCTACCTTCTCTTCTTAAAAATCCTCCTGGGATTTTACCTGCAGCATAGAGCTTTTCCTGATATATAACCATTAAAGGGAAGAAATCCATTGTGGTTGGCTCATTTTTCGCTGTTACGACACTTAATACTGTAGAGTCACCGTAGGTGATCATAGCAGCGCCATTGGCTTGCTTAGCTACCTCACCTGTTTCGACGCGTAGTACTCTACCACCAAGCATCGTTTCGTAAATCTTTTTTTGCATAATATAAAATCTCCTTCATTTTATATATTTCTTTTTCTTATATATAGCCTTATATATCATACCACAAAAAAGATATTTTGTGAAAGAATAAAAAAAAAGATTGCATAAGCAACCTTTTTAGCGACGTAATCCAAGTTTTTGAATCAATGCTTGATAACGATCTACGTCTTTATTACGTAAATAGTTTAACAAACGGCGTCTTTGTCCGATCTTTACAAATAGACCACGACGTGAATGGAAATCATGAATATGTGTTTGAAGGTGATTGTTTAACTCACTGATTTCTTCAGTTAGAACAGCAATTTGAACTTCTGGAGAACCAGTATCTCCTTCTTTAACTGCATAAGCTTTGATGATTTCTGTCTTCTTTTCTTTTGTAAGTGCCATGTTTTTGTTTCCTTTCTCGAATAACTAAAGACGGGGTTTGGCAGCCCAAATCCTTGTTACCGCATGTTCTATTGTAGCATTTTATTTTATAAATGCAAGTAAATTATCTAAATTTTAACGAATTGATCAACGTTCACAACAAAGACAGTTGCACCACCGACTTCAACTTCAATTGGGAGTGCAGAAAATGACCCAAACTCATTAACAATCGTGTTTGGTACGAGTTTTGTGCGCTTTTTGCTGTGTGCTTCGATAATTTCTAATGCTTGAGGTACTTTCTCATCATTCACACCAATTAAGAATGTGACATTGCCAGCTCTAAGGAATCCACCTGTTGTTGCTAAGCGAGTTGAAAAAAATCTGTCTTTTACTAATGCTTTTTGAACTTTGTTCGCATCGTCATTGGATACGATTGCAATGATTAGTTTCATGTTACCACCTCGTTATCATCATTATAGCATAATTTTTTAAATTGTTAATTTTCTAATCGCAATCTCATCATTTTTTAATTGCTCGATGAGTTCTTTTTTATTTTTAAACTTAAGTTCTTGTCTGATATAATGCATAAACTGAATATCAATTTTATACCCATAGATATCTTGATTGAAATCTAAAATATGAATTTCGAGTCTCTTTTCAAAACTATAATTTAAGGTCGGATTATTACCAATGTTTGCCATAGCGTGGTACCAAACACCACTCACTTGAACTTTGACGTAATAGACGCCTGATTTCGGTAAAAAATAGTTAGAATAGTCAATATTAGCTGTTGGAAAGCCTAGTTTATGACCTATTTTATTCCCATGCACAACGATACCTTTAATATCATAATGACGATTTAAGAGCTTTCTTGCAGAACCTAAATCACCATTGGCTAGAAAGTCTTTGATATAGGTTGTTGAGACTCTTGTATGGTTATAGACTAAATCATCTACAACATCGACTAGAAAGTACTTCTTTAAATCTAAGATAGTACCTTCACCACGATAAGCAAATCTTGCATCTCGACCAATAACAAGTCTTACGACATGGATATTTCTTAAAAACTGGATGAACTCTTCAACATTAAGCTCAGAAAGTTTTTGATTAAACTCTATGATAAATGCATAATCTAAAGGATATCTTGAAAAAAGCTCAATCTTATCATCTTTTTGAGTCAGTGTTCTAAATGTTTGCTTTCTTAAAACAGATGAGGGATGAGGATCAAAAGTGATGACACCGTGTTTCGTATCTTGATACGACAAAACACGTTCAATGAGTTGTTGATGTCCTAAATGTAAACCATCAAAATTACCCATGGTGATGGTGATCGGTTGATCATTTTGAATTAAGTGATATGCTGAATGGATTATTTTCATCGTTCGCTCCTAAAATATCAATACAGGTTTATACGTGTTTTCTTTGATGACTTCATAATATGCCACCATGTGTCCTTCTAAGTCTTTAACAATAAAGTCTTGATCCGTTTTAATTTGTCTTTCGTCTAGGTATACACCATTTCGTACTAATTTTATCATATAATCGTTTAAAACAATGCTTGGATAGTACTTGAAAAAAGACGATAAAGGTATGAGATCTGAGCTATCTACATCATCTAAGGACTTAGCATCTTTTAAGTGATATGTGCCTACTCTAAGTCTATTTAAATGCTTTAAAGCGGCATAAGTGCCTAATTTTTCACCTAAATCAACCGCTAAAGTTCTAATATATGTACCTTTTGAAACAGATGCAAAAAAATCACACATGTCATGCTCAATGTCACTTGTCATTAGAAAAGATTTGATTTCTACTAACCGTGTTTCTCTTTCTACTTCGATACCTTTTCTGGCAAGGTCATAAAGCTTTTGACCGTCTACTTTGAGTGCGGAATACATCGGTGGTAATTGATGATAATGACCTACCATGGATAACATCTTGTTTTTCACATCATTTAGATTTAGTTTCATCTCTTTTTGATCGATTAACTTTCCTGTCACATCATAGGTGTCATAGTGCTTGTTAAACAAAATCGTACCTTCATAATCTTTATCTAAATGAGAAAACAAATGTGCTAATTTTGTCGCTTTACCAACGACTAAAATTAAAAGGCCACTTGCAAATGGATCTAAAGTGCCTGTATGCCCAACTTTGTCAAGATGAAGCTTACGTTTGATATGAAAGACAACATCATGTGATGTCATCCCTACAGGTTTGTTGATTAATAAAAATCCATCCATGTGACCACCATGAATATTATACTAAATTTTATGTAATAAAAAAAGCACTATTGTGCTTTAATTATTTAAACTGATTCATCCAATTTTGAACACGTTCTTTTGGTTGGTAACCACTTTGACGATCTACTTCTTCGCCATCTTTGTAAAGTACGACAGTTGGAACACTCTTAATACCTGCTTCAATCGCTTGATTTCTGTATAAGTCGATATCGACACGATAGAACTTAACATCAGAAAGTTCAGATGCAATGGATTCTAATACTGGTTTAAGCATCTTACATGGTCCACACCATGTTGCAAAATACTGAACAACTACTAAACCTTGTTGTCCGATGACATCTGTGTAATTTTGTCCTTGATATTCAATCATTAAATTTTCCCACTTTCTTTATCTTTTTCACTTTCTATTATATGATGTAAAAGCCTTTTTTACAAGCCTTTTACTTTATTTTAAAGTGATAATAGTTACACCATTTAAACCTTCACCTTCACCACCAAAACGAGAAGTTTTAATGTATGGTGAGCTTTTGATATAAGCATAAACAGCTTTTCTCACTGCACCACTTCCAAATCCATGGATGATGCGCATAGAAGATAGACCTGTAAGAAGCGCAGAATCAATCGCTTGATCCATGGCATCTTTAACTTCTTCATATCTAAAGCCTCTTAAATCAAGCTCAAAGCTTGCTTTTTTAGTGACTTGATTAGACTCTTCTTTTATGGGCCTACGTCTTACGGTTTCTTTTTGCTTTTTTGGCTCATCTTTTCTTAAATCAGAAGCCTTGAAAACAAGGTCAAAATTGCCAAAAACAACTCTATAATCACTTTCTTTAATAGACTTAATCGTACCATATTGCTGATAAGGCAAGATAAAAACTGAGTCTCCAACCCTTAATTCATCCTCGATTAAGTATGATGATGACTGAGGTACAGTTTGATTAAGCTGATATTTAAATTGAGCAATTTCCGGATGTGAAAGCGATTTTTTAGACTTGAGGTCATCAATCAGCTCGTGTGCCTCATCTCTTAAAGCTTTCCATTTAGATTCTTCTTTTGTTCTAATGTTTTCTAAGAGTTGATCCTGTTCTTTTATGAGTTTATCTTTGGTTTGTTGATACGATGCTTTTTCTAAACGAGCCTCTTCGATACTCGTCTTAAGTTTTTCTTTTTGTCTTTCTAAATATAGCATCTCATCATTTAACTTTTCCATGACTTTCGCTAAATCAGTTTGTCTACCTTTATAGATTTCTTCGGCATTTAATATGATATCTTCTTTTAATCCTAGACGTTTAGCGATTAAAAAGGCATGAGACGATCCTGTGGTTCCCATTTGAAGATAATACAGAGGTTTAAGTGTTTTTTTATCAAATGCAACACTCGCTGTACCCATATGTGGTTCTTCAAAAGCATAGCTTTTTAATTCTGAATAATGCGTAGTTACCATCGTTCGAATGTTATAAGTCTTTAGCTTATTCAAAATAGCCATCGCTAATGACACACCTTCATTAGGATCTGTACCACTACCAAGTTCATCTAATAAAATAAGTGTTTTATCCTTAACATCTTCAATCATATGGATGATTTTTGTTAAATGTGAAGAGAAAGTTGATAAGGATTGTTGAATCGATTGCTCATCTCCAATATCAGCAAAAACTTGATCAAAAATAGCAATATTAGATGAGGGATCTGCAGGGATTAATAGACCTGACTGCGTCATTAATGTCAGTAATCCAACTGTTTTTAAAGCAACTGTCTTACCACCTGTGTTAGGTCCTGTAATAAGCAAGATTCTTAGTTGATCATTTAATTCTAGTGATATAGGAACCGCTGTTTTCAAGTCCAATAAAGGATGTTTAGCAGATACGAGTGTAATCATACCTGTATCGTTAATTAAAGGCTTCTCAGCAGCAATTGATTTTGCATAAAGTGCTTTTGACTGTAAGAAATCAAGTCTTAAAAACGTATCTAGATTATCCTTTAAGCTTTCCTTTGCTTCTGCAATAGCATCTGTCATGAGTGCGATAATCTTTTGAATTTCTTTTTCTTCTGCAACTTTTAAAGATTCAATATCTTGTGTAAGCTGTCTGGTTGCTTCTGGTTCGATATAGACCGTTTGCTTACTTGCGGAAACATCATGAATTATACCTTTAATTTTATGCTTGAATGCATCCTTAACTGGGATACAAAAGCGATTATTTCTAAGGACGATTACATGCTCATTTAAGTAAGTCGCATAATCTATAATGAGTTTAGAAAGTCGATCTTGAAGTTGCTTATCTAATTTTTGAATACCATGTCTTATTTTTAATAGTTCAGGTGTCGCATCATCTAGGATCTGCCCATCCTCATCAATTTTTGTTTCAATATAATTTAGAAGTGGAGCATGTTGATGTAAAACCTCAAAATATTGGTCTATGATTCTACCAGTTATTTTTTGTTTTTGATAGTTTCTAAAATACGCATGAAAGTCTCTTTCCATCTTCAAAAAAAGTCTGATATATAAGATTTCTTGAAGACTATAAAGTCGTTCTAATCCAGCATATCTAATGAGTTCATGGATATCATAGTCCATGATAAAAGGCATAACACCTGCTCTAGAAATCAAGCTTAACATGTCACTGACTTCTAAAAGTTCACGTTCAATTAAAGCCATATCTGTCATCGGTTCTAAAGCTAAGATTTCATCTTTAATCGTATCCGATTTGGCATACGTTCCAATCTTTTCAAGTATTTGATTCAATTCTAAAGTTTTCGTCATAAATCGCATAATAATCACCATTTTTTTAACATTTTGTGGTATAATAGTCTTTGATAGGAGATTTTTTAATGAAACATTATACCATTTCAGTAAACGAAACTGAACTCGAAAAACTCAATCGCGTTTACAAATTTCATCAAGTTGAAGACGATAATCCCTATATGCTTTTTCACGCTGTACATAATGGCGTGGATATTTTAGGCTACAAAACAGGTAAAGTCTTATTACAAGGTAAGGAAGTCACACACGAACTGATATCGATCAAAAAGCATTTAAACAGAGAAGATTATGCTGCAATTGGATCAGATGAGGTTGGTACAGGTGATGTTTTTGGACCTGTTGTTGTCTGTTCTGCATATGTATCTGTATCAGATATCTCATATTTGGAAAGCTTAAATGTGCGTGATTCTAAAAATATGACAGATAAGATGATTGCGAGTATTGCACCAAAAATAGCAAAACGCATCACACATTCATTACTCATTCTACCACCTAAAAAGTATAATGAGCTTACTGAACAAGGCATTAACTTAAATAAAATGAAGGCTTTACTCCATAATCAAGCGATTATTAAGACAGCCTCCAAAGCTGAAGAAAATATCCCTGTAATCTTAGATCAGTTCTGTACACCTCAATTATACTTTAATTACATCAAAGATGAAACCCTGATTCACAGAGATATCGAATTTCACACAAAAGCTGAACAAGTACACGTTGCTGTAGCATGTGCATCCATTATTGCAAGGTATGCATTTTTGGTAAAAATGAAGGAGTACAGCAAAAAACTTGGTATTGAACTTCTTAAAGGTGCATCAAAAGAAGTTGACGAATTGGTGAAACGCATATATGAAGAAAAGGGTCGTCAAACCCTTTCACTAGTTACAAAAATGAATTATAAAAATGTAACGAAGCAAAACTTTATCTAAGATTTTCCAAAAAGAATTTAAAGTTTTGGGGCATATCGGCATGAAATGTCATATGCTCCTTTTTTGTTGGATGGAAAAATCTAAGCTCCGTAGCATGTAAAAATTGACCTTGGTCACCAATCACCTGTTTAGGTCCATAAAGCGGATCACCGACAATCGGATGATTAATAAAGGATAAGTGTACACGAATTTGATGTGTTCTTCCTGTCTCTAATTCGCATGATAAAAGTGTGTAATCTAGGAACCTTTCAACTACCTTAAAATGAGTTACTGCACGCTTTCCACCTTGAATCACAGCGTTTTTGAGCCTGTTTTTCGGATGTCTTTGAATAGGGGCATCAATCGTTCCTTGTTCTTCCTTGACATGCCCATAGACAAGTGCAAAATATCTTCTTTGAATCTTATGGTTTGATAAGTCTTTGCTTAAAGCTTGATGTGTGTAATCATTTTTAGCAACTACCAGTAAGCCTGATGTATCTTTATCAATGCGGTGTACAATACCCGGTCTTGCAACTCCATTAATCGAAGAGAGTTGGTCAGATTGATGGAGTAGTCCATGGACGAGTGTCGGTTCATGATATGAGGATGCTGGATGTACAACTAAACCTTGAGGTTTATTAATAACAATAAGATCATCATCTTCATAAACGATGTCTAGTGACATATCGATAGGTTCTAGGTCTAATTTTTTGGTTTGAGGTATATCGTAATGTATGACATCATCTTTTTTTAGAGCATAACCAGTTTTTACAACGTCATCATTGACTGTTACATGTTTATCTTTGATAAGATTTTGAACATAGCTTCGACTTTTATCTTGAAAAACAGTTTCATGCAAAAATAAATCTAAACGCATGCCTTCTGATTCGATAGTTACATTAATCTTGGATTTGGGCATCTTTTTTCCCTTCTTTTTGACGTTTTGGATCAAAAATGAATAAATCAATCGCAAATAATACAATCGCAGCACTTAAAAATAAGTCCGCAAAATTGTTATAAAAGGTTGCAATTGGGTTAATGAATGGATAATGTAAAAAATCTATAACGTAACCAAAAAGAGCACGATCAATCGCATTCCCTAATGTGCCACCAATAAAAAATGCAATCGATAAACTGTAAACCTTTTTGTTTTTGTAGTCAGATTCTAAAAATAAGTAACCAAAAACACCTAATGCAATGACGGTAATAATCATGAACAAGAATTGCTGATCTTTTAAAATACCCAGTGATGCACCAGTGTTTTCATGGTATGAAAGTTCAAGCAAATAAGGGATCCAAACGATATTGTCATTGGAACCTACCAATAAAGGCGGTATAAGCGCTTTAGCTAAGTGCTTTGTAACCTGATCAATCAAAACAGTGATGAAAATGATAATAGCACCTTTCTTCATGTCAACCTCCTAGAATAGTGTAGATAAGATAATTATACCAAGGATCAGAAAAAGCATTGATACAATGGTTGATTCAACATATTGTGGAATTCTTGTATCAATATCTTGAATGGTTGGAAAATAGTTTTTTAATAGCTTATAATAGAAAAAATAATATAAAAAAGTCCATAAAAGTATAAAAACAAGCAACATAATCGATAAAATAAATGTAAGTTTAGCATATATAAACATATTGATAACGATTAATGTCGGAATAAGTAGTATCAAAGTGCTCATTATGATGGCACCAAAGACGGATTTAAAAATGCCTTTATAGCTTATTTTTGAGTCGATGATTTTAACAAGATTACGGTATCTTCTAAAAAAAGCAAACACCTTATTCATTAATGTAGTCATTAAGCATTTCCACCGCCTCATTAAAGTCTTCTACTATCAATAATTCAAAAGGATAATCCATGTCTTTAATGTCATTTTGATGTGATTTTGGCATCAAAAATACATCTACTTTTTGATCAATTGCAGTGTATAATTTTTGTTGAATGCCACCAATTCTACCGACATTTCCACCAACTTCTATTGTGCCTGTACCAGCAAAAATCAAAGGTTCAATGTTTAGTTTAAGTAAACTTACATAAATACTAAGGGATTGTAGGAGCCCACCGCTTGGTCCTCCAATAAAGCCATCAAGACCTGGTAATTCAAAACTTGGGGTTGCATCTATGATGCTATAATTTGGATAAAAAAGTATAAAATTTTCATTTGGCTCTCTTTGGTATGTATAATCAAAGGTTATATACTCACCACTTACTTCTCTTCTTATTTTGTATGTGGGGTTGCCTTGATAAGCACGTTCTAAAAATGATTGGTGTGAGAAGTTTTCAGCTTTAAAGCCATCAATTTCAATGATTTCATCACCAATCTCTAGCACTTTGATGCGACTTGGTCTATACCTTATATAAAGCCCTTCGTATTTGTAATCGATACTGATCGTGGAATCTATCTCGCTTGCCTTTTCATAAGCAACAATTAAAGAAGCAATGAGTGATGATTTTTTAGCTATTTGTCCTGATAAATAGTCTTCTCGCCAAGTTGTATCTTTTTCATAACTATTTGTTTCATATACATTCATACGATTATCTTGACTTAAAATGATGTTTTGAAATGCTGTAATCGGATGATAACTGTATACATATACTGTGTGAAATTGATGATTAAATGTAACGCCGTCTATATCAATCCATGACTCTACAGGTGTAATATCACCAGGAGCCGTCACAGATAAATCTGTAGGTGCTACAAGCATAAATAAAAGATAAATGTATGGGAAGAACAGTACAACTAGTATTTTTTTATATTGTTTAATCAAGGTTAACATACGTTAACTCACCAACCTCTATTTGTCGATAAGACACATTTGATGCCTTAAGCATACGTATAGCTGCTTGATGCTCTTTGGTATCTTGATATTTATTCGATTCATAGACAATTTCCTTGATACCACTTTGAATGATCAGTTTTGTACATTCGTTACATGGAAACAATGTCACATAAAT
Source organism: uncultured Mariniplasma sp. (assembly GCA_964655445.1). Lineage (GTDB taxonomy): Bacteria > Bacillota_I > Bacilli_A > Acholeplasmatales > Acholeplasmataceae > Peloplasma. Next base: position 12,342 of record CAZZMZ010000022.1, on the reverse strand, counting down.
AGAGCCATTTTTTAAACTTTGTGTCGCATTTAAAATCGCATTGGCTTCTGCATGCACCACATATGGATATTTAGTATTAGTAAACTCACCATCATTACCCCATGGAAATAAATCATCCTTACATCCTTGTGGTAATCCATTGTATCCGATACCTACAATACGTTTATCTGTATTAATGATACAAGCACCAACTTGTGTTGAAGGATCCTTACTACGCATTGCTGATAGTTTTGCGACTCCCATGAAATATTGGTCCCAAGAAATATAGTCTTTACGCATTATTTTTTCTCCTCAGGTTTAGCTAAACTCATATCCACGTGACAGTACCCACCTGGATTTTTCTTTAAATAATCTTGATGATAACTTTCTGCGAGTTCATAGTCTAAATTCTTCTTAACTTCTGTTTGAACACGTTTGATTTGATCTTTAAATAAATGATTCATAAAAGACTTAATGATAGCTTCATCTTCCTCATCATTAAAGTATATACCCGTGCGGTATTGTCTACCAATATCATGACCTTGTCTATTTCGTGAAAATGGATCAATAATTCTAAAAAACTGATCTAATACGTTTTCTAATGTGATAATTTCAGGATCATATGTTACTTCCATAGCTTCTGCATGTGTAGCAGTACCATCACACACTTCACGGTATGTTGGATTTTTCTTATTCCCATCTACATAACCTACAGACGTGTCAACAACGCCTTTAAGTTGTTGAAAATAGCCTTCAACTCCCCAGAAACAACCACCTGCTAATATGATTTTTTTCATATCATTCACCTACCTTTAATGATAATTCTTTTAATTGAATGTCCTCAACTGTACTTGGTGCTTGCATCATCATGTCTTTCGCGCTTTGTGTTTTTGGAAATGCAACCACATCTTTAATATTTTGTGTGCCTGTCATAAGCATAACGACTCTATCAAGGCCCAGTGCGAGTCCACCATGTGGTGGTGTACCATATTTTAAGGCATCTACAAAGAAACCAAAGCGTTCCTCAATGTCTTGTTTAGATAAGCCTAATGTATCAAACATGAGCTTTTGGACATCTTGATTATGGATACGAATAGAACCTCCACCGATTTCATAACCATTAAGGACGATATCGTATGCTTTTGCCATTGCTTTTTTAGGATGATCTCTTAATACTTGTGGATCTCTCGGTGCAGTGAATGGATGATGCTTCGCATAGAAGCGTTTTTCCTCTTCGCTATACTCTAATAATGGCCAGTCAACAATCCAAACAAATTTATATTCATTTTCTGGAATCATCTTAAACTCATTAGCCAATTCGATCCTAAGTGCAGAAAGTCCAGAGGATACTTTTTCAAATTCTCCAGGCACTAAAAATAATATGTCATTCTCTTTTATGTTTAGTTTTGCTAAACTTTCGTCATTCATGTTTTTTACAACAGAACCGCTAAATTGACCGTCAAGATATTTTATATATGCGAGTGCTTCACCATGATTTTTCTTTACAAGTTCAGTGAGTTGATCAATACGTTTTCTAGTTAATGCCTGCGCATTATTAAAAATGATCCCTCTAACTTGTTCTTTACCGTTAAATAAAGGCACATCGAGTGTCTCAAATAATGATGTGTAATCTTGAATGCGCATACCATATCTCATATCTGGTTTATCATTTCCATAAAGTGACATGGATGTTTCATAGGATAATTTTGGAAACCCTTCTTTAACATCAACATTGAGCACTTCTTTAAATGTTTTAATAAGCACTCGTTCTACTAGTGCCATAACATCTGCTTCATCAACAAAGGATGCTTCAATATCCACTTGTGTAAACTCAGGTTGTCTATCAGCTCTCAAATCTTCATCTCTAAAGCATTTAGCAATCTGAAAGTATTTTTCAAGACCTGCAACCATAAATAATTGTTTATAAATCTGAGGCGATTGTGGTAGTGCATAAAAGTGTCCAGGATAGAGCCTAGATGGTACTAAGTAATCCCTAGCACCTTCAGGTGTAGATTTCCCTAAAATAGGTGTCTCAAATTCATTAAAACCTTCTTCATAGAGTGCATTTCTGATCGCATGAGCAATTTTACTTCTTTGAATAAGGAAGTTTTGCATCACAGGTCTTCTTAGGTCGAGATAACGATATTTTAAACGCGTATCCTCTAAGGCATCGGTGTCATTAGAAATCGTAATTGGAGGTGTTTCTGCCACATTTAATATGGTAAGTTCGGTGACTTCAACTTCGATATCACCTGTTTTTATGTTTTTGTTCTTACTTTCTCTTTCAATGACAATTCCTTTTGCTTCTAAAACGAACTCATTACGCACTTTAAAAGCTGTATCGTAAAAAGGATTCTCTGGTTTGACAACGAGCTGTGTCAAGCCAAAACGGTCTCTTAAATCGATAAAAATGAGACCTCCAAGATTTCTTACTTTTGCTGCCCATCCTTTAAGATAGACAGACATACCTTTATGTTCAATTGTTAATTCATTGTTATGATGTGTATATTTCATGTTATTTCTCCAGTTTTTCTTTCAGATACTTCGCAATTTTTGAGATCAGTACTTCTTCTTGAATTTCAGTTTTCGTATCTTTAATACCAACAACACCTTTTTGGAATTCTTCTTCACCTAAAATGATTAAATATTTCGCTCCTAAACGAAGTGCTTGTTTGAGTTGGCCTTTAAATGCTTTTTGTGTGTAATTCATATCAGCAATGATATTCTTTTGTCTTAAATCATAGAGAATCTTTGATGCTGTTGGTTTAAGGGATTGATTAAATACGATGACATAGGCATCTAATGTATCTTCCTTTGCAAAATTAACTTCTTCAGCTTCCAGTGCAAGGAGTAATCTCTCCATACCACATGCAAAACCAATGCCACCCAATTCAGGTCCACCAAGCTCTGAAACAAGTTTTTGGTATCTACCCCCACCACCAAGGACGTTTTGAGCGCCAAAGCCTTCAATATCAGCTTCAATTTCAAATACAGTATGACTATAATAATCTAAACCCCTAACGAGTTTTTTATGAATTTCATAGCTAATTTTTGCTGCATTTAAATGCTCAAGAACTTCTTGAAAATAAGCTTTGGATTGATCAGTTAAATAATCTTGAGGAGTTGGTGCATTTAAAACTGCAGGATGCTTTTGATCCACCTTGCAATCTAAGATACGTAGTGGGTTTTTATGAAGTCTTGCTTTACAATCGTCGCATAAAGATTCTTCATGAGGCAAAAAATGAGCTTCTAAAGCTTCTTGATATGCTTTTCTAGAATCTTCATCACCAAGAGAGTTAATTCTTACTCTAACGCCTTTTAGACCTAAGCGTTTCATAAAATCATACGCTAAAATAATCATTTCAGCATCAATAGCAGGATCCACTGTACCAATTGCTTCAACACCAAACTGATAAAACTGACGATATCTACCTTTTTGTGGTCTTTCGTATCTAAAATTAGGCCCGATATAGTATACTTTTTCTAATTCTTGAGATGCATAAAGCTTGTTTTCAACATAAGACCGAATGATACCTGCAGTACCTTCTGGTCTTAGTGTTAATTTTCTGTCACCACGGTCATCAAAATCATAAGTTTCTTTAGTAACCATATCAGATAGCTCATTTTGCCTGTGAAAGACTTCACTATACTCCATGATCGGCGTACGCATTTCTTTGATGTTATAAATTTTTAATGTTTCTCTAATTTTTTCTTCTAAAGCATGCCATAAATAGGACTCATTCGGTAATACATCGTATGTACCTTTAACTTTATTGATTGCCATTATAATTCTCCTTTGTTATCACATAGTGCACCATCACATCAGGATAGATACCTATCGCTTTTTCTAATGTATAAGGGGCTTCAAAAACTCGTTTAAATGGTGTTTTTTGAATCACTTTCTCTGATGCTATGTTCCCCTTTAAATGTCTTATTTTTATAAAATCATATCCTAGATAATTGAATCCGATATCAATCATTTTTAGCAAAGCCTCTGTCATAATACCTTGATTCCAAAAATCCTGATGGAGTGCATAACCAATTTCTGCGCCATTTTCTCCTTTTATTTTACTATGAAAATCAATGGTACCAATCATTTTTTGCGTATTTAAGTCAATGATTGCATAACCAATGGGTAATCCTTGTCTTAACCTTGGTTTAAATATGTGATTAATCGCATAAAGTGCTTGTTTCTTATCCGTAAAAGGTCCCCAAGATAAATATCTTGTCACTTCATGTGATTTACCATAATCATACATATCTAGATAGTCTTTTTTTTCAATAGTTCTAAGTTTGACTTTTGATAAATATATTTCAGGCATTTTCTTATATCTTTTTTTCATATGACATTCCTCATTTATAAAATAAAAACGTCCTTAAAAACGCTAAGGACGTATGAATACGCGGTACCACCTTAGTTCTAGATTGCTCTAGCCCTCAATTTTTTAAATGTCTCCAAAGGTGTCACTACCTATTATAGGTTCCTTTTTCATAGACGATTTGATTACATATTCATGATATCTTAAGTTTTCACGTTTGTCAATCAAATTCCATGATGATTGTCACAGGTCCATCGTTGATGGACTCAATCATCATCTTTGCACCAAAGACACCTTTTTCAACATGATGATCTTTTTTTAACGTCTCTATAAAAAAGTCAAATAGAGGTAGTGCATGTTCAGGTCTTGCTGCTTCAATAAATGAAGGTCTATTATTGCCTTTTGTGTCTCCATAAAGTGTAAACTGAGAGATTGCCAAGATTTTTCCATTTGCAGTGCTTAAATTTAAGTTCATTTTACCTTCATCATCTTCAAATACACGGAGTGTATGAACTTTTTGTGCTGCCTTTTTAACAATATCTTTTGTATCACTTTCTTTGATACCTACATAAACTAAATAGCCTTTATCTATCTCTCCTACGATTTGATGATCAACTTTGACTTTAGCTTGGCTGACTCTTTGTACAACAAGTCTCATTTAAAATAACGCTCCACAGAATATAATTCACTCACTTTTCTTAAATTAACGATGAGTGATTGTAATTGCTCTGCATGACTTACTAAAACCTTTAATTTAATAATGAGTTCCAAATTGGAGGTCGTAATGGCGCTCACCTCAGCAATCGAAATCGATTGTGCATTCACAGTTGTTACAACTTCAGTCAGTAATGTAGACCTATTACCACCAACTATTTTAATCCACGTTGGATATTTACGTGTGATGCTTGGTGACCAAAATGCTTCAATGAGTCTATTTTCTTCAAATTGTTTACAGTTTGGACAAAAAGTTGTATGAATCACTATACCAGATTGCTTAGAAACGTATCCAATGATTGGATCTCCTGGAATCGGTAAACAACAATTTGCTAGCTTTAACTGTGGACTACTTAAGCCTTCAATCACAATACCAGTTTCGCTGTGTGTTGTTAATTGCTTAGAGGCTTTTTCCATTTGTCTTTGAAGTACAACATTTGGATCGACTTCTTGACCAAGCATCTTATTTGCTACAGTTTTAGGACTTAGATTACCTTTGCCTATTTCAAGATATAAGTCTTGGACATTCGTAATCATATTCTTTTCAAAATGTTTTTTAACAAAGGCATCATCAATTGAATCAGTGATTTTATGTTGCATAAACTCACGGTCTAATTGCTCTTCACCCATTTTTATGAGTGAATCACGATTGAGTTTGTTTAAGAAACCTTTAATTTTATGTCTAGCGTGTGATGACTTAGCTATTTTTAACCAATCTTCTGATGGACCATAAGAGTTCTTGTTGATTTTAACACTAACAATATCCCCTGTATTGAGCTCATAATCAAGTGTCACGATCTTGTTATTGACAAGTGCACCAACCATTTTATGCCCAATATCCGTATGGATACGATACGCAAAGTCAATGGGTGTTGAACCTTTAGGCAACTCAATCACTTCGCCTTTAGGTGTAAATACATAGACATTCGCATCTAAAATATCACCTTTGATAGTACCTACAAATTCTTCAGCACCTTGTTCGGTCTCATCAGTATCTTCACTCATCTTTAAGAGCTCACCATACCATTTTAATTTTTGTGATATTTCAAATTGCTCACGCTCTTTAGAATATGTTTTATTTTCTTTATATGCCCAATGAGCTGCAACCCCGTATTCAGCAACTTGATCCATTTCATGTGTACGTATTTGCACTTCAAAAAGCGTACCATCATCTGCTAATACAGTGGTATGAAGCGATTGATACATATTAGGCTTTGGTACAGCTATATAGTCTTTAAAGCGTCTTGGAATAGGTGTAAAATTCGCATGAATAATTCCAAGTGCTTGATAACATGTTTCAATACGGTCAACAATGATTCTAACGGCAAGCAAATCATAAATATCTTCAAAAGCACGATTATCCTTCACCATTTTTTTGTAAATGGAATAGATATTTTTAATGCGTCCTTTGATTTCAAAATCATGTAATTCCGAATCATCAAACAGCGTTTTAATATCACTAATAACATGCTCAATAGATGCTTCTCTTTCTGTTTTCTTCGCTTGAATCATATTAGATACACGATAATACATAGGTGGATCAGTATATCTTAAGGATCGATCTTCTAGTTCAGCTTTGATTCTAAAAATACCTAATCTATGAGCAAGAGGCGCATAAATTTCTAATGTTTCAGTTGCTATTTTATATTGTTTTTCAGGAGCCATCGAATCTAATGTTCTCACATTATGAAGTCTATCAGCAATCTTAATTAGGATGACACGAATATCTTTAGCCATCGCTAAGAGCATTTTTTGATGATTATCTGCCTGAGAAGCTTTTTGATTAAATGAGAGTTTACCTATTTTAGTCACACCATCAACGAGTTGAGCAATATCAGATCCAAAGGTCTTTTCAACTTCAACTAATGTAAGTGATGTATCTTCTACAGTGTCATGAAGCAGTGCAGCAATCAGTGTTGCTGGACCCCCTCTTAAGTCAGCTAAAATCTTAGCAACAGCAACAGGATGCGTGATGTATGGCTCACCACTTTTACGCATTTGACCTTCATGTTTTAATTTCGCCAAAAAATACGCCTTTTCAATCAATTCGATATCAGACGTTCTTTTGATGTATGATTCAAATGCTAAAGCGAGCGAATCAAACAATGCATCTTGCATAGTGATACCACCTTCACTTAATAAGTGATTAATGTTAATATATCATATTGTGTGAGTTTTTCTCTACCTTTTAAGTCCGCTAATTCAATTAAAAATGCTATACCTACGACTTCTCCACCTAATTTTTCAATCAGTTTGGTCGTCGCATCTACTGTGCCACCTGTCGCAAGCAGGTCATCGATGATTAAAACTTTATCACCTTTTTTCACTGCATCAGCATGTAAGCATAGTTCATTAGAGCCATACTCTAGATCATATGAAACACTCACATACTCTCTAGGTAATTTACCTGGCTTTCTCACAGGGGCGAAACCAATCGCTAATTGGCTTGCGACTGGGCATCCAAAAATAAAACCTCTTGCTTCAGGACCAACAATGATGGTTGCACCTTTTTCCTTCGCAAATTTAACAAATTGATCTGCTGCATATTGATACGCCTTACCATTAAGCATTAAAGGCGTGATGTCTCTAAATAAAATGCCTTCTTTAGGGAAATTGGGTACATCTGCAATAAAATCTTTCAAGTTCATAGTTATCCTCCAAATCGGTCATTTTAAACAAAAAAAAGACCGTTATCTACCCTATAATTTTACCTTATTTTCCATAAATATACAAGTATGATATAATCTTCTTAGGTGATGACATGAAGCCATTAGCATATCGTATGCGACCAGAGAATTTTGAAGATGTTTTCGGACAAGACCATCTTGTAGGCAAAGATGGTGTTTTAACGCATATGTTAAAGAAAGGAAAGCTCTTTTCTTTTATATTATATGGACCACCAGGCACTGGAAAAACCACCATCGCTGAGCTCTTTAAAACTAAATCTGGCTTAGATAGTTATTTCTTTAATGCCTCAACTGAAAATAAAGCGAGACTTAAAGATATATTAGATACAACGAGCTATCATGACATCTTAATTGTGATTGATGAAATCCACCGTATGAAATCAGATGTTCAAGATTATTTATTGCCTTTTATGGAAAATGGAAAAGCGATTATCATCGGTCTAACAACGCTTAATCCTTATCAAAGTATCAATATGGCCATTCGTTCTAGATGTCATTTATACGAAGTAAAAAAGCTTGAAGACGAAGCCATTGAAAAAGCACTTCTAAAAGGACTTCATGCCTTAGATGTAGATATAAAAATCGATAAAGATGCTCTTTTAGCCATCATTAGATATTCAAATCATGAAATTAGAACAGCATTAAATATTTTAGAAAGTGCTGCTTTACTTTTAAATGATGGGGATACCTTAAAATCGAATATTGTCTACCGTGTTGCTGGTAAAATGAGTCATGATTTAGATGCACATGAAGATCATTTCTATGATTTATTATCTGCTTTACAAAAGTCAATTCGAGGATCAGATGTCGATGCGAGCATTCATTATTTAGCAAGACTGATTACTTTAGGCGATTTAGATAATATCATTAGAAGGCTTTTAGTCATTGCATATGAAGATATCGGATTAGCCAATCCTATAATGGGGCAAAAAGTACTAGCAGCTTGCGAATCTGCACGCATGGTAGGCTTTCCTGAAGCAAGAATTATGCTTGGTACCATTGTTATTGATATGGCATTATCCCCTAAATCAAATACAGCAATAAAAGCAATTGATGATGCACTCAATCATTATCAAACTGAGGATACTGGTGTCATTCCAGATCAAGCAAGCAACAGAAAAATTAAGTTGAATCCTGAGATTTATCATTATCCACATAATGATCTTGGATCAGTCAATGATCAATCTTATTTGCCGGAAAAGATTAAAGATTATATCTATTACGTACCTAAAGATGAGTCAGCTTATGAAAAAGCACTTAAGGATCGCTTAAGCCATATCGATAAAATCAAATATAAGAAAAGAAAAAAATAGGATATCCCAGAGGATGTCCTATTAGCTTTTTACCCTTCAGTCGATATAATGACAGGAATTGTTATAGGTGAACGCTTCGTTTCTTGATAGATATAGCGATTCACTTCATTTCTAACATCCCTTTTATATTCATTCCAGTTGATATATTTGCCTTCTAAGTGTTTTTTAGAAACTTCTAGGAATGTCTCTTTTACTTTATCTAAGATTTCCTCAGATTCTTGGACATAAACAAAGCCTTTTGTCACAATCTTTACTTCACCTAAAATTGATTTTGTTTTTGGACTGACATGTGCAACCACTAAAAGCGCACCATCTTCAGCAAGCAACTCACGATCTTTCATCACAAAATCATTAACATCACCTACTGCAGATCCATCAATTAATATTTCTCCAACATTGATTTCTGATCTTGAGACATATGAATCATCACCATCAAACGTTAAAACGTCTCCATTATCAAGTAAATAAACCTTGTCTTGCTCATAACCTATTTCCATCGCTAGACGTCTTACACCATATTGATGGCGATATTCACCAATTGTTGGAATAATGTATTTGGGTTTCAATAGATTAATCATCATTTTAATCTCTTCAGCAGTAGCATGAGCAGATGTTAGTAATCTTTTATCGACAACCATCACTTCTGCATCACTTCGATATAAAATATCTAGTGTACGTGCAGCCATCTTTTCTGTACCAGGTACAGGTGGTGTCATAAGAATCACGGTGTCTTTCGGTGAGATATGAATGAGTCTATCTGTTTTTTTACACATACGTTGTAGCATAAAGAATGGTTCGTGACGATTACCTGTTACAAGACATACAATGTCACGATCATCATTTTTATTTTTATCATCGACATATCTTAAATTAACAAGTGATGATTCTGGTATGTTTAAATAACCATTTTGTATGGCGATATCAACAATACGTTGTGCACGACGACCAATAATAGCAATTCTTTTTTTATGCGCTAAAGATATATCAATAATACGTTGGATTTTTCTTAAATCAGATGAGAAAAGTGAAACAATAATTCTTCCGTTTGCATTTGCGTAAATACTATTCAAACGGTGATTAAGCTGAGTACTTACACCACCATTTAATTCCATCGTCGAACCTAAAGATTCAGTGAGTAAGGCAAGCACCTTTTTCTCTGCTAACTCATTAATCTTTCTAAAATCTGTTTGATATTTCGCATCGCCTGATTGATCGAATGTGAAGTCTGATGTATAGACAATAGAGCCATCAACCGTATGTACAGCAATCCCTATAGACTCAGGTATTGAATGTGTTGTACTAAAGAATGTGACGCGTACGTTTCCAAACTTAATGATACTGTTTTGAGAAATGGTATGAAGCGTTAAAGTGCCTAAATCAAAACCTTCTTCTTTGAGTAAATCTTCAATGATTTGCATGGTAAAATGTGTCGCATATACAGGGACATTCAAATCTTTTAGGATATGAGGTAATGCACTTACGTGATCTTCGTGTGCATGCGATAAAAAAATACCTTTAATACGATCTTTTGCGCGTATTAAAACTTTATAATCTGGTATGATTTCATCAACACCATATAGCTCTGCAGAAGGATATTTAATCCCTGCATCCAAGATGAAAAATTGTTGATCGACTTCGACGACATACATGTTTTTACCATTTTCGCCTAGTCCACCTAATGCAAAAAATCTAATTTTACTCAATGTAACACTTCCCTTTGAAACGATTTTCGTCTTTTTAATTATACCATGTTTTATTTTATAAACAATCAATTTGTTTCATAACTATGTTATGATGTTAGTAGGTGAGAACATGATCAATTATCCAATAAAAAGAAAAGCACAAGAAAAGAAAACAAACTACGCAAACTTGGGAATGACTTTAGAATCAGATATTGAAGTAACCAATACTTATTATTTAAACCATGATATCGCAGTCATTCATAAAAAGCCAACACCAGTTCAAGTCGTCTCTGTAAGCTATCCGGCAAGAAATAAAGCAAAAATTACAGAAGCTTACTATAAAACACCATCAACCACTGACTTTAATGGAATCTATATGGGAAGATACATCGATTTTGATGCAAAAGAAACAAATTCTAAAACATCGATGCCCTTAAAAAATGTGCATCCACATCAAATCGATCATTTAAGACATGTGATTAAACATGGTGGAATCGCTTTTTTGATTGTTCATTTTAAAGCATATAACGAGTACTTTTTATTACCTGCAAGCATCCTTTTTAAATATTGGGATCAAAAAGACAATGAAGAAAAGGGACGGAAATCCATCCCTTATCAAGCTTTTTTAGACCATGCATTTTTAATTCCATTTGGTTATCAACCACGTCTAGACTACTTAAAAGTCATTAAGACCCATCTATTATAATGGGTTAAACTGTGTTTGAATATCTTTTAAGCGTTTAAAGGATACTAATGTAATTAAAGTGACAACAACGCCTGTGGTAAAAATATAAATGAAATTATAGCCAAAGCTATACAACCATAAATTTTCACCCATCGCACTAAAGATACGTGTTGCAAGATTTGGATCAGCGTTACCCGCTTCAACCTCTGATTGTGCATATAAAATGCTACTTTGCCATAAGATGACACCAGAAAGTGTACTTGAAATTAAGCGAATCACACTGACAAGTATTATGGCTTTGATGACATTCGTGATTTTTTCAAATCGATCATAAAAAAGACCTGATAATCCAAACGCAGTGAATGGAATGACATAATCAAATAAGATGAGTAAAACAATCATACCAAATGACCATGAAATACCTGTCCAACTTTCTAACGTCACTCTTAAAGTTTCAATATAGACGATATAGTCTACACCAAAATTATAAAGCGCATAGATGAAACCAGATATGAGTCCATATTTCAGACCCACCAATAAGCCAATCAATACAAGTGGTAACATGGATAATCCAAAGAACTTTCCGCCAAAGGGCATACTTAAGTTAAGTCCTGGAATCGCACTTGTAATGACATCAAGAATGATTGCGAAAGCGAGTAAATTCACTGCAATCAACATGTTTTTTGATTCTTTCTTTAAAGCCACTTCTTTTTTCCTCCTTAGAAAATAAAAAATTTCTATGGATGACCAAAGAAATTGATAGTAGATATGATACGTTCAACTATCCCTCCGCTGGTACAATCCAGATCAGGTTCGCGGGTCGACTATATTTAGTCCTCTCAGCACATGGCTCCCCGTAGTGATCATTAATATATTAACATCATTTTATTGAATAAACAAGTAATTTGATAAGGAGATAAACTATACGAAGTCAAGTAGAAATAATGAATAAACAGAAAAAGA
>CAZZMZ010000021.1:0-24243 GCA_964655445.1 uncultured Mariniplasma sp. | reverse complement strand
CCCAAGAAGCCCCCACTTCAAATGATATGCATTAAGTGGTGGGAGTAGTTCACGAGAAACTTAATATACCTATTGATGATGATCTCATAGATTACTATTTACTTTTAGATGAACTCTTCTAGTGCATCTACGACTTGACAAAATTAAAATACTAAATAAAATTTTATATGGAGGCGATAATATGTCAAAAACACAGAACTTTAAAACAGAATCTCAAAAGCTATTACACTTAATGACACATTCGATTTACACACAAAAGGAAATCTTTTTAAGAGAACTGATTTCTAACGCAAGTGATGCCATTGACAAACGTCACTATCTTTCATTAACAGATTCAAGTATCCCACAAGAAACCTATGAAATTTGGATTTCACCTAATGAAAAAGAAAATGAACTCGTGATTTCTGATAATGGGATTGGATTTACTGAAGAAGAACTTATTGAAAACTTAGGAACCATTGCAAAAAGTGGATCTAAAGCATTTTTAGAAAAACTAGAAGATAAGAACGTAGACTTCATCGGACAATTTGGTGTTGGTTTTTATAGTGCATTTATGGTCGCTAAAGAAGTGATCGTCGTTACACGTTCACCTTTTGCAAAAACTGGCTATCGCTGGCAATCAACAGGTGAAGATACCTTTACGATTGAAGAAGTTGATCGTGATCACATTGGAACAACCATCATTTTAAAATTAAGAGAAGATGATGAGGAAAACGAAGAAAACTTCTCTGATTATACAAAGACATATAAATTGGAATCTCTAGTTAAAAAATATTCAGATTATGTGAGATATCCAATTTGCATGATGGTAAAAAAACAAGAGGATAAAAAAGAGAAAGAAGAAAAGAAAATCTTAAACCAAATGATACCAATTTGGAAAAAACCCAAATCTGATATTAAAGAAGATGAATTTTTCCAATTTTATAAATCGAATTATCATGATTATGAAGACCCACTTCATGTTATTCATACAAAAGTTGAAGGTCTCTTAGAATATACTGCTCTTTTATATATTCCACAAAAACCAGCCTATGACTTTTACACAGAGCAATTTGAAAAAGGCTTAGATTTATATTCAAAGGGCGTCTTTATTCAAGGTAAAAATAAAGACCTACTTCCAGATTACTTTAAGTTTGTCAAAGGTCTTGTTGATTCACAAGACATCTCTTTAAATATTTCTAGAGAGCTTTTACAACAAGATAGACAACTTAAAAAGATTGCATCTACGATTGAAAAGAAAATTAAATCAGAATTAGAAAGTCTTTTAGAGCATGATCGAGAAAAATACGAAAAATTCTATGATGCATATCGTATTTCTTTAAAATATGGTATTTATGAAAGCTTTGGCATCAACAAAGAAAAGCTTCAAGACTTAATTATGTTTAAAACATCAAAAGAAGATAAATACATCACCTTAAAGGAATACATCACTTTAAAGCCTGATGATCAAAAAGCAATTTATTATGCAGCAGGTAAATCAAGAGCACAAATCTTATCTTTACCACAAATGGATATCATGAAAGATAAAGGATATGATGTGTTACTATTAACGGATGAAATTGATGAATTTATGATTCAAGTATTAAGCACATATCAAGAGCTACCCTTTAAATCGATTCAAAACGAAACCACTGATTTAGTTGATGAAAAAGATAAAGAAACTCTAAAAAAACAAGAAAAAGAACACAAGAATTTACTTAAAGCCTTAAAGAAAGCTTTGAAGGATCAAGTAAAAGATGTGAAGTTATCACCTAGACTTAAAACATCAGCTGTATGTTTAGTTTCTGGTGAAGGCTTATCCTTAGAAATGGAAAAGATCTTAAAACAAATGCCAAATAGTCAATCCGTTAAGGCAGAACGCATTTTAGAGATTAATCCAAATCATGAGCTCTTTAAATCGATTCAATCTATTTATGATAAGGATGCATCTAAGATCGATGATTATGCAAGCATCTTATATCATCAAGCGCTTCTCATCGAAGGTCTACCTATCGATGATGCACAAGGCTTTGTTGAAAAACTCACCAATCTTATGATTGAATCTTCAAAATGAGCACACCTTATTTAAGAAAACCATCAGTAAATGATGCTGATTTATATGTAGAATACATGCACGCGTGTGCGAAAGATCAAAATGAACTTCTAGCGAAAGATGAAGTCATTAGAGAAACCTATTTAAAGTGGGTTTATGAGATGCCACTCATTGAGCAAGGTATTTTAGATGAAACTGACGTCCCTAAATCAACCTATTTTTTGATCGATGATGAATTCCATTTGTTTGGTGTTTTGTCGATAAGACATAGATTGAATGATGACTATTTCATGTATAATGGACATATAGGCTATAAGATACATCCTAAGTATAGACATCAAGGATATGGTAAAGAGATCTTAAAACAAGGATTAAAAAAGGCTTTCGAGTTAGGTCTTGATAAAGTACTCATTACCGTCAATGAAGAAAATTTTTATTCTATAAAAATAATTCTTCACCATGGTGGCATCCTTGAAAACAAGGTTTATAAAACTGACGGATATATCTTAAGATACTGGATTGATTTGAAAGGAGCATCACTATGAATTTCATTAAAACAGATCAAGCACCAAAAGCAGTAGGTCCTTATAGTCAAGCTGTACTTGTAGATAAGACGCTTTATGTTTCTGGTCAAATTCCTTTTGACCCTAAAACAAATACACTTATCTCAAATGAGGTTAAAGACCAAACAAAACAATGCTTAGACAACATCTTAGCTATTCTTAAGGCTGCTGGATTTGAGAAAACAGACATAGCGAAATGCCAAGTCTTTATGACGGATTTAAGTAAGTTTGGTGAAATGAACCAAGTTTATGAAGCATTTTTTGAAGATCATAAGCCAGCAAGAGCTGCCGTTGAAGTGAGACGTCTACCTAAAGATGTATCAGTTGAAATTGATGCAGTAGCTGTGAAAACCACATAAAATACTTAAAAAAAGAGCACATCTAAAGCTTATTCTTTATGATGTGCTTCATTTTTATTTAGAATTATATTTATAAGCAAGACTTTTGTCCTATAGCCCTATAAATGCTATAATGTAAGTAAAATTTCGATGGTTAAAAAACTCCATCCATTAAATGACCGTCTTTTTAAGACGGCATACATAGAAAAAGGTGACATTATGACGTTAAAAATTGAAACTTCTAAAACATCGAAGAACACATGGATTTACGCAGGCGCACTTTTAATCTTACTCATTGCTGCAACGTTTATTTTTGGTTTGCACGTGTTATGGTTAACAGTCGTCTCATTTGCTGTATCCTTACTTTTTGAGTATCTATTTGCTAAATTTAGAAAAAAACCGCTTGATGCAGAGTGGATGATTACACCACTCCTCCTTGTTTTACTTTTACCTCCAGCAATTCCTTTATGGACGATTGGAATTGCAGCATTCTTTGCACTTTTATTTGGTAAAGGTATATTTGGTGGTTCAGGTAAATATATTTTCACGCCAGCGCTTGTTGGTTATGTCTTTGTCTTAATTTCATTTCCACAACATATGGCACTTTCTTATATGGATCCAATCACAGATATTATTGGTGGTGTGACACCACTTAATAACTTAAATGGTGGTGTAACACCATATCCTTATACCATACAGCAATTACTCTTAGGTAACGTACCTGGTTCAATTGGTGAAACATTTAGATTAGGTATCATCTTATTAGGCGTACTTCTTATGGGCTTAAAAGTGATTGATTTTAAGGTGCCACTAACTTATCTAGCAACTTTCTTCTTGCTTACAGCTATTTTCTACTTTATATTCCCAGATTATGTCAATGGTAGAGGCGTTAGTTATGGTAAAGATCCTCTCACCTCTTTATTTGTAGGTAGTATTTTATTTGGGGCGTTCTTCCTATCAGCAGATACTACGATTAGTCCAGCTTCTCTTAAAGGGAAAATCATCTTTGGTTTAGGTCTCGGTTTCCTAACGTTTGTCATTAGAAATTTCGCGACATTCCAAGAAGGTGTTACATTCAGCTTACTTATTATGGCTGCTATCTCACCACTCATTGATTTAAAATTTCCAAATGAAGCAGTCATTGAGGAGGTTAAAGCATGAAAAACCAAATCAAGCTATTCATCTTTGTTATCACATTAGGTTTAGTTACATCCTTATTATTGATTGGTATGGATGAATTTACAAAAGACCGTATCCTATTAAATGAATTAGCATTACTTAAGGGCAGTATCTTAGAAACAAATGCAATTAGCTATAATTACACGACTGTGCATGATATCTTTGATGAAGAAATCGAAGTGGTTGAACATACATATGAAGGTGAAACATTCACATTTTATATCCATCAAACCACAGGCAACATCTCTTATCAATTTGAAGGTGGCGGTATTTGGGGACCTATTATTGGGATTATCACTTTAAACAGTGATTTTGATACAATCGTAGCCATTCGTATCCTTCAACAAGAAGAAACACCGGGCTTAGGTGGTATCGTTGCTGAAGTGAGATACCTAGATACATTTGTGGGTAAAAAAATTGATCCGGAGATTTTAGTTAGAAAAGATACATCACCAAACGCAGACAACGAAGTTGATGCGATTACAGGTGCTACGGGTACATCTTCACGTTTTGAACTCATTTTAAATACAAACTACCAAGCACATAAAACTGCTTGGGAAGATTTGAATAATTAGGAGGCACATCATGAAATTAATCAGATTAAAATATACCAAATGGTATAACATCTTAAAAGATGGACTCCATAGAAATAATCCCATTGTTGTAGCTGTCTTGGGTATTTGTTCAGCACTTGCTGTCACAAACAAGGTAGAAAACGCAATTGCGATGGGTTTTGGAGTGACATTTGTTGTCATGGCATCATCAGCAACTGTGTCACTTGTTAGAAATATGATCCCATCTAAGGTAAGAATGGTTACTTACATGGTGATTATCTCAGCTTACGTTATTTTAGTTCAAATGTTTCTTCAAGCATTCTTTCCTGCGATTGCATCTGCACTTGGTGCTTATGTCGGTTTGATTATTACAAACTGTATCGTTATGGGACGTGCAGAAGCATATGCAGCTAAAAATCCTGTCAGATATACACTGATTGATGGATTTGCAAGTGGTATGGGATATACTTTAATTTTAGTCATCGTATCTATTGTTAGAGAAATTCTTGCATTTGGTACACTGCTAAACATTAGAATTATGCCACTTGATTGGCCAAATTGGGTTGTCATGGCAATGGCACCAGGTGGGTTCTTCGTATTAGGCTTACTCATTTGGGGTATTCGCGAAATGTCTCATTTCTACGAAGAGAAATAAGGAGGACTAAAACATGATTATTGATCTATTTATTGAATCCGTCTTAACAAGAAATATTGCTTTAGTCTTTATTTTAGGTATGTGTCCATTAATTGCAATTTCAACGAATGTTAAAAATGCAAAGGGCATGGGTATTGCTGTCGTTTTAGTTGTTACTTTAACAGCGATGATTAATTATCCAATTTATCGCCTACTTCAAGCAACCGGCACTGAAAGATTAAATATTTTAGTCTTTATTATCACGATTGCAGCAACCGTTCAAGTTTTAGAAATGGCATTAGAGCGTTTTATTCCTAGCTTATATAATGCATTTGGTATTTTCTTACCACTGATAACCGTCAACTGTGTGGTTTTAGCTGTTTCGTTATTCTTTGTGAATAGAGATTATAATTTCGTTGAAACAACGACGTTCGCATTTGGTTCTGGTGTTGGTTGGTTACTAGCCATCGTCTTAGTTGCTGGTATTAGAGAAAAGATGAATCGCATCAGCGATGTGCCTAAAGGATTAAGAGGTAAAGGTATTGTCTTTATCATCTTAGGGATCTTAGCATTAGCATTTATTGGTTTTACCGGATTTTCATTTTAAGAGGAGGCAACCATGGGCTATTTAGTAATTGTAATATTGGTAGGCATCTTAATCGTGATTGCAGGTTTACTCCTTGCTGCTGAAAAAGCACTAGGTGGCGGTGGCGATAAAATGCTTGTCATTAATGATGAGAAAGTGATTCCTGTATCAGGTGATGATACACTCTTAAATACATTATCTTCTCATAAAATCTTTATTCCATCTGCATGTGGTGGTAAAGCAACATGTGGTTTTTGTAAATGTAAGATTGTTGAAGGTGGTGGTGAGGTAAAACCAACCGAGTTACCATTCTTAAATGAAAGTGAAAGAAAAGAAGGCGTTAGATTATCATGTCAAGTTAAAATTAGAGACAACATGAAAATCGAAATTCCTAAAGAACTCCTAAACGCACAAGAATATAAAACACGCGTATCATATATTGAAGATTTAACGTATGATATTAAACTTGTCCGTTTTGAATTAATAGATCCAAAAGAAATGAAATTTAAACCTGGACAATACGCACAAATCAAAGTGCCTGGTATTGATGTCATTAGAGCATACTCTATTGCATCACACCCAGAACATAATAATGAAATTGAACTGATAATTCGTCAAGTGCCTAAAGGACAAGCAACAACTTTCGTTCATAAAGCATTAGAAGTAGGCGATAAGATGATTCTTACAGGTCCATATGGTGATTTCTATCTTCAAGAAGAATCACAAAGAGACATGATTTGTATCGCCGGTGGATCAGGTAAAGCACCGATTCGTTCAATCCTACAGTATTTAAAAGATCAAGGCATGCCAAGAAAGGTGAAATATTTCTTTGGTGCTAAATCAAAAAGAGATTTATATTACACTGAAGAGTTCCTTGAGCTTTCAAAGGAATTTCCTAACTTTGAATATATTCCGGCATTATCAGAGCCACAGCCTGATGATGCATGGACAGGTGAAACAGGTTTAATTACGGATGTTGTTGATCGAAGAGTTGGTGATTTAACAGAAGCAGAAGCATATTTGTGTGGATCACCAGGTATGATTAATGCATGTATTAAAGTTTTAAACAAGCATGATATCAAGAAAGAAAATGTCTTCTACGATAGTTTCTCTTGATTTCTTATCAATGATTTTTATTCAAAGCTCACTTGAAAAAGTGGGCTTTTTTGTATAAATTGAAGACAAAATAACAAAAAATTAAAAAAAATAAGCATAAAATCAATAAAATCAATATAAAAATTAAAAAAATTAATAAAAATGCATAAAAACACTTGACAAACCTTTTTCACATGTATATAATTAAGTTGTAAGTTAAATAAATCAATTAATAACAGACAAAAACTTAAAAAAATAAAAATAAAAATCATTTCAGCACAAAAGCTGAAGAAAAGGAGTCTTGTATGAAAAAAGTATTAGGTTACATGGTATTAATGTTAGGGTTAGTCACAGTACTAGCAGCTTGCACAATGGGTAATCAACCAAAGACACTTTATAACACATCAAAAATTATAGCAACGAATCATGAGCTTTCATATAAAGGTATGACAAAAGAAACATCACTTAATGAAGTGATGGTATGCTTCGATGAATTAACCGGTATTGACACACTCTTTATTTATGAAGGATCAGAATTTACATCGATTACGATTTATAAGAATATTGAAGATGGCGATTTAAGAGTTGTAGTCGTAGATCCATTTGATAACATCATTGAAGTCAATGAAAAAGTTGTTATTAACACAGTTGATGGTTATTACAGAGTGAAATTAATTGGTGAAAACGTAAGTGGTAAAGTTTGTGTATCAGTAGAGTCAGCAACAAACATTCATTTCTTACCACTTCAATTATCCTCCAAATAAGGTTTAACCCTTGCAAAGGAAAAGGTCAGTCTAGAGATTGACTTTTTTCTTTATACCAACTTGTTTTCATTATTTTCATGAAAATGAAAAAAAGCTATAAAGCGCTTACATTCGGGGTTTATTTTTTATCTTTTATTATGTATAATAAAGGTATCACATATAAGGAGACGCTTTCATGAAAAGAAAATATGTTGCAGAGCCCTATCGTATTAAAATGGTAGAACCTATTTCTATGATTTCTAGAGAAGAAAGAGAAGAAAGATTAAAATTAGCCGGGTATAACCCTTTTTCTTTGAAGAGTGAAGATGTATATATTGATTTACTCACAGATTCAGGCACAGGTGCCATGAGTCAAGAACAATGGGGAGCACTTATGATAGGTGATGAAGCTTATGCAGGTAGCAGAAGCTTTTACCGATTAGAATCTGTGGTTAAGCATATTACAAATTATCAGTATTTTATTCCTGTGCATCAAGGAAGAGGTGCAGAAAAAGTATTCTTACCTCAACTTGTTAAACATCCTCACATGTATTACATTTCAAATATTCATTTTGATACGACAAGAGCACATGTAGAACTCGCTGGTGCACGCGCTATTGATTGTGTGATTGATGCATGTTACGATCTAGATTTAGATCATCCTTTTAAAGGTAATTTTGGCACAGAAGCATTAGAAAAGATTATTTTAGACAAAGGCAAAGAAAACATTGCTGGTATCATCATGACAATTACCAATAATTCAGCTGGTGGTCAACCTGTCTCTATGGAAAACATGAGAAAGGTTAGAGATATCGCACATGCATATGGTATTACCTTAATTATGGATGGTGCACGCTATGCAGAAAATGCTTTTTTCGTTAAAGAAAGAGAAAAAGGCTATGAAAATCATTCGATTTTAGAGATTGCACAAGAAGCATTCTCTTATGCAGATGCTTTTTTGATGAGCGCTAAAAAAGATGGTTTATCCAATATAGGTGGGATTATCGCGATTAAAGATAACAAACCACTCTTTGATTTATGTAGAACCTATGTCGTCCCATATGAAGGTTTTCCAACCTATGGTGGCTTAACAGGTCGTGATATGGATGCACTTGCAGTAGGCTTGATGGAAGCATTAAATGAAGATTATTTAAGACATCGTATCGATCAGGTAAGATATCTAGGTGATCGTTTAAGAGAAAAAGGTGTACCTATTCAATATCCTGTTGGTGGTCATGCTGTATTTGTTGAATGTAAGAGATTTTTACCTCATATTCCATTTGAAGAGTTTCCAGCGCTTGCTTTAACGAATGCTTTATATGTTGAAGCTGGGGTTAGAGCTGTTGAAATAGGTTCTTTATTACTAGGAAGAGATCCAGATACGAAAGAAAACTTAGAGAGTAAAATGGAGTTTATGCGTTTAACGATTCCAAGACGTGTATATACTTATAACCATTTAGATGTGGTTGCTGATGCAATTATCGAGCTTTATCAACAAAGAGATCAGATTAAAGGCTATCGTTTCCTTTATGAATCACCTATTTTAAGACATTTTACTTCAACATTTAAACCCTTATAAGGATGTGAGTTTATGCAGTATATAGTCATTGGTTTAATCATATTCATGACAGTATTTAATCTTTATGTATCATTTTTAAATAACAAACAAAAAGATCAACCACTACCTACGAGTGTTAAAGATGTATATGATGATGAGAAATATAAGAAATGGCTTAATTATTCAACAGCTAATCAAAAATTAAGCATTTTTTCAGAGCTAACATCGACAGTACTCATGATACTTTTCCTTGTTTTTGGTGTGTTTCGTTTGTTTGAAAATATATCTAAAGAGTTATTTTCAAATACACTAGGGCAGTATTTAATGTTTTTACTCTTATTTTTAGTAACCCAAACACTCATTAACTTACCTTTTAAATTGATACGCATTTTTAAAATAGAACAATCTTTTGGTTTTAATAAAATGACAAAGAAACTATTTATTAAGGATCAAATTAAAGGATTTTTATTGACTATGATACTCGGTGGAGGTATATTTGTCTTCATTTACTATGGTTTCACGTCATGGGCTAAGAGTCCTATACAGTTTGTGATTATCCTATGGCTATTTATTTCTGTTGTTATTCTTATTATTTTCTATTTAAATACAAAAGTATTTATCAAAATTTTTAATAAGCTGACACCGCTTGAAGAAGGTGCTTTAAAAGAAAAGATTACCGCTCTTGCAGAAAAAGCAAATTTTGAAATCAATGCTTGCTATATTATGGACGCATCTAAGCGCTCAACAAAGCTCAATGCATTTTTTAGCGGTTTTGGAAAAACAAAATCTGTAGTCTTATTTGATACACTTGTTGATAAGATGACTGATGAAGAGATTCTAGCTGTGCTTGCTCACGAGTTAGGACATGCAACTTATAAGGATACAATCACACTTTTAATAGAGCAAATCATAACGATTGGACTTTTTGCAGCACTCTTTGGTTTAATCATGTCATATGATGCTTTCTTCAGTGCTTTTAATATGTCAGTTTCACATTTAGGTTTTGGACTTATACTTTGGTTTATCTTATTGTCACCCATTGATTTACTTATTAGCATGATGACCAATAAAGTTGCACGAACCTTTGAGTATCGCGCTGATCGTTTTGCGGCAATCATGACAAAACCTAAAGATATCAAGGATGCACTGATTAGACTTTATCAAGAAAATTTATCAAACTTAAATCCTCATCCACTTTATGTCATCCTACATTATAATCACCCAACCCTAGCACAAAGACTAGAAACTATCGAAAAAGGAGCATCTCATGCCATTTAAAATTTTAGCCATTAATCCAGGTTCTACATCAACAAAACTTGCACTCTTTGAAGACGAAAAGTGTGTCTTTAAAGCAAGTGTTAAACATGATTCAGATCAAATTCTAAAATTTGAACATATCATTGATCAGTTCGATTTTAGAATGCAAACCATTTTTGATGAGCTTGAAAAAGACAACATCGATTTATCCACTTTAGACGCTGTGGTTGGACGAGGTGGTATGCTTAAACCAATCCCTGGGGGCACATATTATGTTAATGATGAAATGATTCATTATATTAAACGAGCACCAAGAGGAGAGCATGCGTCTAATTTAGGGTGTATGATAGCAAAACATATTGGTGATCAATATGATATTCCAAGCTTTATCGTAGATCCAGTCGCTGTGGATGAAATGGATGATATTGCTCGTTTTACAGGTATGCCAGAAATCAAAAGAGATTCTTTATTCCATGCACTGAATCAAAAAGCAGTAGCACTTAAGGCAGCTAAGGATTTAGGAAAACCTTATAAGGAACTCAATTTAATCATCGCTCATTTAGGTGGCGGGATTAGTGTGGGTTCTCATCACTTAGGACGTGTGATCGATGTCAATAATGCACTAGATGGTGATGGCCCTATGTCACCTGAAAGAAGTGGATCAGTGCCTATGGGACCTTTATACAAAATGGTCTTTTCAGGTAAATACACGTTAAAAGAAATCCAAAGAAAAAATTACGGTCAAGGTGGACTTGTTGCATACTTAGGTACGAATGATGGCTCAGAAATCATGAAACGTATTGAAAAAGGTGACGAGGAAGCTAAGTTTATTTTTGATGTTATGTGCTATCAAATAGCAAAAGAAATTGGTAGTTCAGCAACTGTACTTAAGGGATCAGTGGATGCGATTATATTAACAGGTGGTCTAGCATACAATAAATACCTTGTCGATCAAATTAGTGAACGTGTGTCATTTATCGGAAAACTATTAGTTTATCCAGGTGAAGATGAAATGGAAGCCTTAGCACTTGGCGCACTTCGTGTGTTAAGACATGAAGAAGAAGCCAAAGTGTATCAATAATAGGAGGATATAACCATGATTAAAACAATGCAAGATTTAGTCAGACGTGCTCAGCTTTTAACACCAAAAAAAATGGTGGTTGCTGTCGCCAATGATCATCACGTGTTAGAAGCAGTCGATCAAGCTAAAAAAGCTGGTATTATTGAACCTATATTAGTAGGTGATAAAGATAAGATTATTGAGACAATCAATGAGCTTAAGCTTGTCATCTCTGATTATGACATCATAGATGTGAAAGATCCAATTGATGCATGCAATCAATCTGTAAAACTAGTAAGCCTTGGTAAAGCAGATATATTAATGAAGGGATTTGTTGATACAGCAATTATTTTAAGAGCTGTATTAGATAAGGAATTTGGCTTAAGAACGCCAAATCGTATCTCTCATGTGAGTCTAATGGAAATTCCTAGCTATCATAAATTATTATTAATGAGTGATGGTGCGATGAACATGTATCCTACTGTTGATGAGAAACAAGAAATCATTGAAAATGGTATTTCGATTTTACATGCAATGGGCATTAAAACACCTAAGGTTGGTGTGATTGCAGCGATTGAAAAAGTGAATCCTAAAATGCCAGCAACAGTAGATGCAGAAAACTTGATTGAAAGAAATCAATCAGGTCGTTTAAAAGGTTGTGTCATTGGAGGACCATTTGCTTTAGATAATGCGATTAACAAAGAAGCAGCAATCCATAAAGGTGTCACTGATCCAATGGCTGGTGATGTTGATTTTCTATTAATGCCACAAATTGAATCAGGTAATGTCTTTTATAAGAGTATGATGTTTTTAGCACATGCAAAAAGTGCATCACTCATTGCAGGTGCTAGACGACCAATTGTTTTAACTTCTAGAGCAGATTCTAAAGATAGTAAATTCTATTCGATTGCATTAGCTTGTATCGTATCTGATCCATCTTAAGAGGCAAACATATGGTGATTTTAAACGGGTCCGACTTAAATCTTATATCTCTCATAAAGATTAGTCGAGGTCATGAGAAAGTAAGCTTATCAGAAGAAAGCATCCAAAGTATCATTAAAGCATCGACATATGTCCAAAAATTAGCGTCAGAGAGTGACGCTGTTTATGGCATTAATACAGGGTTTGGACATCTTGCACATGTGAAAATCGAAAAAAGCCAAGTAAGTGAGCTCCAGATCAATCTACTTAAAAGTCATGCGTGTGGTGTAGGTGAACCTTTATCTATAGAAGTCGTTCGTGCGATGATGGCTTTAAGAATCAATGCACTTGTATCTGGTTATAGTGGAATATCTTTAGGAACACTAGAAAAATTAATGGAATTACTGAATAAAAATGTCATTCCTGTCGTATTAGAAAAAGGTAGTTTAGGTGCAAGTGGCGATTTATCACCACTTTCACATATGAGTCTACCGCTTTTAGGTTTAGGAGAAGTCTTTTATGAAGGCATTCGAATGCCTGCTAAAGAAGGATTAGAAAAAGCAGGTATTTTGCCATTAGAAAGGCTTAAAGCAAAAGAGGGATTAAGTCTCATTAATGGTACACAAGGCATGAGTGCCATAGGTAGTCTACTTTTCTATGATGCAGAAAAACTCATTAAGGTAGCTCACGCAGCACTTGCGTTAACTATGGAAGCATTGGGTGGCATCAAAGATGCTTTTGATGATGAAATTCATCTGATTAGAAAACAAAAAGGTCAAATTCAAAGTGCGTCATGGATTAGAGCATTGCTTAAAGGAAGCACTTATGTAACAAGACAAAATGAATTAAGAGTTCAAGATGCATATAGCATCAGATGTGCACCTCAAGTCTTAGGTGCAAGCATATCTGCATTTGCTCATATCAAAGAAGTGATTGAAAATGAGATGAATGCAGTCACAGATAACCCGCTCATTTTCGTTGATGAAGAAAAGGCTATTTCTGCTGGTAATTTCCACGGTGAACCAATAGCCATGGCGTTTGATTATTTTGGGATTGCATGTGCTGAAATTGCAAATATCAGTGAACGACGTATAGAACGCTTAGTGAATCCTCATTTAAACAAGCCACTCCCACCTTTTTTAGCAAAATGGTCAGGACTTCATTCTGGATATATGATTATGCAGTATACAGCTGCAGCACTAGTTTCTGAAAATAAGGTTTTGGCACATCCAGCTTCTGTTGATTCGATTCCTTCATCAGGCAATCAAGAAGATCATGTGTCGATGGGATCCATATCTGTGAGAAAAGCGAAAACCATTTTAGAAAACACAAGGAAAGTCATAGCGATTGAATTACTTACTGCATGTCAAGCGATTGATTTTAGAGAACAAAAAAAATTAAGTCCAATCACACAAAAAATATACGAAAAGATTAGAGAGCGTGTACCTTTCATCGAACAAGATGAAATTATGTATCCATACATAGAATTAGTTGACATGCTGATTAAAGACGAAGTATTTGATCCATGGCTAGAGATATAGGAGAAAAGATAATGTTTGAACCTATCACCTTAAAGGATATTTTTAAATCATTACCAAAATATCCTACATTTGAAAAAGGAATCAGAAGAGCACCTAAAAGACAAGCCATGCTGAATGACAAAGAAAAAGTGCTTGCCTTAAAAAATGCACTTCGCTATATTCCTAATGAATGGCATGATACCCTCATACCTGAATTTTTAGATGAACTAGAATCTATGGGACGGATTTACGGCTATCGTTTTAGACCAAAAGGACGTATCTATGGTAAACCAATCGATCAGTATAAGGCTCAAACACTAGAGGGTAAAGCGATACAAGTAATGATTGATAACAACCTTGATTTTGAGGTTGCTTTATATCCATATGAGCTTGTCACATATGGTGAAACAGGACAAGTTTGTCAAAACTGGATGCAGTATCACCTCATCAAAAAATACTTAGAAATCATGAGTGATGAACAAACATTAACGATTATGTCAGGACATCCTCTAGGACTTTACTTATCACATAAAGAAGCACCAAGGGTAATTCTTACAAATGGCCTTATGGTGGGATTATATGATGATTCAGAAATGTTTTCAAAAATGCAAGCATTAGGGGTAGCAAACTACGGACAAATGACTGCTGGAGGTATGATGTATATTGGACCTCAAGGTATTGTTCATGGCACATATTCAACACTCATTAATGCAGGACGAATGAAATTAAATACTAAAGATGAAGATCAACTAAAAGGTAAACTATTCGTCTCATCAGGTCTTGGTGGGATGAGTGGTGCACAAGGTAAAGCCATTGAAATTGCTCAAGGTGTAGGAATTATCGCAGAGGTTGATTTTTCAAGAATAGAAACAAGACATAAACAAGGTTGGATTAAAGACATCGCCTATACACCTTACGAAGCTTTTGAGATTGCTAAAAAAGCAATAAATCAAAAAGAGCCTTTGGCTATTGCCTATTATGGGAATATTGTTGACTTATTAGAATTTGCAGATGAAGAAGACATCAAAATTGATTTACTCTCAGATCAAACATCATGCCATGCTGTTTATGAGGGTGGGTATTGTCCACAAGGTGTGACCTTCGAAACACGTACTGAGCTTCTAAAAAAAGACCCAAAATTGCTTAGAAAGTATGTCGACCAATCACTCAAAAAACATTTTGAGGTGATCAATCGACTTGTAAAAAAAGGTACATATTTCTTTGATTATGGCAATAGTTTTTTAAAAGCCATATTTGATACAGGG
Source organism: uncultured Mariniplasma sp. (assembly GCA_964655445.1). Classification (GTDB taxonomy): domain Bacteria; phylum Bacillota_I; class Bacilli_A; order Acholeplasmatales; family Acholeplasmataceae; genus Peloplasma. Next base: position 8,938 of record CAZZMZ010000021.1, on the reverse strand, counting down.
ATTAATGAAGTTTGTAAAAATCAAACAAATGATGAAGAAGGTTTTATTTTTCCATCTTATGTCGAAGACATCATGGGGCCGATTTTATTCGATTATGGTTATGGCCCATTTAGATGGGTATGCTTATCTGGTAAAGATGAGGATCTAGAAAAAACAGATAAAGCAGCTTTAAACATGATTAACCCAAATAGAAGATTCCAAGACTTAGACAACTACTTATGGATCAAAGATGCTAAAAAAAATCAATTAGTTGTGGGAACCAAGGCACGCATTTTATATCAAGATGCTTATGGCAGACTTAAAATAGCACTTAAATTTAACGATATGGTGAGACAAAAAGAAGTTGGCCCTATAATGTTAGGTAGAGATCATCACGATACCGGTGGCACAGATAGTCCATTTAGAGAAACAGCAAATATTAAAGATGGTTCTAAATATATGGCAGACATGTCAACAAGTGTCGCGCTTGGTAATGCAGCACGTGGTATGACCTTAGTTGCACTTCACAATGGTGGAGGTGTTGGCATTGGTAAATCTATTAATGGTGGGTATGGCATGGTCTTAGATGGTTCAAAACGCGTAGATCAGCTTTTACAAGAAGCCATGCTTTATGATGTGATGGCTGGTGTTTCTAGACGTGCATGGGCAACCAATCAAAACGCTATAGAAACTGTCAATGCCTATCATGATATAGATAATCATTCGATTGTCACATTGCCATTTATCGCATCAGAAGAAAACATACTTAAAGCACTTAAAAAGGAGAAGTTATAATGCCTGAAATCGTACAGTGTGTCCCAAATATCTCTGAAGGTAAGGATCTTCAAAAAATCAATCGTATCGTTGAACCTCTAAGACATCATTCAGGCTTTAAAGTGATTTCTGTTGAGCCAGATAAAGATTATCATCGCACAGTGATTACCTTGATAGGAGATCCCAATCAAATGATCATGCCGCTTATTAACTTTTACGCGCTTGCAGCTAAAGAAATTGATATGAATTTGCATCATGGTGAGCATCCAAGAATGGGAGCTGTTGATGTTTGTCCTTTCATCCCTATATCAGGGATTACCATGGAAGGCTGTGTGAATTACGCGAAAATGCTCGCAGATCATATCGCATACATGTATCAGATTCCTGTTTATTTATACGCTGAAGCAGCATCAAACGATTTAAGAAAAGACTTACCTACAATTCGTAAAGGTGAATTTGAGGGCTTTAAAGATAAAATCAAAGATCCTCTATGGAAACCAGATTATGGTCAAAGTGAGATACATAAAACCTTTGGTGTAACAGCGATTGGTGCTAGAATGCCACTTATTGCTTATAATATCGACTTAAACACAGCTGATGAAAAACCAGCAAAACAGATTGCTAAATACATTAGACAGTCATCAGGTGGCTTTAAATATATTCAAGCTGGACCAGCTTATTTGGAAGATCGTGGTCATGTCCAAGTGACAATGAACATCCTAGATTATAAAAAAAATCCAATCTATCGTATCTTTGAAACAGTTCAAATGGAGCTTAAAGCATACCAGTTAGAGATCACATCATCTGAAGTCATAGGATTAATACCCAAAGATACATTATATGAATCCATGTTGTATTATGCGAAAGTTCATCAATTCGAAATCAAAAAGGATATCTCTTTAGAGGAATTAACAAACCTATCGATTAGATATTTAAAAATAAGAGATTTCACTAAAGAAAAAATTATTGAAGCACACCTATAAAGGAGGTACCCTCATGATTGCAGATCTTGTCATAAAAAACATCAAAACCATTTACACACCCTATTTAAAGCCACCTGTACGTGGCAAGGATTTGATGAGTATAGAAGAGATACATGAAGGATTTATCGCTATTAAAGATGGAAAAATCATAGAGTTAGGTACGGGTGATGGTCATCCATTCATGGGACCAAACACAGCCATTTATGATGCGAAGTACACGATATGTATCCCTGGTCTCATAGATTCACATACACATTTAGTGCATGGTGGATCAAGAGAACATGAATATCGTATGCTTAAAGAAGGTAAACCATACATGGACATCTTAAAGCAAGGTGGCGGTATCTTTCATACTGTGGAACAAACAAGAAGCATGTCAGAAGAAGATCTCTATCAAAAAGCATTCAAGTCATTATGTGAAATGATGCTTTATGGTGTGACCACGATTGAGTCAAAAAGCGGTTATGGCTTAGAAGAAAAAACAGAGCTTAAACAATTAAGAGTCAATAAAAAATTGCATGAGAGACATCCAGTCCATGTTGTTTCAACATATATGGGTGCGCATGCGATGCCTAAGGGCTATGAAGATAAAAGAAAGCATTATATCCAAGAAATGAAGCAAACAATGGTAAAAATCAAGAATCATGAGCTTGCTGAAGCTGTAGATGTCTTTTGTGAAAGAGGTGTTTATGATATAGAAGAAACAAAAGATATCTTACAATTTGCAAAATCATTAGGATTCAAGATTAAACTCCACGCAGATGAAATTGAGTCTATGGGTGGTGCAGGATTAGGTGTAGAACTTGGTGCAACATCCGTTGATCACCTCATGGCGATTAAAGATGAAGATATCAAGAAATTAAGCACATCTGAAACCATCGCTAATTTATTACCTGGCACATCCTATTATTTAAATAAAGGATACGCAAGAGCAAGAGAAATGATTGATCAAAATGTTGCTATCTCTATTGCAGGAGATTATAATCCAGGGAGTTGTCCAACAGAAAACTTTCAGTTTATATTATCATTAGCATCTAAAAACCTAGGTTTGTTCTCAGAGGAAATTTTACATGCAGCTTGCATCAATCCTGCATTTCATTTAGGTTTAGATCACCTAAAAGGTTCACTAGAAAAAGGCAAGGATGCTGACTTTGTATTGCTTGATGCCCCAAACCTTGACTATTTATGGTATCATTTTGGTATTAACCACACCAAAGATGTATTTATAGGCGGCAAGCCTGTTGTTATTAATCGAAGAATTGTGAGGGATGTATATGAAACTCGTTGATTTATCAGTTAAAGCCTTTTTAGAAGAAGTAGATTCAACAAAACCAGCACCAGGTGGTGGTTCGGTTGCTGCACTATCTTCAGCACTTGGTATTGGGCTTATTTCTATGGTTGGAAAAATTACAACCACCAAAAAGAAATTTCAGAAATTCTCAAAAGAACTACAACTTGAGTTTTATGATGTTTTAAATGCACTTGAAATAATGGTTAAAGAAATGTTACATCTCGTTGAAGCAGATACAGAAGCATTTACGGAAATCATGAAAGCTTATCAATTGCCATCAGATACTATAGATCAAGAAAAAGCTAGAAAAGAAAGTATTAAAAAAGCGACTGAGCATGCGATATTAATTCCTATTAAAGTAGCTAGTCTTTCTTTATCTGCGTTTCACCATATGCCATTTATGACAGAACACGGCTTAAAAACAGCCATTTCAGATTTAGGTGTTGCAGCACTCAATTTATCAACAGGCGTAGATGGCGCATGCATGAATGCTTTAATTAACTTACCTGGTTTAGAAGACCCAATTGCAGAAAGACAATATAAAAATCAAGTCGATCAAATCATGGAAGAAGCACACCAAATGCGTGATGAAATATTAGAAAAAGTTTATGAATTTTTAAGATCTTAAAAAAATCTATTTTTTTCAAAAATAACCTTGATAAAAAAGTCTATAAAACATATAATAGGATTAACTGAATATGACATGTTGGTGTGACAACACATAACAGGGAATGAAGTGAGATACTTCAGCTGTCCCAGCAACCGTGATACGGACGAAATGCAATAACCACTGCGATCTATCGTGGGAAGGTGCAAAGTAGGATGATGTTAAGCCGGGAGACCTACCAATCGTCAAATGAAGTCATCTTCTGGGGTTGAGACGGACAAAATCCTTTTTTGTCTATTTCCATACCCCAAAGGTATGGATTTTTATTTTAAGAAAAGGGGAAAGTAGCATGAAAAGGTTTGGCATTTTAGTTTTATTTTTCTTAAGTCTTGTGTTATTTGCTGGTTGTCAGATAACAGAAGGAAAAGTGGTTTTTGTAGAGGTGATTGCACTTGATGGGGATGTTCTATTAAGTGAAGAAATCACATTTGAAGACGATGGCATTTCATTACTTGATCTCATTGATGAAGCAATCGATTTAGACTATCAAATGTCTGAGTATGGCGCATTTATTTCAGGGATCGGTGGTTTTTATCCAAGAGAACACGGTATTACTTGGAATTATTGGTTTAGCTTATATGTAGATGATGAAATGTCTATGACAGGTCTTGATCAAGTTGAGCTCAGAGATGGTATTAAAATTTCATTTATAGAATCAACGATGCTTGATGAAGTGGATCTTTGGGTTGATGACATGATTATAGCTTTCATAGATGCACATTTAGAAGACTATCTTAACGAGACATCCTTTGAAATAAATGTAGGTTTAGCTTATCATCATCTGTCACAATTTAATTCAACTTATGCACCAATGAATGAATTGCTTTCTACACCGTTTAGACCAAGTGCAGAAACACTTTCTGGTATCTATCAAAATATTATATTAGATCGTATTTATAGTGAAAATTTAGACACACATAAAGCACTGATTGAAGCAGAAAATGCTGATAATGTTTATAGTGCAATTACACAGTTAATTGGCTTAATGATGACATCTTCCACATCAAATAAAATAGATAGTTTGGTATCAACACTTACCTCAACGACACCTGAATATATGGATGCTGACTATGCAGGTATGTTACTTCAAGCACTTTCATTTGAAGCATTAGAAAATCAAACAGGCGTAGCTACAAAGATAGAAGATATGCTTACATACATAGCATCAAACATAACTGATGAAGGCATGGTTGCTTATGGCAACGCAAACGCTTCATCAACTGCTCAAGTCATTTTAGGACTCGTTTCGCAAGGATTAAATCCTAGAGGTGAAGCTTATACGATTGAAGGTGTTGATTTGATTGAAGCACTTAAGACATTTCAAATCGATGAAGCTTTTAAATACACATTAGCAAACAATGATGCTGACCTAGCATTTTCTACACCACAGGCTTTTGCAGCACTAGTTATGTATAAGATTTATCGCGACTCATTTTCAAATCCAGCGGTTAGCTTATATCACCTAGAATGAAAAAATTAAGCTTTAAAATCATTGTTACAGTCTTAATGATTATTGTTGGTTTTATCGTGATTCAATGGTTATTACCGAATCAAGAAACGACTGAATCTGGTTCTGTAACAATTCAAATTTATAATGAGACATCTGAGCTTGTTTATGAGGGCACACATGATTTTGAAAAAGGCATGTATTTATATGATGTACTTGATGCATCATTTGAGCTAACCTGTGCCAATCAAAATTATGAACCTGATCAAACATGCAATTACACTTTTACCGGTTTTGCTTATCAAGGTAAAGTGATTTTAGGTATTTCAAATCAAGCATTTTCAGTTATAACAAATTGGACAAACACGTTTTTAGCGATTGAATATTATGATCAAGACACATATGTACTTGCTCAAAAAGGACCTAGCCGCATGGCACTAAATGATGGTGACATCATAAGGATTTCAGTGAGATCTGTGAGCGCATAGGAGATTAGATGACAAAGCATGGAAAACTCAAAATTAAAGATGTAACACTCATTTCCATTTGCGCAGCAATTCTTTTTGCGCAGCAGCTTTTATTTTCCATGATTCCTAATGTGCAGTTAACGACACTTTTGGTCGTTTTATTTACAAAAACACTAGGGTTTAGAAGAACCTCACTCATCGTCATTATTCATGTTTTAGCATCCAGTATGCTTTCACCCTATGGTGCATTAAATCCATTATACTTACCAAGTATGATGATAGGGTGGTTGCTGATACCCACGCTTTTATCTACAGGCTTTAAGCATTTAGAAAAGCCTTATGGATTAGCCATTTTTGGTTTTGTCTTTGGTTTTATTTATGGATGGATGTTTATTCCGGTATCGGTCTTTATCTTTGATAGTCCGTTTTTGCCTTATCTCATTGCAGATATTCCCTTTGAGATTACCATGGCTATTACTAATTTTATTGCAATCCTTTGGTTATATGAGCCACTATCAAAAATCATTCATGATGTCTATCTAGAAAAGGACGTAAAAAAAAGTGCCATAAGCACTTAAAAATTTGGTTCTTACTCAAATAGTGATGTTTGAGTAGGGACTTTTTTTAATAAATCAGTGATATCTTCAATCAATGAGGGATCATCATTTGCTGGCTTATTCACTTTATCTGATACTGGGTAAGCCTTCAATTTTTGATCATCAAAGGGTTTTAATAAATTAAGAAGATCATCTTGATGAAAAATCGGATTTAACCATGAGGTCTTTCCTTTTTCATCTAGAATGACTGGCATACGGTCATGAATCGGTTTCATTAAATCATTGGCGCTTGTTGTAATAATGGTTGCTGTATGTAATTTTTCGCCATTTTCTTTAACAAAAGTAGACCAAAGACCAGCCATTGGAAAAATCTTTTCATTGTTTAATAAAATACGATAGGGTTGTTTTTTATTGTTTTCTTTCATCCATTCATAAAAACCATCAGCAAGAATTAAACATCTTTGAGATTTTAAGGATTTTTTGAAGGCTGGTTTTTCATGAATCGTTTCACTTTTGGCATTAATCATAGAAAAACCTATGTTTTCATCCTTAGCAAAAGAAGGCACAAATCCCCATTTAATTAATCCAACACGATATGATTTTCCATCATGAATGACAGCTAATACTTGTTGTCCAGGTGCTACATTATATCTTGGTACTATAATGTCAGGACTTAAATCGTGAATATCAAAGGATTCACTTAAATAATCCTTTAAGTCGTTTAAATCAACAGTTATTGTAAATCGTCCACACATATTTATCACCTAACTCTATTATATGACAAAAATAAAAAAAAGGCCTTGATAGAAGGCCTTTAAGTTTATGCGAATACGGTTGGTTTCTTATAAAGAAGGATGGTTATGATGTCTATAATCCATAAGACAAAAATACCAGCGAAAATCCAAATGAGACCAACTATGATCAGAACGTTGTCTTTTTTAGAGATGCCTTTAGCTACTCTATAAATACCCCAGCATAAACCATCTAATCCTGGTAAAGCCAAAATGAGTTTCAAAATCCATGGAAGTCCATCAAAAGTTTTCACTAAATCTTTCATTTTAAAATCCTCCTTGTTTATTTACCTTTACTATACGCCAAAAAAGTAGAAATGTCAAAAAGATAATTATTTCAACTTTATGTCACTTGATTTTACGGATTCTTTCATTGACAGCGCTTTCATATTTTCGTTATAATAGAAATGTATAACAAAGTTATAAGTCTACGAAATCATCCTTTTCAAACAGTGATGAAAGAGAAGTGTCATGAATCAGTAGACATTTTTTTATAGGGCAATAAACAAAAGATTGTTTTTTGCATGAAAGAGGTATAAATGATGATCAATAAATGGATTGATAAAAAAACATTTATAAGCATGTTAGAAGATGACATGACCATCATGGTTGGTGGGTTTTTAACGTGTGGAACACCAGAAAAATTAATAGATTGGATATGTGAATCAAAGGTTAAAGATTTAACGATCATTTGCAATGATGCAGGATATCCTAATCAAGGTGTCGGAAAACTGATTAAACACCAAAAAGTAAAAAGATTGATAGCTACTCATATTGGAACCAATCCTGATGCTGCAAATTTAATGTATGCAGGATTATTAAAAATTGATTTGATTCCGCAAGGTACATTTGTAGATCAAATCAGAGCAAAAGGTGGCGGACTAGGTGGTATTCTAACACCTGTAGGTGTACATACTATCGTTGAAAAAGGTAAGCAAATCATTAAACTATCTGATGGAAAACCTTATATACTCGCAGAAGCAATCGGTGCTGATCTAGCTCTTATTAATGCATATCATGCAGATCCACTTGGATCACTTCGATATTCAGGCTCTGCACGTAATTTTAACCCTGTGATGGCAACTGCAGCTGACAAAGTGATTGCACTTGTAGAAGAAAAAGTAGATGAAATCGATCCAGAAGTGATTATCACACCTCATATCTTTGTTGATTATCTCATTTTAGGAGGTAAGCTCAATGAACGCTAGAGAAATTATTGCAAAAAGAGTCGCTAAGGAATTAAAGCCAGGGAATTTAGTCAATTTAGGGATAGGTGTACCAACACTCGTTGCTAACTTTTTACCGAAAGATTCAGATGTCTATTTACAAAGTGAAAATGGCATCATTGGCCTTGGTCCTTTAGCTAAAGAAAGTGAAAAGGATTTAAACTTAACCAATCCAGGAGGACAACACACAACCTTAAAGAAACATGCAGTTTTGTTTGATTCTACGTTGTCATTTATGATGATTCGTGGTGGTCATTTGGATGTGACGGTCCTCGGTGCACTTGAAATCGATGAGGAAGGCTCACTTGCTTCATGGATTATTCCTGGTGGCATTATCCCAGGTATGGGTGGCGCGATGGATTTAGTTACAGGTGCTAAAAAGGTGATTGTTGCGACCATGCACACAAAAAATGGTATCCCTAAAATTAAAAAGAAATGCACATTACCATTAACAGGTTATAGAGAAGTGAACTTGATTGTAACTGAAATTGCAGTTATAGAAGTTAGAAAAGATGGACTATATCTTATTGAAAGACATCCAGATTATTCGATTGAAGATATTCAAAAACAAACAGATGCTAAATTAAAATATGATGAAGTTGGTCTTATGGAAGTTAACTAACATCCTTCACATATTTTTCTTGAGTATCTAGTTATGGTAAAATAGACTTAATGAAGTATCAGTTTTTACGTGTAAAACATATAGGAGATAAACTATACGAAGTCAAGTAGAAATAATGAATAAACAGAAAAAGA
>CAZZMZ010000020.1:0-30370 GCA_964655445.1 uncultured Mariniplasma sp. | reverse complement strand
TTCTGACACAGCCAAATGTTTGATGAATGAGATCCGTTTGTTTTTGTGTAGGTTTGAGTCTATAGACATAACCTTTGATCGTTTCATTCATATTTTATACCCCCCTTTTACATCGATTTATTATACTTATATTATATCATTTAATGATATACGAGGGCATGTTAATTATAGATATTTTAAAGAAAAAAGTTGGTTTCATTCATCTCCCACTTAATTCTTTGAAGAAGGAGTTTTCTGAAACGATTAGATAAAAACTCTTGTGCTTGACAAGAGTTTTTTACTGGCTCTATAAAATCCTATACTAATTTTTGAGCATCACGCGCACTGTCCATGTGGGATGATATGTACTACATATAATCATATACGTTCCAGCTTCTAACGTCATTTCTTGATTCTCAATACTACTGTCAATAATTCTGTTATCCTTGATTAATTGTGCTCTATAGCTTGAAACAATGGATACAGTGGTTGTTCTTGTTAAAGTAAATGTATACCCGTCATAATCACCTGTATAATCCATGGTAGATGTCTTTCCATCAAACCCAAAAGGTATTTTCTCAAGAAATGGAAAAACACTTGTATCTTCCCCTCCACCATTAAATATATATAGTGTTAGTGAATAGTCTAGAGGGAACAAATCTTCAGTGTAATAATCTGGATGAGTCACTATAATAAAATAGTCTCCTGCTTCTAATCTATAAACAAATCGATTTGATAAGTTGACAATATCGATTCTATGACTCATTGAATCATATAACTCAAACATATTATTTTGAAAAAATGCAATGTCTTTCGTTTCAGTTAAAGTAAAGTAATAAATAATAAACTCATTCTTGTAATTGATTGTTCCTGTAAATTTAGGTTGCAATTGAGGACTACCGGTGATTTTATCATATGTTTCTAAAACATCAATTTGATGCACTGTTTCAATAATCGTTGATGTGACTGCTCTGATACTATAAATAGATACATCAATGTTAGATGATTGATAATAATACAATCCAGGCATTAAAATGACTGAGTCATTATGTCTTATCGTTGCAAACGATCTACCATCTGCACTATATAAATAACCCTCAACATCATTAATACTACCACTTACCATTGAAAACTCAAATGTATATCTTTTTCTTTCTGTTACTTCAATACCTATGTACTGACTTGGTAACTCAAAATCTGTAATAACATAATCATCACTAAACTGATCAGTCATAAATAACATTGAATCATTGGGTGAAGTCGCATGAACTAAAGGTGTTACTTCAATAGTTAATGTGCCTGTTGAAGGTCCCTGGGGATTATGTATGTAAAAAATGGAATTCTCTTCTGTTATGTAATGATTAAAGCCTTCTCTTGGCATTTCTATCGATGCAAAGAAGGAATCTCCTGCATGATTTAAATAAATATAATTCCCTTTTGAATCTTTGATTGAAACAAGTGCATTACTGTCTAGATCAAAACTAAATGACACAAAATCATACATGGATTCTATTTCATAATTGAATACACCGCTTTTGGTAACAACAAAGGTTGGTGTTTCAATACCATCTGTCTCTGGTTCTATCCTTTTAAATTCAACGATATAGGGGTTTTCTGCTACGGGATAGTCAATCATTATATAATAGTACCCATCTGTTGGAATCTCAAAAAAGTTAGTAATATTATCTGGATTTGATTGATATCTGTTATAAACATCATTAAATACTCGATACTTTGTTAGATCTCGATTTTGATTTAAAAGTTGAATCGTCATCCCTTCAACCTCTAGATTATTACGATAAACACCATATCTTCCTGCTTCCATATATGTGTAATATGAGGATATATAATAAGTGTCTGCGGTAAAAAGAATCGGGTTGTTAATATTAATTGGTATTTCGGTCTCATAAGAAGACATTGGAAAGTATGTTGTATCATCTGAAAAGTCTAACATTTCAAAGCTATCATGAGAAAAAACAACGCCTATATGGATATTAAATAAAATGTCATCTATAGTAAACTCCATATGAATCTGATAAGTGATTGACTCTTCATCAAACACAAAACTTAACTCAATCGCCAAATCATTAAATTCCTCTTCTGATATGCCAGAACCCATGAGGATATCTTTTAAATCACTGGTTGTTGATAAAGGCATAAAATCAATGATCTTCCCAGATACTTCATACTCATTTTCTCTTACTTTTGTAACATCAACATTGCTTAAATCAAATTCAAGTTCTGATAATGGATCTTCTAGTGATTCCGTGGATAATGTTTGTCTATCATAAAGTTTTACACCGTTAATCACATGGTGATGATTCATGGTGTATTGATAGATGACATCATCAACTAGATAGGTTGCAATCGTATAATCGCCTGACGTCACTAAAGTATAAGCGGGATCTAGTTGTGTCTGAATCATGATACTATCTTGAACTGATACTGTTTCATCATCAATGGTCATCTCTATGTCGATTGTCATTTCAATTTTAAATTGATTCTGATCAACCTCAAAGCTACTTAGTTTTTGTTCCAACTCATTGAGCACGTTTTCCTGTAAAACCCATTTCGCATATAGCGTAATATCACTTTTAATTTTTTTATCATTAAGTTTATCTTCAGAATAGGGATTTTCGAATGAATCATTATCGAAATACCATCCATCAAAAATAAATCCGTCTTTAGTCGGATCACTAGGGAAGGTAAATGAATCTTCCCCGTTATAAGTGATGCTTTCTATTAAGGAACCACCAGAAGTATCAAAATGGATTTTATAGCTTTGAGAACTATTACCATTACATGCAGATAAAAAGATGAGAAAAAGTATACTCATCACCATCAAAAATCGTGTTTTCTTGTTAATCATTAAAAAAGCCTCCCCTATTAAATGTCCTAATTTTGAATCGATTTTTCGTTCATTTAGTTATATTTTATCATAAGGGATTTGTTTCTGAACTTTTTTATAATTAATTCATATGTTGTCTGTTTATAATTACTCTTACCGCTCTTGAGAAGAGCGTTTCATGTAATTATTGGTGATCCGTAGGGGTTCACGTTTTTTTCAGTGTTTGTTAGACTATACTGATATGAACATCTTCGTTTCGTGTATAGTTTTGGTGACACTATATCATCTTTATATACTTATTTTTTTACTTTTTTATATATCTTTGATTTCTACTATTAGGTGTTTCTGGTAGCGTCATTTCAATCATGCCTGATTGTAACAGTGGATCTAAATAATTCTTTTTAAAGGATGCTCTAGATTTTATACCTACTCTATCCATAAGCTCTATAGTGGTATATGGAATACCTTCCTCTAAAACAGTAAGCAACTTCTTCGCTTGAATGGATAAACTGCCTGTTTCTATATTTGATTGTTTTAGTGTATCATTCATGGTTTCTATAATAGCATCCAACATAAATTCAATAAATACAGTGGATGCACCTTCTTGATTCGATTTAGATATAGCATCATAATATGCTTGTTGTTTCTGTTTAATGATGGATTCAACAGGTAAATAGTAAAAGAGTTCTTCTTCATTAGCAAGCAAGCACGTTTGAAAAAGTCTACCCATTCGACCATTGCCATCACTAAAAGGATGGATGAATTCAAATTCATAATGAAATACACATGACTTGATAAGTATGTTTTCATCATAATGATTCAAGTAATCATAGAGATTATTCATTAAAGCTGGTACTCTATCTGCAGGAGGTGCCATAAAGATTGCTTTTTCATCATCAAACACACCAACTTGTCCTTTTCGATATGAACCTGCATCAGAGACGAGGGAGGTCATGAGTATTTTATGGTATTTAAGTAGGTCTTTTTGAGCGTATGGATTAATCTCCTGTAAGTGTTCATAAACATTGATTGCGTTTTGTACTTCTAATATATCTTTTTGTGGTCCGATGACAAGTTTGCCATTGATTAAATCTTTGACTTGAGATTCTGATAATTGATTATTTTCAATAGCTAATGATGAGTGAATAGATTTTATTTGGTTTTTTCTTCTTAACAAAGGTTGGCTACTTAAGTTATTCATCGAAGAAAACTTACCAATCATTTTCATGATAGAAGCAACTTTATTAAGTATCGATGTATTTATTTCATAGGGTGGTTTATAGCTCATATATCATCAACTCCTCCTATGTATATTATACCACAGGACAGGCCATCTTATATGTTTTCTTGTATGTTTTCTTGTATGTTTTTAATTGAATAGAGCAACTATACCTATGATAATCACACATGGAATTAAAAGTAAGCTGATTGTCCCTAAAACTGTAAATATATTTCTTTTTTCTATTGAGTCGTTGCTCTCTTCATGACCCGATTTAATACTTAATTGATATCTATCACCAAGAAACCATTTCTTCTGTCTATGTAGTCTTATCTTAATCTGTTCATCTTGCTGCACATCTATTGTTAATTTGCATACAGCAAATCTCCCCCATCTTCTTAAAAGATATGCAGATTCTGTTGCATGGCCAAAAAAACCAAAAGACATCAGTACAGCTCCAAATAAAAAGTACTTATTATTTAGAATGTGATATTGCTCAACTTTGATTTCATGCAACCCAGCTTCTATCAATAACGTTTCAGACGCTAATTTTTTATCGTCAACAAAAATGATAAGTTTTTCGTTGAACTCATCCACATCTTTTAAGTAGTTAAACAGGAGTTTATACATTCCCGACCCGCCTATTGTTTAAAGTGATTATTCTATAGTTCTATTTTATCATTATTATTATTTATCTTTTGTCTACTTTTTAAAAAACACACAAAACCTATATCAACATAAGTTGACTTTTTTTCGAACATTGGAAACTTGTTATAGACTTCTAAGAGATGGTTAAAAAGTCGTTTATGCGCACATAAGTTTTGAGAGGTTTTTCAATCTGAGAAAATTCTGTTGTGTTCTGAATTTTTACCAAAAACTGCCTGATATGTAGTTTGAAAACTCTAAATAAATCACTATAAAAAAAGCCCTTCCCACTGGTGAGAAGAGCCTTAACTATAGATTATAGTGACCCGTAGGGGTTCACGTTTTTTTCAGTGTCTATCAGTCTGGACTGATATGTAAATCTATATTTCGCGAGTAGTTTTGGTGACCCTTCAATCAATTTGGTATAATCTGAAACACTATAATTAATCAACTCATTGTTTGTTAATATTTTCGTGGTATGGTTTCTATTGATTTTAACCTTTTGACTAAGCTAGGATGCGAACCATTTACAAGTTCATCAATCGGATGTAGATTGGGTGTCATTAGATTAAATTGATAGATTTTTAAAAGTGCGTTTGATAAGTCTACACTTCCGCTAAACTCAGCTGCATATAAATCAGCTGCATATTCGAATCTTCTAGAAATATAATTAGTCAATATCATAAATAGTCTATTGAAAAAATCATACAAAATTAAAACTATAATGAGTGCAAATGCACCAGATACTCTATTATATCCAAATGAAAAGTAAAGCTCGTTTCTAGTTAATATGAGATTTGCTATAAAAAGATAATATCCGAATCGAACGATTAGCAATAATTTATACTTTACTACATGCTTTTTGATGTGATGTCCAATTTCATGAGCAATGATGGAGAGTGTTTCTTGTTCATCTAAGATATCCAACAGATCCTTAGATACCCAAATCTCATATGTTTTTCTCTTTTTGATAGCGAACGCATTTGCGAACTTTTTATAATTAGGTGTTATCATTTTGTAAATTTTAATGTTGTGTTTTAACTTTTCAGAAAATCTTTTTTCGACTTCTTCACTAATTTTTACCACACTTGTCTTATCCAATTTAAATGTTATTTTAAAGTATGAATTGTGTGCGACAATTCCAACCAACAATGTAATTACAAAGGACATTAACACTTTATCAGAAATCGAGTTGTTAATACTGAATATCACAACAAACACTAAAGATGGAGCTAAAAATAGAAGAAATTTTACAACCGATTGCATGAATATTTTTTTGATAGGTGGTGAAACATCAAAAGAGTGGGATTTAAACAAACTGTGTTTCATATACTCAAATATGAACATGAGCAAACTGACGAAAAATAAAAAAGTTAATATGGTAAATACATCGCTTAGTGTTGTGTTAAGAAAAAGTCGAATAAACAAATTATCAACATTTGTTGGAATATTAAATAATAGTAATATAAGCAGAAAGAATCCAACAAAAATATCTCGCATTATATTTAAACGATGGTAATACTTTTGAAATCTTGAATTTTCTGTAAAATCATATGACTGAAAGACTTGTGTTGTTGAAAAATCTAGTGCTCTAATTCTAAGAAACCCAAGTCCGATTCTCATTCCAAATGATATCATGAATAAAATTATGACCAACTCATACATATGTTCTGTTTTTTGCACTATAAATAATCATACAAAATCCTTTCTAAATAATATGAAGATAAAATTGATTAACTTCTGTAACATTAATAAAGAAAAAGTGAAATATATGGCTTCAAAAAAGGAACCTTCCATATGAACTCATTATAATGTTCTCCCTAATTTGATTTATTACACTTATCATAGCATAATTTATAGGGATGTTTAATTTTTCAAACAGAGTTTTTAGCAAATATGAGTTGAAACTCTAAGTATTACATAAAATGCAAGTTCTTCTACTGAAACCACTAAAGCTTATACCAAAATAAGTTGTTAATTTGACTACAGTTATAGAATCATATAATAAACTCAAGGGATCCGATGAAATTTTGCTCATGTTGTCATAAGTTTTTACAAATTTTGAGTTTTAATTATTATTGCACCTCTTTTGTCAAATAGCTATAATTTTAAGTTTTGAGTTTCAATGAACAGCCTTGTATATCCAAAAAATAGACTCCATTCCAACTAATAAATGGAGTTTACTGATAGCTTTGGTGACCCGTACTAGTTCACGTTTTTTCCCGAGTAAATCAAAATAGACTAGCATCATAATTCTAGTCAATATGCTGAATTTGTACATTTATACTGATTTGTACATTACTCATATTGCTTTAATGTATTTATGGTGCGAGACATAATGTGTGATTTTGAGTATGAAAGAAACGGAATCACAAGTACAAATATGCCTAGAACAATTATAACTTCGATTATATTGTCTTTAACAAGATTTAAATAATATTCAAAATCATAGAACAAAAAATTTAAACTTGAAAGCATAAAAAACCCTACAAAAAAGATAAAGAAAACTTTATACATTTGCGCTTTGAAATATAATGAATAAATAAAATACTTGATAAATTTACTAATGATTTGAACATATACATTCTCATCAAGATGGTGCTCTGTAATCAGTTCTGCTTTCATTATTTGTGTAGTGTTAAAACCAAATGTTGATCTAATGAGATTTTCGTGTTGTTTTAATTCTTTCTTTTTTTCAAAAATTTTTACAATAATGTTTTGAATATACTCAGGGGATAGATTTGGATGCTTATTTATTCTAGGTGTTTTTCCATCCGCAACTTGTGTGAACAATTTATCGTAAAACATGCTATATGAATTTTTCATAGTGAACCACCCCTTGATTTTCTAGCCAACAATGTTTTTTATAATTATATCACAAATACTCATCCATAAAAGAAATGTCCAAAACACATCTAGACATATGTTTTCTTTTTTAAGGGAAACTACAAATGCTTTATGAATTTTGATTAACATATCTGAATTTTACATATGTACACATAAATTTTTAGTCAAATAGGTATTTTGCAAAAGCATCAATCAAAAGATAGTTTTCCATTATTCAAAAAATTAGAAGGTTTATAAAAATCTATAAAAAGCCCTTCCCACGGGTGAGAAGAGCGTAACATAACAATATTGGTGACCCGTAGGGGTATCGAACCCGTACATATTAAAACTGAACAAACATAAAAACAATCCCTAAAATAATAGCTATTACACCTCTTAATCTCATAAAAAATATCGCAGCATCCGAATAAGTTCTCTCACCTTTCACTCGAAAGTGATCTTCCATTCTTAAAAATGCATCTGGTGAAGCTAAAATTAAAATACCCAAAATAATACATACCAGACCTACTAAAAAATTCATTTCCCCACCTCATAGTATTGAATCTAATTAAACATCTTTTTAATTATTATAGCATAAACACAAGCATGCATGAAAAAAAGTCTATCTCATAGAGAGATAAACCTTGACTTTTAAATGGTGACCCGTACGGGGTTCGAACCCGTGAATGCATGCGTGAAAGGCATGTGAGTTAACCGTTTCTCCAACGGGCCACAAGGTGGCGGAGTAGGAGGGATTTGAACCCTCGCGCCGGTTTCCCAGCCTACACCCTTAGCAGGGGCGCCTCTTCAGCCACTTGAGTACTACTCCACCTTGGTTTTTCTTTGCGTTTTTGCGCCCTTATAGAATATCGTATTTTGGCCTATTTGTCAACCTATTTCATCATAAATGAACGGTTTAGTTCGAACCTTGTGGTAAAGCGTCTTTTAACATGGTTAAACCGACTTTACCTTTGTTTAAATCAATGTTTAAGACATAGACTTTAACGATATCTCCAACACTTACAACATCTCTTGGATGTTTGATATATGCTTTACTCATTTTTGAGATATGGCATAAGCCATCTTCTTTTAATCCAATGTCAATAAATGCACCAAAGTCAACGACGTTTCTTACAGTTCCTTCTAATTCCATACCAATAGATAAGTCTTCAATTTTCAAAATATCGGATCTTAAAAGTGGTTGTGAGAATTGATCTCTTGGGTCTCTCAGTGGTGCGATAAATGCATCTAAAATGTCATCTAGTGTATATTTATCAACATTTAATAAGCCTTGTAGCTTTACTCTATCAATCTTATCAACGATCAATTTCACTTCATCTTTGCCAAAAATATCTCCAGTAATACCATACATCTTCATAATCTCTTTTGCGATATTATATGATTCTGGATGTACTGCAGTCATATCAAGTGCTTCATCACTATCTGGAATTCTTAAAAAACCAATGGCTTGTTCAAATGTTTTAGCACCTAACTTAGGAACCTTTAATAAATCATTTCTGTTTTTAAACTTACCGATTTCATCTCTAAATTTCACAATGTTTTCTGCGCTACCTTTATTTAAACCAGAAACATACATTAAAAGTGCCTTACTTGCTGTATTAATGTTCACGCCAACTTGGTTGACTGCTTGTGTCACAACAAAGTTTAAGGATTCGTTTAGTTTTTTTGGTGTCACATCATGTTGATATTGACCCACACCAATGCTCTTAGGATCGATTTTAACGAGTTCTGATAATGGATCTTGAAGACGTCTAGCAATCGATGCTGCTGATCTTTCCTCGACGGAAAAATCAGGAAATTCTTCTCTAGCAAGCTCACTTGCTGAATAGACAGATGCACCTGCTTCATTGACGATTACATAAGACACCTTCATACCAACAGAACGGATTAAATCTGCAACAAAGCTTTCTGTTTCTCTACTTGCAGTACCATTACCGATTGCGATTATTTCAACATGGTATTTTTTAATAAGCTGTAATAGTTTAATTTGAGATTGTTTAATTTGTTCATCTGTGATTTGTCCACCGATTGTCTTTTCATGTGGATAAATCACTCCTTTTTCTAAGACCTTGCCTTGTTCGTTTACGACAGATAATTTACATCCTGTTCTAAACGCGGGATCCACACCTAAAACAACCTTACCTTTCATCGGTGGTTGTAATAAAAGCTTTTGAAGGTTCACAGAAAATATTTCAATTGCCTGTTCTTCTCCTTTTTCAGTAAGCTCGCTTCTGACTTCTCTTTCTAATGATGGATATATAAGTCTCTTTAACGCATCATCAATCGCTTCTTTAATGTATATCGATGCCGTTGAGTCTTGTCTTTTTATGACCTTTCTTTCTAAATATGAGGTCATACGTTCTTTATCTAAATCGATTTTAACAGTAATGATTTTTTCATTTTCAGCACGATTCATCGCTAAAATTCGATGTGGTCTAATTTTAGATACTGGTTCAAAGTAATCATAATACATCTCATAGACTTTTCTTTCATCAACAGCATTTTTCTTTAATGATGTTTGAACAACACCTGCTCTTACCATCTCTTCACGAAGTGATTTTCTATAATTTGCATCATCAGAAATCATTTCTGCAATAATATATTTTGCACCTTCAATTGCTTCATCTATGGTTGCTACTTGATCATTTAGATACTTCTTAGCTTCATCTTTGATATCACTATAAGGAAATGTCATTAGAAACTGTGCGAATGGCTCTAAGCCTTTAGCAATCGCTTCAGTCGCTTTTGTTTTTTTCTTTTCCTTAAAGGGACGATATAAATCTTCAACTTCTACAAGCTTTTCAGCTTTTAAGATATCCTTTTTGAGTTCTTCAGTAAGCATACCTTTTTCATCAATCAATCGAATGACTTGCTCTTTTCTTTCTAAAAGATTATTCGCATATTCCCATGATTTATGAATTTCATTGATTTGCTCTTCATCCAAACCACCCGTTTGTTCCTTACGATATCTTGCGATAAACGGGATGGTGTTCCCTTCATTTAATAAATCAAGGACAGATTTGATTTGCTTTTCTGAAATACCTAATGTTTTTTTAATTTCTAAGATGATTTGTTCGTTCATAATTGCCTCCCTTTATAGACGAAAAGGGCCATGCCCTTTTATCTAAATCTTACTTACTTTAAATTGTTTAATGTAATCTTGATTTGGCTTGTTACATAATCTACTCTAAATGTTTGCGGATTATCGCCATCGACATCAAATGTTAGAAGCATGTGTGTTCTTGCTTGATCTAAATTGAGATGAGCAATCGTTTGATTTGCAAAAATTGCTTCACCATAAAGATCTAAATCAATAAAGAAGAATGCTTTGCCATCTAAATCAAGAGATTTGATGAGTTCTTCTACTTCAGTGTTGAGTTCTGAACTCTTATAAAAGTAA
Source organism: uncultured Mariniplasma sp. (assembly GCA_964655445.1). Lineage (GTDB taxonomy): Bacteria > Bacillota_I > Bacilli_A > Acholeplasmatales > Acholeplasmataceae > Peloplasma. The sequence goes on along the minus strand of CAZZMZ010000020.1, from coordinate 19,432 downwards.
ATGTAGATATATGCATTACCCATAATTGCTTCATACATCTCTTCATAGTCTTCTAAATCACTAAAGTATGTAAAGTCACCATAGGATCCAAAACCATCATCATATGTAAGGTTTTGTAAATCTGAGCCTGTTAAATGTTGATAATCATCAAATGGTCCAACCTCTTCATTCTCATTCATAAAAAATTGAATCGTGAAGATGATAGTTACTGTAATGATTGTTAACACAACAATAGAAAGCCCTAATCTGAAAAATAAAATTTCATTTTTGCTAGGTTCTCTCTTTGGTGATTGCTTTGCTAAATCTTGTTTTTTTGCGACCTCTTTTTGAGGTGCTTTGTTATTTGGTTTTTTTGAGTTTGATTTGTTTTGTTGAACTCTTGCCATAATGTCACTTCCTATCCATGAAAATTATACCGAATATATACTTTAAAAACAACTTATCCAATAATTATGTTAAATTTTCTCAATCATCACATAAGCAATCGCATGTGCATCTGTGTGTGTGATCGTTACGTGTATGATTTCTTGATTCTTAAAGTAATCTGTGACCACATAAGGACTACCATGCTCATGATTTAAGATAGAAAAATCTTTATAATATGTTTTTCCATGTCCTTTGGATATCGCTTTAAAAAGCGCTTCTTTAGCTGCAAATCTGCCACCTAAAAAGGAAAGCTTTGTATTCTCTGCATGAATGTTTTGGTAAAGTTTTTTTTCTTCTTCAGATAAAATACGGTCGATAAACCTTTCATCAACTAGTTCTTTAATACGATTTAAATCGACTAGATCAATACCGATACCTAAGATCATACATCTCTTCCTTCCTTAATGGTTTCAGCCATTGTTTTAATTTTTACAAGTCTGTGATTTAGACCTGATTTGCTAATTTTTTCTTTATACATGATTTCATAGCCTTCTACAAGTTCCTTAAGTGATGCTTCTGGATAGGCTTTTCTAAGTTCCATCGCCATCTTCATCTTAGCATCAATTTGAGTCTCTGGTATATAGGTTTCAATAAGCTCAATATCTCTTAATTGTTGATTCGCTGCCTCAATCGCTTTTTTCTCGTTTGCGATTTCACAATTCATGACACGATTGATTGAATTATTAAAATCTCTTTTAATTCTGATATCCTCAAATTGAAAAAGAGCATTTTGTGCACCTAAGAGCTGTAAAAAATCACTGATACCTTCTGCATCTTTAATGTATGCGATATAACCGTTTCTTCTTGTTGTGATCCGTGCATTTAATTCAAAATAGTTCATAAGTGATTGAATAAAGACAATCTCTTTTGAATCTCTTGAAAAGATTTCCAAATGATACTCGGCCGTTTTAGGATGATTCATGGAACCACCTGATAAAAATGCTGCTCTTAAAAATGCTTTCTTTTGCTCGGGATTCACTGTCATTAGCTCTTGATTTTCAATCGGATTATCAAGAAGTCCATGCTCATTAATGATATCTTCTACCTTAGATTGAATACGAATAATAATACTTTGTCTTTGGTTTAATTTGTTGAGCTTTTGTGTTAGAAGACTTGTTTCTGCTTGATAAAGTGTTCTAACAAGCTGTAAAAACCGTTTTGCAACGGTTGGATTATTACTTTTGAAATCTAGCATTTTTAATCTGGACTCAATATGAAATTCTCCATTCAAGTTGATGAACGCTGAAAACTCAGCTAGTTGTTCTTCAAGCTCGATCGGAATTGTTACCAATTCCTCTTTTACAGTTCTTGCAAAGCTCAATAATTATGACTCCCAAGTTTCAATATATTTTAAAGCGTTTTGTGCTGCGATCGCACCATCAGCTGCTGCTGTAATCACTTGTCTGATTTGTTTAACAATAACATCGCCTGCAGCAAATACGCCAGGTACTTTCGTTTCCATCTTATCGTTTGCTTCTATATAACCATATTGGTTCGTGATACCTAAGTTTTTAACGAAGTCTGTGACAGGAATAAGTCCTACATATTCAAACACACCATCACAAAGTACTTCTTTTAAACCTTCTTTAGTGTTGAGTAACACACCTTTTAATCCATTGTCATCTACTAAAAACTTATTCACTGTAGAACCTAAGATAATGTCTACATTCTTTTGTTTAAGAAGAATATCTTGTGCTTTTTTGTCGGCTGTTAAAAAATCTAAGTTTTGTACAACGGTGACGTGCGTCGCAAGTGTTGCTAAATAAGAAGCTTCTTCAACTGCAGAATTACCGCCACCAATCACAACAACCTTTCTTTCTTTATATAAAGGTCCATCACAAATTGCACACCAGCTAATGCCATTCATAGCAAGCTGATCCTCATTTTCAACGCCTAATCGTCTAGGTACATTACCAGATGCAACAATCACGACTTTTGCATCATAGGTTTCATTTGGTGTTACAATCTTTTTAAGATTACCCTCAATTTTAACCTCTAATACTTCATCATAAATCGTTTCAATATCAAGCTCATACGCATGATCAATCATCATTGTAGCAAGCTCATAGCCAGCAACTTTTTTAGCCCCAGTATAGTTTTCAATTTCATTATATTTGGACAACTGTCCACCAGGTGTATCCTTTTCAAACATCGCGACCTTTAAGTTCGCTCTTTTTGCATAGATCGCTGCTGTAATACCTGCAGGACCTGCGCCAATAATTAAAACATCATAAAGCATAATTAATCTCCTTAAATAAAATCTTTTAAATGGGCTAATTCATCAATAACAAAATGTGGTTGTTCCTTTAACATTTCTTCAAGTCTTTGACTATAGGTGACCGCACATGTAAAAATGCCCGCTTTTTTTGCAGCTACCATATCGTTTTCGTGATCACCCACGTAAACGGTTGTTTCTTTGTTTGCATTAAACAATTCTAATGCTTTTAAAATAGGTTCTGGATCTGGTTTATGGTTTAAGACATCCTCATACCCAATTAAACCATCAATATAATCTTTTAAACCTGTAAGCTCTAAATGATATAATGCGACTTTTCTCATTTTAGATGTCACGACACCAATGGTTGCACCTTTTTTTCTTAAATACTTTAATGCATCTATAGCACCAGGATAAGCATTTAAACCTGATTCAATCATATCATTGGATGTCTTTCTATAGAATTCAACCATATCGTTTACTTTATTCTCATCACTTTCATAATATCCAAACGTTTGCCACAAGGTTTGACCAAGTAAATTGGTATAATCCTTATCACTCATTTCGATATGTGAAAGATACTTCTCAAATGTAACCTTAAAGGTATCTATAATAATCCCTGTTGTATCGATTAAAGTTCCATCCAAGTCAAGTAAAATCGTCTTCATCATGCTTCTTCTACCAGCATGTCGACATAATAAGGTTGATCAGGGATCAGCTTTCTCTTAATTAATATCAGTGCAAGACCACCCAACATAAAAAGTGTTAAGGATAAAATAACATTTGCTGGTAAACCAAACATTCTTAAAGCATCTGTTGGATGTCCACCGGTTCTTAGTGGCTCAATAATCGCACCGCGACCTAGACCATACCAAATCAAGTATAAGCCCATCATGTCCCCAACTTTAAACCAACGTTTACGTCTTGCAACAAATAGGAAGATTAAACCGACTAAATTCCATAGTCCCTCATATAAGAAGGTTGGATGATGGAAGTTACCAGGGGTTACTTCCATTTGATTTAAAATGAAGTTTGGTAAAATGGTTTTTATAAATTCAGATTCAATCACAGGACCATAGGCTTCTTGATTCATGAAATTGCCCCAACGTCCTATGATTTGTCCTACAAAAAAGCCAATCGCTAATATATCTGCAAGTAACCAGAAATTCATTTTCTTTTTTCTTGTGTATAAAACAACAAAAATAAAGGCTGTAATGACTGCTCCATGGATAGATAAACCACCTGATGTAATATCAATCACATCTAAAATAGAGTCATATCTATCAATTGGATCAAATAACACATAATATAATCTAGACCCTACAATTGATAGTGGCACTGCATAAAGTAAGGCATCAAAAAGTAATTCCGTATCCCAACCAACACGTTTAAATTCATGATATGCAAAATATGCACCTAAGGATATGCCTGTTAAAATAAACACTGCATACCATGCGATTTTAGCAAATCCTAAATCTAAAGCGATATTGTTATAGGGTGTTCCATCTTGAACTAAAACAGCTACACTAACTAATAATAGAAAGATGAGAACGGGTAATCCATATAACATAATCCCTTGTTTGTTATTTTTTATTTTTTCAATCATCGTCTTCTTCATCCTTTCTCATCCCTGAAGCCTTAAGCGCGACTGCCTGAGTCAGCTCATAAGCTGCATTATATCCTAAGTATTTTAGTTTTTGATTCATCGCAGCACTTTCAACCAAAGTAGCTACATTTCTACCTGGCAAAACTGGAATCGTGATTTTCGCGATTTCAGTATTAAAGATTTTAGTCGTTTCAGTTTCAATACCTAAACGATCATACTGCTTGCCTTTTTTCCAATGCTCTAACTCAATGACGAGTCGTATCTTTTTATTTTCGCGATAAGCACCTGCACCAAACATAGATACAACATCGACAATACCAATCCCTCGAATCTCAATAAACTTTTCTAAGATCTTTGGCGCACTACCAACTAAAACACCTGGTGCCGCTTCAAAGATATCAACTCTATCATCACTTACTAAGATATGTCCACGTTTGATGAGTTCAAGTGCTGTTTCGCTCTTTCCTATACCGCTTTTACCTGTAATCAAGGTGCCCATGCCATGAATATCTAAAAGCACGCCATGAAGTGATGTTCTAGGTGCTAATTTGCTATGAAGATATTGATATAAGGATCCTGATAAAGGTGTCGTTCTACTTTGACTCTTTAAAATTGCTACATGATATTCATTGCCTAACTGTATAAAGAGTTCATCTACTTCAACATTGGTTGAAAAAATGACACCTGGTGGATTTTTTCTAAACATATCTTCTACGCGATCTCTCATGATATCAAAAGGAAGTAATTTCATAAAATGAGATTCTTTAGAACCAATTAAAATCAATCTTTCAGGATCAAAGAAATCTAAGAATCCTGCAAGCTCAACACCGGGTCTAGAGAGCATTTCAGATTTAATCTCTCGATTCAGTGTCTTTTGATTATTATTAATAAGCTCTAAATTTAAATCTGTAATCAAATGCTTAATTTTTAATTTCATAATAACCTCCTTTTAGAGTGCAAACTGATCGCCATAAAGAAAGCGTCTAATATATATGGAGACAAAGAGTCTTAAAAGTGAGAATGTGAACGCAAACACGATAAGTCCTTCAATCGATGTGAAATGAAAGCCTTGGACTAAAATTAAATCAATGATGTATAAAATCACAATCTGAACAATCACAGATAGTAAACCCATAGATAAGATCAGTGCTCTTGCTACATATTTAAAAAGTAAGATTTTAACAAAATTTTCTATTGCAGTAAGTAAAAAGATAGCAAGTATGTATCCTAAGATTTCCATTTCTATGATGGGTTGTTTTATACCAATCGCTAAACCAAAGACAACAGCTGAAATGATAAAGTTCACACATAAAGATATCACAAGATGTGTCACATAATTTCTATGCATCATAAAACCAAGTGTTAATGATAACCCTTTTTTCTTTTTACCGCGTTTCTTTAGTTCTTCTAAGATCGCCATTAACTCTTCTTCAGAAGGCTCTCTTTTGTTCTTTGGATCTTTTGGATCTTTTTCATTCATAGTAAGTGTCCCCCAACAACTTGTATTATAACAAATATAGTTAACTTTTTATATCTTTAAAACTTGTTTTAAATATTGGCCAGTATATGATTTATTAACTTTAGCAACTTCTTCAGGTGTTCCAATCGCGATAATCTCGCCGCCACCATCGCCACCTTCAGGACCTAAATCAATCACAAAGTCTGCATTTTTAATAACATCTAAGTTATGTTCTATGACGACCATCGTAGCACCTTCATCTACAATACGATGAAGTACTTTTAAAAGTCTTTTCACATCATCTGTATGAAGACCTGTTGTAGGTTCATCAAGAATATAGATTGATGATGATGTGATACGTCTATAAAGCTCTGAAGCAAGTTTGACTCTTTGAGCTTCACCACCTGACAAAGTGGTTGCTGACTGACCAAGTGTGATGTAATCAAGACCCACATCATAAATGGTTTTTAATTTTTGATATATCTTTTGGTGATTAGTAAAGAACTCTAAGGCTTCTTCAATCGTCATCTCTAAGACATCTGCGATATTTTTTCCTTTATATTTAATCTGCAAGGTTTCATGATTGTATCTTTGCCCACCACAAACCTCGCATGGGACGTAAACATCCGGTAGAAAGTGCATCGAAATCTTTTTAACACCATCACCACCACAAGCCTCACAACGTCCACCTCTCACATTAAATGAGAAACGACCCTTTTGATAGCCTCTCGCTTTCGCTTCATTGGTTTGACTATATAAGTCTCTAATATCATCAAAAACCCCTGTATAGGTTGCTGGATTACTTCTAGGTGTTCTACCAATCGGAGATTGTGAGATTTCAATCACACGATCAATCATTTGATGATCATTAATTGTACTATGTAATCCAGGTTTTTCTTTTGTTTTGTAATATTTAGCTTGTAGACCCTTCATTAAAATCTCATTCACTAACGTTGATTTACCAGAGCCAGAGACACCTGTAACGACTGTTAATTTACCCATAGGAAACCCTACTGAAATATCCTTAAGGTTGTTTTCTTTCGCACCAACCACCATGATATCTTTACCGATACCCACTCTTCTAGTAGGCGGTACTTCAATCGTTTCAAGACCCTTTAAATATCTGCCTGTAATACTGTTTTTATTTGCCATGACTTCTTTGGGTGTGCCACATGCAATGACTTCACCGCCATGTTTACCTGCTCTAGGTCCAATATCGATTAAATAATCAGATGCTAGCATGGTTTCATGATCATGCTCAACGACAACGAGTGTGTTTCCTAAATCACGCATCTTCTTTAATGTTTCAATGAGCTTATGATTATCTCTTTGGTGTAAACCAATGGATGGTTCATCAAGCACATATAAAACACCTGTGAGTTTAGAACCAATTTGTGTGGCAAGTCTGATGCGCTGTGCTTCACCACCTGATAAGGTTCCAGCAGATCTTGCTAAGGTTAAGTACCCTAATCCCACATCCTGCAAGAATGTAAGTCTTGAAATGATTTCTTGAAGTGCTAGTCTTGCGATTTGCTTTTGTTCGATATTGAGTTCTAAAGATTCTAAGAAGGTTATGTTATCATCAATCGACATACGTGTAAGTTCATCGATATTCTTCTTTCCTAGCTTTACAGAAAGTGCTTGCTCATTCAGTCTAGCTCCGTTACAACTATGACATACAGATTCAGTCATGAAATTTTCAATCCATGTTCTAATCCACTCAGATGTTGTTTCTCTATAACGTCTTGTAAGATTATTTATAATCCCTTCAAAGTAATCTTTGTTTTCATGCACTCTACCCGAAGATGATCTTAATTTAAAATGAATTTTGTCGGGAGATCCATAAAGGATTATCTTTAATAAGTCTGGATCTAATTCTTTAATGGGTTTATTTAAGTCGATGTTATAGAAATCGCACACTGCTGCGATTTGCTGTGACTGTAGGTTTTCATCTTCATTGTTCTTATAAGGGATCAAGCCGCCATCTAAAAGACTTGATTCAGGATCAACGACTAAGTCTTCTGAAACCTCTAAATTTAAGCCTAGACCGTTACAATAAGGACAAGCTCCAATCGGCACATTAAATGAAAATAGTCTTGGTTCTAATTCTGGAATCGTAAAATTAGAATCTGGACAACTATAGTTTTGTGAGAAATGAAGGACTGCATCGTTATCTATTAAAACACGTGTTTTACCATTCGCAAGTCTTGCTGCTAATTCTAGAGCATCATAGAGTCTTGAACGAATGCCATCTTTAACGATTAAACGATCAATCACTAAAAAGAAATCATGGTTTTTGTTTTTATCTAAATCAACCATCTCTTCTAATAGGACTTGCTCTCCATCAATATAAGCTCTGGTGAAACCTTCTTTTAAGTATTGTTCTGCTTGCTTTTTAAAGGTTCCTTTTTGTCTTTCAACTATCGGACTTAAAATAACGACTCTTGACCCTTCTTTTAAATTAAGGACTCTTTGTGTCATTTCTTCAATCGATTGTTTACTTAAAGGTTCATCTGTTCCTGGACAATAAGGTGTACCAATTCTTGCATATAAAAGTCTAATATAATCATAAATTTCAGTCACTGTACCTACAGTAGATCTTGGGTTATGTGAGGTTGTTTTTTGATCGATACTAATCGATGGTGATAAACCTTCAATGCGGTCAACATCAGGCTTTTCAAAGTTACCTAAAAACTGTCTTGCATAAGCAGATAAGGATTCCATATATCTTCTTTGGCCTTCTTGATAAAGTGTATCAAAGGCTAAAGATGATTTACCTGAACCAGAAATACCCGTCATGACGACGAGTTTATTTTTGGGGATTTCAATATCTATATTTTTTAAATTATTCTCTCTTGCTCCAAAAACTTTAATAAAGTCCATCTATCTTCACCTTGAATGCTTCTTCAGTTAGGACTGTAATGTTTAATTCTAACGCTTTCTTTAATTTTGAGCCAGCATCTTCTCCTGCAACAACATAATCTGTTTTGCTCGAAACTGAGGATGCAACCTTACCACCAAGTTTTTCTATGATTGCTTGTGCTTGATCTCTAGAAAAAGTTTCTAGTTTTCCTGTTAAGACCAGTGTTTTTCCATTAAACTCATGATCTAATGTTTCCCTTATTTCAGTTTCCATCGTTAAACCAAGTGATTTTAACTCTTCGATCATTTCAATATGCTTGGGTTCCTTAAAATATGATGTAATGCTTTGTGCAATCATTTCACCAATTTCATGAATGCTTAAAAGATCATCATATGTTGCCTCTATGAGTGAATCTATCGTTGGATAATGTTTGACGAGTGTTTTAGCTACCTTCTGTCCAACATGCTTAATGCCTAATCCAAAGATTAGCTTTTCTAAAGGTTGTTTTTTAGAGTTTTCGATCGCCTCTAATAATTTATCAATCTTCTTATCACCAAAACCAGGTAAATCTTTAAGTGGCTCCTTATATGCATGAAGCTTATATATATCAGGTATTTGACTCACATAGCCTAAATCATGTAAGACTTCAACAACCTTTTCACCTAAGGTATCAATATCCATCGCGACACGACTTGCAAAATGAATGAGTTGATTCATATTTTTACCCGGACATTCAAGGTTGACACAAAAATAATCTGCTTCACCTTGTTTTCTTTCAAGATGGCTACCACAGACAGGACATGTATCAATCATAATAAATGGTTTTTGATCTTTTCTCTTTTCTTTGATGACAGAAATCACCTCTGGAATGATTTCTCCTGCTTTATGTACTAAGACATAGTCGCCAATTCTAATGTCTTTAGCTTTTATATAATCTTCATTATGAAGGGTTGCTCTAGCTACTTGTGAACCTGAGATGAAGACCGGTTCCAATTCAGCTACTGGTGTCACAACACCAGTTCTACCAATTTGAAACGTAATATTCTTTAAAACAGTTTCCATTTTTTCAGCTTCAAATTTATAGGCTGTTGCCCATTTTGGAGATTTTGCTGTATAACCAATGAAATCATATAAATCAAATGCATTTACTTTAATAACGACACCATCAGTATCATAAGGTAAAGTTTTTCTTAATACATCATAATCTTTAATTTTTGAAATTAAAGTATCCAAATCATGAAGTAATGCATGGTTAGGATTTACTTTGAAGCCTAGTTTCTTTAAAAAATCTAGAGCTTCAGCCTGCGTGTTTACATAATCATTTGCGTTAACTATCGTATAGACAAATAGATCTAAATTTCTTTTTGATACTATTTTTGAATCTAATTGTCTAATGGTCCCCGCAGCTGCATTTCTTGGATTTGCGAAAAGTGGTTCATTGTTGTTTAATCGTTCTTCATTTGCTTTTTTAAAGCTCTTATGTGGCATAAAAATCTCACCACGCACTTCGATATCTATCTCTTCATTCAGTGTGAGTGGTAAGCTTTTAATCGTTCTAACATTTTCAGTCACATCTTCACCGATGGTTCCATTACCGCGTGTAGCTGCTTGTGTGAATTTCCCTTTTTTATAAATAAGACTCACAGCAAGCCCATCAATCTTCAATTCTGAAACATATGAAAAATCTTTAACGACTTTTCTAATACGTTCATCAAATGCTCTTAATTCATCTTCGTTAAATACATTAGATAAGCTCATCATCGGTACTTGATGTGTAACTTTCTTGAATCCATCTAAAACAACCCCACCAATTTTAAGCGTAGGGGAATCATTTGATTTATATTCTGGATATGTGTTTTCTAATTCGATTAATTCTTTTAATAATCGATCATACTCAAAATCAGACATGGTTGGTTGATCTTTTGTATGATAATCTTCATTGGCTTGATTAATCATTGATACAAGTTCATCGATTCTTTGTTTGATGTTCATCAAAATCACCCAATGATATTATATCATTAAACCACCTTTCAGAGACTGTTTTGACCCCACTTTCCTCAATAAATTGAGAATGTGTGAAGGTGTGGTTTTGATGACTCATTTTTACACTTGTAAGATACAAAAAGTCTTTAGCTCTTGTGATTCCAACAAACATCAATCTCCTTTCTTCTTCAATAGCTTGAAAGGTTCTTTGCTGATAAGAAGGAAATTCTCCTTGCTCAAGACCAATCATAAAGACAACATCGAACTCTAACCCTTTTGCTTGGTGAATGGTTAAAAGTTCAATACCGCTAGATTCATAGGATGATAAAAAGCCGTCTTGAAAGTCAATATGTTGTTCATGTAACATGATCTTTAATTGATAAGCTCTTTTGTGTTGTCTAAATAAAACAGCGATAGACTTAGGCTTGATGTCTTGTTTGATGTAATCAATTATCCTTTGAATGATAAACATCGCTTCTTTTTCAGTGTCAGAAAAGACAAGGTGATAGACTTGTTTTTTAGTATTTTTTGTAGCAATCAAATCCTTTTTATAAAGTCTCTCATTTCTCTTAATAAGGCGATTTGCGTGTGTTATGATGGTTTCGTTACTTCGATAATTTAATGTTAACTGATATTGTATTGCTTGATAGTCTTTGATGAACTTTCCAATGATTTGATGGTCTGCACCTCTAAATTGATAAATTGATTGATCAGGATCTCCAACAGCTAAAACATGGGTATCATTTTTTATGAGTTTTTTTAGAAGTTCATATTGAATAATGTTTGTATCTTGAAATTCATCAACAAAAATATACTTATATGTTATATCATGATGCTTTTTCAAATAAGCATCATAACTTAATATCAAATCATCAAAATCATATAAGTTGGCATCTTTCAAATAGGCTTGATATCTGTCGTAATGTTTTGGTTTTTTTGTTTTATAATAGCTGTTTTTATACACACTTATAGAGAGTAAATCTTCTTTTTTGAAGCCTAAAAAATCATCTTTGAGTATGTTGATTTCTTTATGTGTAATCTCTTTTAATCTGATATAACAAAACTGATGAAAGGTGTGAATATGAAGGTCTTTTTGGTTTAATCTTTCCTTCATTTCAAAAGATGCTTTTCTTGTAAAGGTAATTGCTAAAATGTCATCCTTATGAACACCTTCACTTAAGAGCCACTTTATTCTTTCAACAATCACTCTAGTTTTACCACTTCCTGCACCAGCTAACAAAAAAAGAAAGCGATCATCAGCATATACCACTTTCTTTTGTTCATCATTCAACATCATTATCACCCATCTTATGATAGTGATTATTTTTAATTTTTTCTTACTTTTGTAAGTGATGGATGTGATTCCAATATCTTTTTTACACCATGGGGCATCCCAAAAGCGATGGTTGCAATATCACCATCTACTCTTACAACAACACCAAGTCCAAAGACTTGATGATTCACATGGTCCCCCATCTTAAGTAAATTAGATGATGATTTTTGGTCATAGACCACTTGACCTTTTTCCATTTCTACTCTTGATTCATTGATAAATCTTGATGGGTAACTATAACGCATGGAACCATAGACCATGCGTTGATCCGCATAGCTCATATATAATCTTTCCTTCGCTCTTGTAATACCTACATAAGCGATTCTTCTTTCTTCTTCAAGCTCGCTCGGATTCATAAGGCTTCTATCACTCGGAAAAATATTTTCTTCCATGACAACCATGAAGACAACTCTAAACTCTAAGCCTTTGACTTGATGATAGGTTGCAAGCTTTACATGATCAAAGTCTTCTACATCTTGATCTAAATCTGTATAAAGTGCGATTTGATCAAGCTGTGCTCGAATTTTTTCATAAAAGGTACCTTCATAATACATATCGCCACGGACAAAGACGTTTTGAAGTTCTTTTAAGTTATCGATTCTATCATCAGCAATTTCATCATTTTCAGCTCTAAGCATATCCATATAACCAGATTTTTTCATCAGATATGGCATAATCTCTGATAAATTCTCGAAAGTATCGAATTGATCTCTCATCTCTAAAATCAGAGCTTTAAAATCAATTAAGCTCTTTTTAGCTTGAGGCGTTAAATCAACATAATCAATCGCATCAAACATCGATAAGCCGAGCTCTTTGGCTTTCGTTTCTAATTTTTGAACAGAGACTAGCCCAATACTTCTTTTAGGTACGTTGACGATTCTTTTTAAATAAAAATCTAAATCAGGCTCTAAAATGACTCTAATATACGCTAAAGCATCCTTAATTTCTTTTCTTTCATAAAATGAAATACCGCCATAAATGATGTAAGGTATACCTTCTTTAATCATCGCTTCCTCAAAAAGACGGGATAATGCGTTATTTCTATAAAGGACAGCCATTTCATCATAAGGGATCCCCATATGATGAAGCTTTCTAATCTCATTAACAACAAAAAATGATTCTCTAATATCATTTGATTCATGCTGGTAAAAGGGATAATAGCCTTCACCATGATCTGATGCTAAGGTTTTAGCTGCTGGACGGTTGAAATTATAGTTAATCAGTTTATTCGCGGCTTCTAGAATCCTGTTTGTAGATCGATAGTTTTTTTCAAGCAAGACTTGTTCAGCATTAAAATCCTTCATGAAGGATCTTGCGTTTTCATAATTTGCCCCTCTAAATGCATAAATCGATTGATCAGGATCTCCCACAACAAAAAGATTTCTATGTCTTTCTCCTAAAATCTTTAATATCTTATATTGAATCGTATCTGTATCTTGGAACTCATCAACAAGCACATGCTCAAAAAAGGTTTGATATTTATCTCTAATATGAGGATAATCTTCAAATAACTCTAAAGTATATAGTAATAAATCATCAAAGTCTAAAAGTTGATTTTCTCTTAAATAGGCTTGATATTTTTTAAAGATTTTTTCTTCATCTGTTCTTTCAAATTCCTCTAATCTTCTTGTCTTATATAAAGAAAATAAATTCCTTAAGAGTTTCACTGAAAACATTTTAATATCTAAGCCTAATTCTTTAATTTGATCTTGAATAATCTTTTTCACATCATCTTCATCAACAACATTAAAATTAGGACGATAGCCATATGGAAGCTCTGCAATATGTCTTCTTAATATTTGTAATCCAAATGCATGAAAGGTATACAGCCACACGCTCATTGCGTGAGGTCCTGTCATGTCAACAACACGTGATTTCATTTCTCTAGCTGCTTTATTCGTAAATGTCACAGCTAAGATATGTGAGGGTGTCACACCATTCATAATGAGGTATGCAATGCGTGATGTGAGTGTCTTTGTTTTACCAGTACCAGCACCAGCAACGACAAAAAGAGGGCCACCTGGATGGATGACCGCCTTTAATTGAGAAACATTTAAGGATGCAAGTGCATTCAAGGTAAAACCTACTTTCTTATTTGTAAGAGCTCTTTAAAGGTACAATCTCGTTAAAGACTAATTTATCTTTTGTTGATGATGGATCAACATTGAAATAACCATTTCTTACAAATTGATATTTTTCTTGTGGTTTTGCTTGATGAAGAGCATCTTCTACAAAACCTTCTTTAACATCCCATGAATCGTTATTAAATCTTTCTTCTAAAGGAAGACTTTCATCACCAATAATCATAGGACCAAAGAAGTTAAAGATTGCTTTTTGAGCATGAGTAGCTTCAACAAAATGGATGGTACCATTAGGTTTTCTTTCATTGAAACCAGATCCACTCTTTGTGTTTTCATCATAGGTAGCAAGCACTTCAATGACGTTGCCATCATGATCTTTAATGACATCATAAGCTTTAATAAAATAGGTGTGAAATAAGCGAACTTCTTCGTTTAACGCAAGTCTCTTATACTTGTTATTTGGCTTTTCTAAGACAAAATCGTCTTGTTCAATATAAAGATGTCTTGAAAAAGGAATGTTTCTTTCACCAATCTCTGGAAGGTCTGGATGATACGCTGAACTCACATATTCTATCTTATCTTCAGGATAGTTAGTAATCGTTACCTTAAGTGGATTGATGACTGCCATGGCACGTTTTGCATGGAGTTGTAAATCATCTCTCACAGCAGCTTCTAGCATGTCTATACCTACAGTTGAATTCACTTTTGATAGACCAGTAGAAAGAATAAAATTTCTAATCGCTTCTGGTGTATAACCTCTACGTCTCATACCTGATAAGGTTGGCATACGAGGGTCATCCCAGCCTGTGACTTTACCTTTTTCAACAAGATCTCTTAGAAATCTCTTACTCATTACAGTGTTTTCAATATTTAAACGACCAAACTCAATTTGTCTAGGCACTTTAGGCATTTCAGTTTCTCTAACAACCCAATCATATAAAGGACGATGATCCTCAAACTCTAAGGAGCATAAAGAATGTGTAATACCTTCAATCGCGTCCTCTAATGGATGTGCATAATCATACATAGGATAAATCACCCATGTTTTACCTGTATTATGATGTTCTGCGTAACTGATACGATAAAGCACAGGGTCTCTCATGTTCATATTAGGTGATGTCATATCGATTTTTGCTCGAAGGACACATTCACCTTCTTTATATAAACCTTTTCTCATATTTGAAAACAGTTCTAAGTTTTCTTCTACAGAACGATTTCTATAAGGAGATAGCGTACCTGGTGTATTGACATTCCCTCTCATATTTTGAATTTCTTCAGGTGTAGAATGATCAACATATGCAAGTCCTTTTTTAATTAAAAGCACGGCTCTCTCATACATCTCTTCGAAATAGTCAGATGCAAAAAAGATGTTTTTAGGCTCATAGCCTAACCATCTGATATCCTCTAAGATTGATTTAACGTATATATCGTCTTCTTTACTTGGATTTGTATCATCATATCTAAGATTTGTATATCCACCATATTGTTTCGCTGACTCAAAATCTGTGATGATGGCTCTTGCGTGACCGATGTGTAAAAAGCCATTAGGTTCAGGTGGAAATCGTGTAATAATCTCTTTATGTTTACCTGTTTTTAAATCTGTTTCTATGATTGTTTTAATAAAATTGGAAGTTGTTTCCATATAATCACCTTCTTGTCTATCTTATTATATAAGAAAAGGTCATTTACTACAAGTTAAGATGACAAAAAAACACCTTAGGAAACCTAAAGTGTTTTCTCATTTTGAGTTAAAAATTATGGTATTAAATTATAAATCTCGTCAAAATCAATTTCGCTTTCTTCTAGTGATGAGATTAAATCATTTAAGAGTTCTTCTTGTTCAGCTTCATCGAGACCAGCGATGACTTCAAGTAATGCTTCAGCTGCTGCTTCCGGATCACCTTCAGGATCAGTAACACTATTTAAAATATCATTAATCGCATCATTTAATTCAGGTGGATAATTTGGATTATCTGCAATATTTGTTAAAGCATCTTGAATCGCATCTTGAATGTCTTGTAGAGGAATCGTATCGTTAAGTGAAATAAAGAGTCGTAAATTACCATTAACAACAGCAACAGATTCAATACTTACACCAGATTGTTGCATTTGCTCATCAAAGTTTTCTAAGACAAACGCACCATCTCTAATAATTTCGTTTTCACCTAGCATGCTTAAGACAGTTGCGATGTGCTCTTGTCCTAAAGTCACTTCACCTGCTGTTAAGCTATTTAATGTAAAGAGTAAATCATTACCATCAACAGATGGTGTTGTATCAATAATGATGACTGTTCTAAAGTATTTTAATGGATCAGTAGCACTTTCTATCTCAAGAGGAATATAAACCTTCATCGTATCTGTCATTGTGACATATGGTATAAGTGCGCGCATGTTATAGCCTTCGTAAATCTCGGATTCAAAAACAACACCTGCAGCAAACTCTGCACTTCTAATAAAATACTCAAATACTCTATTTAATGTATAAGGATCTAATTCAATGAATGGATTAGGTGAGTAAATACTTGTAATAATGAGAGCATTGACCTTAGAAGCTAAAATCGCTTGGAGTTGTGTATCATTTTGAATACGGTCAACTTCTGGAATTGTTACGATTGGTGTGACTTCATCTCGTGTTTTGCCTAAAGCAAATCTCGCATTAAATATACCTTCCTCAAATCCAATAGTTACAAGCTCATTTTCTTCAACAAAAGCGATTAAAGATTGAATCAGTGCTTTTTGTTGAGGGTCGTCTTCAAAACTTCTTTCAATGACTTCATCAACACTTAATCTAACTTCACGTTTTTGGGCATCAAACTCAGCTAAGCCACCAAGTTGATCGTCAATTAAACCTTTAATATCTTGACCAGTTACAAGTTCAGCTGCCCAACTAGCCACGCTAAATGTCCAAGCAAGTGGTAAATTACCAATGTTTAATTTATCAAGCTTTAAAACAACTTCTTCTGTGTCGATTGAAATATCAAATCCAATAACGACAGCTGTTTTATAGGTAAAACCGCCTACAAAAGCGTGTGCACCTGATGTGATAGTTACAGTTGAGTCACCAAACTCAACCCAAGAGCCTTGATAACCATAGTATGCTTCTTTCATGACGTAATATCTTTGATCGTCATCAGCATCTTCATCAAGATAGTTTTCATTAATGCCTAAAAAAGCATCTTTTAAAAGTCCATTTGCATTCGTTTGTTCAATCGTTAAACCAATGGTGTCTTCAGTGCTATTACCTAGCAAAAAAGCATCTAGTTCTTCTTGAACCATCGCAGATAACGGCATTGCATCGACAGCTTCAAATTCATCGATTGGAATAGAGACACTCTTGTATCCTAATCCTAATACGATGAGAGGTAATGCAATAATGGATATGATTGGAATAAAGATTAATTTAAAGAGAAATTTCACATACATCACTTCCTTTTCTTTAGATTTATATTATTCTTTTACTAAATAAAATACAATGTTTTCGCATATAATTCACACAAAAAAGTAAGAATTTTGACATAAATAAAGCATGTGAAAAGAAAAGCCGACGGGCTCGGCTTATAAGTCTTCAACACTTAAAGTGGAAATACCACCTATTAAATAATCTTTTTCTTCATCTAATAGTTTGTTTTTGATCATTAGTTCTTTGACTCTTATTCAGTTTTCATTTTTTTAAACTATAGGCATTTAATAATCTTTTCTCATCTAATTAGGAAAGCATTTTATGTTTCATTATATAGTAACTAACCCATCTATACACTTTAATTATGTTTATTCCTAATTCTTAAGCTACTGAAATAGCTGACTTGCCGGATTCAATGATAAACTTTGATGTTCTTTCTCTTATTCCTTCTGAGTACTTACTGTTATTGCTTGGTATGGTTACTAGACCTTTCAGCTTTCTATGCATATGGTATCATACTTACTGTTTAAATTCCATACCAGTCCATTATCGCCTTTCTATCAAATTCACATTCCAATATCCAAAATTAGCATTTATATGTTTTCATTATTTGTATAACTTCTATTGCTAAACTAACGAATTCTTTTATTTCTCAATCTTTTTCTAAAGTAATCGGTAAATGTGTGAAATCATCGTCAAAAACACAATAGATTTCTTTACTTGGAACCATGTAGTAGCATTTTATCAAATCATGTTTATAATTGTAAAGATTATCTTTTACTAACATAGGTATTTTACAATCAATAAACCTGATTAAGGTATTCTTTTCTTGCTCATTAATTTTTGTTTCAACCTTACCAACATGCTTCATTATTTCTTTTATTTAATCTAGCTCAAACAATTCTCTATATTTTTTTTCTTTAACTTTAAACTCTATTTTCTTCGCGTTTTCACATTTTGTTAGTAGAATTTTAGGAAATACTTGATCATATGGATTAATAAGTATACAAATCTCGTTTATGAGTGTTCTTTTAATTTGTCTTCTTGCTTTCATATTTATATTATCGGCGATTATATTAAACTTTTTTTTAGAAAGAACAACTAAATTACTAATGAAATATAGGTACTTTACCTCTTCAAACTCAATCTTTTTTCTTTTATTGAGCCACTTTTGTATAACTAATTTATCATTAAAATATGTGAAATACCAATGATCAATCAATAATAAATAAGTAAAACAATTTAATATGAGAAGAATAACAAACACTATCATCGGAATTATCGTGTCTATAGATGGCTCTTTTGTAGCAAAGAAAACAATCATTACTACTGATATTATATTCATTAAAGGAACAAGTAAGTTTATGTGATTAGCTACATTATTATACTTTTTCATTAAATCTAACCCTCCTATTAGTAATATGTAAGTATTCTCGTTGCTGTATTTGAATTTCTATATAAATCTGAAATTAAATCATATGTCCATCCAAGTTCAGCTCCCATCATTGGTCCCCAAAAAGCATCAAATACTTTATAACCTGTCGGATCAGCGAAACTAAATACTCCCGATCCAAGCGCTATCATTGCTCCTCCAAATGATATACTATCACCATCGATTGCTGCTTTGGAAATATACACACCTAAAGATAAAGTTCCATTCACACCAGCCATAATTGAGCGCTGGGCAAATACTCCTAATTTAGAGATTGTTCCAACTTGTGCACCAATTGAACCGGAAATTGCTCCAACGATTGAACCAAGCATGAAACCTGTAGAAGCTTTATCTGAATCGAAATGAAAACCATCTTCATCGAGTGAAACACCACTAATAATTCCAACGGTTCCACCGACAGATGCACCCAAGAATGCACTTCCCAATATAGCAGCTGCGGCACCTCCTGTTAAAACCGTTGCTACCCCCAAACCAACAATTATTCCTATGCCTATTGTCCATTTTAACCATTCAGGCATATTACCGCTGGGGTCGGAGTACATAACAGGATTATTACCACAATATGCATATAGATTTAAACCTTGTTCACTGGATGGATCTAAATAATTGATTG
>CAZZMZ010000019.1:0-31504 GCA_964655445.1 uncultured Mariniplasma sp. | reverse complement strand
ATTCATCTCCCACTTAATTCTTTGAAGAGGGAGTTTTCTGAAACGATTAGATAAATCAAATTATGTCCTCTTAAACAAGATATCAGTTGCTCTTCATATATTTTCTTTTGGTCCAAAACATATGTGATCATCGTTTCACCTCGATCCATCTTTAGTTTAACAAGAAAAAAGATTTAAATAAACACTAAATGTTTAAAATACAAAAAAGAAGACATGAAAGTCTTCTTGATGGATCATCTTTATGATGCTTTAATGGTTTTCTTTATCAAGGTTAATTGATGCTTTACATCCCCAATATGAATCGCATTTAAAATAAGTCTTTTCGCTTCTTCAATACCTTTATCTCTGACATAAAGTGTTGCAATTTTCTCGCCTTTATTGACATAGTCACCAATTTTTTTGTGTAAATCTAGTCCAACATCTAAAAGAACTTCATCTTCTTTTGTCTCGCGTCCAGCACCTAAACGCATGGCTGCTTTACCAATGTCTAATGCATTCATATCCATGATATAACCTGACGTATTTGATAAAACCTCTTCAGTTTTTTTAGAAAGCAATTGGATAGGATTTTCTAATGCTTTAAGATTGCCACCTTGTGCTTCGACTAACTCTAAAAACTTTTGATACGCTTTGCCATTTTGTAAGGCTTCATGAAGTCTTATTTTTGCGCGTTCAAAATCAGTTTCTATTTTTGCATCAATCAGCAAGTGTGCACCAATTTCAACGGTTACATCCACTAAATCTTTAGGCCCTTGACCATTTAATGTCTCAATGGCTTCATAGACTTCTAAAGCATTACCAATTTTATGGCCTAATGGTTCGTCCATTCCTGTTAAAATCGCTGTCATCTTTTTGCCTGCTAAATGACCAATTGAGACCATGAGTTCAGCTAACTTAATCGCTTCTTCTTCAGTCTTCATAAATGCACCATGACCGACTTTAACATCTAATACAATCGCATCTGCACCGCTTGCTAGTTTTTTGGACATAATGGATGAGGCAATGAGTGGAATCACATCTACTGTTGCTGTCACATCACGAAGTGCATATAATTTCTTATCTGCTGGTGCGACATCACCACTTTGCCCAACAATAGCGATACCTATATTTTTAACTTGTTTGATAAAATCCTCAACCTTAAGCTCAACTTTGTAGCCAGGAATACTTTCTAATTTATCAATTGTACCGCCTGTGTGACCTAAGCCGCGACCACTCATTTTTGCAAATTTAACGCCTAAACTTGCAAGTAGTGGTCCTAAGATCAATGTGACTTTATCACCAACACCACCTGTTGAATGCTTATCGACCTTAATGCCTTCAATGCTTGATAAATCAATGACATCGCCTGAATCTCTCATTGCGAGTGCTAAATATGTGGATTCTTCGTCGTTCATCTTATTAAAATAAGTCGCCATTAAAAAAGCACTCATTTGATAATCAGGAATCTTTCCTTTTGTATAATTTGATATGAGATAATCTATTTCTTCTTTCGTGAGAGCAAACCCATCACGTTTTTTTGCTATAATGTCTACGATATGCATAACATCACGTCTCCTTGTTCTTATATTTTAGCACAACTTATCCTTTTTAGAAAGCAATCTATGTTATAATAAAAAAGGTGAAATGAGGGACATTATGATATTAGCATTCGTCAGACATGGACAAACAGATTTTAACAAAAACGGCTTTGTACAAGGCAGAGTCAATATACCGCTTAATGATACAGGTAGAGCGCAAGCTAAAACCTTAGGTCTTACTTTATTAGAACAAAATGAAGTTTTTGATCAAATCTTATCCTCACCTTTATCAAGAGCTTTAGAAACAGCGAACATTATTAGAAATACACTAGGCATTAATAAACCTATCTATGTTGACCATCAATTTGTCGAACGTGATTTCTTTCATTTAGATGGTACCCCTGTTGAAACAGCGTTACCACTTTTCAGACAAAAAAACTATACCTTCGAGGGCTATGAAAATGATCAAATGATGATCAAGCGTATTCGGCAAGGTGTAAGAAGACTCTATCCATATTTTAAGGATCAAAAGGTTTTAATGGTTGTGCATTCACATGTGATTAAAGCACTTTTAGTCTCAGTTGATCCAGAAAAATACGCGTTTTCAGATTTAATTCAACATGTAGATATCATCTATTTTGAAATCGATGATCAAAAAGTTAAAGTGATCAAAAAATAAAGGCTCAATTCACTTTGAGCCTTTTTGTTCAATCGGTTGATTAATGAGTTTAAACATCATATCCGCGACATCTTGTGTCTTCATAGAACTTACCTTTTCGTAAGGTACAACAGGATGAATAAGTACTTCTATCGTTGTAGAGCGCCATGGTGCTCTTTTTTTAACGAGTGATGTGCCAATAATCGATACTGGTAATAAATCAGCTTCAGCCTTCATTGCTACACGGTATGCTCCTGCGCGCATCGCTACCATTTTTTCATCATCTCGATCTTTAATGCCACCTTCTGGGAAAATAGCCATAGCCATGCCAGATTTGACGACTTTAATCGCATCCACCATCGCACGTGCTGTGTTTCGATCTGATGATCTATCTATTGGAAAAGCACCTAGACTTTTAAGCCAAAAGCCGATGAGTGGTGCCTTATAGACACTCATTTTTGGTGTGAAAGTCGTAGGACGATTCATGAACTCAAAGACAATAAAGGGATCTACATAGGATTTATGATTTGCATATACCGTAAGCACGCCACCTTTAGGAATATTTTCTTGTCCTTGAATATTAATTTTAAGTCTTAAGAAAAATACAATCAACCAATGTGAAGTGCTTCTTGAAAGATAGTATTTATAAGGATTGTCTAAGCGTGATAGTTTTAAAAATGGAAAATGTAAAAGTAAGAATAGTACGACCATGATAAAACTAAATGGTATGCCTAATATAAACCATAATGGTAGAAAATATAATGGATTGATTAAAAGATGCATCAGATAAATAAACCCTGACCAAAAAAGTAAATATAAAATGGAGATCATCGTGCCACCCTTTCATACACAGTAAAAATAAGTGCGTCATCTAGTTTTTTATCCACCACTTTAAATTGACTTAATTCAAAGGATGGAAAATAGACATTGCCTTCATGCTTTCTTAAAACATATGTTATATATAGTCTATCTGCGTAAGGTAGACATAACTGATAAATTGTTTTTCCACCAATCACCATGATGTCTTCTTTTGTATCCTTTAAAAACGAGAATAGATCCTTCACATGAATCGCATCAGCATAGGTTGCATCATTGATGTTTGCAACATAGATCTTCTTAAACGGTAATGGCTTGGTTTTATAATATCCCTTAAGGGATTGATAGGTCAAATCTCCCATTAAGACACTTTCATCTTTTGTTTTTGATTTAAAGTAGGCAAGATCTCTTGGCTCATGCCATGGTAAAACATTATCTTTCCCAATAAGCCAGTTCTCATCCATCGCCCATATCATGCTAATCATACAGCCACCTTACCTTTAATCGCTGGATGCGGATGATAATTTTGTAAGTCAAAATCCTCAAACTTAAAATCAAAAAGAGACGTCACATTAGGATTAATAACCATTGTTGGTCTTTCTTTAGGTGTTCTTGATAATTGAAGCTCAATTTGCTCAAAATGGTTTTGATAAATATGTGCATCACCTAATGTGTGAATAAATTCACCCACTTCATATCCAGTCACCTGTGCAATCATCATTAATAATAAAGCATAAGATGCAATATTAAAAGGTACACCTAAAAAGATATCTGCACTTCTTTGATATAGTTGTAGTGATAGCTTACCATCTGAAACATAAAACTGAATGAGTGTATGGCATGGTGGTAATGCCATATGTTTAATTTCTGCTGGATTCCAAGCACTTAAAATCATACGTCTGGAATAGGGGTTATTTTTGAGTTCATCTAAAATAAACTGCAACTGATCAACACCATTAAATCTTCGCCATTGTGCACCATAGACAGGTCCTAAATCACCATGCTTTAATGCAAAATCTCTATCATGTTTGATTTTTTCAACATACTGATCCATGGTTTCACCTTTATAATCAGCATGCTTTTTGAAAGCCTCATAAGGCCATTCATTCCATATTCTCACATCGTTATCAACAAGATATTTAATGTTTGTGTCACCTTTTATAAACCATAAAAGTTCATGTATGATCGATTTTAAATGCACTTTTTTTGTTGTAAGTAAAGGAAATCCTTCTTTGAAATCAAAGCGCATTTGATAGCCAAATACACTTTTTGTGCCAGTGCCTGTACGATCCATTTTAAAGGTGCCGTGTGACATCACATGTCTACATAAATCTAAATAGGCTTTCATGTCTTAGCCCCACTTTCTGTTATTTTGCGAGTTCGTATAATGCTTCTGTGTAAATGATCGTTGCAAGCAACAAATCATCAATATCAATAAATTCATTTTTTTGATGAATAAATGTTGGCTTATTTAAAAAGTGTGGTCCAAATGCAACACAATTTGGCATCGCTCTAGCAAATGTTCCTCCACCAATCGTAATCGGTTTAGCTTTATCATCTTTTGTATGTTTTTGATAGACTGCCATCAATGTTTTTACAAGGTCTGAATGAGGATCTTTATAAAGCAACAATTGATGCTTATCAACAGTGATAGATGCTTGATATGGTTTGGTAATAGCTTTGAGTGCTTCTACGGTTTGATTAAAATCTACACCGTTTGGATATCTTAAATTTAAATGAATTTGATAGGTTCCTTTTTCTGCAATGATGACACCTACATTATTTGTGAGTGGTCCCATTTCTTCATCTTTATAAGAAACACCTAATTTTTTACCAGCGTAATCGTTTAATAATAAATCACGATAAAGCTTAACTAGATTACCTGTAAACTCTAATTCGATAAAGAACTCAAATAAACGGTCAATTGCGTTTTCACCAAATTCAGGTGTAGAGCCGTGTGCACTTTTACCAATGACTTTTACAAATATGAGACCATCTTGTTCTTTAGATTCACCAACATAGCCTTTTTTCTTTAAGAATTCAGCAAATAAACCCATATAATCTCTTGTAGGTTTCAAAAGTGCTGAAGCATAGTCTGGTACCATATTATCTCTAAAACCGCCATGAATTTGAGCGATATCAGGATGATCTAGTGCCCCTTCAATAAAAATGCGTGCAATACCTTTTTCTGCATAAATTAATGGGAAATCAGCATCTGGAATAAAACCTGAAACTGGTGATTCAGGGTAAACACTAAAATAATGTCTCATACAACGCCAAGCGGTCTCTTCATCTGTGCCTAAAATAAGTTTAACTCTTTTTGATAAAGGCAGATTGAGTTCTTTAAGGATCTTAAGCGCATAATAAGCTGCAATCGTTGGTCCTTTGTCATCTTCAGTACCACGACCATACATTTTACCATTATGGATTTCAGCACCATAGGGATCATATGTCCAATCATTACCAGCAGGTACGACATCTAAATGACCAATCATACCGACAAAATCCTTTTGTTTCCCATATTCAATATGACCTGCATATCCATCCAAATTGACAGTTTCAAAACCGTCACGTTCACCAATTTCTAACATAGCATCTAATGCTTCTTTGATGCCTTCTCCAAATGGTGCACCTTTTCTTTCTGGATCGTATGTTGTCATTTCTGAATTAATTTTGATGATACGTGTTAAATCACCAATCAGTTCATCTTTTCTTTTTAATACTTCTTCTTTAAAATTAATTGACATGGTTATCATCTCCTCAATTCATTTTAGCATAAAAAAAGAATGATATAAAGATTTATATCATCCTTGATAGGTTTAAACAGGTAAATAATAAGCAGAAGACATGTTCACAGATATATGACCATCTTTTGAGGTTAATATCATGTCTAAAGATCCAGAGTTTTTTGTAAATGATTGTCCCATATAGGTGTTATTGACATCAATACGACCATGATCTGTAGAAAAATTCATTTTATAACTGCTTGTATCGATCACATAAACTAAGATGAGACCACTTTGAGTACTTGCTTTAATCAGTTTGGTCTGCGATGTCTTCACAAATATTTCTCCAGACTCTGACGTTAAGTCAATGGTATTGTTTACATCCACCTCTATTAGATGCATCATGCCATGATTTGAGATGCCTTGAATCATGTTATATGAACCTGCATAGATTTCAATATGACCATCTCTTAAAGTCACATTTAATCTATCTACATGACCATCAACAAGTGTCACTTCGTTATCATGTGCATCTATTGATAAACGTTCTATTTCAAAGCCTTTCATACCCAAAAATGCTTGATAGACATTGATACTGACATCATTAGCTTTAATTTGACCCATGGTTATCATAGCTTTATCTGATCTAATGTATATGTTATTAAAATGCATGACATCGTCTGTTTCAACATCCAAATAGCCATGATCAATTCTTAACTCGAAATCAATCACTAAATCATATGGAAGGTAAACATGAAGCATGTATCCTTCTTCTGAAGGATATTTATACGTAAGTCCACCTGAAAGATTGCTTCCTCTTTTTTGGATGAATGTGAATGTACGATCTTCTATATATGTTGATGTTTGATCAGTGTTCTTATTGTAATATGAAACCATAACATAATCATGCTCGTGATATTTTAATATGACATGCTTATAATCGACATCGATACTAATCTTTTGTAAAGGTTCTTGAATCACTAGATCGATACGTTCTCCAAAGGACTCGACATCTGTAAAAAATTGATCAAGTTTTTCACCATCTAATCCCATGGATACACCTAATAGAATCATCATGATACCTGATATGAGTGTTACAAAAAATACACGAACTATGATTTTCATGGTCTTACCTCTTTAACTTGAACGAGTTCAACGTTCATTAAGAAAGTGACTTTAATTAAATATATTAAAAATCGAAATAATCCGATGGTAATAAGCACACATAGACTGATAAAAGTGATACCTATACCGATGGTTAAAAAGTACTCAGCTCTACCAAAATCAACATAGAATATATCAATAAAATATGTGTAAACGAGTGAAAGTGCTTGATAAACCACAAAAGACAAACTAATGATACCTGTTGTGTATAGAGTAAGAAAAAGCGATAAAATCATGCCATATGGTAATAAAGCAGGCACACCAAACATGTATCTTAAGATTTGAAACACACTTTTTAATAACACTTTTAGCGTTGTATACTTTCTTAGCTTTAATGTTTTAGGCAACCATGTTTCTTTGATTTTTTCCAAATTCAATGAGCGATAAAAGGTCATCAAATCTTCTTTGGCTTCAATTTTCTTTTCGAATTCCTTTTGATAATACGCTAAAATACGCGACACTTCATCTGGCAAAAAATGCTTTTTTAATTCGGCTTCGATTTCTCTTAGATAGGCATGCATCATCTCACCCCCAGATCTTTAGCATGCTACAATTTTTTTATATATACATTTATTATATCTTACAACTTAATGAATTGAACGAAAAAAAAGAGGTCAGCTAACCTCTTCATCTTTTTTACTCTCAAAATCCTTTTGATTGGGCGATAAGTATGTAATTCTTTCAGCAATCACTTCAAGCATATTTAGTTTCTTTTCTGCATCAATCTCGTATTTCCATGTTTGCACTCTGCCCTTCACTGCAATCATAACCCCTTTAGATGCATAAGATTCAACAGCAGTTGCTAACCCTTCCCAAACTGTGACTCTAATGAAATCTGTGTCATAGTTTCCTTCCATGTTTTTAAATGCTCTTTGAACAGCGAGCGTGATATAACTTACTTTTCTACCATCTTCTAAAATGCGCACTTCTGGTTGATGTGTAAGTCTACCAATAAGTATAATCTGATTTAGCATGTGAACTCCTTTTTATTTTCAAGTATAGCCTTTTAAAAGTCGTTTTTAAAATTGCCAAAAAAGAAAGGAGTTACTGATATAAAGACAAAATAATACAAAAAATGGTTAAGTGTCTAATGAGTAAAAAGTGATGCCTCATTTTGGCATATTTTAGAAAAAAAGACCTATACTTTAGGCCTTTTTAAGAAAAGTGTGGATATGCGGTTAGCTTTTATCTCATTCATGACTTCATTTAAGTCATCATAGCTTATCTCATTTAAAACATCTGTGACTTCAAATAGCGATAGTCCTTGATGGTAAAATCTTGAATATAAGTAAACCTTAGTTTCTAAATGATTAAGCGAATGAATAAATTGACCTAAATAAGCTTTCTTAAAACGATCAAATGTAGATTTTTTAAGATATACTTCCCTATCTATACATAATAGATCAATAAGTTTCTTTTTTAGTGTCGTGATTTTCTTTGATTCAGCATAAATCAAAATCATTTCAGCACCTTTTTCAAATGTAGATTGAACAAAGAAATTTTGATTAATGAGTTTTTCTTCTAGTAGCATCTCATAAGGCTTTGAAGATGCTCCTAAAAGCATGTTTAAAAACATGTTTATGGTCATTTCTCTCTTAAATGCATCTTGAGGTTTTCTATTTTTGCTCGGTAATTTTACGCCTAACATCATCTTAGGCATACTCGTAGGCTTATAAATCACTTCATGCTTTTTAACTAAATGCTTAGGTTCTTTAGGTATGATGATTTTAGGTTTTTCATAAAACCCCATATCCTTCTTCTCATACGATTTAAAATATGATGTGAGTGCTTTGAGATCCATATGACCAGCAATCGTTAATAATCGATTTTTAGGATGATACATATCCCTATATAAATCAAGTAAATCTCGATCATTAATAGGTTCTATCGAGTCAATCGTCCCGCCAATATCATATTTGATTGGATGGACATGATACATATTTTCTAAAAGCTTATTTTGCATCAATTGAATTGGATCATCTAAATACATCTTTAATTCTTCATTGATGATTTTCTTTTCACTTTCAACATTCTCTTGATTAAAATATGGTGTATCTAGCATATTCAAAAGATAATCAAGCGCTTCTATCACTTGCTCTGTTGACGAAAAGATATATGAAGTTTGTGTATAGGATGTCATCGCGTTTGCATCAGCTCCTAATTTAGAAAAACCAGCAAACGCATCACCTTCAGGCATTGCGAATATCTTATGCTCTAAAAAATGAGCAATACCTGAATGCAATTCTTTTTTTAGATGCCCCTTTTGATATGCTAGATGCATACCACCAAATGGAATGGATACTTCTACAAATGTTGTATAGGATTCAAGAAGTAAAGGTAACATGTGCACAGTTAAACCGTTTTTTAACTTGAGGATGTAAAGCGTCTCTTTAAACCGTTCAAAGTGTATCTGTTTCATGAGGCACCCCCTCTAATACATAGACTGTATCTAATGTTAGTTTCTTTAATGCATCTTTAATGTCAGTTTCAGTGACAGAAAGTATCTTTTGAATGCGTTTGTCGACTTCTTCATTTAATCCTAAAAATCTTCTCATAAAAGCACGTTTTGTCCCAGAAGATTGACTATCAAGACTTGATTTAATTTGATGAATCACGTATTGTTTTGCATGGATAAGTGAATCTAAAGCGATGCGATCTTCCATATCTAGAATAACCTCTTTAATCGAGTCAATCGCTTGTTGATGGTTTAGTCTATCAACACCACTAGTAATCATTAAAACACCACGATAGCTATCATAGGATGAATAAATATCGTAGCATAAACCTTTTTCTTCCCTGATGACCTTAAAGAGTTCACTTTCTGGATATCCACCAAGCATGGTATCTAAAAGAATAGCTGCTTCATATAATGAATCATAGCGATAGATTGGAAGGATATAACCTAATTTAATTATCGCTTGCTTCATATCTGTTTGTTCAATAACTTCCAAAACTTCTTTTTTAGGTTTTCTAAAACTAAAAAGTGGTTGATTTAACACTGGACCTTTTGAGACTAATGCTTGTGATAAAAGTGCTTTATCATCATCATTTAACATACCATGACACACAGTGAAGAATGTGTCATTAGTTTGAATCTCTTTCCATGTCTCCATTAATGTTTCGTGTGTCGCTTTTCGTAGTGCTTTTAAGCCTCCATATAGCGGTTTTTGATACACATCATGCTTAAAAAAGTACTGATTGAATCGATAATTAGCATAAGTTCTTTTCCGATCAACCATACTTTTATGTTGTTCGATATATAATCTTCTTTCTTCTTCAAAGATTGAAGGATTGATCGTTCTATTTGGATTTAAAACATCTTTAAACAAATCTATAGCTTGCTTTAATAACAAAGGATCACTGACTAAATCTGGATCAACAATGGTTAAGGTAATATGCATGAGATGATAATGACCAACGCGTTCAATACCTGTTTTAAAATAGGCACCATAGAGATCTTCTAGGTGCTCATTCATTTTCGTTTTAGTGAAAAATGATTCTGTATGTGATGCGAGTATTTTGGGCAACAAAAAACGATACACGCGGTTTTCATCTGTTTCTTTTCCGACGATGTAACATGCGATTTGTATCGTTTTAAATGTTTGATCTAGAAATATCATTAAATACTATGTAAAGCAATTTCCATCATTTTGGTAAAAGCTTCTTGACGCTCTAGTGCACTTGTTGCCTCATGAGTGACTAAAGAATCTGATACGGTAAGCAAACAAGCTGCTTTTTTGCCTAATGCTTTAGCATTCGCAAACAATGCAAAAGATTCCATTTCTACAGCTTTTGCACCATATTTAGCATAAATATCTTTAAATTCACCTGCATTTAAACGATAAAAAACATCAGATGAATGAATGGTTTCAACATGTAAAGGGATATTTAATTTTTCAGAAGCTTTGATAATACGATTATTTAAAGCTTTATTTGCTGATAGTATTTTTCTATTTGAAACACCCATGGTTTTCGCATAGCTAGATTCTGAATAGACATCTTTAGCTAAAATCACATCATAAAGCTTCAAATCAGGTGCATAGGCACCACATGAACCGATACGAATAATTTTTTCAACATCATAAAACTTGAAAAGTTCATAAGAATAAATACCAATTGAAGGCATACCCATACCTGAACCCATAACAGTTACTTTCTTTTTACCAAAGTAACCGGTATAACCAAACATATTTCTTACAGTATTGATTTGTACGACTTTTGTCAAAAATGTATCTGCAATATATTTAGCTCTTAAAGGATCACCCGGCATTAAAACCGTTTTTGCGATTAAATCCTTGTTATCTAAATCAATATGAGGTGTTGGAATCATCTTTCTTCTCCTTTTTAGTTACAATATCGACACCATTTGATGTCCCGATGCGTGTCGCACCTGCTTCGATCATTTTTAATGCATCTTCATAGGTTCTTACCCCTCCAGATGCCTTGACTTCAGCTTGATCTTTAACTGTTTCTTTCATAAGCTTCACATCTTCAACCCGTGCACCATAAGTACCAAAACCTGTCGATGTTTTTACAAATTGTGCACCACCTTCTAAAACAAGTTTAGAAGCTCTAACAATTTCATCAGGTGTTAAATAGCATGCTTCAATAATGACTTTCACAGTTCTTTTATTTGCAGCTTTGACGACTTTTTTGATTTCATCTAAAATAAGTGCATCATCGCCATGTTTTAATGCGAACACATTCATGACCATATCTAATTCATCTGCACCATCTAAAACGACTTGTTCTGCTTCAAAGCCTTTAACGGTTGGTGTATGTGTGCCATGTGGAAAACCAATGACTGTACACACTAAAACCGGTGTATCCTTTAGTTTTTCCTTAGCATATTTAACCCAAATCGGATTTACGCAAACACTCTTAAATTGATAGGTTTTAGCTTCTAAAATCAACTGATCAATTTGTGCAAGTGAAACATTCGCGCCTAATTTTGTGTGGTCAATCATAAGATTAAGTTGCATAAATTATTTCTCCTTTTGTTAATTTTTTTTGATTCAACCATCTCATAAATAATGAGACGAGTGGTCCTATTGAAAAGGTTAAAACGACAGTAAATATATGAACTTGTGTGAGTAATTCGCCTGTCACTAAACCTAATATAATCGCTAATACTAAAAAAGTGCCTTCAATCATAATTTTTGTCAGTGTTAAATTTTTAATCCAACGATTAAAACTTAAGAGTAATCTTTCAAATGGTGAGCTTGGTAAGCCTGTAATTAAGGTTAATGCAACCCCAAAAGATACAATGATTAAACTAAATAAAGCAAGAGGAATTCTAAAAGCGTAACTCTCTAATAGTGATAATGGTAATAACTCAAATAAGTATTTCCAAAGGTCTATAAGCGCACCAATCATAAAAAGTAATGCAACAGATATAAGGATATTCTTTTTTCGATCAATAATATAACTAACAACTGCTGCAAATACGCCTGTAATGATCGCCCACGTACCTAAACTAAGTGGTGTTAGCACGTACATAAAATAATTAAAGGCATCAATAGGTGCAGCACCTAACTTTGACATGATGATGCCAACGATGCCAAATGAAATCAGGAAAAATCCTGACATATGTACGATGATTCTTTTTCTCAAGTGAATACTCCTAATCTAATATGTGCTTTAATTGTGCTTTTTGGAATGTGTGATCAACTTTCATGAATTTTGTTTTCTTCATGATTTTAAAGACCTTTTTACTAGTCTTCTTAGGTATGACTTTTGTGCCTTTAATAAAACCAGGAACATCCATCACAAGTTTGTCAATCAAAGGTAATAACTCTTCATAAGAGACTACCTTGATTTCTTCACCTACACGGTAAAAAACATAATCCAAATAAGGTGGAAATAAGGTTAATGTATGATCTTTCCACTCAATGCCAGTCACAAGTTTTTTCTTTTCTGTAGTTAAAAAATGGTATTTAGGGACATATGTCTCTAAATCTTGATAATATTTTTGTAATTCGAGTAAATCATCTAAATAGCGAAAGATCGCTTGGGCTTTTTCTTTTGAAACCATGTGATAATCAGAAAGAAGCACAGGGTTTTTTTGAATGTATGCTTCTTTTACCATATGAAATACTTTCAAAGTAACATCCATTTTAAAAGGTAAGACATCTTCAAACATCTCATTATAAATATGAAAATGAAATGTATCACATATATTTTTAACCATTTCAAAATAATGTTTAGCCATATAATCAGGTGTTAAAATAGGCATTTCCATATGAAAATTCAAATCCAAAAATTTCGGACTTAAACGATAAATATCTGGTACCTGTGATTTAGGAGTAATGATAAATAAAGCGTGGTAGCCCAGTCTTGGATGTGTGTATGTAAAACGCACACTTTTCTCATCCATATCTGTTTTGACACCTTCGATGCGTTCAAAAAAATCAATCAGTTGATCTAAATCAATCTTTCGCGATTTTTCTTTAAAAAAATGTATGTTGAGTTGACTCATAGGCATACCCCCTTTTATCATAGTTTATCATAACATACGTATAAACGTATTTAAGCACTTAATATTTCTTTGATGCGTTTATGATCTGTGCGATCTAAAGTGAGCGGTGTAATCGAGATATACCCTTCATCAAATGCTGTGACATCTGACATTTCATGTTCTTGATAAGATATAATACTTGACTTGATATGGAAAATATCAGGACGCTCAGATTTAACAAATTCAGCATGTTGATAACGATCACCCATTTTGGTGATTTTAACACCTTTAGGTCTTTGGAAAGTATCTCTTGGAAAATTAATATTTAAAATACCTGAACCTTCATAAAGTTTCGCCTCTAAGATTTCATCAAATAGTTTGATGGTTTCATCATATAAATAAGGTAAATGCGTATTATGTGCAGAAATTGCTATCGCGGGCACACCTAAAATACGCGCTTCCATTGCAGCAGCAACTGTGCCAGAATATAAAATATCTTTGGCAATATTTTGACCATAATTTATGCCTGATACAACTAAATCAAAATCAACATTAAAGACCTTTAAGCCAAGTCTAGTCGCATCTGCAGGCGTGCCATCAACAACCAAAGTTGCCATTGATCCAATGAGTGGTGTTGTCATGAATGTCTCAATGCGACTACGAATCGTAATCGCTTGAGATTTTGCACTTTGATGATCTTTAGGTGCTGAGACATACACATTTCCAAAAGGGTTTAAAGCACGTACTAAGATGGCTAAACCTTCTGCTTCATAACCGTCATCATTAACCACTAAAATATTCATTCTTTGCCTCCTAAGACTGTTTCACATCTTGGGCATAGTCCATTTTCATGAACATGCGCTACGACATTCCAGCATCTTGCACATGTATGTCCTTCTGCTGGCTTCACGTTAACCTTTAAATGATCTCCTGTTTTAATCACTACTTTTGAAACAATAAGTACTTGGTGAATCTTCATGTCTAGAGCCTTAATGGCATCCATTTGTTCTGATGTCACAGTTAATAGAACCTCAGCAGCTAGAGATTTACCAAATAGTTTTTGTTCTCTCGATTCCTCTAATGCTTTTAAAACGACTTCACGGACTTCTTCAAAGACATCAAATGTTTTGAGTAAGGCTTGATCAAATGGTTTTTTCTCTGGCATTTCTTCTAAGTAAACATCTTCTTTGTGTGTAAATGGTAAGAGCTGATAAGCTTCAGATGTTGTATGTGGCATAATTGGCGTTAAAAGCTTTAATATACCTAAAGTGATATCATAAAGCGTTGATTGTACGGCTCTTCTTTCAAAGGATTTTTCCTTTTCGATATATAAGATATCTTTCGTATAATCTAAGTAAAATGCGCTTAGGTTATTCGTCATAAATGGCACAACAGAACGATATACGCGATCAAATTGATAATTATCATATGCATCGATTGTATCAGATACAAGTTTATAATATTGATTGGTAAGTACTTGATCTAATTTTTTTCTTTGTTCAACTTCAATATAATCATTTTCTGGATTAAATCCATCTAGGTTACCTAACATGAAGCGGATGGTATTTCTAATTTTTCTATATCCCTCAGCGATTTGTGTCATCATATCTTGTGATATACGAACATCTGATTGATAATCAACTGTAGCAACCCAAAGTCTTAATAAATCTGCACCTTGCTGACTCATGATTTTTAGTGGGTCAACAGTGTTGCCAAGTGATTTACTCATTTTTCTACCTTGACCATCTAAAACGAAACCATGTGAAACAACACGCTTATACGGTGCCTTTTGATAAGCAGCTACCCCAGTAATCAAGGATGAGTTAAACCATCCTCTATATTGGTCACTACCCTCTAAATATAGATCTGCTGGATAGGGTTGATTTCTATCTCTCAAAACGCCATGTGACGTGCCTGAATCAAACCAAACATCCATAATATCTGTTTCTTTTTTGAAATGTCCATGAGGACTTCCCTTATGTGTAAAGCCTTCTGGGAGTAAGTCTTTAGCTTCTCTTTCGTACCAGACATCTGAACCATGTTCTTCAAAGAGTTTAGCGACATGCTCTAACACATCTTGGCTCATGATCGCATCACCATTTTCAGCATAAAAGACTGGGATTGGTACACCCCAAGCACGTTGTCTAGAGATACACCAGTCTTCACGACCTTCAATCATATTTGAAATTCTTAATTCACCCCATAAAGGTAACCAATCAATTTTTTTAACTTCATCTAATAAATCTTTTTTAAGCATATCAATTGATGCAAACCATTGTGGGGTAGCTCTAAAGATGACTGGCTTATTTGTTCTCCAATCATGTGGATAAGCATGCTTAAAATCATCTGCTCTAAGCAGTGTGCCATTTTCTTTGATTGTCTTTACAATTTCTTGGTTAGCAACTTCATAATATAATCCAGCAAACTGTAATGCTTCTTCTGTCATATATCCTTTGTCATCAACTGGACATAGGATATCAAGGTTATATGTTTTACCAATACGATAGTCATCTTCACCATGACCAGGTGCAGTATGCACTAAGCCCGTACCATCTGAATCTGTGACATGTTCACCAAGGATAATGGGTGATATTCTATCATAGAATGGGTGCTTATATTGCTCATGCTCTAGTGCTTGACCTTTAATTAAACCTAAGATTTGATAATCTGTCCAGTTTAGTAATTTCGCAAGTGTTGGTAATAATGTTTCACCAACAACATATTTTTTGCCCTGAACTAAAACAACTGCATAATTAAATCTTGGATGGACTGACACAGCTAAGTTCGCAGGTAATGTCCATGGTGTGGTTGTCCAAATCACATAATGTGCATGCTCTAATAACCCTTTCCCATCAACGCCTTCAAAAGCAACATAAATCGATGTGGAAGTTTTTTCTTGATATTCGATTTCAGCTTCTGCAAGGGCAGATTCTGAGGATGGTGACCAGTAAACAGGCTTTAAGCCTTTATAGATTAAGCCACGTGCAACCATTTTCGCAAAAATTCTGATTTGATTGGCTTCAAAGGTTTGATCATAGGTGATATAAGGATGATCCCACTCGCCTAAAATACCGAGTCTCTTAAATTGTTCTTTTTGTCTGATGACTTGTTCTTCAGCATACTTTTTACAAAGTTTTCTATAATCTACCAAAGACATTTCCTTGCGGTTAACACCTTTTTTTGTTAATGCTGTTTCAATAGGTAAACCATGTGTATCCCATCCTGGTACATAAGGTACATAGTGTCCTTTCATCGTTTGATAGCGCAAAACAAAATCTTTTAAGATTTTATTTAATGCATGTCCAATATGAATATCACCATTTGCATAAGGTGGGCCATCATGCAAAATAAATGGTTTACGATCCTTATTTTTGTTTAATACTTTTTCGTAAAGATTGAGTGATTCCCAGTTTTTTTGGAACTCTACCTCTCTAATACCAAGATTTCCACGCATTTGAAAATCTGTTTTAGGCATCAATAACGTGTCTTTATAATCCATTTTTTGTTCCTCCATCATTGTATAAAAATAAAACGCCCTTATTGCTAAGGACGAAAAAATCTTTTTCCGCGGTACCACCTTAGTTCTAGAATGACTTCTAGCCCTCGATTTATTTAATGTGCTCAAAGGTGATACTTTATAAGATAGTGGTTACTAGGCTTACACCGTCCCTAGCTCGCTAAAACATGTCTTATATTCTTTGTCCTTGTCACTGCACAGATTTAATTATTATTCTACGATTTCTTTTAAGAATTCTTCCATCGATCCATCGTCATAAACGTCTTTAGATGCAAACATGAAGACTTTTTCTTTCACATTTACGATGTCACCTTCAATGGCATAAACAACACCTGATAGAAAAGCAATCACTTTGTTGGCTTGATCAATGTCTAATGGCTCAAAGTTTAAAATGAGTGGTTTACCTTCTTTAAGCTGGTCTGCCAGACTTGTTAAATAAGGATCGTCATCATGTGTTAAACTATCAAAAACGATTTGATCAGATTTAAGTACTTTTTCTTCAACCTCATCTTTTTTCTTTTTTTTGCCTACACTAAATAATCCCATAGTGCCTCCTAAGTGAGCAGTTCTTTAAACTTACGACCGATTCTTAAATGTGTTGCATGATGCTTGATTGCAAGTTCATAGTCATCTGACATACCCATGGATCTAAAAGGAAGGTTATAGGTCCTTGCTAAAGCATCTAAGCTTTTAAAAGCATCTTCAGTCAATACCTTATCTTCATCTTTTCCCATGGTCATAAAACCGACTAATTCTATTTTATCATATTTTTTAATTTCTTCTAGAAATTGGTCTAAATTCTCTAGATATACCCCACTTTTTTGTGGTTCTCTTGTCAAATTGAGTTGAATGAAGCATTTAATCTTATGTTTCGCATGCTTTTCAATTTCTTTTACAACACTCATTCTATCTATTGTATGGATATAGTCGACTTTGTCTACGATATCCTTCACTTTGTTGGATTGTAGATGTCCAATGAAATGCCATGTAAGATTTAAATCTCTTAATCCTTCGAATTTTTTGATGAAGTCTTGAACCTTATTTTCACCAAAGTGAAAGATACCTTTTTCATGAAGGCGTCTTATGTCATCTTCACCAAAATATTTAGATGCACAAATCGTGGTATAGTTCTTATCAAAAAACATTACACATTAAACCTAAAGAGCATGATGTCACCATCTTGGACAACATAGTCTTTCCCTTCTAGTCTAACTTTTCCTTTTTCTTTTGCTAAAGCAGGTGTACCATAGGTAATTAAATCTTGATATGCCAGTGTTTCTGCTTTAATAAATCCACGCTCAAAATCTGAGTGAATGATGCCTGCACATTGAGGTGCTTTCATCCCAATTTTAAACGTCCATGCTCTTACCTCTGGTTCACCAGCTGTAAAATAGGTTTTTAAACCTAAAAGTTTGTAAGATTTTTCAATGACTTCATTAAGTCCTGATTTTTCTAAACCATAGGCTTCTAAAAAGGATGCTTGTTCCTC
Source organism: uncultured Mariniplasma sp. (assembly GCA_964655445.1). GTDB lineage: Bacteria > Bacillota_I > Bacilli_A > Acholeplasmatales > Acholeplasmataceae > Peloplasma. The sequence goes on along the minus strand of CAZZMZ010000019.1, from coordinate 13,160 downwards.
ACGATCCAAAGATGCAATTTCAGCTTCAACTTGAGCAGAAATAAAAACAACTTCTGTATGCTCATTTTGTGCATACGCTTTAATTTTCTCAACCCAAGGATTTTTAGATAAATCATGTAAGTCTGTTTCTGAAACATTAGCGATATAAATCATTGGCTTTAAAGATAAAAGATTAAAGCTTTTAATGAGTTTTAGCGCTTCATCATCAAACTCTAAATGTCTTGGATTGCCATTTTGGTCTAAAGTTTCTTTAATCTTAGACAAGATGTCGTATTCTACTTGAGCTTCTTTGACTTTAGCCTTCGCTTTTTTCTCTATGCGAGAGATTCTTTTTTCAATCGATTCTAAATCAGCAAGATTAAGTTCAATTTTAATCGTTTCAATATCTCTTAAAGGATCCACGTTTCCTTCAACGTGTGTGATATTTGGGTCTTCAAATAAACGAATCACTTGACATATTGCATCAACTTCACGAATATGTGATAAAAATTGATTCCCTAAACCTTCACCTTTAGAGGCTCCTTTAACTAACCCTGCAATATCGATAAATTCATATGCTGTTGGTACAACTTTTTTGGGTTTATATATTTTTTCAAGCACATCAAGTCTTTCATCTTGCACATACACAACCCCTACATTTGGATCGATAGTTGCAAACGGATAGTTTGCAGCAAGTGCTTCAGCTTTCGTGATGGCGTTAAATAGTGTTGACTTTCCGACATTCGGCAATCCAACAATCCCTGCTTTTAACATATTTTTTTAAATCCTTCCAGTAAAAAAGGCTTGACGCCTTTTTAAAATTTTCCTTTTTTAGCAAGCCATGAAGGAATACTTCTTTTCTTACCTTCTTGAGGCTTGTCAAAGACGTCATCGTCTTGTTCTTCATAATCTTGATTTTTTAATCCAGATCTTGTAAGTTTAAGTTGTTCATCGGATGTTTTATTAAATATTTCGCTTGCTAAGTTTTCAATGGTTGAATCTTTAGCTTTGAGTTCATAACCAGTAGCGATAACTGTTACAATCAGTTCATCATCTAAGTCTTGATTCACAGTTGTACCATAAATGATATTTAAATCACGATCCGTTGAATTTCTAATTTCGGATAAAGCTTGTTCTGTTTCAAAGAGTGTGATATTTGTCCCTGATGTAATATTAACAATCGCATCTGTTGCGCCATCAATTGAAACTTCTAATAATTTTGAATGAATTGCTTTTCTTGCTGCCTCTATGGCACGATCTTCACCAGATGCAATACCAATACCCATCAGTGCAGTCCCTTTGTTTTCCATAACAGTTCTAACATCAGCGAAGTCCACATTAATAAGCCCAGGAATCGCTATAATTTCTGCAATGCCTTGAACACCTTGTCTAAGGACGTTATCTGATTCTCTAAATGCATCAAGTAATTGTGTTGTAGGTCCAGAAATAGCTAGTAATCTTTCATTAGGAATCACGATTAAAGTATCAACATGAGGTTTTAATTCTTCTAAACCATAAATCGCTGCTTGCATACGAGCAGGGCCTTCAAAAGCGAAAGGCTTTGTCACGATACCAATCGTTAAACAACCCATTTCTTTTGCCCTTTTAGCGATAATTGGTGCAGCACCAGTTCCAGTACCTCCACCCATACCCGCAGTGATGAATACCATGTCTGCATCCTTTAAGACTTCTTCAATCTCTTCAATAGATTCTTCAGCCGCTTTTTTACCAACCTCTTGTTTAGCACCAGCACCTAAACCTCTGGTTAAATATTTACCTAGTTGTACACGTGTTTCAGCCTTTGAAACCTTTAAGACTTGTGCATCCGTATTCATAGCGACAAAAACAACGCCTTTGACGTCATTTTCAATCATTCGATTGATTGCGTTACCGCCACCGCCACCAACACCGATGACTTTAATCACGGGTTTTTGGTTGAAACTATCTGATTCGCCAAATACCATTGGGATCCCTCCTAGTACTAGTTCTAATTTACATTATACCTTATCTATTTCAAAGATGCATTACTTTCTTTTAAAGTAATTAGTCTTTTCTTTCATCTCAACACGAAAATCTAAAAGTCTGTCTTCTAAAATTGCTTGTCTAATCTCTTTCATCAAATATTTTAAATATGCAAGATTTTGATATGTGACAATACGCATGCCTAAATACTCTTCTGCTTTGAATAAATGTCTGATGTAACTTCTTGAATACTTCGAGATTGGCGTTTCTAAATTTGGATCTAAAGGTGACATATCTTCAGCATATTGATTATTTTTAATCACAATTTTTCCAACAGTTGTAAACGCTGATCCATGACGTGCATTTCTTGTGGGTAACACACAATCAAACATATCTATACCATTAATGACATTTTCAACTAAATCATCTGGTGCTCCAACACCCATCAAATATCTTGGTTTATCAAAGGGCATAATTGGATTTAAAAACTTCGTAATCTCATACATTTCATCTTTAGTTTCACCTACAGATAAACCTCCAATGGAGTAACCAGGAAAATCCATTTCAATCAGTTTTTCTGCTGAATATTTTCTTAATTCTTTATTTAAACCACCTTGAACAATACCAAAGAGCGCTTGATCTGTTGAGAGAGCTTCTTTACCTCTTTTTGCCCAACGCAAGGTGCGTTCTACAGAATCTTTCATGTAATCATACGTTGCGTAAGGCGGTGGACATTCATCAAAACTCATAATGATGTCTGCACCTAACTTTTCCTGAACTTTAATGGAATCTTCTGGTGACATAAATAAAGCTGATCCGTTTTTGTGATGCTTAAAATGCACACCTTCTTCTGTAATTTTTCTCATATCAGTTAATGAAAAAACTTGGAAACCACCACTATCAGTGAGTAGTGCACCATCCCATTTCATAAAACCACGAATACCGCCATGTTTTTCAACAAGGTCTGCTCCAGGCTGTAACCAAAGATGGTATGTATTGCCTAAAATTAAGCCTTCAGAGACTTCTTTAATCTCTTCTGGCGTCAGTGTTTTTACAGTTGCTTGAGTGCCGACTGGCATAAAAAAAGGCGTTTCAAAAACCCCATGAGGTGTAGTAAGTAAGCCGAGTCTTGCACCACTTTGTTTACATATATGTTTGATTTCAAACTTGATACTCATTTTCATCATCCTTTACCTTGTAATTATAGCACAAGTTTGTTAAAATGTTTAGGTATTATAGTAGCTGTACCCTAGGAAACCAGCTATAACAAAACAGGGAGTGTAAAAATGAAAGAGATATCTTTAAAAACGATGACCACTCAAGTGGTAATCGCAGCAATCTATGTTGTATTAGTCTTACTTTTTCAATTCATGAGTTTTCAACTCATTCAGTTTCGAATTGCTGAATTACTCATGGTCTTAGTTTTATTTGACAAAAGATCAGTGATTGGCCTAACCATCGGATGCTTTTTAGCTAATTTATTAGGAGGGGCAATTTTGATCGATGTCATCTTCGGTACGCTTGCAACCACTTTTGCAGCATTTATAATGATCTTGCTTAAATCAAAGCCATATGTTGCTTTACTTATGCCAGCGATTGTTAATGGATTTGTAGTAGGTGTCATCTTAACCTATGGTTATGATCTTGGACCTTTATGGTTAACCATGGGCTCTGTATTCATTGGCGAGTTTGTCGTGATGTATACTTTTGGTTTAGCAACTTATCTTGGTATTAAAAGAAACATCGGTTTTCAAGAATTTTTTAATAAATAAATAGATCCTAGGAAAAGCTTAAAAAAAACACCTGTTTGAATGCATTCTTACAGGTGTTTTTATCTAATCTTTCGATGTGCTATCGCCATAGGCTTATGCTTAATCTGCTTTTTTTCTATCAATTCCCAGTCACTCTTTAAGCCTTTAATTAAGCGCAGATGATAGACTTCCATATGCCAAATTTGATGCGTAAAAACATGTTTAAATAACTTAGGTTCTGATAATGGTTCTAAGATGATGCCCTCATCTTCTAAATCACTTAACAAGCTATTTAAATTTTCATATTGAAATTGAGGATACTCATACATATCCTTTAAGAGTGATTCGGTTCTTTTTCTTAGGACAATACCATTTTGATGTTCAATCACGAGTGTTATGTAATAAAACATCTTTTTTTCTTTAAGCTTTGACATGAAAGGATATTTTTCAATATTTTGTGATTGAAAAGCCACACAATCTTTATTTAGTGGACACATGTCACACAAAGGTTTTGTTGGTGTACAAATAATAGCTCCCAATTCCATGAGTGCTTGTGTGTAAATCTCTGGTGTAGCCTGTTCTATGATACCTTGGTTAATTGTATCAAGCATTTTTTTATGCTTATCTAAGCGCATATCTAAATCAATCCCTAGTGATCTAGAAAGCACACGAATGACATTACCATCTACAGCGCTATAAGGCTTGTTATACGCAATAGACATGATTGCTCCAGCTGTATACATACCAACACCAGGTAATGAGATTACATCCTTATAACGTGTTGGAAATTCACTGTTAAAATCTTTTACAATCTTTTGGCATGCTTGATGAAGCAATCTAAAACGTCTATAATAACCAATGCCTTCTACAAGCTTTAAAATGTCTTCTAATGTTGCCTTTGCAACATCTTCAATCGTTGGATAGTTTTTAATCCATCGCTCAAAATAAGGTATAACGGTATCTACTTGAGTTTGTTGAAGCATGATTTCAGAAACCCAAATAAAATATGGGTTCTTAGTATCTCTAAAAGATAGTTTTCTCTTATGCTTGATATACCATGACTCTAATCTATGAACATCAATCATAAAATAACTTCTCTTAACCCACAATGCTCTATCACATCATCAAATCTTGTGAGTGTTGACATGACGATGCCATGACAGACTACAATGATTTTTTTATGCTTTCCAACATAAGGTTTTAAGGCATTTAAAACACGTTTTTTTAAAGCTTCATAAGATTCCCAATGATAAACAACGCCTTCTTTTCTCACACCTTGATAACGGATATATTCTTCATGGGCTTTGCTGGCATCTAAAACAAATTTAAAGGTAGTATCAGGCATCCATTCATGTAGATCATTTTCAACTGTTAAAGGAATCTGTGTGATTCTTGAGATAATTGCAGCAGTTTGTAACGCTCTAGTATAAGGAGAAGCAATAATAAGCTCAGCATCTTTTAATATAGGATCTTTAGCTCTTTCTTCTGCTTGTAAAACCCCTCGTTCAGTCAGCTTTCCTAAATCAAACCCCATACCAAAATAATTTCTTTCTAAAACCTCATCGTATCTAGGTTCACCATGTCTCACTAAGATAATTTTTGTCTTCATGTCATCACCCTTTCCTCACTATTATAGCATAAAAAGACGAAGCAAATCACTCATAAGAAACCTTCAATTTATGCTACAATTTAAGTGTTAAAAGGAGTGAACAAAGATGTCCAATCTATTAGATAGACGTTCGATTAGACTTTATGATCCAAACGTCAAAATTAGCAAGCAAGAAATGGTAACAATACTAGAGGAAGCGACTCGTGCGCCATCTAGCATGAATATGCAGCCATGGCGCTTTTTTATTGTTGAAACAAAGGAAGCAAAAGAAAGATTAAGACCCGTTTTATATGGCAACATCAATCAATTAGAAACCTCATCAGCTATGATTTGTATTTTTACAGATTTAAAGAAATATGATTATGCTGAAAAGATATATGATAAAGCAGTTCAAGCTGGACTCATGCCAAAAGAGGTAAGAGAAAAACAATTAAGAAATATCTCAAATATGATTGATAAATTAGATGAGCACCAGGTAGAAAAAGGTGGACTAATCGATTCAGGACTTGTCGCGATGCAACTCATGATTGTCGCAAGAGAACATGGCTATGATACTTGCCCTATTGGTGGTTTTAAGCACGAACTGATTGCCGATGCATTAGGGATTGATCCAAAACGATATAAGCCTGTATTTATCCTTTCCATAGGGAAAGCTGCTGAATCTGGATATCCATCTGTTAGACTTGATATTGATGATGTAGCAACCTGGTTATAATAAACCAAAAAGGCCTTGATAAGGCCTTTTTTTGTTAAATATCGTATTGGGTTAATATTTGAGATGGTGTCTTTCTTAATAGGCTTGTGATAGGTAAAATGCCACCTAATAAGTTCACTAAATAAATAATCAAAATACCTACAACAAACGTGAGTGGATCCACTAAAAATATACGGAACTGCCCAATTAATGTGTCATCAAGTGATATTAAAGAAATATTGCTAAATATGAGTCCAATTAATGTCGTTAGTGAAGTCAATATGATAACTTCAAACATGAAAGAAGCTAAGATTTCACTCTTCTTCATACCAAGTGCACGATAGACAGAAATCTCATAAATGCGTGATATCATAGATGAACGCATAATGAAATAAAAACCTAGAAGATTAAGACCTAATATAACACCACCAACAATCAATGTTGTGATTCGTTGTGTTGCCATCATTTCATTAAAACGTTTTGCTGTTTCTGTGCGAACAACATAAGAGGGCAAATCATCATTGACCATTCTTGAAACCATGAGCTCTGCATTATTTGTAAAAACATAAAATTGATTCATATTTGACATACGAGCTCTTTCGACAATTGGTGCATCAGCATATACCATAAGACCATTATTTAAGACAACACCACTTACCTCAAAACCTAAAGCTGAAATTTCAAGTGGAAATGACGCTTCACTTAATGTGTTTAAATCTGCATTCACATATATTTGATAAAGTCCTGTGGATATAACTACTTCTCCAACAGCTGGCATATCACCATGTGTGATATCATCTGCTTTTAGTCTTAATTTACCAAGATATGTGATTTGATTGTTATTATGTACCATCGTACCATTTGATAATGCAGCACCTAATGCTCTTGATACATAAATTTGACGTATCTCTGCACTAGAAATACCTACTAACTTCACATCTTGCTCATCAATCTTGATCGTTTCCATGAGTAAATGTTCATATGTCCAAATACCATAATCAGGACCTTGATTTTGGATGATTGTATCTGCTAATTTATATGAAATCAAAATCTCGTGTGGTTCTACAGGTCTTCTGCCTGCTTTAAGACCACTTGGTGCGTGATCAACTAAATCCACATAGGTATCAGTTGTTTGAATCAAAATCCTTGTTTCATCCATGGGATCCATAATCGATAATCCTCTTTGTCCCATCGTATTTACATATAAATCTGGATCTAAACTTGAACTTTCATCTCTCGCATAATTTTGAATGGTTTGATATGAGAGCTGTGAACTACCACCTGACGCAAAGACATAGCCATCACCATAAGGTCTAATGCTTAAGTCAGGAATTAACGTAGCTGCTACCATCGATATCATAAATGCCATAACAGCACCTGATACGATGAAACTAAAAAGCATGATCTTACCTTTTTTAGAGGCATAAAGTATTTTTTGAAGTGCAAATTGAACCACAGATTTAATCGATACAATTGCTTTATAACTTCTACTTACTTCTTTATTATCTAGAACATGTGTATCAAAGCTTGTTTCGAGTAATTCTTCCTTATTCTTTTGAACAAAGTGCTCATCTTTGATGATCAGATTGGAACTTTGATCGAGTAATTTAACCTTTTGTAAAGGTGCATCGACATCTAAATAAAGTGTTTTATTTTTAACAATAAGTCTAACTTTAACTTGTCCTAAATCACCTTCGACATCCTGATACATTTTTAGAGCATGTGTACCATCATTTAAATCAATCGATTGCTTTAAATCTTTTAAGTAGATAATGTCGTCACTATCTTTACCAATATGCATATGTGATGGGTCATTGATATAATCATCAACAATTTGACCATCTTTAAGTTCAATGATACGATCACCATAAACTTTAGCTAAGTCTTTTTCATGTGTTACGAGAATGACGAGCTTTTGTCTAGAAATGACCTTAATGATATTCATAATATCAGTTGTATTTTTTGAATCTAAGTTACCTGTAGGTTCATCAGCGATAATCACTTCTGGATTTTTAACAAGTGCTCTAGCAATAGCAACACGTTGTTGCTGACCTCCAGAAAGCTGTGTTGATTTCTTTTTTCTAAATGGATACATGTTAACCGCATTTAAAATATAACTTACGCGGTCATCAATCGCTTTTTCGTCTGTAATACCCATCATTCTTAATACAAGAGCTACATTTTCATAAACAGATAATTGGGGAAGTAAATTATAATTTTGGAAAATATACCCAACTTTTTCATTTCTAATACGATCCCATACCTTTGATTGATAGCCTTCAATTTTTTCTTGATCAAACTCAATATATCCCTTTTGAATAGAGTCAAGACCACCAATGACATTAAGTAAAGTTGTCTTACCAGAGCCTGATGGTCCGAGTAAAACAACTAAACCAGACTCAGGAAATTCAAGATTGAGATTATTTAAAACATGAATTTCATTGCGTTTATGTCTAAAGAAATATTTATTAACGTCATGTATTTTAATCATGTTTATTCCTCCCTACTTGATACAATCGATTCAATGACTGATTGTTGGAAAATACGTTTATTGAATCTTAAGCCTAACCAAGCACCAAACGCTAAGAAAAGCGTGACTAACATCACATAATCAGAAATTTCCATATATTGAGTGCTTCGATAAATTTCAGGAATATAATATGAAGCTACGAGTATTGCTGTAATCATGATGGTAGAACTAATGGCTGCAATAAAGATTTGCTCAAGTAAAACTAGCTGAGCGAGTGTTTGTTTAGATGTACCAATGGATCTAAAGATAGCAAAATCTTTTTTTCTAGCTTTCATGACATTTTTAGTTACTGCATGAACAATTAAGTAGAGCAATAGACCAGCTAAAATGACCATCACACCTGTCATAAGTCCAATAAAGAAAGTACCAATACCGCCCATAGGACTTGGTTGATTTGCAGGATACATCACGCGATATGTCTCTAGGTCAATGGCATCAAGTGTTTTAAGACCATTATTTAAACCTCTAACAGAAAGCGATACAACCGGTCTATTTTCAATACGATATAAGTGTTCTACATCAATAAGTACTCTTGCTAGAATCTCTTGATAGATGGATTCAGACATATAAGACTGCCATGTGGCTTCCTCACCCATATAAATCTCGACATTATTAAGAGTCATGGTGAATTGAGCCTCTTTACCAGTCTCAAAGCTCCAAAAATATCTTTCAACATCAATCGTTTCAGTTCCAATAAGTGTATATGGTGGTAAACCAATATTAATACGTCTGCCTTCTAGGTTTTCATCACGTTCTGCTTGATAATAATTGTTATCAAATTCTATATTCATATAACGTGCATCATTGATAATGCGTGCTCTTGCACCTTCATTTAGGTTGATATCATCTAAACTTACACTTTCAATGAAAAGATCAGAAAAATAAACGATTTCACTTTTTGAACGATCGATACCAACGATTTTGAATTTTCCTATAAACGCATCTTCTGTAGCATTTTCATAATATTGAGTGGTTCCAATCAATATTTCGTCACCAATTTCAAAATCATACCACGGATGGCCATAAACGATTTCATTGGCTGCTTGAGGTAAATCACCTATGATATTTACAGGGTTTAGCATACTTGCAGCATCTGTTCCTGCCATACCATCATAATCATAGGATGAATAGCAGTCTCCTGCCCCACAGTTCCATTTATCTGTTGTTCTAAAAGGAAATATTCGGTAGCTATTATAAAAGGCTAAGCCATTTTCATATACCTTTTCAACAAATCTGATATTCTCAAAATAAGTTATATCATCTTCAGTAAAGTCTAATCCGTCTCTTCTTTCAACGAGCAATCTCGTCTCAGGCACATTTGGAAAACGTTCTGATTGTGCTCTATCTGCATCTTTCATTTGATTGACTCTAAATGTAAAAACAAAAGTAAAGGCAATCATGACAATCACTTGCATAAAGACAAGGAAAAATAGGCGTTTTGGCATAGAAAACAAGCTTCTAAGCGTAAATTTTAGAAGCGTTAATGGATGCATTCTATGATGCTTAGGTACTGTATAAGGGATATTTGTCTCTGTCTTCTTCAAAACCTTATCTTCAACGACCTCTCCATCATGCATCTTAATTTTGCGTGTTGCATAAGGTTCTACTTGCTCATAATCATGTGTGACAACAATGATCAATTTATCCTTACTAATTTCATTTAAGAGTTTGATGACTTGTGCACCTGACGCACTATCTAAATTACCTGTTGGCTCATCACAAACAATAATAGGACAGTCTTTAGCAAGAGCTCTAGCAATAACAGTTCTTTGTTTTTGACCGCCTGATAATTTAGATGCCTTATGATTTTTATGGCTTGTTAAACCAACTTTGTCAATCAGTTCTAAAGCTCTTTGTTTTCTCGTTTTAGGATCATATCCTTGGACTTCTAAAGCGAGTAGTACATTTTGAAGTACTGTAAATGAATCAATGATGTTGTAATTTTGGAATACGAAACCAATATGATCTGCTCGATATTTTTCCCAATCTTGAATGGTGTAGTGGGAGGTTTCATCACCAAATAAATACATTTCACCTTCTTGATAACTATCAAGACCTGAAATGACATTTAAGAGTGTGGATTTACCACTACCAGATTCACCTGTGATTGCTACAAATTCACCAAAATTAAACTCTAAAGAAACTCGCTTCATCCCTACGGATACAGTTTCCTCTGATTTATAATATTTGGATACGCCTTCTAATTTAATCATACTCATATGTCATTGACCTCTTTGATTTTATCTAATAACTCCTTTGGATGATGAATCATCCACTTTGGATTGTATGAAGATAATACATCTTCATCTCTAAATCCCCAGGTAACTGCAACAGCATCAATCTCTGCATGCTTTGCAGTGAGCATATCTGTATCAGAATCACCTACAAATATGACATCATTCAATGAAAGTTTTAATTCACTTAATGCAATCATTAACATATCCTTGTGTGGTTTGATAGGCACACCTTCTCTTTCACCAATCGCTGCATCAAACAAACCATAAAAAACATCTTTGTTTAATTGCTTAACAAGATAGTCAACCTTATTAGAGACTACAGCAAGTTTATATCCTTGATCTTTAAGTGCTTTTAGCACATCAATCATACCTTCATAAGGTTTCGTATGATCATTTGGATGTTGATCATAATAGTTTTGATAGATATCATAAACTTTCTTTAAAATGTCTTTATTATTGGATGGTGTTACTCTTTCAATGAGTTTTTTAGCACCATTTCCTACTGCTTTTCTAATCTCATCTTCTGATTTCATTGGATAACCACATATTTCTAGTGCATAATTAACACTTATTTTAATGTCTGTTAATGTGTTTAAAATGGTCCCATCCATATCAAATATAATGCCTTTAATCATGATAAATCCCCCTTCGTGTTTCTTTCATTATAGCATGTGGATGTTGTATTTCATATGACCATATATGTAATATATGATGTGAAATTATGGTAATGAAACCCATTTTTTTTCATTGAAAGACTTTAACCCTAATGCCATAATTTCAATGACTAATAATGCCAATTTGGTTTGATCAGGTTTTTTTGAGATGATTTGATCATAAAGATGATCATAAAATAAGTAATGTTTACCTATTAAAATAGGAATATCTTTCTTGATTCCATGATTATCAATTAAGACACTTTTTAAGTTAGATGATTGATATGAGTCTTCTAAAATATCAAAGTTACAATCTGGTTGATCAAAGCCATATTTTACATATGTTTTATTAGATCCTTCAATCATGAACCTAGGAACATCATGTCGTGTAAGAATACCTGCGCCAAGAAAGATTCTCAAACCATCCTGATAGCTTAATATCATCTCAAAGTGATCATCTACGATCGCTTCTTCCCTATCTATCATAAGATCTAAAAGTACACGCTCTGGTTTTCCAAATAGCTTAATAGCATCAAATACCAAATGAGGTGCTAAATCAAAATAGACACCTGCCATATGTGCATCCTTATCACGCCAATTTTCTGAAACATGAGGGTTTAAGCGATCAAATCGCATATGAACTTGTGTAATCTTGCCAAAATCTTCAGTTTTTAACAATCTCTCAATTGTTAAGATATCACCATCATATTGTCTATTATGAAAAACATTTAGAATCACACCTTTCTTTAAGGAAAGATCAAAAAGTGCTTTTGCTTTATCTTTAGTTTCAACAAAAGGCTTTTCACAAACAACATGTTTACCTTTAAGAAGTGCTTTTTCTGTATAACTTTGATGCACATCGTTTGAAGTTGCTATGACAACTAAATCGATTTCTTCGTGATTTACTATATCATCAATCGATGAAACAATCTTTACATTGGGCATCACTTCATAGATTTTTTCATGCTTTTTTTGATCTCTTGTAAGAATATGTGTAACTTCAAAATGGGGATGATTTTTTAAAGGTGGTAGATGAAAAAATCTCGTTGCCATGCCATAACCAATAATTGCTGTTTTTATTTTTTTCATAGGATCACTCACTTCTTTTGTTTGGTTATATTATACACCTTAGTAGAATAAGAATAATAAGATAAGTTCTTTACATTTAACATCTTTTGATGTAAGATATATGCGCTGGGGATGTTCTGGATTCGTCACGGCACGGATTAAAGTATAAGCATGTCTTGGTTGCTCAAGTAAAAAAGCCGAGGTTATAATAACCGGAAACCAAAATTTTTCTTTCGCTGCCTAAGAAAAGGTGCGAGCCAACTTTGAATTCACTTACGGTTCTAACGCGGCCCAACTTTAGTAAGTTATATTTATTGAATCTCCTAGCTCAATAAACGAACCTTATAGGATAGTGCAACTGTCATTTGTTCATTTCGATAGGTGCATGAATTCATAAATGAACTAAACATGTAGAAAGTACTTTGAAAAATGTCTTGCACAGGGGTTCAATTCCCCTCATCTCCACCACTTTTATTAAAATCCAGTAATTTAACATAAAAAAAGATTCAGAGTTCACCAATATTTGGTGAGTTCTGAGTCTTTTTTATCTAATCGTTTCAGAAAACTCCCTCTTCAAAGAATTAAGTGGAAGATGAATGAAATCTACTTTTTTCTTTAAAATATCTATAATTAACATTCCCTCGTATATCATTAAATGATATAATATAAGTATAATA
>CAZZMZ010000018.1:0-31656 GCA_964655445.1 uncultured Mariniplasma sp. | reverse complement strand
TCTTTTTCTGTTTATTCATTATTTCTACTTGACTTCGTATAGTTTATCTCCTATAATTTGACGGCTGTACGCATACGAGATGCGAGATGAAACGGTATTTCAATCTTTCTTAAACGCCCTTTGTCATTAATCTCTAAAACTAATTTGTCTTCATTTAACGCAACGAGTGTGCCATTGCCTTTAAACTGTGGTGACACTAAATAGATATATCTACCGATAGCTTTCTTAAGATCATCCATCGTTTTAAGTGGTCTTTCTGCACCTAAAGATGATAATTCTAAGAAATAATCTGAATCTAAATCCTCATCATCAAGCGTTTCTATAAACGCTAGATGTATCTTTTCTAGTTCGTCAATATCCATGGTTTCTACATCAATCAATATTTCAACTATCTTTTCCCCAAACTCCTTTTTTGTACGTATAGAATAGACATCTAGGCCTTTGGGTTCTAAAAATGGTATTAATTTTTCTTTGATTTTTTCTAAATTCATATAGACCTCAATAAAATGAGTGGAAATCATCATCCCACTCATGCTAGGCCTTTATTATACCATTAAAAGAAGTAAAAATTCAATTTATTTAATGCTTTTTTATGCTTAAAGCTTCAAAATAAAAAAAATTATTGCGAATTGTTTGCATTAAGCATATGGTATGCTATAATTAACATGCAAATCATTCGCAATAAGGAGTTAGAACATGAAAAAATTTGTACGTATGATTGTCTTATTATTCAGTTTAGTTGTCATCGCAGGATGCAGCACGAAAGAAAACTATGATATCATCACGACCATGTTCCCACAATATGACTTTGCTAGACAGATTGTTGGGGACAAATTAAGTGTAGGACTCTTATTACCACTTGGAACTGAGGGTCACGATTATGAGGCTACAAGTCGTGATTTAATTATGATCAAAGAATCAAAACTATTTATTTTTACGAGTCTTGATATAGATACATGGATTAAAAATCCAGAGGCAATTGGTGGAGCAAACACGATTGTTATGAATCTTTCAGAACATTATGTTTTATCAGGACATGAACATCATGAAGATGATCATTTATATGAAACAAGTCTTAATGGTGTTTTATTAAGTGAAACTGATGATGATCATGATGATGACGACCATGATCATGATAATCAAATTCATTTTTGGGTTGATCCTACAACAGCTATACAACTTATTGAAGCTATTTTAGAGAAAATTATTGAAATCGATCCAGAAAATGCATCATACTATGAAGAAAATGCGCATACATACATGCATGAGCTTGAAGAGCTTCATGAAGCTATGGACATATTTTTTCAAAATGAGCTTTATCATGATCAAACCTTCTACTTTGCAGGACATAATGCATTAGGTGCTTTTGCTGATAGATACCATTTTGAAATTGTTTCGCTATTTCCAGATTTTAAACCAGATGCAGATTTGACCAGCAGTGAGCTTTCATCGTTTATTCATCTCATAAAAACAAATCAAGTAACTTATCTTTTTATCGAGGAATTGGTTGAACCAAAGGCTGCAATAACCATTCAAAATGCACTTGCTAATGAGAATTACACCATTACTTTAAGAGAACTTCACGGATTTCATAATATCACAGAAGATGAATGGGAGGATGGCATCACCTACTTAGATTTACTTCAAAGAAATTTCGATTATTTGAAAGAAGCTTTAGGTGCCTAAAAAAATGATAACATTCGAAAATGTTTCTGTTACATTCGGTAAATTTACTGCACTATATGATGTGAATTTTCACCTTGAAAAAGGTGATTTTCTGCATATTGTGGGACCAAATGGTAGTGGTAAAACAACACTTGTTAAACTACTTGTCGGTTTACTTAAACCCACCACTGGACATATAGAAGTAAGTCCTGTACAAATGGGTTACTTGCCACAAAAACTTAACACCAAAGTCAACTTACCTATGACAGTTAAAGAAGTTATTTATAGTGGTATGAAGCATCAAAGACTAAAACCTACTAAAAGAGAATGTGATCTCATTTATAGCTGGTTAGAAAAAATGGAAATTCCACAACTCATGAATGAAAGTATGAGTTATTTATCTGGTGGTCAACAACAACGGGTTTTTTTGATTAGAGCTTTGATATCTAATCCTGAAATTCTAATACTAGATGAGCCTACTTCCGCTTTAGACCCAAGCTTTAGAGAAAAGTTTTATCGTTTTTTGTATGATTTACAACAAGAAAAAAAGATGACAATCATCCATGTTACACACGATTTAACAGATGCTGTAAAAGATCAGTGCTTAACCATGTATGTCGATCAGAAAGTCAAATTTTTTGGTACCTATAAAGCTTTCCAAACCTTTGAGCATAGGGGGCATCATCATGATTGATTTCTTACAATATGATTTTATACAAAGAGCCATATTTATCGGGATTGCACTTGCCATTTCAGCAGCTATGTTATCACCTTTTCTTGTATTAAATCAGCAAGCTATGATTGCTGATGGCTTAGCACATGTAAGCTTTGCTGGTATCATTTTGGGTATATTACTTTCAAATGAACCATTAATTATCGCTATTCCATTTGTGATGATTGCATCTCTTTTTATCAAGTATCTTTCAACAACAAAATCTATGAATGGTGATGCCGCGATTGGATTAGTCTCATCTGTTGCTTTTGCAATTGGTCTTATTTTGGTAAAAAAAGGAAGAGGTTTTAATATTTCTATCGAAAGCATGCTTGTTGGAAATATCTTCACAGCAACAGCAACAGATACGTTGTTATCATTGTTAATTGCAGTTTTAGCAATTGTCTTCATTTTAATTTTTTATAGAAAATTATTTTTAATCACATACGATTTAGATTATGCTAAGTTTTCTAAAGTTCAAGTAACGCTACTTGGTTATTTACTTTCAGGTCTTACAGCTTTCTTTATTGTAGTTGGTGTAAGAACCATCGGAACACTTCTTATTTCTGCACTGGTTGTTTTCCCTTCTGTCATATCAAGTCAACTTACACGAAGTTTTAAAAACACCTTGCTATTTGGTGTCATATCATCACTATCGATCGTTATTTTAGGTATTTTCGTTGCACATCCACTTGCTATTCCAGTTGGTTCAACCATTGTTGTTATGTATGCTATTTTGTTAATACTGATTTTTATCATAAAAAAGGTGGTGAGACCATGAGTACATTACGGATGACGAAACAAAGAAAATCTATTTTGGAACTACTAAACAAAACAAGACAACCCATGAGTGCTGAAATGATTTTAGAGCATTTACCAGAAAATTTTATGAATTTGTCAACCATTTATCGAACATTAGACTTTTTCTTTAATGAAGGTGTCATTTCAAAAAGTACAATGAAGCATACACATTATTATTACATCAATCACAAACAGCATCATCATTTTATGATTTGCTTAACATGTCAAAAAATGTATGAGATTGATTGTCATATTCATCACATTGCTGATGAAGTTGCTAAAGCACATCATTTTAAGATTACACATCATGATATGACAGTCTATGGTTACTGTGAAGCATGTCAAAAAGCACAACAAAATGCATAAAAAATAGGCGCCTAGCCTATTTTTTATTTGGCATCTCTTAATGCGTTTAATACATCTATAAACTTTTTCACAGATTCTACTCTATAATGAGCTTTGGAAATGCCATAACCGATTTTAATCTTATAGGCATCATTTAATGTTTGAAACATATCTTCATCTGTGGTATCATCACCAGCAACTAAAATAAAATCATAGACTGCTTCTTGTAAAAAGGACTGTGCCGCTATGCCTTTATTAATTCTTTGATCTTTAATTTCAATGACTTTATGGCCTTCTTGAATTTCTAAGGTTGTTTTTCCTTTTAGAGTAAATAGTGCATCTTTAATTTCTTGAAGTTTCATATGCATCATTTCAGGTTCTGCAGCACGATAGTGCATAGCAACCGCATGTGATTTTTCTTCGATAAAAGCACCAGGAATGCGAGCGATATATTTATCTAATAATGTGATAACATCTTTCTTCCATGAGTCATCGACTGGCAATGTTTTCTTCCATGCTTCACCTTGTTTTTTTATCCATAAACCATGATCTCCTACTAAATCAATCGGTAGATCATGAAACCAAGCTTCAAGTGTTTCGTGATCTCGACCTGAGATAATCACAACATGATGATTATTTGGTTTAGCTAGTTCTAATATTAATTTCTTTAATGATCGCGTAGGTTTCGCTTCTGCTGGTGTTTTTTTAAATGACATTAAGGTGCCATCATAATCAAGCAAAAACAAGCGATTTTTTCCTTTTTTATAGGTTTTAATTAAGTGAAAGAGATCTAAATCATCAGTGGTTGGGTCAATCACATGCGTTTCTCCTAGGTTTTTCAACCTTTCCATGAATTCAGAAGCCCAGTACTGTACTGTATAGGTTTTTAACCTTTCATGCAAAATCTTGTTTCTTTGAATTATTTCGATTCGCGTCATTTCAAGTGCATTTTTAATGCTATGAGCAATGCTCTGTGCATCATTTGGGTTAATAATCATCGCTTCACTAAGCTCTGAAGCAGCTCCAGCTGTTTCAGAAATAATAAGCATACCATCAAAATCATTTCTTGATGCGATATATTCTTTGGCGATTAAATTCATCCCATCACGAAGTGGTGTAACTAGTAAAATATCTGATGTTTTATAGTAAGTGATTAAGTCATCCTGTGTGAAAGATTGATAGAGATACCAAATAGGCATCCATTCAAAATTCCCAAATTTACCATTAATTTCAGATACTCTTTTTTCAATCATCTGATGTAAGCGATCATAAGATTCAAGTTTAGCTCTTGAAGGTGCAACAATTAAATGGAGTTTCACCTTTTTTCTGTATTTTGGATAAATTTCTAAAAATGTTTGATAAGCATTAAGTCTTTCTACGATACCTTTGGTATAGTCTAAGCGATCGACTGATAGTATGATTTTCATGTCATTTTGTTTTTTGATTTGAGCAGGATGCTCGTTAAAAAACGTATAATCAATGCCCATTGGAAAAGCATCAACTGCAATATTTCTATCGTTATATTGAAGTTTATAAAAGTTATGATTGATATTCTTGATACGTCTTACACTACTTAAAAAATGTCTAACATAATCATAGGTGTGAAAACCAATTAAATCTGAACCTAATAAGCCTTCTAGAATTTCATCTTTCCATATAAGTAATCTAAAAATTTCATAAGATGGAAAAGGTATGTGTAAGAAAAAACCAATTTTCACATAAGGGAATGCTTGTCTAATCAGTTTTGGTAATAACATCAACTGATAATCATGAATCCATATCATGGAATCCTCTTCAATGAAGGGTTTGGTTGCTTCAAAAAATTTCTGATTGACCTTTTGATACCTTTCCCATGTTTTTATATCATGTTCTGTTTTTTCTTGAAAATAATGAAAAAGCGGCCATATTGTTTTATTGGAAAAGCCCTCATAATATAAATCAAGATCATGTTGACTTAAACCTACAGGATACGACTTATAAGTATTTTTAAGTTTACTCGTCATTTCTTCAGTTTCAGATTTTGTGAGTTTTTCTTGTGGTATACCAGGCCAACCGATCCATAAGGCATCTGAGTGTTGATGGTATCCTTTAAGACCAGTAGCAAGCCCACCAATACTCTCTTTGAATGTTATCTGTTTGTTTTTTTTGGATACAGTGATTGGAAGACGGTTTGAAATAAAAATGGTTTGACTCATATATATATTTCTCCTCTCTTTAAAACCATTATAACAAAAAAAACGCTTCACATGGCCGTTATGACGATGAAAGCGTTCTAGTTTGTTATTTATTTTTTCTTTATTTCTAGAATTTTGAGCAATGTGAAGATGCCATATGATGCAATACCCATAAGTGCAATACTTGTCGTAATACTTAAAAATTGTTGATCCATCCAAGCAGCACCTTGCAAGAAAATATAGACAAGATACACAAAGAAAAAGATATAAAGTAAGTATTTAATAAGATTCAATTCTTTTTGTGTGATGATATGAACCCTTTGATCATTAGACCTATAATAGATAAAACCACCAACACCAAATAAAATTAATATCCCCATAACGACAAAGCTCAGCCAAGGTGCTTCTTCTCCAAAGAAATACCCTATGACCACATTTAAACCCATGATAAAAAACACAATAAATAACAACAGCTGGACAATCAATCCTTTTCGATAAATTTGCATAATTTCTTCTCCTTAAAAGATGATTTTTAACATCTCATGTTATACTATAATAAAGTGAGGTAATCCTATGAATAAAGCTGTCTATCCTGGTACATTCGATCCTTTAACGATTGGTCATTTAGATATCATCAAACGTGCTGCAAAATTCGTTGATGAATTACATGTTGTGGTTGCTGATAATTATAAGAAAATCCCAACATTTAGTGCTGAAGAGCGCATTGAAATGATTCAGCGTGTCACTCAAGATGTTCCAAACATCATTGTAACTTCAACAACCGATTTAGTTGTTAGATATGCCCAAAAACATGATATTCATTTAATGGTTCGTGGACTAAGAAATATCCAAGATTATGAAAATGAATATGCACTTTATCAGTTTAATCGTAATTTAAACAGAAATCTTGAAACCTTAATTTTGTTTCCATCTTCAAGAAATCACTTTGTGTCATCTTCTGCAATTAAGGAACTCATCGTTCATCATGCAGATATATCACCCTATGTACCTAAGGAAATCATAAAAGACTTACAAGATAAATTAAGACCTAAATCAAGTGAATAGATTCAAAAAATTGGTAAAGCTGATCTTCCTTAATATGAGGAGCGATATGATCGGCTTTTTCTTTTAACTCATGAAATCTTGTATTATCCATAGCAATCCCAATGTCAGCTATTTCAATCATTTCGATATCGTTTGCGCCATCACCAACACATATAAGTCTGAGTGGTTCTTCTTGTTCACGTATTTTTTTTATGCCAAATGCCTTGTTAATGTGAGGATATACAAAATCTGCTCCACCTTTATGCCAAGGATAGACTCTAAATTTAGGCATTTTTAAAGCAATCTTTATGATCATGTCTTCTTGATCTGCAAACATCCATAATTGGTATACTTTATTGTTTTTATAAAAGTATTCATCAACCTTTGGAAAAATACCGCGAAGTGCTTTCATGCCATAACCGACACGTTCATCCCAATAATTAACTGCTTCATCATTAATGCCTACCATGCCCACATTAAAATCATTACCTTTAGTCATTTCTAATACTTCTAAAATATCTTCTGTCAAAATAGGTTCCTCATAAATAATTTCATCGTTTTTATAAATTACAGAACCGTTGATTAAAACCTTATATGTAAAAAGAGGAAGCACATCTTCTATGATCTCAAGTTTCTTTAAGCCTCTACCTGTCGCGAGACCTAAAATAACATCTTCTTTTTTTGAAAGTGCTTCTAAGAGTTTTTTTGTTTGATCTGGAATTTTGCCTAACGTGTTGTTATAGAGTGTATTATCGACGTCAAATACAATCAATGTTTTCATAATCCACCTCAAAAATATTATAACATAACAAGTATTCTACTATCATTTTTCTGAATTTTATTGTAGAATAGTACTGAACTATACGTTACTGGAGGATTGAGATATGAAAAATCCATTACTAAAACCCGGTGAGCTCGGCGTTTTTGCTTTAGGTGGGCTTGGCGAGGTTGGGAAAAATACGTATATCTATGAAATAGAAGATCAGATATTTATTGTCGATGCTGGTATCTTATTTCCGGATGAACATTTACTTGGTATTGACTATGTCATACCTGATTATACTTACCTAGAACAAAACCAAGATCGTATCGTGGGTCTTTTTATTACGCATGCTCATGAAGATCATATCGGAGGTATCCCCTATCTCTTAAAGAAAGTTCAAATCCCAAAGATTTATGCTTCTGGTATTGCAGTAGATATGATTGAATATAAGCTGATGGAACATCAAGACATTAAGTCACCTCAAATTGAAGAATATAAAAGCTATTATAAATACAGTTTTAAAAACGTTGAATTATCATTTATTCGTATGAATCATTCGATTCCTGATATGTTTGGTTTTGTCTTTAGGACACCACAAGGCATCTTATTTCATACTGGAGATTTTAAAGTTGATTTAACACCTGTTGGTCCACCTGCAGAATATGATAAACTTGCAGCGATCGGACAAGAAGGCGTTTTATGTATGATGTCAGATTCAACAAATGCTGAAAGAGATGAACTCATACCTTCTGACTCGAAAATAGGCAAATCAATCAATGAATTATTTAGTAGAATGCCTGGACGTATCATTATTGCGACATTTGCATCAAATATGTATCGTATTCAACAAATCATAGAAGCTTCAGTATTAAATAACAGAAAAGTCGCTGTTTTTGGACGTAGTATGGAACGTGCTATTGAAGTTGGTATGCAAACAGGTTATATTAAAGCACCTAAAGAAACAATTGTTTCAGGTGATCAATTAAATCGATTAAAAGCACATGAAGTCACCATTTTAGTGACTGGCTCACAAGGTGAACCACTCGCAGCGCTTTCAAGAATCGCGAATGGTACCCATAGACAGGTCAAAGCAATGCCTGGTGATACCGTCATCTTCTCTTCTTCACCGATTCCAGGAAATCAAGAAGGCGTTAATCGTACAATCAATAAATTATTCAGACTTGATGTTGAAGTTATTACACACGGCCCTATTGCAGATACACATACATCTGGACATGGTGCACAAAACGATTTAAAGCTTATTTTAAACTTGGTAAAGCCTAAAATGTTTATTCCTATGCATGGTGAGCACCGTATGCTTAAACATCACAAGGAATTAGCGATGGATTGCGGTGTTAATGAAGATAACATTCTCATTATGGATAATGGAGATGTTGCAGCTATTAGTAAAGATGAGATTCGTTTTGCTGGCCAAGTACCTTTTGGTGAAGTATATATCGATGGTACTGGTATTGGTGATATCGGTAGTACCGTTATTAAAGAAAGAAAGTTACTTTCTGAAGAGGGACTCTTTGCAGTCATTCTATCACTCAATTCACAAACAAAAAAACTAGTTAATGATCCCACCATTATTTCAAGAGGCTTCATTTATATGAAGGGCAATGAAGAAATAACCCAAACCTTAGCTAATGAAGCTAAAAAGATTTGTAATCAAGAATTACAAAAGAAAATGTATCATGAACAAAACTTGAAACAAGCTGTGATTGACCACCTTAATCAAAAAATATTTGATATGACACAAAGAAAACCTTTAGTGATTCCTGTCGTTGTGGATCTTAAGGCATAATTTTTAATGAAAAGAGTTTAGCATGGGAACTAAACTCTTTTTCATTTATTAGATATATGATAGAAAGGCATCAAAGACGTATTTAGTTACTAATGCGTCGTCTTTTGCATCATGTGCTTGGTCATAATCCACTTGATAATACGTTTTATACGCTTTGAATAAACCTAAGTCATCTTTTAAATTGAAATAATCTTTATGAAGCTTCAGTAAATCAATGAAATCATGATCATCAGTTAGATGTGGCAAATCATGAAATATATAAGCATCCCTCAAGGCTGTTAAATCATTTTTACCCCATACAACAAGTTTGGGATGATAGGTATCTATAATGACTTTTAAATCATCATAAAAAACTTGAAAAGGTTCTGCTTTTTGAAAAAAATCTGCTTCTTCGAGATTTAAAAACCTTTTAGTGCGTCTTGATAAGGTGCGTCTTTCTTTAGGTAATATATATAAATCATTCTCCCTGATAATGTCTTTGTTAGGCTCTGATAAAACATAACCAGCTTGAATGATTTCAGGTTTAAACACATCGTCACGATAGCCTGGCATGGTCATTTCAAAATCAATGAACAAATAATATTGATGGGTTTTTAGAACCTTTCTCATATCATCTCTTAATTTAAAAAGATCATAGTGTACACGGTATGGATTTAGGCTGATGATTTGATTAAAATAAGCTACCTGGAAAAACTTTCTCTTACGTATGGTTTTCATTTTAGGTGTAATCTCAAAATCAACCATGACACCTTTATCTAGATAGCTATAAAATGTTTTTGATAACTTGTTTGTTAAATAAAAACCTATTTTACGACCATCAAAAATGAGATAAAACACACTATAGGATGGATCAATATCATGGATGATTTTCTTCATGTTAATACCTCTTTAATCTTTTTGGCAATTTCTAATGGAATCCCTAAATTTTGATAATCTTCGATGGTAGCATTCTTCATATCCTCCATCGTTTTAAAATGTTTTAAAATGAGTTTTTTTCTTTTTTCACCAATGCCTTTTATGTCATCTAGTGGTGATTTAATCGCTTGTTTGTTTCTTGTTTTTCTATGGAAATCAATCGCGAAACGGTGGACTTCTTCGGATAACTTAAGCAAGAATTTATAAATTTCCGATTGTCTTAATAAGGGGATGACTTCGTTATTAACAACTAAGGCTTCTAAGGTATGCTGTTTATTTTTTTTAAGACCTGCAATATGAATATCTAAGCCTAAGCTTGTAAGTACTTCTTTAGCTGCTGATAGTTGACCTTTACCACCATCTACTAAAATGAGATCAGGAAATGGTCCATCCTCTACTAAAAGCTTTTGATATCTACGGTAAGTGACTTCCTTCATCGCTTGATAATCATCATTGGTCGTTGTTTGCAAATGATATTTTCTATAGCTCTTTTTTTCAAACCCTTGGTCTTTATAAACAATCAGAGCTGAAATCGGTGCTGTACCAAAAAGCTGTGCATTATCAAAGACTTCTATATGCTTAATGTTTGCGTTAAATATCTCTGATAGGTCATCTAAGGCTTTTTTGAGCTGTTCATCCTTATGACGATAAAGCATAAAATGATGTTCTAAATCATAGTCAGCATTCTTTGTTGCTAATTCAGTAAGCTTTTTCTTATCACCTTTTTGTGGAATGAGTGCTTTTTTACCAAAGTGAGGCTCAATTTCATCCCATGTAAAACGATCACTAAAAATGAGTTCATCTGGCGTCGTAGATTCATAAAATTGTTGAAGGTACGACAAAACAGAATCTATCGGTTCACCAACATAAGAGAAAATGACTTGATGATGATCAATGATTTTCCCTTGACGCATCATTAATACTTGAATCGATATATCATCCTTAGAAAAAGCATAGGATATTGCATCTCGGTCTTTAAAATCATTTAAATTAATAATTTGTTTTTCTGTGGTCGCTTCAATATGTCTAATCATATCTCTTAACTCAATCGCTTTTTCAAACTGCATCTTCTCAGAGGCGTCAAGCATATCTTCATTAAGACGCTTTAACACATCTTTTGTATCGCCTTTTAAAAACTTTTGAATATCTAATAAAATATCTTTATAATCCACATCTTTTTTTATACATGGTGCTAAACATTGTCCAATGTGATAATAAAGACATGCCTTTTTAGGCATTGTTTCACATTTTCTTAATGGATATAATCTGTTGAGTAAACGCACTGTTTCTCTTGCACTATAAACATTTGGAAAAGGACCAAAGATACGACCTTTCGTGAGCTCTTTTTGTCTTACAACTTCAAGTCTTGGATGTTTTTCATCAGTAATTTCAATATAAGGATACGTTTTATCATCAACTAATCGAATGTTATATTTAGGCAAGTATTGTTTAATTAAATTAATCTCTAAAATTAAAGATTCATGCTCACTATTAGTGAGTACATAAGAAAAATCACGAATCTCTGAAACAAGTCGTGTTGTTTTTTCATTATGTGCACCTGTGAAATAAGATTTCACACGATTTTTTAGATTCTTAGCTTTACCCACATAAATAACTTCATCGTGCTGATCTCTCATAAGATAACAGCCTGGTTCTTGTGGTATGAGCTGTATTTTGTCTTTAAGTTTCAAAATATCACCATCTATATTTTAACATAAACAAAGGACTTAAATTAAAATAAATAAGCGCCTAAGCGCTTATCCTTAAGATTCAAATTCAATTTTTACTTTGCCATCTAATATTTCTTCTAATGCTATACCGATACTTTTCACACATTGTGCACCTTCAACCTTGAGTTTCTCAGATTCCAAAATGTGAGCAACCTTACTTGCTGCATAGACTAATTTGTACTTAGAATCAATTTTAGATAAGAGTTTATCAATTGATGGATATCTTAAACCGTCTTTATTTTTATTCATTGTAATTCTCTCCGATCATCTTTAAGTAATTATGGATTGTTCGTTCTGTCTTCGCATGCTCTGCACGGATAATAGCCATAATACGATCTGCTGCGTTATTAACTTCGTCATTAACGACAATATAATCATATTTATGAGCAAGTAGGAATTCTGATTCAGCTTTTTTCATACGTTTATTGATAAGTTCTATAGGCTCTGTGCCTCTTAATTTTAAACGTTCATATAAAGCTTGTTTTCCAGGTGGAACCAAGAAGATAAAGACTGCATCCTTCATTTGTTTTCTAACTTGAAGTGCACCTTCAACTTCAATTTCAAGAACAACCTCTTTACCTTGGTCGAGTTGTTCATCGACTTTGTCTCTTGGTGTACCATAATAGTTTCCTACGAATTCAGCCCATTCTAGAAACTTGTTTTCTTGAATGCGCTTTAAAAATGTCTCTTTATCCACAAAGTAATAATCCACACCATCTACTTCACCTGGTCTAGGTTTTCTTGTCGTCATCGATACGGAATAGACAAGATCATGATGCGGCATTTGAAATAAGGCTCTACGAACTGTACCTTTTCCAACTCCGGATGGACCTGATAATACGACGAGCAAACCACGCTCATTTAGTTTCATTCGGTGCCTCCTTCATGCTTGACATTATTATCTATTATATATGATATAACATGATGTGTAAATAGTTATGAAGTGCTTTAGGTGATTTAAACGCTTACAAGCCTTATCTTTGTTACTTTAGTTATGATAAAATGGATAAAGAGGTGCATCATGACATTTGACGGATTTTTCATATATCACTTAACTAAAGAACTGAATCAAACTTTAATGAAATCTAGGCTCGAGAAAGTATATCAAAAAGATGAGCAGTCTTTTGTTTTTATCTTTTATATAAAAAAAGAAAGACACCATCTCATCATTGATTTAGATCCTAATCACTTTGGGATGTATTTAAGTGAGCAAGAAGGAAGTTATCAACAAAGTAGTCAGTTTTTATCGACTCTCAAGAAACATCTAGAAGGTGCGATTTTAGATGAGATTACACAATATCAAACAGATCGTGTGATGATTTGCCATTTTACGGTTTATGATTTCATCTTAGGACCTATTAAGAAAATGCTTATTTTTGAAGCGATGGGTAAGCATTCTAATTTGATCTTAGTTCAGGACAACATCATTTTAGACACCTACAAAAAAATGTTTTTTGAAAGTGGTAGACAATTACTACCACAAGCTGCTTTTGAGTTTTTTCCATCAGACAAAAAAACCTTTGATTATATTCAATATGAAGAGATTCATAGCAGTCAAGATTTGGTCAATACTTATATGGGCATATCACCTTTACTCGCTAAATATCTCATTGAGCATCCAGTTCAATTATCAGACATTAAACTTAATCCTACATATGTTAAATCCAATAAGAAATCTTATCTATTTGACCTATTTGATGAGCATTTAGAAAAAGTTTATGTGAAGTGTCTTTCTAAATTATTCGAAATTGAAGATGTCAAACAAAAACCATCTTATCTTTCTCAAAGACAGTTTATTACAAAACAATTAAAGAAATACGAGAAAAAACGAGAAATATTGAATGCTTCCTTAGAGGCATCCAAAGAAGGTCTGAATGAGAGAAATATCGGTGATACCATTTATAGTTCAGGATATCCGCTACATGAAAAGCATTCAGAAATTGAAGTGGATGGTCAAAGATTAGCATTAGATCCTACCTTGACATTAAATGAAAACGCACAAAAGCATTATAAGAATTATCAAAAATATAAACGTAGTATAGAACACATTGAAGCACAAATCGATGAGAATGAATCACTGATTGATATTTTCACCAATTTAGATGATTTTATTGATCTTCAAAGTGATGAGACAATGAAGGATTTTGATCAAGAACTCAAAGTATATGGATACAAAGCAATAAAACAAAAAGTCATTCATAGAAAGCATCAACAAAAACCAAACTATATCGTGATTGAAGATGATTATGCACTCTATGCAATCGGTAAAAATAATATTCAAAATGAGTATCTCACTCATACATATGCTCATAAAGATGATTATTGGTTTCACGTAAAAGATGCGCCTGGTGCACATGTCATTGTTCAAACAAAAGCATTGATTGAATCTGTGCAACGTAAAGCGTGTATGCTTGCTGCTTATTTTTCTAAGCTTAAGAACTCATCTTCTATACCTGTTGATTATACAAGAGTCAGACATATCAAAAAAATACCAGGGAAGCCTGGTTATCACGTCATTTATACGCAAAACAAAACCATGTATATTGATATCGATGAGGACTTGATCATTGAGATTATGTCGAAGGCATTGCGAAAGTAAATTAGATTTTTTTTAAAGTAAACAGGCGTAACGTTTGTAATTTTGCTTAAAAAGAGGTAAGATAAAAGTATAAATTATAGGAGGTATATTATGGCTTACGAATTACCAAAACTCGGTTATGCGTATGACGCATTAGAACCATTTATCGATGCTAGAACGATGGAAATCCATTATACGAAGCATCATAACGCTTATGTGACAAACTTAAATGCTGCTTTAGAAAAACATCCAGAATTTAAACTTTCTTTAGAAGACATGTTAAAGGACTTATCTAAAGTACCAGCAGATATTCGTGGTGCAGTACAAAACAATGGTGGTGGTCATTTTAATCACTCATTCTTCTGGCCATTACTAAAGGTGAATAACGGCAAAGGTCCAGAAGGTAAATTATTAGTTGCTTTAGAAAAGACATTTGGTTCATTTGATGCCTTTAAGGAATTATTCAGTACTGCTGCAAAAACAAGATTCGGTAGTGGTTGGGCTTGGCTCATTGTCTTACCAGACAAAACACTTAAAGTTACTTCAACACCAAATCAAGATACACCACTTGCTGAAGGTACACCTATCTTAGGCTTAGACGTATGGGAACATGCTTATTACTTAAACTATCAAAACCGTCGTCCAGATTATGTATCAGCATTCTTCCAAGTTGTAAACTGGGAAAAAGTATCAGCATTATACGAAGCACTTGTTTAAATGAGACTTCTTGAAAAGAGCCGATGGCTCTTTTTTTTATCAAAAAAAAGGAAGCTTCCGCTTCCTATAAAGGCTGAGTTTCGATGATTGCATAATCACCATCATCACGTCTATAAACAACATTTGTTCTAGATGATTCTTTATCTAAATACACATAGAAATCATGACCAGAAAGTTCCATCGCAGAAATCGCTTCTTCTGAAGTCATTGGCTTTAAATCAACTTTCTTGCTTTTCACGAGTTGACTTGCTAGGATGTCTTTTTCTAAGGATTCTGCATCAAATTCATGACTATAAGCTTGCTTGATACCTTCTTTTTCAAGATTATGTTTGAGCTTGTCTTTATGCTTTCTGATTTGAGCAACGAGTTTATCGTTTGCTTTATCAATGGCAGCATACATGTCAGGATCTGATACCTCTGCACGAAGTACTGTGCCTTTAGCAGGGATGGTCACTTCAATCTTGTGGTGATCCTTATAGACTTTGCAGACAACGCGTACCTCTGTAATGACCTCTGGTCCAAAGAACGAGATAACTTTGTTGAATCTTTTTTCTGCATAAGCCTTAATGGCATCTGTAGGTGCAAAACCATTCTTACCTAATACTTCGAATTTCATAGTTATTCTCCTTTTTCTTCTATATTTTCATAAAGCGAAACGATAACAAAATCGCCAAGCTTTAAGGGTTCCAATAAGGATACTATATGATGTTCTAGTATATCAAAATATAGAAACATCATGTCATTATTTTGCTTAAGATATGTCATATAATAGGGTTTTAAGAATGACATATAAGCCATTGGGTTTTGTAAATAACTCCTTTCACTTAAAATAAAATGATGTATTTCATAGTGATCAATCGGATACAACCTGTAACCAGGAAATAAGGGATATGTCATATAACACGATTCACATATATGATGTGTCTCTGGTTCAAATAGGTTATAAAAATGCCTTCTGGTTGAAAAGATGTTTAAGCAAATCTCACATTGCATAACAAGCCCTCCTAATTGATATTAGAGGGGCTTGTGATTAATTACTTTTTATAAGCTTCTATGATTTTATCAATTAGGTGGTGTGGTACTTCTTCATACTTAATGAATTCACGCGTAAATGAACCACTACCTTGAGTCATCGCTTTTAAATCAATCGCATATTTAACAATTTCCGCTTCTGGAACTTCTGCAATAACGACTTGGAAACCATCGGCTTGTTCCATACCAAGTACACGACCACGACGTTTGTTCATATCACCCATAACATCACCAACAAATTGGTCCTTTACTGTGACTTGAACTTTAACGATTGGTTCTAAAATAGTAGGTTGGCATGTTTTGATTGCTTCCTTAAAGGCGAGTGCTGCTGCAAGCTTAAATGAAATTTCGTTTGAATCGACTGGATGGTAAGAACCATCATAAAGTGTTGCTTTTACATTAATGACTGGAAATCCTGCAAGCGGTCCAGCTTCAAATGTTTCAATTAATCCCTTTTCAACGGCTGGGAAATAGTTTTTTGGTACTGCGCCACCAAAAACATCTTCTGCAAATTCAAAGAGTTTATCTGATGGTTCAAATTTAATCCATACATGTCCAAATTGACCAGCACCTCCGGATTGTTTCTTATGTTTACCTTCAGCCTGAGTCATCTTCTTGATTGTTTCACGATAAACAATCTTTTGATCATCAATATCAACATCGACTTTAAACATATTTTTCATACGTTCTAAGACATAGCTAAGATGGGTCATACCCATACCGCCTAGTAAAAGCTGAGCGGTTTCTTTGTTACGCTTAATTTCAAATGTTGGATCTTCTAGGTTTAAGCGATTTAACGCCATAGAGATTTTATCTTCGTCATTTTTATTCTTTGGATGGACTGCAATATAAATAACAGGTGTTGGCAATTGAACAGGTTCATAAACAATGAGACTCTTTGGATCAGCGAGTGTATCTCCTGTTTCAATACCTTCTAGTTTAGCTACTGCAGCGATATCACCAGCATGGAAAACTTGAGCTTCAATTTGTTGTTTACCACGAGGTGCAAAAAGGTTTGCTATTTTTTTCGTTTCACCTTTGTTAGATATCACAACTTCTTGACCAAGTCTTAACATACCAGAATTGATTTTTAGGATGTTTACTTGACCTAAGAATGGGTCTACTGTTGTCTTAAAGACATACGCAGAAAATGGTTCATCATCATGTGTGTGTCTCGTTAAAGTATTTTCGGTTTTTGCATCTTTACCTTCAAGTGGTTGTAACTCATCTGGTGCTGGTAAGTAATCAACAAGCATGTTTAAAAGTGTACGTACACCGACAGTTTTTGTAGCACTACCTACCATGACTGGTGTAAGTTCACCATTGATAATACCTTCGCGAAGCGCTTCTTTAACTCTTGCTTCAGGAATTTCTTCACCTGATAGGTATAAATCAAGAAGTTCTTCTGATGTTTCAGCAACAGATTCTAATATCATATTATGAAGCTCATCAACTTTAGGACGTTTTTCATCCCAAATTTCTGCATCATGAGACTCAACGCCATCAAAAATTCTGGCTTTCATCTCAATCACATTGACGAAACCTTCAAAGTTTTCTTCTTTACCAATTGGCCAGCAGAATGGTACTGCTTTTTTACCTAATTTTTCACGAATATCTTCTAATACATTTTCAAATTTAACGTTTTCTTTGTCCATCTTGTTGACATAAAGAATCGCTGGGATGTGACGTTTTCTAATTTCTGCCCAAACACGTTCTGTACCAACTTCAACACCTTTAAGCGCGTCAATCAAGATCACAGCACCTTTAACAACTTCTAGTGCTTGACTTAAATCGCCAACAAATTCATCCGAACCAGGAACATCTATAAAATTCAACTTATAATCTCTCCACTCAACAGGTAATACACTGAGTGATAGACTGGTTAGCTTGGTTTGTTCTTCAACTAAATAGTCAGATACTGTATTTTTACGTTCTACTTCTCCCTTTTTTTCGATTGCTTTGCCTGCGAAAAGCAGTGCTTCAGAAATCGTTGTTTTGCCTGAGCCTTGATGTCCTAAAATTGCAATGTTGCGAATCTCTTTGGTGGAATATTCCTTCATCCTTGACCTCCTGTAATCGTTTACATATTCTATATCTTTATTATAGCATATTTTTATATGCTTAAAATCATTTTTATGTTTTTGTTAAATTTAACATAACTAAGCTCTTAGTGATATAATGAAGTAGGTGAAAACATGAAAAAAGTTGCTATTTCATTGATTGAATGGTACCAAAAAGAAATCTCTCCACACAGTAATCATAAGTGTAGACATACGCCTACATGCTCTGCTTATGCTAAAGAATGTTATGTACGTTTTAACTTTTTTAAAGCGTCTTTTCTGACTGCTAAGCGCATACTATCATGTAATCCTTTATTTAAACCTAAATATGATCCAGTTCCTGAAAAAAAGATAAGAAAGAAAAAAGAGGCACCTAAAAATTAGGTGTCTCTTTGACTTAATATGCTCTGGCAAACCAAACGGTTTGAACTGCTTTTTTCCCTGTAACAGGGCAAGTCTCAGTAATAAGTGTTTGATCAAAAGGTATGACGCGAGCGGTTGCTGTTGTATCTTTTTTAATTTGAATTTCAGCTTCTTCACCTGAAATGCTCATCGCAACATATCCACCTTTTTGAATAAACGACTTGAATGTGTCATAATCCTTTGCTTCATAAGTGTTTTTATTGACATGATCTAGTGCACGTTGATAGAGTGTATCATGCATTTCTCTTAAAATGCTAGGTATGCTTGATACGACATCACCAATTGGTAGTGTCATTTTATTTCGATTGTGACGTGTGACTAATGTAACAACACCTTGTTCTAAATCTCTTGGTCCAATTTCAATACGAACAGGTACGCCTTTCATTTCATATTCTGAAAATTTCCATCCTGGTGATTTGTTTGAATCATCGATTTTAACACGATAACCTTGAGCTTTTAAGTGATCATAAAGTTTTTTCGTATGTTCCTTTACAATCTCTTTTTGGCTTTGGATTGGAATAAGTACGATTTGGTCTGGTGCTACATAAGGTGGGAGGATTAACCCTTCATCATCACCATGTACCATAATGACTGCACCAATTAAACGGGTAGATACACCCCATGATGTTTGATGTGCATATTGTAACTGATTTTTTTCGTCTGTAAATTTAATATCAAAAGCTTTTGCAAACTCTTGACCAAAGTAATGTGTAGTCCCTGATTGGAGTGCTTGTCCATCATGCATGAGTGCTTCAATACTATAAGTATCAATCGCACCAGCAAATTTTTCTTTTTCTGTTTTTTTACCAGTAACAAATGGAATAGCTAAAAGCTCTTCACCAAGCTTACGATAGATTTCTAAGATGTCTAATGTCTCTTTTCTGGCCTCTTCTTCATTTTGATGCACTGTGTGGCCTTCTTGCCATAAAAACTCTTTACCTCTTAAAAATGGACGCGTTGTTTTTTCCCAACGCACGACACTACACCATTGGTTATACAATTTTGGTAAATCACGGTATGAATTAATGATTTTTTGATAATGTGTGCAAAAGAGTGTTTCAGACGTTGGTCTGATGATTAATCTTTCAGCTAAATCTTCAACACCTGTGGTTGTTATCATGGCCGTTTCAGGAGCGAAACCTTCCACATGATCTTTTTCTTTTTGAAATAAAGATTCAGGAATGACAAGTGGCATATACACATTTTGATGTCCTGTTTCTTTGAATTTTAAATCTAAATATTGTTGTATGTTTTCCCAAATAGCATATCCGTATGGGCGATATATGATAAATCCTTTGACATCACTATAATCCATTAATTCTGCTTTTAAGCATAAATCGGTATACCATTGAGCAAAATCAGCATCTCTCGATGTGATTTGATCGACTAGTTTTTTTTGACTCATATTATTTCACCTTGTTATGTTTGACTAAAATCGTTTTGCCATCGACAAAATCAATTTTTCTTTCTTTATATAAATGTCCTAATGCACGTTTAAATGCCTTTTTGCTTAACTTAAATACACGGTAAATCTCATCTTTATCTGAATCAGATGTATAAGGCATACCATCATGTCTAATGATGTAAGATAAAATATCATTGGCATCATCAAAAATCGCATTTTCTTTTTGTTTTATCAGCGATCCTGAATAGCCTTTTTCAGATTCAAATGTGACTTTGACGCGTACTTTTTGACCTAATCTTGGTGTTTCTTTTAACATCGATTGATGGACAAAGATATGATGGCCTTCTTCTGTAAGAAGGTTGATACCTTCTTTTCCTATTTTTAGAACGTAAGCTTCAACATCTGTCATAAGTTCTAATGGTTTTTCTGGCTTTAAAATGACCTCTTGTTTTGTGGGAAGTTTTGCGACTAATTTACTTTTCGCTTTTAAAAGCACATAAATTTTATCCCCTTTAATCGGCCATAAATCACGATCAAGTGGTAAATCGTCATAGGATAATAGAAGATCTTTAGATATCCCCATATCTAAAAATACACCTAGGTTAGGATGTATATCTTTAACTTCTAAGAAACCCGGTCGTGACTGTGTAATATGTGGGGTATGTAAGGTGGCAGTTAATCGACCCTTGTTATCATAATAAATGAAAGCATCAACTTCATCTTGTGGCTTTAATGATTCATGTTTTGACTCATTAAAGTGCAAAAAGACTTGATCTTCCTTAGATTCAAGCATGTAGCCAATGTCTGTTTTACGATTCACTTTTAAACGATTAACTTCTCCAACTTTAAACATCATAATCACCTTGTTCTATTTTAACATAAAAACTCTATTTACACATCATAAGGATTAAAAAAAAAGAGTGTTTGCACACTCTTTAGACATCTAATTCTTTTAAGACTTCTTCATAACGACTCAAGAGCAGTTTTTTGAAGAAATCGTGTAATGGTTTCAAATCTTTTTCTGTTTTAAATGCTTCTAAGTAATCGATATATGCTTCACGTTCACTAATGGGTATTGAAATTGGTAAATAACCTGAGGTCATTAAAAAGTAATTTAAGACCAATTTTGCTAAACGACCATTAGCATCAACGAATGGATGTATTTTAGCGATACTCGCGTGTGCATAGGTTGCTTTTTCTAGTGGTGTGCCTTCAAATTCTTCTAGGTTTCTAAAAAACTTAGCCATACGATCGTAAACCTTAACATAATCTGGCGGTTGATGTGTTGCACCAAAAATATTAATGTTAACATTACGGTAAACGCCACCTTGGAAAATGCCTTCAACGAGTATTTCATGAATATCTTTGAGCTTTTCTTCTGTGAATGGTTTATGTT
This sequence comes from uncultured Mariniplasma sp., assembly GCA_964655445.1. Classification (GTDB taxonomy): domain Bacteria; phylum Bacillota_I; class Bacilli_A; order Acholeplasmatales; family Acholeplasmataceae; genus Peloplasma. The sequence goes on along the minus strand of CAZZMZ010000018.1, from coordinate 10,089 downwards.
CTTCTACTTCTTTTTTGACAAACTCAAATGCCTTTAAGTGATTCAAAATTTCCTTTTGTTCTCTTTCACTGTATTCGAGGAGTGCTTTACATTGTGAGAGACGTTTAACGTCTTCATAGGATATTCTATTTTTCTCAACCATGCCTACAGCATCATAAGTATATATCAGTTCAAACTTCTTATACACATCATCTAGTGTATTTTGATCAAGTTCTTTCATGACATTACTTAAGTGCTGACGCTCTACCTCTAAAAGATCTTTCTCCATTTCGACCAACCTCCTACTTTGGTGATATTATATCATAAAAGCGCTAACATTAACAATAGTTAAAAGTATATGAAAATCTCTAAAAAAAAGAAGGGGGACACTCAAATTGAGTGTCCCCATACCATTTTAGTAAATTATACTTTAACTACGTTAGCCGCTTGTTGTCCGCGGTCGCCGTTTTTAACTTCAAATTCTACTTGGTCGCCTTCTGCTAGTGTCTTGTAACCTTCAGTTTGAATTGCACTAAAGTGTACGAAGATGTCTTTTCCTTCAGCTGATGAGATAAATCCATATCCCTTGTCAGCGTCAAACCATTTTACTACGCCTTTCATTGAAATACTCCTTTTAATAAACTTGACACGTTTCATGTCTATATTCATTATACACACATGATATATGAATTACAAGTCAATAATACATAAAAGTCGATATTATGCAAATTGGCTTTGATATAAGTCATAATAAAAGCCTTTTTGCTCAATTAACGTTTCATGTGTACCTTGTTCGATGATATTACCATCTTTAACAACTAAAATTAAGTGAGCATTTTGAATGGTTGATAACCTATGTGCAATGACGAATGTTGTCTTGTTTTCCATCAGTGCAAGCATCGCTTTTTGGATTTGAACTTCTGTGTGTGTGTCAACATTAGAAGTCGCTTCATCTAATATAAGCATCTTTGTTTTTGATAACATGGCTCTTGCAATGACGAGTAACTGTTTTTGTCCTTTTGAAATGTTTAAACCTTCATCTGTTAAAATCGTATCATAGCCTTGAGGAAGATGCGTGATAAAGTGATGTATTCTTGCTTTTTTAGCAGCTTCTTCAACTTCTAATCTACTCACATCACCATTACCATATGCAATGTTCTCATGGACTGTACCGTGGAAGATCCAAGTATCTTGTAAGACCATAGAAAATGATCTTCTTAAACTCTTTCTTGTGAAATGCTTCGTGCTAATACCATCAAGCAAGATTCGACCTCGATTGATATCATAAAAACGCATAAGTAGATTGACAAGCGTTGTTTTACCAGCACCTGTAGGTCCAACGATTGCAATCACTTCTCCTTTAGGTGCTTTAAATGACACATCTTTTAAAATAGGCTCTCCTTCTACATATGAAAAGTCGACATGATCAAATTGGACATCACCTAAGACCATATGGTCATCGATTGCATCTTCTTCGTCTTTTGGTTCTTCTTCATAATCTAAAACATGAAACACACGTTCTGCAGCTGCAAGTGCAGATTGAATTTCAGCCATGATGTTAGATAATTGATTAATTGGACCAGAAAACCTTCTTGAATAAAGTGTAAAGCTTGTTAAATCACCTAAACTAATACGGCTATAAAAATATAAGATTCCACCAAACACACCAACGAGTGCAACAGATAAATTGCTGACGAAATTGACAGATGGTCCTACAGATGTTGCATAATATCCTGCTTTATAAGATGCATCAGATGCTTCTTTATTAATCTCATCAAACTTTAAAAGAACACTTTCTTCCTGCACATAAGACTGAATCGTTCTTTGGCCCGTAATCATTTCTTCAGAAAAGCCGTTAAGTTCTCCAAGCTTTTGATTTCTTAAGCGATATTTCTTTTTAACTATTTTTGATAATACACGTGTGATGATAATAGAGATTGGAATCGTTACAATAAATACTAAAACTAAGATAGGAGACATGATAACCATCATAACAAATGATATCGTCACTGTAATAATTGACGTAAATATTTGAATCACATCTGTAGCAAGCGAAGTATTAATCGTGTCAATGTCATAACTCATCTTAGAGATGATATCTCCTGTTTGGTTTTGATCAAAATATGAAATTGGCACTTTATTTAACTTTAAAAATAGGTCTTTTCTCATCTTATAAACCACAGATTGAGAAATTTTAACCATCGCGATGGATAGTAAATAATTCAAAAATGAGCTTAAAAGATAGAAAATAATCATGAGTCCAGCAAAGAAGAATACACGTTCAAAGTCAACACCATTTTCCATGGCAGAAACGGTTCTACCTGTTAGAAAAGGACCAACCAAAGATAAGATGTTTGAAACTATCGTTAAAAAGATTGCTAAAATCAGTTTTCTTTTGTAAAAATAAAGATAATCCCAAAGTCTTTTAATGACATATCTTTTGTTTTTTGCACGATCTGAACCATCATTTCTTCCTCTGCCTTGTTTACCAGCATACATCATGAGGAAACACCTCCTAACTGATAATAAGCAATTTCTTGATACATCTTAGAAGTTTGCATGAGTTCTTCATGCGTGCCTTTTGCTACAATTTCACCATTATCTATAAGTAAGATTAAATCAGAATCCTTTAAGGAACTAATGCGTTGGGCAATAATAATCATGGTTGTATCTTTTAAGATTTGTTTGAGTGATTTTCTCATCTTCATATCTGTTTGATAATCAAGTGCTGAAGAAGCATCATCTAATATCATAATATCTGGTTTTCCAGCAACAGCACGTGCAATTAAAATACGTTGTTTTTGGCCACCTGATAGATTCATACCTCTTTGAGCCATTTGATAGTTCATATCTTCTTTCTTATCATAAATGAACTCAGCTTGTGCGACTTCTGTTGCGTTTTTGATATCATCATTTGTGATTTGGTTACGATTAAATTGAATATTACCATAAATGCTATCTGCAAATATTAAGTCGTTTTGAAAAACCACACCAATTTTTGATCTTAATGCATTTTGTTTGAGGTTAACAATGTTTTTTCCAAAGATTTTAATTTCTCCTTCATCAACATCGTAAAAACGCATTAATAGATTGATGAGTGTGGTTTTACCTGAACCTGTTGCTCCAATGATACCAAGTGTTTGACCTTGTTTTAAGGAGAAACTAATATTTTTGATATTACTTTCTTTTTGGTTGTATGAAAAACTGACGTTTTTAAACTCAATATGTGGTTTATTTGGGTCTCTAATGATATCTAAATAGCCATCCTTCATATCAATAGGCATATTTAAAACTTCATCGATTCTTTCTGCAGATGCTGTCGCTCTAGATGAAATGACAAAGACTCGAGTTATACTCATCATTGCATTCAAAATAATCGTAAAATAAGTTACAAAGGCCATAATTTGACCGATTTGTGTATTACCTTGATTGATGCGATAAGCACCAACAACAAGCACAAATACGAGCCCAACATTCATCACAGCATTCATCATTGGATTGATTTTTGACATAGTGATGGTTGCTTTTAATTCTGATGACACTGTTTTTTGGTTTGCTTCTTCAAATTTTTCGTTTTCATAATCTGACATCGATAAAGCACGTACAACACGCGCACCAGAAACGTATTCTCTAAGCTTTCTAACAAGTTTATCGACACTTGCTTGTGTTTTTTTATATAACGGAATACCTTTTTTCGAATAAAAATAAACGATGATAATAATAAGTGGCAGCATGGCAACCATAATGAGTGTTAACACTGGATCTAATAAAAGACTCATTAAAATCCCACCTAAAAGTAAAACAGGTGCCCTTACACCAAGTCTTTGCATCACAGCTGTTGCATTATACATGTTATACGTATCCGTTGTCATACGTGAAATTAACGATGGACGTGTTAGTTGATCTACTTGATTGGCTGATAAAGTCTCAATCCGTTTAAATAAATCGTGTCTTAAACCTTCTACAGCATTTGCAGCAATATATTCAGCTTTTCTATTAGCAGCAACATTTAAATATAATCCCATAAATGCGATTAAAACCATGAGTCCTCCTAACATATATAATGACATTAAGTTTTCTGAGCCTGATGTTTTTAAAAGAGGTATTTCAATGTCGATCATATATGCAATAAGCCATGGCAAAAAAAGGTCTGCCAACGCGCCAACTGATTTAAATGTAAGTGAAACTGTTAATGTTTTCCAATAAGGTTTCACTAATCTGAGTATCATTTTCATGTGGTCTCTCCTCGTGTTCGATCATCAAAAATAAAGGATAAGTCATGGCTGACTTATCTTATTTAATCGGATGTAATGACTTCGTATCCATCGCTTAAATAGATGCTAAAGCCTTTAACCTCAACATAAAATCCTTCTTCTGCGTGAAATACTTTAGCGCCTTTTCTATCATATGGATTATGAAATCTATCATCATTTAGAATCGTTTCAATCTCAAATATTGCTAATGTCCCTGTGTCTGTACCAACTTCTTTAAAAAAGCCATCACCTTCAGCAGTTCGAGTTATATAAAGATGAATATTATCTAGGTATATATCATGGAAATGGTTCATATCTTTATAAAATAGTTCCCATAGTTTTTTAATCCATATGTCTCCATCTTTTGATTTTTTAACGATGATTGCTGGATCACAGAGTATATAATCACCTATTTTTAAATTATACTTGATAGACATAAGTAAATAATCTCCTATTTTTCATTAAAACATGTAATTGATGATTATTTGAGGTTGCTATTTCGTCATCTGGTTCTAACAACGCCTCAATCGACATATCTTCAAAAATCAGATGTACATAAGAAGGCTGGTCAATAAAAGGATTTCTATTGCCTTGTGCTTCGAAAATCACTTGATTTCTTTGAATTTCAAATGCATCCACTGGATCTTCTTTATGCCAAGTTAATAGTAAGGATAATTTACCCATTTTTGTACCTGCCATGGTGTAATGATTGGATTCATCTTCTAATCCTTCATCTGTTAGTTCTAAGAAATCATACATAGTGTACATGTAAAATAAAATCCTTGCAACATCGCCCTTGTGGTCATCACCAGGATAATATCCGCCATCTTCTGTTATATCTTCAGTGCCTGAACCGTCTGAATAAAATCGATCGCTTCTACTGCTATTTACAGAAGGCGTGATGGCTCTTAAGTTGTGTAAATCACTTGCTTGATTTCGACCTGATTCAGTCACACGGTCCATACCAAGTCTCGAATTAGGCCATACATGTTCTCTGTGCCATGAGGTGCTATCCCAAATAGATGGTACGAGTAAACCATCATAAATGTTATATACCTTAGATGAATCTTCAATACTTAAATCAGATATGGCTAAAATTTCTTTAGCATCAGCATATCTTTGAAGCTCAACATTTTCATTAATGATGATTCTGAGTTGATCTAATAGTGCTTGGCCTTCTAAATCATTCGCAGAACCATAATAATCAGTACTTGGTACAGAGGTATAATAATAAAAACCTTCACTGTTTTGTTGTTGACTATAGTTTGGTGGTGCTGGCTCTTCTTGATTCAAATAAAAGTACACACCTAAAGAAACGACTAAAATGAACAGAAAGATTTGATAAGGCTTAGAGCGCTTCACACTTCTTTTTTTCTGATTTATTTTTTTCTTGATCGTCTTTTTTGCTTTATTTGCCATTTCTTCACCTACTTATATGGATAGATTTATTATAACATAATAACACCTTCAATCTCCTGTCTTTTCCAAGGTTATAAAGGAAATTTAATCAATCGATTGACAATCTTCTTGTTTTTATGTAAAATCGTTATTGCATGTGATAGCCCCTATAGTTAAATGGTATAACGCAGCCATGGTAAGGCTGAATTGTAAGTTCGATTCTCACTGGGGGCACCAGAAAATAAACAAGGCGATTAGTCATCGCCTTTTTTTTCTTCTTTTGGATCATCAAAGTGAACGTTTGTCTCATAGACTACAAAGGGTAGCTTTTTAGTCATTTGATGAAAGATGTCATCAATATCAAGTAATGAATCAAATATCCACATGTTACCTAATAAATATTTTTTTCCTTGTTTTAATGTTTCTTCATGATAAGCGATATGCATAACATGTTCAAGACGTTGATTTAAGAAATTTAAGATTTCAGGATTTACTTTTTTACCCGCTCTATCTTTAATCATTAAATAAAGCTGATAAGCCTTATCTGGTCTATTTAATTTGTAATAGTATAAACATATATCATGAAGTAAAACGATGCTTTGTTCACTATGAAGATACTGATTCACTGGAAATCTTTGAATCTTGATATCAACTTGATGATCAAAAGGCATATCATCATAAATCACACCTTCTAAATAGATTTGAATAAGTGCCATGTGAGAGATATTTTTATGAATTGATGTTTTCTTAATTAATGATGTGGCTTGATGGAAAAAATACGTATCTGTTTCTTTAGATGGTTTTAATGAGAACATCGTATATTGACCAATTTGTGCTGCTTGAAAAATCGGATCTTCCTTCATTTTATTATAGGCAACAAAATCACCATAAAATAAGGGATTAGAAAGTCTAAATGTGTGTACATATAAAAGTGTTAAAAGTGTTAAGTAGATAGTAATCATTGTCATAGAGCCGATAAGGAATAGATGATTGCTATATAGGAGTACTAAGATAAAACTGATGAGTGTCACAACCCATAAAACAATCGTTACGATGGGTGCAGCTATGAGAGCGTTGCTAAATTTTTTCTTGATTTTTTCAAATACTTCATCAGAATCAATAACTTCTAAATCAGGAACAACCAGTCCACCAAGTAATACCCATAATTTTGGATTTATTTTAAACCGCCAGCCTTTATCTGTTTTATAAAAAATAAACATTGTAATATAAAGCGCACGTATTTTGACACCTTGAAAAACAAAGCTTAACAAATGGCCAAGTTCATGTAAAGTAAGTGATACATAAAAAACAACAATGAGCCACACAAAATACATGTAAATAGGAAGCGAAGATAGACCATTTCCCCACTTAGTCCAAATACCTTGATAGATGAGTGCTGCATAAATAGCCCCGATAAAAAATGCACATAAAAGCCATATAAGAAATTTAAACTTTTTCATGCTAACGAATGCCACGTGTTTGGTGAACTTCTTGTACGAAAATGATACCATTACCTGGTAAATCAATTTCTAGATCTTCACATATATGATCTAATATAGCTTCAATAGAACCTTCCTTTGCTAAAATAAGTACGATTTCTTTTTCTGGTTCAATATCCATGTTAAAGAGTTTTGATGTCTCATGAATACCTGAGCCCCTTGCATTGATGATGGTTGCTCCTCTTGCACCGCCTTTAGATGCAGAATCAACCACTTCACTTCCCTTACCTTTATCTACAATTGTGAATATTGCTTTATAGTTTGTCATACTTAAACCTCCGCTTGGTACTTCTTTTACATCTTCATAATCACCTAACCCTAAAAACTGAGATACTGGTACAACAAATGCGATGCCATGGTTAGGTTTATCTAATTTAAGTTTTTCTTCTAAATAATCTAATGCTTCATTGACAACGGGTCTTTCTGCAATCATCAAAACGATTTCTTTTCTTGTGTCATTGAGTTCTAATAACTCTAAGAGAGGTCGTTTATGTGTCCCATGACCTAAAACAATCGTACCACCTTGAATACCTTGTTCTTTTGAGTATTTTAAAACTTTACTACCAAATCCATGATTGACAATGACAATGATTAATTCATAAAATGTAAGTTTTGAAACATCATGCATGAGGAACACCTCGTTTCTTTGATCTTTGTTTATAAAGGATACCTAAGATTTGTAATGTGATGATTGGTGCTAATGCGACAAGTGCAATCATCCCAAAAGCATTTTCGATTTGGATGGGATCATTATATGTTTTTGCAACACCTTGAGTAAATGCTAGAATGAAGGTTGCTGTCATTGGTCCAGTAGCTACGCCTCCTGCATCAAATGCGATACCCACAAAGAGTTTAGGTGAGAAAAACATTAATATAAGTGCAATAAGATATCCTGGTAATAAATAATGCCATAGTTGTAAAGGTGGTAAAAGTGTTTGAAGGACAGAAAGGCTTACTGCTAATCCAACCCCTAAAGCTAGCGGGATTAAGACTGCTAATCTTTTGACATAACCTGCTGTAATATCTTCAATGGATTGTGTTAAAACGAAGACTGCAGGTTCTGCAACAATCGTAAACAAGCCTAAAACAAACGATATTAGAATTAGTAAAACAAAAAGTCCCTTTTCTACAAGTACAGAACCTATTTCTAAGCCAATATCTATAAAGCCACCGTTTACACCCCATAAAAAGATAAACAAGCCAACAAATGCATAAATGAAGCCTTTTAAGATTCTTAAAAAAGGTTTCTTCTTGAGTTTAAAAAGCGTCACATTGAGTAATAGAAAGATAACTAATAAAGGTATGAGTGCCAAAAAAGTATCACCTAACATAGGTATAGCATATGATATAAAGGTATGAGATGCTGTACTATGTGATTGTGTCGTATCAAACACAAGATCTCTTTGCACATAGTTTAAAACCATAAGTGACATAATAGCTCCTGTTGAAGCAATAGACACTAAACCAAAGGCATCTTTTTCTGATTGTTTCGAGTCTTTTTTTAATTTGGAGATACCAACGGACAAGGCAAGTAAGAAAGGCACTGCTAATACACCCGTAGTTGCACCTGAAGCATCAAATGAAATCGCTAAAAATTCAGGAGTCACAAATAATGCCATGACAAAGATGATGCCATATAGTACAATCAGTATTTTAAAAAGTGGTATATTATAAATAATACGCATAAAGCCTAGTCCGATTAAAAGAGCTAATCCGACAGAAACACTGATTAATATATTGATTGAAGAAATAGCTTCTTGTGTCACACTTTCGACTTGCTGAGCAAAAACAAGTAAACCTGGCTCAGCTATGGATATAAAAAAACCCAAAAAAATACCGGATATGATAATGATCCATAATTTATTCGATTTAGCTAGCGTTGATCCTGTAAGTGATCCTAATGGTGTAATTGCAAGATCAATCCCCACTAAAAACAAGGATAACCCGATGATAATCATTATTGATCCAATAAGGAATGATATGAGCATATTTGATGATAAGGGGACATAGGTAAAGTGTAACAACAACACGATCAATGTAATGGGTAAAACAGCTTTGATATTATCTATAAATTTCTCAATAAGCATATGATTACCCCTTTTCCTAGTCTTAATCTCATTATACATGAAATCACTTTTGTTTTCATAGGCTAACCATGTCTAATCATGACATGAAGTGAATATTTTCTTTTTTTTATATAGACTGCTTGACAAGGTCAAATTTATTTGATATCATGAAAAAGCATGACAGCGTGGGCGTCGTATAATGGTTATTACACGTGCTTGCCAAGCATGAAATGGGGGTCCGATTCCCCTCGCCCGCTCCATGAAAAATTAACTGCACACCTTGTGCAGTTTTTTGTTATACTAAAGAGGGTGATTATGTGAAAATTTACCAAACATTCAAAGATATTATGATACGTTCAATGCTAGCTTCAGATATCGATATCATATGCAGAAATCTTGAAGAGCAAGCATGGCATGCTGATATCTATAAATTCAAAACCTATTTAGAAATGCAGTTAGAACAAACACGCATCATTTTTATCGCTTGTAACGATCAAGATGTTTTAGGCTACGCAACGCTTGATAAAAACCCTTCTTACGGTCCATTAAAAAATCAACATATACCCATGATTATTGACTTAAATGTATTTAAAAAATATCAACATCAAGGTGTTGGCACAAAGATTATGGATACCATTGAAAATTATGTAAAAACATATGCTAGTCGTATACAATTGGGTGTAGGACTCCATAGAGGTTATGGAGCTGCTCAAAAATTATATGTAAAAAGAGGTTATGTGCCTGATGGTTCTGGTGTTTGGTATAAAGATCAACCACTTCCTCCATATTCAGGAACAATTAATGATGATGATTTAAATCTTTACATGATAAAAATCCTTTCGTGAACTACTCCCACCACTTAATGCATATCATTTGAAGTGGGGGCTTCTTGGG
>CAZZMZ010000017.1:0-33227 GCA_964655445.1 uncultured Mariniplasma sp. | reverse complement strand
GGTAGATTAATAGACAGGAGTCTGTTTTACCCAAGAAGCCCCCACTTCAAATGATGTTCATTAAGTGTTGGGAGTAGTTCACTCAACCATAATCATCCAATGAATACCAAACCTGTCTTCTAGTTCTGCGAAAGCATCACTAAAAAATGTAGGGCCAAAAGGTGTTGTTACTATGCCACCTTCTTTAAGATGTTCATAATAATATTTAGCTTCCTCTTGAGCCTTTACTTCAATGGTTAAGATTGTGTGGTTACCAGGCTTATAGGGATGTTTTTCATCATTTGGTGAATCGGATGCATAGATTTTGGTATCTAGTAGATTGATTTCTGCATGTAAGATCATTGCTTGTAAGTGTTCAGGTAAAGATTCGCTACCAGGCATCTCAAAAAAAGTCATGAAGCGAGGAGCATCCGTCTTAAAGATTTTTTGATAAGACATCAAAGCTTCCTTGCAATTCCCATTAAAATTTAAATAAGTTGTAATAGGCATATCATATTCCTCCTTTTCCTTAACTATATACCTAATAAAAAAAATCATCAAACATAAGACTTTGATGATTTTGTTATTGTATGCTTTAATGCACCTGTTATGGGCTATATAAGGAGATCCTTTTTAAATCATAATTTTAAAATTTTCTACGAGGTTTATTTTTAGATTTGGATGCTTTTCTATATAATGACTGATTAAATCGAAATAGGACACTGTAAATGATTGAATGATTTTCCCTTTTTGAAACATATCAAAACCACCAGCACCAGTTGCCCGATATGAGTTTAGGGCTAGTTTAAAGGTTTGATTCATTTGAATTGGTTGATCTTTAAATGTTACATTTGAAATGCGTTTTCCTATAGGGTTTTTAATATCCATGGTGTACTCTATACCATCATAGACATCATAATTGTAATGCTCGACTTTAGGTATCAAAAATGCTTTATTGATGATTAGTTTTCCATCTTTAAGATCAAAGTAAGAAGCGTTTTGTTCGAGTGCTTGAATTAAGATATCACCAGTAACCTCTAGTAAGACAATATCATTTTCAAAGGGAAAGGATACTGCAATATCATTTAAGCTCACCTCATGTGGCAGACCATGTGTATCGTTAGGTAGTGATGCTAAAGATATGTCGCCACCAGTTAATGATAGCTGAATTTCATTAATGAGTTGGAATAAAGGATGCTTTTTCGATCTTGCACTTAAAGGATCTTTAATGGTTAAATCAGATGTAATCATACCTATCTTTTGACTTAAATAGTTATTTGTTTGATCGATCAAATCCTTGATAACTGTCTCTGTTTTTAAATCAACCTCGTAATCCTTTAAAGATATTAGATTGGGTTTTACATACTTTAAAGTATATGCTCCATGCTCTTTTTCGAAAGATAAATCAATCACACCAATATCCTGTGCATTATGTTTTGTCTGAATAGCAACCTTTAAGCCATCTTGATGGATTTGTGGGACATGTTGATGGCCAGTGAGTAGTATATCAACTTCAGGTATTTGAAATAGCTGATACCCCTTATTTTCTACTGTAGGATTTTTAAACCATGCATGTGTTTTTAAATCTCTTTCAAAGCCACCATGATATAAAAGAATAATCACATCAGCCTTTTCTTTGAGTTGATGTGTTTTAATAAAGTCTTTTGTTTCTTTAGCAACATCTAAGAAAGTAAGTCCTTTTATGTTCTCTTTTCTTTCCCAAAAAGGAATATATTCTGTTGTAAGTCCAATGATGGCTAACTTAATGTCATCTATGTCATGAATCACATATGGCTTAAAAAGATATTGATTTTGCAATTTTATATTGGCACATAAAATTTCTCCATTAAATGCATCTTTAAAAGAGAGCAGATGGTCTAACCCAAAATTAAAGTCATGATTACCTACTGTGATATAAGGATACTTTAAATGATTAAACATAGATGCTACTGGGTTTTCAAGTTTGTTTTTTCTTGCATAATCGAGCATAGGAGAGCCTTGTAAATAGTCTCCATTGTCTAATAATAGATAAGGCTCGTCTATCATGTTAAGATAGCTAGAAAGTCTTGATAGACCAAAAGGACCATATGTTTTTAGAATAAAATCATAGCTAGTTAATCTGCCATGAGTATCTGATGTATAAACGACTTTTATTTTTTTCATTGATGACTCCTTAATTATACTTATTATTATACACGAAACAAACGAACAAAAAATGAAAACGGTACGAAATGTCATACTTTCATTTTCACTCCTTTTTTGGGCATTTTTACCTTTACATATCAAAAAAATACGATATAATAAAGCCATGGTGTATGTATAACTATAAATAGTTAAGCGTGCGCAAAAAAAACAAAGGAGATAGGTAGATTTATATGAAGAAAGTACTACTTTTATTATTAGTTGTATTTGCTGTATTCGGTCTTGCTGCATGTGAAGGTGCACAAAAAGACATCACTTCTCTAAAGATCACATTCGTGCCATCAAGAGACCCAGAAGCTATTTTAGAGTTCGTTGAACCACTAGAAGAAATGCTTAAGGAAAAACTCATTGAAAAAGGCTATACGAAGTTAGAATCAGTTACTGTTGAAGTTTCTGCAACTTATGAAGCTGCAGGTGAAGCATTAGATGCTGGTACAACAGATATCGCATTCCTTCCTGGTGGAACATATGCGTTATATTCTGAAGATGGCAACATCGATGTTATCTTAGCTGCAACACGTAATGGTTTAAACAAAGACTCTGCTGACCCAGCTGACTGGAATGATGGCGAACCAACATTACCACTTGATGACCAAGTAACTTATTATCGTTCAATCGTAGTTGCTGGTCCATCTGCAAAAGGTAGAGAATTAGCTGCTAAAGTTAACGCAGGTACACCACTTACTTGGGAAGATTTAAACAGTGCTAAATGGGGCGTACAAGGTGCGACTTCATCAGCAGGTACAGTGTATCCAGCTGTTTGGTTATACCAAAATTTCCAAAAATTAGTTTCTGATTTATCAACTGCTGCACCAACTGGTGGTTATGGTAACTCAATCGCTGGTTTAGCTAATGGTACTTATGATGTTGTATCTCTTTATGCAGACGCTAGAAGAGACTATGCAACTAACTGGACTACTTATGGTGTTGAAGGTTTAACAAATATTTGGACTGATACAGATGTTATCATCGTCACTCCAGGTATCTTTAATGACACAATCGCTGTATCTAATAAGACAGTGAACAGCCAATTAAAAGAGGATCTTCAAGATGCATTTATGGAATTAGTTGCTACTGAAGAAGGTTTAGCAGTATTTGCTGTTTATAGCCACACTGGTTATGCAATCGTAACTGATGAAGATTACGAAGCTGCACGTGTTGCTCAAAGCATCGTTTTAGGACAATAATTTTTAATTAGTAAACAAACAATTCAATTAGAGGGGAAGGCTAGTAATGTACTAGCCTTCTATTCTCATCTAGGAGTGAGCATATGATTAAATTTAGTAAAGTTGGTAAACAATATCCAAACGGTACTGTTGCCTTAAAAAACGTTAGTTTAGAAATTAAACAAGGTGAGTTTGTTGCAATTATTGGATTAAGTGGCGCGGGGAAATCCACACTGATTCGTCTTGTTAATAAAATGATTGATACAACATCAGGCGAATTAATTGTTAATGATGTTGCAGTTGATGAAAATCTAAAGGGTAAAGCCTTAAGAAGATTTAGAAGAAAAATTTGGATGGTTTTCCAATCTTTTAACCTTGTTGAAAGAACGACTGTTTTAAAGAATGTATTAGCTGCAAAGGTTGCAGATAAGGGCTTTTTAGCATCATTTTTTGGTTACTATAGTAAGCAAGATCATTTAGAAGCATTAGAAGCATTAAATAAAGTAGGTATTTTAGATAAAGCATTTATAAGAGCAGACCAATTATCTGGTGGCCAAATGCAACGGGTTGCTTTATCAAGAACACTTGCACAAGACCCAACCATCATTTTAGCAGATGAACCAGTCGCATCCTTAGACCCGGTTACTGCTGATATGATTATGACTGACTTTAAGCGTATTAATGAAAATTATAACATCACAATTATTGCAAACATGCACCACGTGGATGTGGCGTTAAAGTTTGTGAATCGTGTGATTGGTATTCGTGGTGGTGAAATCGTCTTTGATGGTCCCTCAAAGGATGTCACCGAAGAAGTTTTAAAGAACATATATAATCGTGAGCTTACTGCTGATGATATTATGTTTAAAAAGGTTGAAGTTGTATGAGTAAGGAAAAACCAAGTTTTTTCGATCGCACGAAAATTGTTTTAAGAGATACACTCACACCTTATGTTTCTAAAAAGGCCAGAACACACAAAACAGATGCGTTTGAAGTCGTTGAACCTTATCCTATTGGTTTATATGTATTCATCGTTTTAATCATTGTTTTCATACTTGCTATAGACGCAACAAACGTTGATTTAATCATGTTTTTTGGTAATTTAGATAACATGTGGCGTATCATCTCAAGGCTTTTTAATCCAAACTTTGGATTTATTGGCCGCATGTGGGGACCACTCATTGAAACCATTCAAATATCGATTGGTAGTACCATTATTGGTGCTATTTTAGCTGTACCTGTTGCAATCTTTTCATCTTCAAACATCGTTAAAAAATCTATTATCTATAATCCAGTACGTTTTATCATGTCATTGATTAGAACGATTCCTGTCCTTGTTTATGCAGCGATGCTGATGTTCATCGTTGGTTTAGGTGCGATGGCAGGGTTTATTGCGTTAACGATTTTCACATTTACGATTGTTGCGAAAATGCTTTATGAAATTATTGAAACAGTAGATATGCTGCCTTATGAAGCCATTGAATCAACAGGTGCGAATAAGTTTCAAGCCATTCGTACTGCAATTGTTCCTCAAGTTTTAGGTAGTTATCTATCGATTGTTTTATATAATTTTGAAATTAATATCAGAAGTGCCTCTATCATCGGTTTCGTTGGTGCAGGTGGGATTGGGTTACTCTTAAATGATCGTATCAGCTGGCGTCAGTATGAAGACGTTGGTATGATTCTGCTTGTTTTATTTGCTTTAATCATTTTAGTTGAGACCTTATCTAGATACTTAAGAAAGAGGTTGACATAATATGGACTATAGTCAAGAAGTACTTGCGGTCTATGAAAGCCGTCCAAGAACCTTATTCTTTAAATTAGGCTTAGCAGCCATCATCATCTTTTTATTCTTGTGGAGTGTACCATCTGTTGATGGACCACTTATTAGTCAATCAGGATTAAATACAGTAAGACTGATGTTTGAAGGTTTAGCAAATCCGTCATGGGATAAAATCTTCTCACTTAAAAACTTTCATGTGCCTTATTTGATGTATGAAACGCTCATGGTTGCGTTTTTAGGTACACTCATTGGTACGATTATTGCTGTGCCACTTAGCTTTGTTGGTAGTAGAAATATTACGAATAAGTATGTTGCATTTGCTGTTTCTGTATTAGTCGTGTTTATTAGAACGATGCCATTCTTTGTCATTGGTTTAATTTTTATTCGTGTTGTAGGTCCTGGTGTTTTTGCAGGGGTGCTCGCGATTGGATTTACATCCACAGGTATGATTACAAAATTATATACTGAAACAGTAGAAGATATGGATAAAGGTATATTAGAAGCGCTAGATTCAACTGGGGCAACTGCAATCCAAAAACTTAGAGCAGGTATTATTCCACAGTTATCAGCGAATTTTGCATCACATTCATTGTACAGATTTGATATTAACGTAAGAAACGCGATTATTTTAGGTTTAATTAGTGCTGGTAGACTAGGTTTCGATTTACAAGCAGCAATTGGTAACTTTAGATATAGCGATGCCGCAGCTTATTTATATGGTATTATTGTGGTTGTTATGATTATTGAGTTTGCGTCTGCGAATTTAAGAAAGAAACTGATTTACGGCAAAAGATAAAGTTTAAATGGATCCATCTAAACAGCCTCTTGTAGAGTAGACACGGAAAATCATATAAAATTAAGCCATATACCTATACTCCAAAGGTGTATGGCTTTTAATTTGCTTTTAAATTCTTGTTTCAGTATATGATTGATATTTTAAATTTGCAACACTAAAAATTGTACGTTATCGTATATAATATATATAAAACATTTATTTTTGGGGGGAAAATATGAAAGTATTTATCAAGATTTTAATCTATTTATCCTTAGTCGCATCCATAGCGTGTTTCATAGGTGCTTATTTTATTTATATGAGTATTGAAGAAGTCCTAAAGAATGATTTAACTCGACTAGAACTCATTTTTAAGGATTACACATATGATGATGGACATTATATCTATGTCACTACAGAAACGAAGCCTTATTATGTTCCTAGCTTTATTGATGAGATCGATAGAGACGAATTACGGTTACTTGAGGAGGGTGATGCCATCACGCTCTGGATAGAAGAAATAACATCTCACAATCATCAAGGCATCATATATGAGTTAAGAGCATCAAATTCTGTCATTTTATCAATCGATGACTATAACCAAGATAGTCGAACAAATTCAATCTTAGGTGTCATCCTAGTTTCAGTCTTTGGTGTAGTTTTTCTAGGTATTTTTATTTATCAAATCAAAAAACCTATTTTGCCATATGATGATACGTTTGATTTAGAAGAATTCATGAATCAAGAGGTTGAGATAAAAGATGGATTCATGCATGTCAATCATGATCGTTATCAAGGTGATAGCTTTGAAGAAACGTGGTATGAAAAGCTTAAAGAGCTTCAAATCATGTTTTTATATGATGATAGCAGTTATAAGTACTTAGAGGGCATTCTTCTCTTTAAAAAAGGCAAACGATTAATGACGATGTTTCTTGAACATTTAGATGGTTTTTATCAAATGGATGTTTCATGGCTTTCATATCATTACCCAAGATTTCGTAGAATGTCAAAAGAAGATATAAAGATCCTCATAGCATTACTAAAAGATTATATCCATGAAACAGGCATTAACATCAAAATTAATGAAGATTAAAAAAAAGATGCGAATTCTTCGCATTTTTTATTACTTTCTAATAAGTATTATATATCTACCCTTGGATTGAAAGAGTCCATAACTACTAAAAAGAATGATAAACCCTAAGATTGCATATAAGATACTGTATTTGGCGATCAGTCCCCATAAAACAAGTACAGAAATAAAGATTAGAACATCTAGTAACATCATAATGAATAGTAATATGCTAGTTATGTTTTTTGAAAGTATGTTTTTAGCATAGAGTGCTTCAATGAGTAAATCAATAAAAGCTACACCAACAGAAATAGCCCCTAACATAACGAAGAATATGCCCATTGCAGCAATAAGACCTTGACTCCAATCATCTTGTTCATGTGTTTTAATAAAAATCCATATGATAAGAGGCAAAGTTATGACGAGGCCTAAGATGATAATAAGGTGTAGCCCTCTATATTTTTTGGATATGGATCTATCTATTGGATCATAAAATCACCTTTTGATTAATCGTTTTTAATATGATAGATCATTGAGACAGAAAAGTAGATGTTTCCTATGGCTACTAAGGTTAATAAAACTGTTACAGCAGTCATCCAATGTGTTGCTCTAAAAAATATAAGTGTAGAAAACGCCCCATAAAGCACAAGACATACCATAAAAAAAGTAAATACAAGAAGTAAGATTATCCATAGACGGTCTGTCATCTTAGCATCATAATGCATGCTTTGAAGTTTTAAATATAAGAAGATGATGCCCATAAAAATAACACTAGGCACGATAAATAAAATACTAAATGTTGTACTGATATAATCTCCAATACCATGATCACCTGTAATAAAACTTGCAGTGTAAATGCCACTAATGAGTACAATCGTAAGCAAAAAGATCAAGATATAGCCTGCTGTTTTAAAATGATCATGCACCTCATCATACATATAAAAAGCCCCCCTTTTTTATTTTCATTATATAATGTAATATAAAAAAAAGATACAGTTTACTAAAAAACCGTATCTTTTGTTATTAGCTAAATGTGACTTCAACATTACCTTTAATAGCTTTAGAATATGGACAGAAATTAAACGCTTTTTCAATAAAAGCTTTTTCTGTATCTTTATCTAAGCCTTTAACACGTGCTTTCACATCTAATTGAAACTTAAATCCAGATTGTCCATCAGGTACTAATTTTGTGTTTACAGTGACTTCAATGTCTTCGTAAGAAGTACCGCTATTTTGAAGCAAGAACTCTAGTGAGCTTGCAAAACAGCTACTATATCCGATCGAAAATATTTCCTCTGGGTTTGTGTTTTTATTGGGTGTGCCACCCATTTCAACAGGTTTTGATAATTTTAATTCAAGTCCTGATGCTGTATCAAAAATATGTCCATCTCTACCACCTTTGGTGGTCGCTTTTCTTTCTAAGAAAATCTTCATGATTTCATCATCCTTTCACCTATATTATATCAAATGAAAGGGACTTGGTAAGTTTCAGTGCTTTTGATAACGGTTTACTTATTTTAAAAATTTCCGTATCAACTTTTCTTTAAAAGGTGTATAAGGTGGATATCCTAAAGGGAGATCAAACTTGGTTGTACGTTTGATATAAGATTTATGGTGAGAAAATAAATCAAAGGAATGCTTACCGTGATAATGACCAATTCCACTCATCCCTACACCACCAAAAGGAAGTCTACTATTTGCGATATGAAGGATGGTATCATTAATAGCTCCACCACCAAAAGAAAGCTCTGTGAATATTCTTTTTTGAGTCTCTTTGTTTTCTGAGAAGAGATAAAGTGTTAAAGGCTTATCTTTTGACTTAAGGGTATTTATGAGATCATCTAAATTGTCATAAGTTAAAAAAGGTAAGATTGGTCCAAAAATCTCTTCTTGCATGACAGGATCATGCCATGTCACATCTCTTAAAATGATTGGACTGATGAGTTTTTCTTCAGCATTCACTGTGCTTTCATTTACTACTTTATGATGTTCTATCATGTTTGATAGACGACTAAAGTGTTTATCATTTACAATACGACCAAAGGATTTATGATCGCTATATAAGGCCTTTGTAAGGTCTTTAAAGATGGATAAGAATGCTTCATAGACATTCTGATGCACATAGACATAATCAGGAGCAATACATGTTTGTCCAGCATTGATGAATTTACCAAAAGCAATTCTTCTAGCAGCCACTTTTAAGTTTGCAGTTTCATCAATAATCGTTGGGCTTTTACCACCGAGTTCTAATGTTACTGGGATAAGTTGCTTACTTGCTTTTTCATAGATGATTTGACCGACTCTTGTGCTACCTGTAAAAAAGATATGATCAAACTTTAGGTTAAGTAGTTCATCGGTGATTTTGTAATCACCTTGAACAACCTTGATATAAGATTCATCAAAAGCTTTACTTATCATATCTTCAATTACTTGAGCAGTATGTGTTGTGAATTCTGAAGGCTTAATAAATGCTGTATTTCCTGCAGCTATCGCACCAATCAAGGGTTCTATCACTAATTGAAATGGATAGTTATAAGGGCCAATGATTAAAACTGTACCAAGTGGTTCAGGTTGAACGTATGATGTAGCTAGCATCTGAACAATAGAACTACGCACCTTTTTAGGCTTCATCCACTTTTTAAGGGATCTTAAATTTTCTTTAATTGATTTTAAAGTATAGCCTATTTCTGTTGAATAAGCCTCAAATGTGGATTTATGTAAATCCTTATGTAGTGCTTCTAAAATTTGAGGTTCAAAGGCTATGATAGCTTCCCTTAGTTTTTCTAATTGTTTTTTTCTAAATGGATAAGATTTTGTTTCATTCGTATGAAAAAAAACTTGATGTTTTTTAAATATAGATTGCATGAGTGTTTCACCTCTTAATCATATTATAGCATGATAGAAAGTTTGAGTTTGAAAGTTGTTAGGTCGGTCATCATTCATGTCAAATTGTGGGAAAACTTGTATAATAGAGTAGTAATCATGTGAGGTGCGTCATGTTTTCTAGAATATTTCAAATTAAAAAATTAAATGTCATCTCACCTGATGACTATCAAGAGCTTATAAAACAAAAAAAGAAGCATGTTTTACTTGATGTGCGAAGAGAAGATGAGTTTGCAATAAGTCATATTTTAGGAGCAAACTTATTACCGCTTCATGAGATTGAAACAAAAATTGAAACACTTTACCTAGATAAAGAAACAGCTTATATACTTTACTGTAGAAGTGGTGTTAGAAGTCAAGATGCTTTAAAACTTATGATGCATTTAGGGTATCAACATGTTTATGATTTAGGTGGGATTATTGATTATCCATATGAAAAAACAGAAAAATCTTAAAGAGAATACCTTTCCCAAGGTATTTTTTTAAAAAATTGTTGCTATAATGAGAAAAAAGACTTTGGGAGGGTCATATGAATGATTTAGGACTATGGTTTGGTTTTATCGGTATTATTGTCGGTGCATTAGTAACATTTGTTGCAGAAGTGATAGTTAGAAAATCCCAGATGAGATTTGACATGTCAATTGTTGTTAGAGAAACACTACTGGACATGAACAAGAAACTTGGAGAAATGCATCAAGATATTCTACTCTTTTACATTGAGTGTGATAGAAAAAAAGTTGTTGAAAATATCATGTCTCTAAAATCACTTCATAAAAAAGTGATGGAGATATACAAAGATTTTAAGATACACTTTGGGGACCTGAAAGCATACGAACTCAACTCGGCAATATATCAATACTTATATGAACTAGCCCATGAAAATCAAACGAAACAAGTTAAGATACATAAGTTGGAATTTTCGGATTTCAAGGATGCATATGTAGCATTAAAAGATTGTATGGGTTTAATGATAAACCATATTAGATTCGATTTAGTCAAAATTAATTCAATCAAGAAAATGACTAGAAAAGACAAAGTTTATAGACAAAATGAATATGTTAAATACGCTGAAAGAATCATAGATTTCTTAAAAAGAGAGGACATTAAAGAATTGTTTGAAACATTCATTAAAGTGAAAGATAATGTTGAATTGCTCTATTCAGCCCAAGATACACTTATTAAAAGAGTAGCTCCGTTTTATCAGGAATTTCCAACTTCAAAAAGAGATAAAGATTTGCCTAGATATATAGAAAAAACAAAAGAAATAACTCCAATTAAAGTGTGAATACTTTAATTTTTATGATAATATAACACTATATTAAATTTTAGGAGGAAACAAAAGTGGAGTTATTCTTAGCATTATTACCAGCCTTGGTGATGATTACCCTTGTGATTATCACAAGAAAAGTTTTAATTTCTTTAGGCGTTGGGGTTGTGCTTGCAGCACTGATTTACTCAAGCTATAATCCAATTGATGCAGTGGTCTATATCTGGAACAGTTTCTTTGGGATTGTTACTGATATATATTGGTACTTACCTATCTTAGGCTTCGTTGTCATCATTGGTGGTATTACAGCAGTGATTACCTTAAGTGGTGGTGTGAAAGCATTTGCTAATTGGGCTGTATCAAAAGTAAAAAACCCAATTGCTGCACAATTACTTACATGGATTTTAGGTATTATCATTATGATTGATGATTATTTTAATGCATTAGTCATTGGTGAAGTATCCAAACCAATTACAGATCAATATGGTGTATCAAGAGCTAAGCTTTCTTATCTCATTGACTCAACATCAGCACCTGTCGTAATCTTAATGCCTATTTCTACATGGGGTGCTTATATTATTGGTTTAATCGGTGGATTATTTGCAGATAATGGATATACTGTAAGATCTGGTTTTGCTGGTTTTGTTTCTGCAATACCTTATCAATTTTATCCAATCACAGCTTTAATCATGGTTTTCTTAGTCATTAAGTTTGGTATTAAATTTGGACCGATGAAGACGTTTGAAGAAGAAGCTGAAGCGGGTAATGATACATCTAAATTAGATGCAGAAGAACACGTTGATGTCATCGAAGGTAAAAAAGCTAATCAATGGACTTTGATTGCTCCAATTCTATTACTTGTCTTCATGACATTCTTTATGATGTTAGTTTCTGCAGGCTTTAGTTTTGGTGCGATTATGGATCAAGAAATTACGATTCCATTATTCGTTGGTGGTTTATCAGCGTTTATTCTAGCGGTTGTTATGGCTTTATTAGATAAAGATGTTAAACCTAAGAGCATTCTAAAGGTTTCTGGCGTTGGTATGTTTGCAATGCTTAAATCAGCAGCTGCTATCTTAGTATTAGCTTGGATGGTTTCTAATGCGATTCAAGATTTAGGTACAGGTGATTTAATTGCTGATGTCGTTGCTAACTCAAGCATTACAGCATCCTTATTACCACTCATCTTATTCTTAATTGCAGGTGCAATGGCATTTGCTACAGGTACGAGCTGGGGTTCATTTGGTATTTTATTACCGATTGCTATCCCAATTGCTATGAGTACAGATCCTACCTTTATGCCAGCGATTATCGCTGCAGTCTTAGGTGGTGCAGTCTTTGGTGATCATTCATCTCCGGTGTCTGATACAACCGTTTTATCAGCTACAGGTGCTAGATCAACCTTACACGCACATTTCATTTCACAATTACCTTATGCACTCATTTCTGCACTTATTGCAGCAATTGCATATCTAGCTTATGGCTTAACACATGTCGTTTTTGTTGGATATGTTGTGATGGCGATTCTATTATTCGTTTTTATGAAATTCTGGAAAAACATTTTCCTAAAAAAATCCTAAATTTTTACACATTTTAAAGCGAGATCTCAGCATCTCGCTTTTTTGCTTTATTTCATTTCATGAAATGTCTTTTTTGTGATAGAATAAGTGGGAACAAACGAAGGTTTTAATGAAGGAGGCATGTTATGAAAAAATTGATTATGTTTATCGTGCTACTTAGTAGTTTATTTATACTCGTTTCTTGTATAGAAGAAGATTTAGGTGAGATACCAGTATTTAGTGGTGTAGAGGATAAAGAATATTTACTAGGTGACACTTTTGATCCTTTATTAGGCATCACTGCAGTCGATCAAGATGGTAACGATTTAACAGAATTGATTGAAGTGGATGGCTTAGATGACATGGGTTTATTTAACAATACACTCGCAAATGTTGGTAAGTTTACTTTAACCTTTACGGTTACAGATGAAAATGGATTAACAGCGATGGCTGAAGCGTTAATTACTGTGATTAATCCAGAAGACATCGATTTAGGTCTATATGGATGTGATGCAATTACACAAGGTGACTATGTCTTAACATGGTGTGATGAATTTACGGATGTTGGCTTTAACTTTAATGCACATGGTGTAAATTTGGATAAATGGCGTTTTCAAATAGGTACAGGAACACAATATGGCTTAACCAACTGGGGTAATAACGAACAACAATATTACCGTGAACAAAATGCAAGAGTTGAAGATGGTCGTTTAATCATTGAAGCGAAAAGAGAATCATATGCTGGTAAAAACTATACATCAGCTAGACTTTGGACACAGCCTACATTCTCACAAACTTATGGACGCTTTGAAGCATCCATAAAACTTCCAGCAGGTGATGGTATGTGGCCAGCATTTTGGATGTTACCACAAAATAGTCCTTATGGTGGATGGGCACGTGGTGGTGAATTAGACATTATGGAGGCACGTGGTAGATTGCCACGTCAAGCTACAGGAGCTATCCATTTTGGCGACACTTGGCCAAATAACACATATTCAAGTAATACTTACTTTTTCCCAACAGGTACAGATATCACAGATTTTAATGAGTATGCTGTTGAATGGGAAGAAGGCGTTATTCGTTGGTATGTGAATGGTATTAATTTTTACACACTTACAAATTGGTATGCGACTGGATTTGATTTTCCTGCGCCGTTTGATGTTAATTTCTATTTGATTTTAAACTTAGCAATCGGCGGTAATTTTGATGGTAATATCTTACCTCCAGATAGCTTATTCGATGAGCCTGTTTTAATGGAAGTTGATTACGTTAGAGTATATCAGAAACAAAATTAAAATAGGTTAAACACATAAAACAAAAACTCAGCTTAAAAGTAAGTTGAGTTTTTTTGATAGATACGTATTTTTTCATCTTATAGTATAATAAATTTAAAATAACTTTGGGGGTTTATATGGACTATAAAAAAGTACTGATCATGGTTTATGCTATCTTTGGTTTTGGTGTTATGTCCTTAGCGATTCATGTGGGTTTTCTTTATTTAGCGGATCAAAATCATTGGTTTAGTTTGCTTCTTGGTATAGTCATCATGCTTTTAAGTGCTATTATCTTTTTCAGGTCAAAAGATAGACCCTATCGTTATATCTTATCTTTTATTTTAAACATGATAGGTGTAGGATTTTCAATCACTGCTTATTATGTATTAAGAGCATATGCATTAGATTTTGTAGATTTTATGACAGCATATCTTTTATCGATAGGACTAATTGCTTTATTTAGTGGGCTCACCTACATCAAATTTATTAAAAGACACATGAAACTCATTTTATCTTTGCTTGTCATAGGTTTTTTCATTGGATCACTTTTACTATGGATTTCTGTTGAATCATTTACAGGACTATCTTTCTATTTTCTAAATGTCGCTTATTTTTATTTGATAGCCATAATGAGTCAAAGCGAAGATAAAGAAGATCTGATGAGAGAAATGAGCATCGTAAGTTTCGGTTCATTTATGCTTGTGAGCTTTATCGTCCTAGTCATTTTAACAGAGGGTGAAGCTTTGGAAAGCATTGGGGACGCTTTTATGCCTTCTGGAAGAAAAAGAAGATTATAAAAAAAGATGACCATCATGTGATGGTCATATTGTTTCTTTGAGCTTAGCAACCCTAGAAAACTTTGGTTGTGTGATATATCTATTTAAATAGTCTAATGCACTTTGGATATTGCAGCTATTTCTTGCTTTTAAAGGTAAGATATAACCAATCTTTTCAGCAACTTCATAAGCTTTTTCAACCAAATGAGGTACATGAAGCCCCGCCATGACAACTGCGTTATTCATAGCGTTTTGAATGGGTAAAGGTTCAGTCACTATGGTATGCTCTATATCTGTTAACATGTTTAATCCAAAATGGATATCAATCTGATCTAATGATTCTAATCTAAAATAACCAGATAGCGTTGCAAATCCAGCATACTTTAAATCTTTATCAGATGATACACACCAAGCTTCTAATAACTTTTGATAATCTTTAACTTGAAGCATTAAATGTGCTAGTCCTTGATCAATAATAGATGACTGATTAGCTCTTTTTGCCCATTTATTTAAGAGATCAAACGTCATTTGATCTCTATCTGCAATAAAGGTAGATAACATCATGGTTTCATAAATATTTAATTCATTTAATTTGATTGCTAGATTTTGATCTATGCCAATCTTTTTAGCAAGAGCCCTCATGTCTTGCATTTTAACACCAATCACTGCATAAGTTTGGTTTTCTTTAGAATAGCTTTTTTTCATACCTTCATGCTGTTTGGATGTAAGATCACTTAAGATTTCTTCTATATTCAAAAACATCATCTCCTTTTTAATATTTTATCATTTAAAAACTTAAAAACATCAATGCAAATAGTGTAACAACCACATATATGATCAGTAATATAAGCAATTTCTTTAAAGTAGGTAATAGACCAATCCTTAAGATTAAAAAGATGAGAAATGCAATGTTAACTAAAGGTATGGGTGTCATAAAAAATAAGATGACCCACTCATGCCATAAAAAATCTTTTGATTTAAACATACTATATCCTCATATCTCTTTCTTTTTCTTTATTATAGTTGATGAGATTAGAAATATTGACAAATATGCAAGTTGCATGGTTTATGAACTTGCATATTTTAAATGATATAATGATGATAATATCAATTAAATAATCATAAACCTTGGAGGTTAACATGCAAAAAACAATCAAGTTCTTAAGCTTTACCCACATCGCTCTAGCTATCTTCTTGCTCATCATCTACATTCAAAACCTATTAACAAGTAATTCTGGTGATGGCTCCTGGGCAGACTTAGGCTTTTTCTTAGTCATGTTTGCGTTTCTCATTATCACGATTGTTTTAACAATCCCATTTTTAATTATAGGCATTAAAAACAAATTTAAAGAGATGAACCTTTATCTTTTAGCATATGGCACTTATACTGGACTCAGTGTTTTACTCTTTATATTAAGCTTAAACTAGGTCATAACGATGTTAGAAAAACTACTTAAGGGTAAAGATGTTTATACCATAGGCATACCCAAAAGCCATCAAGAGATTTATGATACATATCATAAAGAAGGACTTAAAAGCTATGATGCAATCATGAGCTTTTCATATACACTTGATGAGATGAAAAACCATGTCTTTGAAGCGATTCCATTATTAAAAGATCAAGGCATGCTATATCTATGCTTTCCTAAACTTAAAAACACATTAAACATGGAAGGTATTCACAGAGACCATATATTTCCAAAATTAGAAGTAGATATGAATACTGGATATATCAAAGACACATTGATGCGTTTTAATATGATGCGTGCTTTAGATGGTGATTATTCTTTATTAGGTATTAAAAAGGATGTTTCTCTTAGAAAAAGACCAGATGTATCAGGTAGAGTCGATGATTACATCAAGCATATCGATGACATCAAGGTGATATTAAAGGATGAAGCATGCTTATCATTCTTTGAATCTTTAACCCCAGGCTATCAAAAAAACTGGGCAAGACATGTCTTTTCTGCTAAAACAGATGAGACAAAGCAAAGAAGAATTAAAGAAATGATTGATTTATTAAACCAAGGTGTAAAAACCAAAGAAACAATGAAAAAGTAACAAAATAGATACCTTTATCAAAAATGGTAAAGGTATTTTTTTTAGCCTATATGTAAATGATTTATTATATGATAGAATAATACCAAATAGATGAACGAGTGGGGGCACACATGAAAAAGGTATGGTTATTATTTTTAACTATAGGTTTAGCTTTCTTTTTAATGTCATGTAAAGAGAAAGAGGATCTGTTTTTAGCATCTCATTTATCTGAAATACTGTATATCGGTCTTACTGAAGGCGCAGGGATAAAGCTAGATGAGATTGATATTACCAAAATTGAAGTAAACAAAGTCTTTCTAGTTGCAACAGAAGAAGAAAAACATATGGAAGCCACGATCCTTTTGGTGCTCATCTTCTTTGAGGAAAATGAAGAGGATAAAAGTTATTATGTACAAAGCATAGAGTATACAGATGATAAAGAAACACATTTTAATGTTGAATTGATTGAAGAAGGTAGAGCTCAGTATGATTTGGATGTGATTTATTATCAGACAGTTGATATCCATCAAGACCCAAAAGTTGAAGTAAAAACATATGAATTATCAAAGATCATGCTTGATAAAGATGATGTGGATCACTATATCAATCTATCCTTTAAAAACTTTGAGGATTTATTCAAAGAAAAATTTATCCATAACATAAACATGATTACTGATGCAAGTTTAGAGATATCCTTAGATGGCATAAACTTTATGACAACCATCACATCTGAAATGATGAAGTCACTAAGTATATCCTATTTAGATGCATGGCATCTAGAACATGTATCATCCTATGATGGTGAAAACTTTTATAGGTTATTTCATAGTGAAACTAACTATATCGATGAGGGATATATATCCTTTCCTATATACTTTAGATCGAGAACAGATGAAAATGTTTATCTTGATTTTGTCATCTTAGATTCAAAGCTAAGATCGATGATAGCAAGCCAAACATTTATAGATAGTAAGGCTAACACGGTTTTAAAAGGTGCGTCATTCGATTTTAAGCTTACTGATTCAATGCGCATCTCTTTCATAGGACAGATTCAAAATGAAAAACACATAGTTATATATGAAAACCCAGCAAGTGATACAAACACATATATGGGAAAATTAGAAGATGTAAATTTACATGGATCACAAGGTAGTCTTGACTATTTCTACAAACTTTCTGGTTATTATCCTTATCTAGCTAGTGCAGTTAGATTACCAGAAACCATTTCTAACTTTAGAGAAGTAAAAGTGTTAGAAATGACTCAAATGGATGATTATTACGAAGGCATGATTCTCATCAATCTTTGGGTTGAAGGATGGGACTCTGAGGCTTACGGTATTTTTGAGCGTGATGATATCAAGTTAGACTTAAGATTTTCAGGAAGGTAGTTTTTATGATGAGAAAAGTGATTGGAAAAAGATCATCTGGATATGCAGCCATGTTATTTATTATCATTTTCATACTTATGATGTTACTTATATATATCGTTTCAGTCGTATCAAACGTAGATAGATTTGATAATGGAGCTTTATCCTTTTTAATCATTATAGGCTTGGTCATCTTCATTTTTATCGGCTTTTTTACATGCCATGTGAGAAAACCACTTCACATGATAGAAGCTGATGATGAGTTTATCTTTATCAACTACAAAGATAAGACAGAAAAGATATCACTTGAAGAGATATTACATGCAACACCTAGAACAATGCACGCAAGAAGCTTAAGATATACATTTGGATCAATTATCATTCACACAAAAGAAAAAGATTATAAAATTGGAACGATTGGATCTGTTGAGGATGTTGCATTTGAGATTATGAATGTTGTAAGAGAAAAAACAGTATAAAAGATATTTGGGGGAAATGATGAAAAAACGATGTATTTTAAATTTAAAACATTTGGTATCTTGCATGGTATTGATTTTGATGCTTGTATGTTTAAACGCTTGTCAAAAGGAAGAAATAGATCCTAAAACAGATATGTATATGGACGATATCATTTATCATCTTTTTTACGAAGATGAAGAAACAGAAGTTGATGTGCATCTTATCGATATATCTGTTCTTTTATTTAAAACAGACCGTATGAGACAAGATGTTCTTGAGGAAGGTACTCAAATTTTTGTATGGGTATACTTTAAATTGGATGGAAGAGAGCATTCTATTACAGTGCAAGCTGAAGAAATCACCTATGGTGAGTCAGTCACATTCGAGATTGAAAACCTATATGATGGTAAAACTGCATATAACAACTCAAAAGAGCGTATAAAATCTTATACAGAAAGTGAGTTAAGCAATTTAGGTATTGTATCTTTTAGTAGATCTGAAATGAATCTAAGTGATAAAGACATCAAACACTATCATGACTTAGCTAAAGACTTAATAGATGAGAATTAAATTTTAAAAACGGGGGAAATATGAAGAAAACAATTGGCTATAAATCCAAAGGATATGGCGTTTTAAAAATCATCATTTTAATACCGATCATAGTTATAATCATCGGTTCAATAAGAAATTTTTTACATCCATTTGCTATTATCTATATGCTTTTTATAGCAATTCTAGGTGTTTATATGTTATTTCGCTTTTTTGAACATCTCAATCATCCAATAAACATCCTATCTTATGATGTATCCTACTTTTATATCGATGATGGCCATCACGAAGAAAAAATCTCTATATTAAATATTGAACACGTTCAAGCCAAAAACTATGTGAGCAGATATGCCCTTTTTCCTTTTGGACGTGTAGAAATACATACAAAAGATGGCATCTTTTACACAGGCTACGTATCTGATGTAGCATATGTAGCAAAAAAGATATCTACGATTGTAAATCATCACAAGGATATGAAACATCAATTCTTGATAGATCAGTTAAGTAATTAATTAAAAACCAAGGATATATTAATCATAAAGCAGAAAATAGCTATATACATAACAAGGTATATAGTTTTTTTGATATGATAAAGATAACAAAATCGGTCAAGTTTTAATTAAATCTATATATTACAATCTAGGTGGTGAAAAGATGGATACATTACATGCAGAGCTTATTTCAAAGCTACAAGACTATATTGAATCACATATCAAGAAGCCTATGACACTCCTAGAGTTAAGTAGGGTCATTGGCTATTCTCCTTGGTATGTTGATAAATTATTTAAAACATACACACATAAATCTCCGATGCAATACATCAAAGAAAGAAGATTGTCTTTAGCAGCCTTAGATTTAAGAGATGACAATAAATATGTGATCGATGTAGCGCTTGATTTTCTGTTTGATTCTCATGAAGGATTTACAAGAGCATTTTCAAAGCATTTTGGATTAAGTCCTTATCGTTATAAGAAGGATGCTCCACCGATCAAGCTTTTCTTGCCCTACCCAGTATCCACTTACCAAAACTATAAAAATAAAGGATTTGTACCAATGAAAGAAAAAGCATTACCGATTTTTGCTCTGCTACGAAAAAGTGGGACACATAGGTACCACCTAAAAGAACATATTGTATAATATAAAAATATAAGGAGCAGAAAGCCTATGAATGAGTATAGTGTTGACTTCAAACTAAAGATTGTTAAGATGATATTAAATGATCACATCAGTAAAAAATCCATTATGAGGGAATATAACGTCGCTACCAAAACACAAAGACAGTGGGTAGAGAAGTATCAAACAGAAGGGATCAGTGGTTTAATAACCAAAAGAAAAATAAGAGATAAAATACCAACGAATCAAGAAGAAGCATCAATTGAGTCTTTTAAGCATGAAATACTCATGCTTAAAGTAGAAATAGAACGTTTAAAAAAAAGTTATAGCTCGGAGGATGTCAAATACTTAAAAAAAACAACTTCTAAATTATGAGTATAGTTTGGTCCATAAGTTCAGAGTTAAATACTATATAAACGACTTGTGTGAATATATCGGAATTAGTAGGAGTGGATATTATAGATGGTTAATGAGAATAGATATTAAAACACCAAGACAAGAAACAAAAGAAACACTCAAACAGCTCATTAATAATTACCATACTATCCATCCTGAAAAAAGGTATAGAGCAGTTAGAAAAGATATATTCAATGATACAGGATGGATAGTATCAAGTTACTTAATGTATCAGTGTTTTAGAGAAATGGGCATCTATTCTAAAGCGCGTAGAAGAGCGTTTAGAAGACCAAAAGGTGTATCGGATAAGTTTCCAAATGTCATAGGTGGAAATTGGCAAACAAGAAGACCATTTGAGAAAGTATGTACAGATACAACCATGATTATACATCAGAAAAAGAAATATGATTTAAATCTTCACATCGATGTTTTTAATAATGAGATTGTAGGATATGACCTAGCTAATTATCATCATGGTAATGGTGTGATGAATCATTTAAGAAGTTTAGAAGATTTCTTACGCATCAAAGAACAAAGGGGATATGGTGAAGACCATACCATCCTACATAGTGATCAAGGTAGGGTATATTCATCAGTTAAATTTGAGAAAACACATAAAGACTATCCAATCACTAGGTCAATGAGTAGAGCAGGGACACCTACAGATAATCCTGTTATTGAATCACTTATTGGATGGATCAAAGGTGATTTGAAACACTATTTAAAATTACATGACTTCAAAGATATCAATACAGCTATAGAAATTTATGTAGATTATTTTAATCATCATAGAGTAGCTTATCGATTAGATTACTTAACACCAGTTGAATATCGAACTATAAAAGGCTTTAATTAAAAAAGCCACACTTCTAGAAAATGATGTATGATAAAATATAAGCATTAAGGATATAAAAGTATCACTTTTTATTTCTCAAAGGTGGTACCTATGTGTCCTAGAAAATCATAGCAGTGCAATTTGGGTTAAAAACAGACTAGATATATGGATTCAAAAACTTAGAAAAAGGGGTTTTGAGGACACACCTTATCGAGATGAAATGTGATATTTTTACTACATTTCATAATATCATGTTAATAAGTTAATTATCAGCAAATTTGTCGAGTTTTGACATTTCCAACAATTATTATATAATTATTTCAAAGACCTTCTTATTATGTAGAACAACGGGGGGATCCCTATTTTTAAGATATCCTTTTATAATGATAACTTTATGCAGAGTATTCTTAATAATCACAGCATTTTTAATGCTGTTTTTTTATACTGGACAGATAAAATAACTTTGGGAGATAAATATGATCTACGATAATAGTTTAAAGATTGATAAGTTTAAAGATGAAGTCGAGATGTGCTTTAAAAATAAACAATTATTAGGGACAGTGGTTATTAAAGCAACACAAGAAAAAATGCTTGTAGAGCAAGTTCATCTTCTTGCAGCTGAATTAATAGTAAGAAATAAATACTCTAAGCTTCTTAAAAAAGATAAGCATTTAATTTTTGCATCTCTATGCATGATTGCATATGAAAATTATGCGGGAAATTTTTGGGACCCAGTTCATGAAACATATACAAAAGTGTTTCCAAAATATGCACAAGAAAGTAGACAATCAGTACAAAAAACTATTGTTGAGTTTATCTCTGAATACTATGTTGGTCCGGCTATCCAAACAAGAAAAATAAACTGGATACTTATGCAATCCATTATCCCTTCAAATTACTTAAATGATTATTTTGATATGATGTTGGAAGTTTTCACTAATGATTTAAGAGCAACTTTACCTGAAGAGGATGAAGAATTAGACAGTGTTGTCACAAATATTATAAGTCAGATATCTACAAAAGATTATGGTATTGATGATGAGTTTCAATCAAAAATAATGAATCAAGCTTATAGATTAATCAAGTCTACAAGGGATTTGATGAAAAGCAAGTTATATAAGCAAGGCATTGTTAGTTTTTCAAGAGATATATTACGTGCTATTGAGTTTGTAGTCATATATTCTGAAAGTAAGAACTCTTATAAGAAAGATTTTTTGGGTCTATTGGTAGAAAGTTGGTTTGATGAGCGAGGAAAGAATCGTTATGAAGCTTTAAAAAAATATACATTATCTACGAAAAATAGAAGATCGATCAATTGGACCCCTCAATTTATTTATAAAGATGATGAATTATACCTTATAACCAAAACCATGTTTTTATCTGATGAAGTTGACTATGAAAAAGTCAATATTCAAATCTTGTGTGATGGAAAAATTGTTTTAGAGATAAAAAAACCTGAAATAATAAGTGATGATGGGTTATCAA
Source organism: uncultured Mariniplasma sp. (assembly GCA_964655445.1). Classification (GTDB taxonomy): domain Bacteria; phylum Bacillota_I; class Bacilli_A; order Acholeplasmatales; family Acholeplasmataceae; genus Peloplasma. Next base: position 10,253 of record CAZZMZ010000017.1, on the reverse strand, counting down.
AAGAATTATCTTCTATCGAGATTCCCGTCAAATTCTACCCGTTTGATTTGGTTGTTCGAATTAATGGCCTTAATGTACCAGATCACCATATGAATCATCAGCATATATTCTTTGATAACAATGGTAAACAAATTAAAAAAATAAGTGACAGATATCCTTTTATCTTTGTAATAGCCAATTCTTTTGTAAAATCGAATGTTAAGGTAATTCAAAAAAATCCGAATTTTCAAGTAGGTGTTTTTTACCCAAAAGATTCAGAGTATATTCAGATCAATGATTACAATATCTCACTAACGTCATATGATGCTATTTACCTAAATGCTCAGACATCAAATCAGGGCTTTATTAAAATATCTGAAAAGATATTTCCTATATATAAGGGTGAAATCTCGATTGTTGTTCCCACGAGTGAGATGTTGAATGATATGTTAATTTGGGTTAATGATAAATTGATTCCATTTGACATTGTACAAACAGGTATCGAAAATTTAGTATATTTCATACCAAATATTTCTAACGGATTCAATACGATCAAATTCACAACTAAAAAAGGAAGTAAGATTGAGAACCAGGACAATTTCGATTTTTTCTTCGATAATGATTTCAATACCCGTTATATTTTGGATGATGACAAGATTGATGTAGAGCTACAATCCTCTATTATCGAACAAAAATTTATCAAAAAAACATTTAATGTTGCTGATATAGGTAATATATTTTTTGATTTAGTAATTAAGGAGATCTCAGTTCAAACATATATCAGTTTAGATATACCTTATTTAGAAAAAGAAGATGGACAAGTCAAGATTATAGAGGACTATTTATGGTGTGATGATTTTAGTTATTATGAAGCAATTCGATTCAAAGGCATAAATGCAGATATATTAAAAATTTGGGTAGAAGGCGAAGTTGTTAATCGTTTAGATGCGATAAAATCTTTTCAAGGAGACTTTTTTAAAATTGATATAGGTACTTTGAAAACAAATTATTCGCATAGCAATATACAATTAAGCTTCTATGAAAAAGATCATTTGGTATATAATATAGATTTTTTGAATCATAATGAGTTGGAACAAGATGATATCAAGATTATACCTAATCCAAGAACGTCAAGTATAAAAATTAGTTTCAAAAATGTACGTGGAAATAATGATATGTTGATTCAAGTAAAACCATCTCAAGCACAGGCTCGTGAGATTATTTTTGAGAAATCTATTCAGGATTACGAACTAATGATAGACAATATGCCAGCCCAACTTGAGATTAATATCTATGACTCAAAAGTTAATCGGCAAATAATGAGTAAAAGTGTATACTTATTTAACAAACATGATTTAGAAAACAAGATTTTTAGAATACGAGAAGTGTCACTTTGTGTATGTAGAGAAACTAACGATGACAGAATTTATTTTGACGCAATTGATGAACAAAGATACACGTATATTTCAATAGATAAGTATATAGGATCGATAGACCAATACATTGGTAAAATATTCTACTTAAATAGACAGAACGAGAAAAAATTCTACAGAAATATACGAAAAATTAACATTGACATCCCGGAATATATAGAAACAAATAAGAGAATTGTTGCAAATATCTTGGAACTAAACGATGAGGAATCACTATATTATGATAGAAAAAGTCATAGAATAATCGATACAACTAATGACCCTATAGTTTCCGATGAATCTTGTATAGTAGATGAATACTTATTAGAAATGGTGGATATGCTATGATAATCAAAATAAACCCTATTAATCGAGCTAATATAATAAAAAACGAATATAAAGCTTATCTAAAATCAACCTTATCGATCGGAGATTTTAAGCTCAATGAAATTTTTTCTGAAGAGTTAGATAAAACTGAACTTTTTAAAGGGCCATATATCAGCTTTTCAAAACCTTTTATTACATCAAAAACACTAAAAGAATGTGTAGAAGATGGTGAACTTGCATCTGACTTTTTAAAATTAGGAGGGATAGGCGCTAATTTTAAGCTATATCAGCATCAATATAATGCTTTAAAAGAGATAAACAAAGGTAGTAGTATAGTTGTGACAACTGGTACAGGTTCTGGAAAAACAGAAAGTTTTCTTTATCCAATAATTAATAACATTTTGAAAGATATTCAAAGCGGTAAAGATCATACAGGTATAAGAGCGCTATTTTTATATCCCGTTAACGCCTTAGTTAATGATCAAATGGAAAGACTAAGAGAAATTCTAAGATGTTATCCAGAGATAACTTTTGGCTCATATACAGGTGAAACAGAGGAGAACGAAGATAGAGTTAACAAAAAAGATGCCTCAGAATTAAGAAAAAGTCATATTACAACTTTCACACCAATTGATTATCCAGTTAATGAGATTAGAGATAGAGAGAGTATGCGTGACAACCCACCGCATTTATTGTTTACAAACTACTCAATGTTAGAATATATTCTAATACGTCCGCAAGATCAGAGAATATTTAATGATAAACATACAAGAAATTGGAAGTTTATTGTATTAGATGAAGCACATACTTATAAAGGCGCACTAGCAATTGAACTAAGTCACCTTTTAAGAAGATTATCTGGAAAATTTGTCCACCAAGATTTACAGTATATTCTTACTAGTGCCACCCTTGGTAAAGACAAGAATGATGTTGGTGAGATCATTAGTTTTGCACATCAATTGACTGGTGCCGATTATCAAGATGAAAATATTATTTTTGCAGAACGGATTAACCTACAGGTCGATCCAAAGTATATAATTAACCCCAATCATTATATAGAAGTCTGGAATTCAAAGGAAAAATTATCAGACATAAAAAGCATTATAGATGAATATATCTCAACGACTACATTTAGTAATAATCAACTAGTTTATGAATGGCTGATTAAGGACAAAGCCTTTAACGATATATTAGAGATGTTGAAATATGACGATACTTATCCTTCTGATGAGATATATCATTTATTAAAAGGGAAATATCAATTTAATGAAGAATCTTTTTCTGCATTGATTGATTTAATGGCATTCGCAAATAAAGATGGCCAACCTTTAATTAATTGTAAATATCATATATTTGTTAGTTCACCTGAAGGAGCATTTATTAAATACAAACCTGATCCGGTTATCAAATTAAAGAGACAAAAAGAGATAGATGGCGTCAAAACATTTGAACTTGGTGTGTGTAGATTTTGCTCGTCAACATACCTTATAGGGCACATTGTAAATGGGCAATCCAAATTCATTCAAAATGATAAAGTTGACATATATGAAAATTATGGAGAATCTAAAAAATCTGTAAAAACTGATTTTTTACTCGTTGAAGAATCAATGACCAATGAATTGCTAGATGAAAATGAGCTAACACCCTATGAATTATGTACTAAGTGTGGTCATATTAGAAAAACTAACAATCTTAACGGCAAATCTTGTGATTGTCAAGAACACTACAAGATGAAAGTTTTTCATGCAGATAATGAAAGAAGTGAAATTCAGAATAATATTGAAAGGTGTCCTGTATGTGACTCATATCATATTGCTGGAGTTGTTAGAGCGTTTCATATTCAAAAAGATGAAGCGACTGCAATGTTAGGGCAAATCAGTCTGAACTCTATGTACGATTATCTAGATTCGGATGTTCTAGATGATGAAAACAAGAAGCAATTTATAGCTTTCTCTGACAGTGTCCAACAAGCTAGTTTCTATGCGACCTTCATGGAGCACAATCATATGCGATTCTTAAGGAAACGAGCAATACTTCAAATCCTTAAGGATCATAATAGACCTGTTAGATTTAAGGAATTAATAGGTAATTATAGGGATATAGTTGCTGAAAAAGAATTGATAAGTCCTACTAAAGATGAGTATCAAGCATATAATACTGAGGCATGGATAGCAATTCTTGCTGAATTATTACGTGTTGATGGAAAATTCAGTGGTGAAGGTATTGGATTGTTTGCTTTCAGGTTAAACCTACTCAACGAGAAAAAAATATTTGATGCCATTGATAAAACTAATTCCACAATACTTAAAGAATTTGACAGTAAACAAATTATTGATCTCATACATATAGCTTTGGAGGTTTTTAGAACAACACCCGCTATATATTATAAAGAATATGAAATTGATCGGTCAGAACTTGACGAAGAACTATTATATAGAAAATTTGACAATTATGTTGTTATGAGAAATACCGTTAGCAAGAAAGATAGAGAGAGAAATAACATTAGATCTTTCATGCCATCATCTACACCAGAAAGCAAAGGCAAATCTAATATGTTATTCAGATTTCTATCTAAAGTTTTGGATACAAGCGATATTGATATTGTAACAAAATGTGCATTAGAAATTTGGGATATATGTCAATATGTAGGTTTATTTGAAATTTCTCAAAAAGACACAACACATGTTCAAATTAATGTAGATAAATATTCTGTTATTGACTCTAACAACATTGATTTCTATAGATGTGATCGTTGTTTGAAAATTACTCCTAATAACGTAAAAAATCTATGTCACTATAATCATTGCGAAGGAATACTGCACAAAGTTGAAGATTTTAATGTTATTGAGGGTATTAGTGGATATTATAGAAAACAGTACATTGATAAACGTATTGAGAAACTAGTTGTAGAAGAACATACGAGTCAAATTGGAAAAAGAATAGGAAGGATAAATCAAAATTTATTTAAACATAATAAAATAAATGTATTAAGCAGTTCTACGACTTTCGAAATGGGTATCGATATCGGATCTTTAGATAATATTTTTATGAGAAACGTACCACCAACACCCGCTAACTATGCGCAAAGAGCTGGAAGAGCAGGTAGACGTTTCGGTAATGCAGGTTTTGTAATGACATATTGTGGCATTGGATCTCATGATTATACATACTTTAATTCTCCAAAATCAATGATAAAAGGTGTTATAAAGCCGCCTTACTTTAAAATAGATAATAGAAAAATCATTACTAGACATATTACAGCATCTGCATTAGGCTCTTTTTTTGAGGTCTTTCCTCATTACTATCATAACGTTAAAGGATTCGTTTTTGAAGGTGGCTTTGATGCATTTAATCAGCACATTCTTAGTTACCCAAAAAGCCTTGGATTATATATAGATCAAACTATTTTAAAAGATTTAGATATGAGAGATCTCATGAATTTTGGTTGGGTTAAAAGTGTTATTGGTGAAGGAACGCCAATAAATAATATGGTCAATTATATACACAATCAGATCAATGAGCTTGAAATAGCCCGAAATGAAGCTCAAAGCGAAGGAACGAGTGACGGAGATAGGAAAGTTAATTGGTTTAATGGACAAATACGTATGATTAAAGAAGAGAGATTATTAGACAGACTTTCTAGATCAGTAGTTGTGCCTAAATATGGATTTCCAGTTGATGTAGTTGAACTAGAGATTTATGATTTTAATGAAAAAACAGACATGGAACCCAGTCGTGACTTAAGTGTTGCTATATCTGAATACGCACCTGAATCTGAAGTTGTCATCAACAAGAAAAAATATACGTCAAGATATGTTATATTTCCAACTTTTCAATTTGATAAACTAGATTCTAAATTTTATTGCCAATGTCCAAATTGTCATAGAATTATAGTTGATTATAGTTTGGATTCAGATAAGTTTTCATTCTGCCCATATTGCTATGAAAGGCTATTAGGCAAAGCTGAACAGTATATCATTCCAAATTACGGATTTGCTACAGAAGATAAGCCAAGAACAAGCCGCACTTTAAAGCCTAAAAAAACCTATGCAAGTCAGACATATTATGTTGGAGGTGGGGTAGATAACGAAGATAGAAGAAATATCAGTAACTATATTTCTATTGAGAGTAGTTCTGATGATGATATGATGTCTGTGAATAGCAACCCTTTCTATGTATGTGATAGATGTGGATACACAAAAATAGAAAAAAAGGTTGGGACAATTCCTTTTATTCAACACAAACATAACGTAAGATATAATCAAAGTAAAACTTGCTCGGGTAATCAACTTCATAGAAGACATTTGGCACATACGTTTAAAACAGATGTTATAAAAATAACTATTAATGGTAAGTTAAATGAAGACGAAGCACTTTCTGTGCTTTATGCTATATTAAACGGTATATCTGTTGCTTTTAATATTGAACGTAATGATATCAATGGTGTCTTTAATTATGATCATAGTAATACACAATTTGTATTTTTTGATCAAGTTCCTGGAGGAGCAGGACACGTTAAAAGACTTTTGGATATTAAAGAGTTTATTTTCTCCCTTGAAAAGTCACTTGAACTTGTAAGCAGAGAGTGCTGTGATGATTCAACCTCTTGCTATAGTTGCCTTAGAAATTATCGAAATCAGCAAATACATGATCTACTTAAAAGAGGACTAGCAAAACAAGTTATTCAAAACATGTTATTTAATGTTATAGCAGACGAACAATCTGATGATTCTAGTGAAGGTTTCAAAAACATTGCGAAATATTTATATATCGACAAGGGGACATCATTAGATGGTTATACTTTAATTGATTCGGTATTATATGCCACTGATGATTACAAACTAGTAAACGAGAAGCAAATTAAAGCTCTAAAATTATTCACCCAAAAATATACAATTCCAGCTCCAACTCATTTTGGTTCAGAGGTTAGATTTAAAAATGGAGATAGAATGATTGTAGATTTACTATGGGATAACTTAAAATTAATGCTTATACTTGATGAAGATAATATAAAAAAATACAAGAGTAGTTTAAATTTTGAAGAGTGGAGATTGATTTTTATAGAAGATGTTAACGATGTAGAAGGATTAAACTTATAAGAGGTGATTAATATGGCAATTATGCTGCCAGAAATACCAAAAGAGTTTTCAGAGATAAGTATGGAAGGGTTAGTATTCGAGAAATTATCAAAACTATCAGACGATTATTTCATATTCCACTCATACCAAATTACAGAGATAGGAAATAATAAAAATCGGGACATTGAAGTTGATTTTGTTTTATTCCATCCTAAAAAAGGTATACTCGCAATAGAAGTAAAAGCAGGTTATCTTGCGTATACAAATGGCGCTTGGAGGTATAGAGATGGTAGTATTATGCGCCATGATGGACCTTTTAATCAGGCTAAGAATAACAAGTACAAGATTGTTGACTATCTAAAGAAGAAGGATGATCCATATAGTTTAATTAGGAAATGTGGTTTTTTTCATGCTGTTTGTTTTCCTGAGGTTCAAAAAGGCACATTGGCGAACATGAATTTACCCGCTGAAGCACCTAAAGAATTAATAATAACCTATAACGATTTAGATGATATTGAAAACTGTTTAAACAATATCTTTAAATACCATGACAGTCTATCACAATCTAAACATGAGTCTTTAAATTCAATAGAGACAAAGTATATGATCAACAATATACTTTCACCAAGTTTTAATTTGTTTCCATCGAATAATATATTACTAAACGAAAAAAACAGAAAATTCAATAAAATGCTTGATGAACAAAAAGTACTAATGGACTTTCTAGAAAATCAGCGTTATGCTACGATTAATGGTGCAGCTGGAACAGGGAAAACAATGCTAGCAGTAGAGAAAGCTCGTAGGTTGGCGGAAATGAAAGAAAAGGTGTTATTTTTGTGCTTTAATCGAGATCTAAGAGATTATTTACAAAACGCATTTCCAGATGAAAATATACATTACTTTACATTAGATGCATATACTTTGAAAACAACCGGTGTTTTAGATCAATCATACAAAAAACTAGAAGAGTACCTTGAAAAGATATACTTTGACCAATTGGAGTTTGATTATCAACATGTGATAATTGATGAAGGTCAGGATTTTGGTCAAGAAAAAATCGAGGAACAACAAATAATCGAAATACTTGACTTGATTGTAAAAAATAAAAACGGATGCTTCTATATTTTTTATGATAATAATCAATTAATACAGGGATCAAAAATTCCCAAATATATCACTGAGGCAGATTGCAGAATCACACTCTATAAAAATTGCAGAAATACTACTGCAATTGCTCACACCTCAATGAAACCGATACAAAAAGAGCCTAAATTATACGAAGGCGCGCTGTCAGGACAACAGCCTATTTTGTGTTTTGGAAAAGATAAAGAAGATTTCTTTATTCAATTAAATGAATCAATAGATAAGTACTTAACCATAGGATATTCAGATATTGTAATAATCTCTGTAAAGTCAATGAGCAAATCATTGCTAAACACAGATTATTCTGCTGGATTCTATTCTTATAAAAACAAGAATTATAAGTGGACAACAAGTAGAAAGTTTAAAGGTCTTGAGGCAGATGTGATCATTTTGATTGATGTTGATAGGGATACATTTATTGAAAACAGTATGTTGTTTTATGTGGGTGCATCTAGGGCAAAATTTGAGCTGAGTATTATTGCACTAATCAGTAAATTAGAGGGTAAAGAAATCGTTGAGAAGTTAAATCCAAATATGCGTAGATTCAGTGTTGAGAAAGGCTTAGCAGCTATATTAAATGCCATTCCGTATGGTGAGATTATTTAAAGTATATTTTTTTGGTAGACTTTATATCATAAATTATTAATCTAGAACCAAGGTGCCGTAATGGAGGATAGTAAAATGCAATCAGAAAAAGATTTAAAACAAGTTGTGATTTATTTTCCAGAAGTTGATTTGACATATGATTACCTATGTGAATCTGATAAAGCAATCGTAGGATATGGCGTTGAAGTCAGTGGGAAACTACAAAAGCATTTTGGCATAATAAAAAACGTTTCAGATGTTTACAATCAATCAGATTATATGAAACACGTAAATTACTCATTTAATATAGATGATATCTATTGTGATAAGTATGAATCGTTTTTCTATGGATATGAAGTTGTTGTTTACTTTCCAGACATAGAAAGATCATATAGTTATAACTACTTTTCAAAGAATGTCCAACTTGGAGATGAAGTTCTGGTTTCTGGTAAACTTTTTATGGAAAAAGGGGTAATAAAGAAAATAAATAAAGAAATCAATACCGATCATATGATCCAAATTGTTATCATGAATTTTAGAAATTATGATTCCAGATTAAATTTTATGAAAGAATTGTTCTCTTATAGATGTGAACAAGCGGAAAATCATATTTTGATAAATAATGGACTTGAAAATGTTACATACCATGTTATTGATTTGAATGAAAGTAACAATATTCATTTATGTAATTATACAGCTTACCTCTTTAAAAATCAGTTCAGTTATGTTAAATTTTTGTTTAAGTTGAGAATTGAAAAAGATCAGATCAACGAGCATGATTTTCATACTGCTATTAATTATTATGGTGGTGAAAGCTGGGATGAAGACGGTTATGTTATGAATCATCAATTTGAATTGCTCATAGAAGGTAGAGTATTTTCTTTATTTTCGATTGAACAAAGTGGTGATGAAGGGAAATTTTTTATACAATCTGCAACTATACAAAACTTTGAATACCACAATGATTTGAATGTTGAAACTATTTACAGATTTCCCTTTGAAAAAAATTGAAGCTAAATAATAAATTAGAGAAGACTATTGAAAAATACTTTTAGATTAATTGAAAGTGAGTAGAATATATGCCATTTTATGTGATCAGACAAGATCTAACAAAAATGAATGTAGATATTATCGTAAATCCAGCACAACCAGAACCCTTTGTTGGAGGGACAACGGATTATTTAATTCATCAAGTAGCAGGTAAGGGTTTAATTGAAGAAAGAAAAAGATTTGGACTTTTAAAAACGACTGATGCTGTGATTACTAGTGCTTATAAACTAAATGCGTCCTATGTCATCCATACAGTGGGACCTATTTATCAAGATGGAAAACATAATGAGAGAGCGTTGTTAGAAGTAACGTATTTAAACTGCTTAAAGCTTGCTGTAAGACATAGAGCAAGCTCTATAGCATTTCCATTAATTTCATCAGGACATTATGGCTATCCAAAGGATGAAGCCATTGAAGTAGCTGACTAACCGGATTCAATGATAAACTTTGATGTTCTTTCTCTCATCTCTTCTGAGTACTTACTGTTATTACTTGGCATGGTTACTAGACCTTTCAGTTTTCTATGCATAAGGTATCATAACCCACTGTTTAATTTTCATACCAATCCACTCCTTTGTATAGTGGTTTTTCGACAACTCTATTATACTAAAATGAGATGCCTTTTTATATTTTATTCAGTTATTCATTTACACAAAATATTTTACGCTATGTAAATTAT
>CAZZMZ010000016.1:0-36050 GCA_964655445.1 uncultured Mariniplasma sp. | reverse complement strand
TCTTTTTCTGTTTATTCATTATTTCTACTTGACTTCGTATAGTTTATCTCCTTATGTTATAAAAATAAAAAATCCCTGAGGAACCTCAAGGATAAATGTCTATTCATCTGCTTGCTGTTCCTTTTTTCATGGCTTAAAAAGGAATGCATGCGCAGTCCTTTTAGATACGATAACCATTATAATAAACAGCTTGTAAAGTAACCAACATATCTATCACCTAACTTTGTTTGTTGATATAGTATCATACTTTTTTTATTTAGACAAGAATTAACGCATATTATGTTTTCACTTTTTTTAATTTAGGTATTGTGTTTTGCACACTACAGGTATATAATGGTAGTGTGTAAAACACAGTAGGGAGGTTATTATGAACACACAATTCAAAAAGGGCATCCTAGAAATGTGTATTTTAAGTTTGATTGATAAAAATGATTTATATGGTTTTGAAGTCATAGAAAAACTATCATCAGAGATTGAAGTCAACGAAAATACAGTGTACCCTATTTTAAGAAGGTTAACCCATCAGGGTTTGTTTACGACCTATACAGAAGAAACAAATATGGGTGCGCCAAGAAAGTATTATAAAATGACTGCATTAGGAAAAGAAAAATTAAAAAGCTATGAAAAAGAATGGCGATCATTCTTAAATGGCGTATTTAAGCTCTTAGGAGGAGATTTAACATGAAACAAGATTATTTAAAGGTATTAAAAGAAAAACTTTATGAATTTCAAGCAAGTAAACAAGATATTGATGATATTTTATCTGACTATGAACAGCTATATGATGATGCTTATCAAAAATATCAAGATCATGACAAAGTGAAAGAAATTTTAGGAAATCCTAAAGATGTTGCTCATGAACTCATTGACACACTGCATATTAAAAAAGAAAGAAACATTAAAACAAAGATTGTTGCTATTATGCCCTTTATAAGCGTCATCATCTTCATGGGTTTAGGCTTTGGTCTTGATTTATGGAATCCAGGATGGCTTGTCTTCTTGCTTATTCCAATGACAGCAATTTTGTTTTCAACAAGATTAAAAGAAGGCATTATTGCTATCACGCCTTTTGTCTCTGTTATTGTATATTTAATTCTAGGATTTGGTTTTGATGCATGGCATCCTGGATGGCTTGTTTTCTTAAGTATTCCAATGATCAGCATCTTATTATCAGCAAAAGCTAAGGATATTCCTGTTTCAATATCTGTGTTTGTTTCAGTGATTGTTTTTACGCTTATTGGAACATACTATAACCTTTGGAATCCTACTTGGCTCGTTTTCTTATCTACACCAATGATTGGAGTCCTTTACAAAGAGAATAAACTACATGTTTTAATCTATGAGTTGTCATTTATCATCGCAATAGGTGTTTACCTATTTATGGGCTATAACTACGGTCTATGGCAATGGGGTATCCTAGGATTCATTCTACCTGTCATTGTAGGTCTTCTATTTGGTGATGTACACTTTATGTGGAGCTATCCACCAAAAGGTAGAAAACGTATGGAATGGATGATTATGGTAAGCACTGTGTTTATTGCATTAACGACTTTTCTAGCACTTGGTTATCTAATTAATGGATGGGCTTATGCATGGCAAGTATTCTTGCTCATACCAGTTGTTGCAATATTATTAGGTAAGCCTAAGCATTTAACACCGATCATGCCTTTTATTTCAGTTGTTTTATTCTTCTCACTTGGTTATTTCTTTAGTCTCTTTCATATATCATGGATGGCATTCTTACTCATCCCTATGGTTGCTATCATGGAAAACGCATAAAAGATTTCATATCAGGAAAGATTTAATGTCTTACATTAAGTTTTTCCTTTTTTTATATCTATTTTTCTAAAATAGACGACGAGAACCCTTGTTTCTTGATATAATATAAAAAAGTAACCAAAAGGGATGATTTGAAATGCAACCTAATCCTTATCAAAGTCATATCAATAAAATTTTTTTTGGTTCAGTCGTATGGGGGATTTTCTATCTTCACTTATTTTATGATGCAACACGCTTTCAAGCGAGCTATGTTGGGTCTGTTTTAGGCGTACCTTATAGCTATGAACTGATTTATAGCATTCAGATTGTATTTTTCAGTTTACTGATTTATAATCTAATCCAATTTACTATCGGTAAAAAATATAGTCCATTTGATGTATCAAGATTCTTTAAAGTGTTTATTTTCGCTAGTCTCATTGTAAGTATCATTCAAGGTGTACTCATTCACTTTAATTTATCATTTCATTTTGGTTTAATCGGTTATTTTGTGGGAAGAGGATCATTTTTAAATGAGACCGTTGAACAAGGCTTATTTCTTTACATTCTTTACTCAACAGGTCTTATCCTTATGATGATATATTTAAGTTTAGTGCTTGTATATATTTACCAGCTTTACAAATCTAATATATCGTTTCCGTTTTCTATGTTATTAAAAATAGGTATGACACTCTTTATATATGGCTATAGTTTAGGATTCTCTTTTTCTGGTTTTAGTTTTCTCACCTTAGCTTGGATGGTTTTATATTTACTCTTTGGTTTTATTGTTTACCTGAAAACCAAATATTCCCTAAAAGCACTTATTGTTTCTATCATTTTATTATTCATACTTTAAAAAATATAAAAATAAAAGAAAGAGGTTATAGATATGAGTCAAATGAAAAATGATTTTGAATTTGAAAAGGAAGTCGTGGATGAGGCATTATTAGATAATCCAGAACCCCGCTGTCCTGTCATCTTACTTCTAGATACGTCATATTCCATGACAGGTAACCCCATTAATCAGCTGAATGAAGGTGTTCATGCACTTTATGCAGCATTAAGAGATGATGATTTAGCAAGTGTTCGTGTTGATTTATCTGTGATTGCATTTGGACAAAGTGTTACGGTACTTCAGCCTTTTGCAACTGTTTCAGAATCACAAGCACCTGAGCTTAAAGTAAACGGTATGACACCAATGGGTGAAGCCATTGTTGTTGCTTTAAGAAATATTGAAAACAGAAAACAAGAATACCGTACAGCTGGTATTTCTTACTATCGTCCTTGGTTATTTGTTATTACTGATGGTGAGCCTACTGATAATGTTACCGAAGCTTCTTCGATGTTACAAAGCGCAATCATGGGCAAAAAAGTTATCTTTTTCGGTATTGGTGTAGAAAATGCTAATATTGAGAGATTACGCCAAATCTCTGGTTCTCCAGAACGTGTATTCAAGCTTAACGGGTTAAATTTCAAAGAGCTCTTCCAATGGGTTTCTTCTTCACTTTCAAGTGTTTCTTCAAGCCGTGTAGGCGATACACTTAAGCTTGAAAAACCAAGTGATGATGTCTTTGAGTTTGAGGTATAAAGGTGGTTAAGCTATACGGTGCTTCTGTTCAAGGTAGTTCTCATATCCAAACCGAAACACCTTGTCATGATAGTCATGCTTATCGCATGCTCAAAAATGATTTAGGCGTTGTAGCAGCTGTTTCTGATGGTATGGGAAGTGCAAAAAGAGCAGAATTAGGCAGCACACTAGCAGCAAATTATATCGTAGACTATATTGAAAAAAATATTGACTTATCCATGGATGATGAAGACATCATTTTATTAATCAAAGAAGGTTATGTTGAAGTATTAGACGCACTTCATATGGAAGCAAGCGCCTTTGATCTTAACGTTAAAGACTTAAATGCAACACTTTTAGTGTTTTTAAGTATTGGTGATCGTCAATTTTATGGACAAGTGGGTGATTGCTCATTGATTGGTAAAAATGATGATGGCTATTTAGTTTTAGCTAAACAACAAAGAGGTGAATATGCAAATGCGACTTTTAGCATTTGTAATGATACTTCGATTGAGCAAGGCTTATATGAAAAAATTGATGGTTTTTATGAAAGTGTCGCTTTAATGTCTGATGGCATAGAATCGATTAGCGTATCTGCAAAAGACCAAACTGTTTCAAAACTTTTTTATGATCCATTTTTTAAAGCCTTTGAACATGAAGCATTCAATCAAAAAGATGTTGAATCTTCTCTCATCCGTTTCTTATCATCTGAACGCATATCAAGTAAAACAGATGATGATAAAACATTACTCTTTATTAAAGTGAGATAACATGAAAGCATATTATCTAGAAGATGGTTCGAAAATTTTAGTTGATGATACGAAACCTATTGGAAGCGGTGGCGAAGGTAGTGTTTTTAAGCTTCAAAAAAATCCGAACATTCTAGTTAAAATTTATGCAGATCGTGCTTTAGAGCGTATGCCGGATATTGAGCATAAAATTAAAGCCATGGTCAAAAAGAAGCCTGGTCTTCTAGACTACAACGGCTTAACAATTATCGCTTGGCCAAGCTATGTCATTTATAACGAAAACAAACGCTTTGTAGGTTACCTCATGAAGCGTGTACAAGCAAAAAACCAATTATCGCATGTCATCACTCCAGGCTTACAAAAAGCAAAATTCCCAAATATTACTTGGTATGATCGATTAGTCATTTCAATCAATCTTGCAAAAGTTACAAGTTTCTTGCATAAAAATGATACTGTGATTGGTGATATTAACACTTCGGACTTCTTCGTATATCCTGGATTTGAAATTGGTGTCGTAGACACCGACTCATTCCAAGTCACATCAGAAAATGGTTTATTTCACTGCAAAGTGTTTACACCAGATTATACCCCTCCTGAAGTCATTGAAGCAAAAAAACGTACTTCTTTTGAAATAAAAAGAATACCAAATCATGATAATTATGGGATTGCTATATTGATTTTTCAGATTTTAATGATGGGAGTTCATCCATTTTCCGCACGCATCAAAGGCATCATGGGTTTTGATGGCAATGCTATAAATTACAATATGGAAAAAGAAATTTTCCCTTATTTCCCTTATAATCCATCTATTATGCCCCCGAAAAATGCGATGCCATTTTCGTTTTTTCCAAAATATATTCAAGATTTATTCATCAGAGCATTCGATAAAAATAAACACGTCATTAATAGACCTACCTCTGATGAATGGGTAAATGGTTTGAGACAATTAAAGGATCATTTAAAGAAATGTAGACGTGATAAATCTCATTTTTATCCTGATCATTTCCAAAAATGTCCTCATTGTGCAAGAGAAAGCAGTAAGGATTATGATTTTCTTCTCGAACATTTTAAGACGATTTCTAGAAAATATGTCACATATGAGACTGATTATAAACCAATTATTGTTGATGAAAATCATGTATATGATGAAACCATCGTGTCAAAATCATACACCCTTAAAAAAGGTAAAGATTTAGCCATCTTCTTCAATCCAAAAATGCTTGATAAGTATCAGTTAGAAGAGCGCATTAAAGCTTTAAAAGTGGATCCATCTTATCAGAAGCTAAGACCTTATATCGATGCCCCAAAAGCATTGATATTTGATCCTCATAAGCCAAAAATCATCGGTTATGTTTCACAGCATCGAGAACCATTATATAGACTATCTCAATTCTTAAAGAATAATAGATTAGGTAAAATGAAAATAACCGAAAAAACAAAAATCATGATTGCTAAAAACATCGCAGCAATGTTTCATGCGTTTGAAAAGCAACATGTGACTGTTGAGTTTAGTCAGATATTTATTGATAAAAACCTAAACCCTTATATACCAGATATTGTACTTTTAAAAACATCTGATTTAAAGTTTGCTCAAATGAGTTTCCAAAAAGAGGAATATCTACCACAAGAGTATTATTTAATGCAAAAATATCAAGCATATCAGCATATGCTTGAAGCTGAAAAAGAAAAGATTAAGGAACAAGAACGTAAAAGAATTGAAGCTGAAAGGCAAAAAGATTTAGAATTGATTAAATCACCTTTTGAAAAAGAAAAAGAAAAAAAGGCTCAAAAACTTGAAGTTAAAGAGGCGGTTTTAAAAGTAGACACTGAACCTAAAGAGACAGACTTTGAGTTTGAGAAATCACTCAAATCTCTTATTGAAGAAAAGACAGAAGAAAAGACTTTAGACATCCCTTTAAACATCACGTTTGATCCTTACAGTAAGCAAAGCATTTATTTTGACCTAAGTGTTATTATTCACTACATTTTACACGATGCCCATCCTTTTTCTGGTACATATAAGCTCTCGCATCGATCAATTCCATTCTTTGTTGAAAATAATTACTATCTCCATAAAAAAGAAACAGATTATGTAGATATTTTAGAGAAAACAAAGCCCATTGAGCTTTATCCACTATATTATCAAAAAGCGATGAAACAATCTCTTTATGTCAAAGATCAAGAGAAAATTCAAAGAACAACAGCACTTCAGTGGCAAAACATTCTAACAAGACTCACATATGAAACCAAAAAATGCGAGACAAATGAATATCACGATTATCATCAATCCTTGACCGCATGTCCTTTATGCTTTAGAGATAAACATGCATCCATTGATGATTTAAGACAATATATTATAGATCATAAACGTGGTATCGTCCATCACATGCTTGTTTTTAACAAAATTTTTAACTACACAGTGCTCTCCTTGATGATGCTTGGTATGATCTATTTAGTGAACACTTATCCAATGAGTGAATTTAATCAATTACTCACGGATATTGGTTTTGAACAGAAGCTAGATCAAGTGAAAGCCTTCTTAAGAATTGAACAAATCGGTGGCTTCTTAGAAAACACATGGTCATGGATTAAAGGTATCTATGATGCCATTTTTGGAGGTGCAAGCTAATGCCTATCCAACTGATATCAAATATCTTCATCGGACTTGTCATTTGTTGGGTGATACTCAACCTTTTTTGGTTCCTCTTGGTATTTTTAAAAAGATTTATGAAAATCAATGTCCCTAAAGAAATAGAGTTCCACATTAAAAAGACGATGAAAATCAATTTTGTCTACATGGTTGTTTTTGGTCTTTTGGGGTTCTTACTCATATGAAATCCATTGGTAGCTATTTCCTAGTAGGCGTCATTGCACTTTATTTTATTAATCAAAACGCATTTAATAATATTTTGGATCATTTGGTTCATATATCACCTTTTTTGCTTATCATCTATGTTGTTTGGATATTAGGATTTGATTATTTTAGAGCATTAAGAAAAAAACTAGGCGAGAAATTTGGTATGCATTTCAAAAAGATGAAAAGAAAACTTTATAAATTAAGACGAAGCTAGTAAAGATATGAAAAGGCAAGCGAGGAGCTTGCCTATTTTTTTATGATTTTTGTATATTTAGCATGATGTTTATGAGTTTTTGAGTTGCTTCTTCTATAATTTCAAGCGGAATGCCAGAGTACCCTATCACCAGTTTAGGAAAATTGTCATTGTCATAATAACCATCTTGAATGTAATGTTTAAATCCTGTCACATTAATTTTTGCGTTTTTTAAATGCGAGACCACTTTTTCTTCTGAAATATCTTTCTTCAAAGTTAATATAAAGTGAAGACCAGCTTCATCACCAAACATTTCTAATTCATCATATGTTTTAATCATTGATTTCATAATATCGAGCTTCTTTTTATAAACTTGTCTCATCCGATTGATATGTCTTTCGAAATAACCTTCTCTCATAAACTTATACATGATAAACTGCTCAAAGTTAGGTACTGTACAACCATGATAAGATTGGATGTTTTGATAAACCTTTAAAAGTGGTTTCGGTAAAACAATATAACCCATTCTAAAAGAAGGTGCGAGTGTTTTAGTAAAGGAATTCATATAGATGACATGATCTTCGTGATCTAAACCAAATAAGGTAAAAACAGGTTGTCCACTAAAACGAAATTCACTATCATAGTCATCTTCGATAATATATCTACCCTTTTCTTTTGAAGCCCATTTAAGTATCTCTAATCTTCTTTGAATAGGCATGACAATCCCTGTAGGAAATTGATGTGCCGGTGTAATATGCATGATTTTTGCAGATCCTTTTTCTAATGCATCCATTGAGATACCTTGTTCATCTAAATGAATGAGCTCTAAATGAACATCTTGTCCTTTAAAAATCTGATAAAGTCTTAAATAACCAGGTTTTTCAAGGGCATACGTTTGATCTCGACCTAAAAGTTCAACTAGCATGCTGATGAGTGCTTGTGAGCCTGAGCCGATAATCACTTGCTCAGGATCAACTGACATACCTCGGTATAATTCCAAATATTTCGCGATTTCGATTCTTAAGTCTAAAATACCTTTAGGATGTGTGCGATTAAGCATTTCATGGTAATTCATAGATAATACTTCTCTTGAAAGCTTTGCCCATGTCGCATTTGGAAAAAGTGAAGTATCTACAACGTTTGTTTTAAATGCAAAATCAAAACTATGGTCATCTTCTTCTATATAAGGTGTGTGTTGAAAGGTTTTTTTAACTGGCTTAATAAAATCCAATCCCTCACTAACAAAATAGCCAACCTTTTCTTTCGTGTAAATAAATCCTTCCGTTAATAGTTGTTCATAAGCATTTTGAATAGTTAAAGGTGATAGCTTTAAGGATGCTGCTAGTTTTCTTTTTGATGGCAATTTATCATGCGCTTGGTATTTACCAAGCATAAGCATTTCTTTAAGTTCTTGATATAATTTTTGATATTTTGTTTCTTTCATATGATCACCAACTGGTATGTTATTTTTAATCTAAACTGGTTATTTTATTATACCAGTTTTCAACATATAATGAAAGTGTGACATACTAGGAGGTTTTTATTATGCAAAATCAAAGATATAAATTAAATAAAGAACTTGCTCAAATGCTTAAAGGCGGCGTTATTATGGATGTATCCACGCCAGAACAAGCAAGAATTGCTGAAAAAGCTGGAGCTGTTGCTGTCATGGCACTTGAGCGTATTCCAGCTGATATTCGTGCTGTTGGTGGTGTATCACGCATGAGTGATCCAAAAATGATTAAAGAAATACAAAAAGCAGTGACGATTCCTGTAATGGCAAAAGTACGTATTGGTCATTTTGTTGAAGCACAAATATTAGAAGCGATTGATATCGATTATATCGATGAATCTGAAGTGTTATCACCAGCTGATGATATCTATCATATCGATAAAACGACATTTAATGTACCTTTTGTATGTGGTGCGAAAAATTTAGGTGAGGCTTTAAGACGTATTGCAGAAGGTGCTGCGATGATTCGTACCAAAGGTGAACCAGGTACTGGTGATGTGATTCAAGCTGTAAGACACATGCGTGAAATCAATAAAGAAATGCGTCGTATTCAAAGCATGCCAAAAGATGAGCTTTTTGTACTTCAAAAAGAATTAGGTGTCTCTTTAGATCTTATTATGTATGTTCATGAAAAAGGTAAATTACCAGTCGTTAATTTTGCAGCTGGTGGTATAGCAACACCAGCAGATGCCGCACTCATGATGCAGCTTGGTGCTGAAGGTGTTTTCGTTGGATCAGGCATTTTTAAATCTGGTGATCCTGAAAAAAGAGCACAAGCGATTGTAAAAGCTGTAACTAATTATAATGATCCAAAAATACTTGCAGAAATTTCAGAAGATTTAGGTGAGGCTATGGTAGGTATCAATGAATCTGAAATTGAACTATTGATGGCAGAACGAGGTAAATTATGATCATTGGTGTTCTCGCTTTGCAAGGCGCTTTTATAGAACATCAGCACATCTTAGATAAACTAGGTGTCAAGTCAATTCAAATTAGAAAAAAGGCTGATTTGAATCAATCTATCGATGGGTTGATTTTACCAGGTGGCGAATCAACTGCGATGGGTAAGCTTTTAAAAGATTTAGATATGTATGATGACATAAAAAATCTAATTAAACATGGTCTACCTGTATTTGGCACATGTGCTGGCATGATATTACTTGCATCAGATATTGAAAATAACGGCGTATCTCATTTTGGACTTATGGATATCAAAGTCATAAGAAATGCTTATGGTAGACAACTTGGTAGTTTCTACACCGAGGCGAGATATCAAGATCATATCATTCCTATGACATTTATTAGAGCACCCTATATATCATCACATGGTCCATCAGTGAAAATCTTATCAACTGTTGATGGAAAGGATGTTGCTGCTATCGAGAAAAATATGTTAGTGACTGCATTTCATCCTGAACTCAATGATGATTTAACGATACATAAACATTTTTTATCCCTTGTGGAAAATCATATGAAATAGAGAAAAGGTATCAGCTAGCCCCCCATAGCTGATACCTTTTCTTATCTATTTAAATCTTATCTAAATCAATATATCCTAAGCCTAAAGCTTTAGGTCCTGTATGTGCACCAACTACAGGTGTTAAATAAGCCACAACAACTTCTCTTTCAGGAAAGACAAGATTGACTTGGTTTTTAAACCAATCTACATACTCATCTGCATGAGCATGTGAAATGAATGTTAGTACATTTTTACCTTGTGTTTCTTCGACATATTTTTCAACCACACGTTGGTGTGCTTTATGAATGGTCCGAATCTTTTCAAGCGTTGTTACTTTACCTTCATCATCAATCGATAGTAATGGTTTCATTTGGAGCATTGTCCCTAATGTACCTTGAAGCTTTGATAGACGACCATTTTTTACTAAATAAAGTAGTGTGTCTACTGCGAAAAACACTTTATTATTGTCGCGAATTTTTTCCAAACGAGCGATGATTTCTTTTGTTTGAGCACCTTTTTCAGCCATGCGATGAGCTTCTAAAACCATGAAAGCCTCACCATAAGCGAGTGTTTTAGAATCAAAGGCAGTTACTTTAATGTTCATTTCACTACCGACTCTTTTAACCGCTTCAAATAAGCCACTTAGTTTAGATGAAATTGTGATGACAATCGCTTCATCATAGCCATCTTTTTCAAGCTTTTCAAAAATCTCAGTCATACGACCCGGAGATACATAAGATGTTTTTGGAATATCATCTGGATCTTTTGAAATGCGTTCATAAAAAGTTTTTGCATCCATTTCCACATAATCATCATACGTTTCTTCAGTTCCAAAATGAATAACAGATCTTAAGATTTCAATATCTTTTGGATATGCTAAATAATCTAATCCTGCATTACTACATGTCAAAATTGCAATCTTTGCCATATGTTCACCCCTCTATATTTTCTTAGTTTTATTTAATGATTTTAATTCGTCTCTTATTTCAGTTAATAATTTAACATCTTCAGGTATAACCACTGGTTTTGGCGCTTCTTCTTTTGGATTTTCGAGTTCTTCAACTTTTTTACGGAATTGTTCTCTTTTAATAATTAGTGTAACTACGAAATAAATTGAAAATGCAATAATTAAGAATTCGACAATATTTTGGATGAATTGACCGTATCTGACTTCAGCGCCATTAACAATCCAAATAAGATCTGTAAAATTAGCTCTACCTGTTAACGTTGTTATGAGTGGCATAATGATATCATTCACCAAAGATGAAATAATACGTCCAAAAGCACCACCAATAATGACCGCGATTGCTAAATCAATGATATTACCTCTTGTAATAAATGCTTTAAACCCACTAAAAAATACTTTAGTTTTTTTATCTGTCTTCAATTTTTTTGACATGAGACATGCCTCCTATGTTTATTTATCACTATGATATCATTTTTTTAATAAAAAATGGTCATTTACTGGCCATTTTCTAGGATTTTTTTCAGTTCTCTTAAATCATCAATCGTTTTAAATTCTGTTAATCTTACAGGATGTTGATGTCCTTTTGTATATAAAATAATGTTTAACCCCAGTTTTTCTGCTACCTCAGCGTCATGCAAAGTATCTCCAATCATCACTGCATCCTTTACATTTAAACCATGTTTTTTGATAAATGCTAAGGCAACATCTACTTTGCTTTTCGCATAAATATTTGATGTTCCTAAGACATGTTTAAACAAATGATCTATGTTGAAATGTTTAAGCTGTTCATGAAGATTTTTTTCCTCAGATGCAGATAGCAATATATGGGTGTAACCTTGATTTGATAAGTGTTCTATAGTTTCTAAAAAACCTTCATGAAGTGGTAAATCTAGACTCCTTGGTTGATATTTATCAATAAACCTATGAGCAAGCTCCTGAAAGCTTGTTTTTTCTAAGTCATAAACCTTTTGATAGTAGCTTTCCACAGGAAAATCAAAAATCATTAAGTACTCATCAAATGTGACAGGTGGTCTATGTTCTTCAATGAGCATTTCAGACAAAATGTCGTAACAAAGCCTTGCATCATCTAAAATGGTTCCGTTAAAATCCCAAAATATGTATTTCATGGTTTTTCCTCACTTATGATAGGGGTGATTTTTTAAGATCATAAACCCACGATAAATCTGTTCAGTCAGTATAAGTCTCATGAGTTGATGTGGAAATGTCATGTGTGAAAAAGAAATCTTTTCTTGTGCTCTTTTTTCAATATCCTCATGGACACCATATGAACCACCAATAATAAAGACCAAATCTCCTTGTTCGTAGGTTAAAACTTTATCTAATAATCTCGCAAAACTCTCAGATGAGTGCACATGACCTTTAATCGCTAATAAAACGACATAATCGGTAGGTTTAATTTTAGATAATAAGCGTTCTTTTTCTTTCTCTAAACCTTCAATAGATGCTTCATCTAAGACTTCTATTGTCGTCATTTTATAAGGAATCTGCCTTTCATAGTAAGTAATGCCTGTCTCTAAATATTTTTGGCTCAATTTACCCACTGTAAGTATTTTAATCATAGTATTATACCTGGTAACCCTTCTTGAGTTGCATAATAAACTTCAACCTTGGTAGGATCATCAAATACCTTAACAATGGCCATATCTATATCCTCTACTGAATTGCAATCTTCAGATATATGTGCAACGACCCATTTGCTGACCTTATTTCTAATGAGTTTATTCATTGCGTAAGCTGCATCTTCATTAGATAGATGCCCTTTTTCTCCAGCAATACGCTTTTTTAGTAGAAATGGTCTTGGCGATTGAAAAAGCGTAAAAGGATTATGGTTTGCTTCAAGAATATATAAATCCGCATCGCTTAAGACATCGTAATAACTCTCATCTAGATAACCTGAATCTGTGAGTAATACCATTTTCTTATCAAATCCTTCAATCATAAATCCGACAGGTTCTTTTGCATCATGAGATAGCAAAAAAGGGAATGCCTTGAGGGCATCTACTTGAAAATACTTGTCAACTTCAATGATGTGTATGTTACCTTTATAGTCATTTAACACATGCAATAAGGCTTGATAAGTACCCTTCGTTAAGTAGATATCTTCTAAAAATCCTTGCTTAATCATGACCTTCAAACCAGCCGTGTGATCGCCATGTTCATGGGTAATCAAAAGGGTCTTTACATCATAGATATTTTCTTCGTAATCTTCCATTTTTTTCTTGATTTTTTGATAGCTAATACCACAGTCTAAGAAGAGTCTTATATGGCCTACTTTTAAGTAGGTCATATTTCCTTTAGATCCACTGGCTAAAACAAATACTTCCATAGTCTCACCTTCTTACATCATAACATAAAAATATGTGAGATTAACATAATAAAATGAAAGTGGTTGCAATAGACCTTTAAAAATGCTATATTATACTTGCTTGTATGAAATACATTGAAGGAGTGAGCACAAACATGAATCAAACAAAACCACTAAGAAGACTTCTATTACTTGTGCTAGTAGTAGCAAGTGTACTTACGTTAGCTGCGTGTGCAAGCGGCGACAAAGTCCCATATGGTAATATCAGTGATGATACTTACATGACTGTGGGCGACATCAGCATTACAGAAAAAGAATTATATGATCAATTACGTTTGCAAGGGGCATCTGTACTCGCAACGATGATCGATGAAATCATTTTTGCAGAACAAATCGGAACTGTTACAACTTTAATCAATAACAATGATGAAGCTTATAATAAGTTTTTAGATGATACAGTCAATAATGCAATTCATGGCACATCAGATGA
Source organism: uncultured Mariniplasma sp. (assembly GCA_964655445.1). Lineage (GTDB taxonomy): Bacteria > Bacillota_I > Bacilli_A > Acholeplasmatales > Acholeplasmataceae > Peloplasma. The sequence goes on along the minus strand of CAZZMZ010000016.1, from coordinate 22,174 downwards.
AGAAAGACTTGAAGACTTATACAATGATAATCCTGAAAGATGGGCTAGAAACATTGAACAATTTGCAGACTCTCTATATTTATTAGATAACTCTATTGATATTAATCAAGTCGTTACTGCAATTTCAGGTTTAGCTGTTCCTAACAAAGGATACAACACGATTTCATTCTTAAGAGACCGTTATATCTTAAGAGCAGCTCAAAGATTATATGCACAAAATCTTTTAGATGAAGAAGTTGTTGATGAAGACCATGTAAACTTCATCTCAGAACAAAACATGGTGACATATTATAAGACAAATATGCAAAACAGATATGACATTGACGCACTTGTTGTCCGTTTCATCAATTTAAATGAAGCAAATGCTGCTTTATACTTTGCATCTATTAAGTCAGATTCAAGAGGTCGTTGGTACCAAGTACCTGATATTCGTATAAGTGACTCTAATGACCCAGGCTATGTTGATTTAACAGACGAATCAGAAACAGGATTTGGTCATGTTAAGTCTATCTTAGAAGATTTAAACCTTTTAGGTAAGCTTGGCGTAAACTATGAAGATCGTAGCCAAATCAGTATTTTAGATTATGAAAACTATTATAAGAAATATGTAATTAGTACATCTAGAACATCTGGCCGTAACGATGAACCAATGACTACTGCACAAGTCAAAGAAGCATTCGTTGAAATTTACAACCTATTAAATCCAGCAGCTCAAGTTGAAATAAGTGGCGCAGACATCGTCGGTGTTGCTGGTTCTACTTTCACAGCTACTTGGACTTATGATGATTTAACAAAAGTTAACACAAACCTTAGAAATCACGTATATAATACATTGACTGCAGAAGCTAATATGGATGATCCTGAAGATGTTTCAACTGAAAAACCATACTCTTCTCGTATTCAAACATTTGGTAACTCAAGATACTTAGTGTTTAAATTAAGCGATGAATCAGCTGCTGAAGAAGGTATCCTCATTGAAGATCCTGCAGATGCAAATAAAGAAATCTTTGCTGATACAGAAGCTGCAAACGACATTAAAGATGAAGTTCGCGAAAAATTATATACAAGTTTATTATCAAACAACTATATCTCAAGCAAAGTGACTGCACTTTATGATGAGATCAAAGTAGATATTTATGATCCAGTTATTCGTGTCTTCTATGAACAATCATATGGTTATGATGGTACAACAAAAACACGCTCTGGCGATGTGGTTGCTACTGTCAATGGCGAAGACATCTTAGTAGATGATTTATATGCTCGATTAGAAAAATCATATGGTATTAACTTAACACTAGATATCGCATCCAATAAATTATTAGAAAATCATGCTGATTATGTTGTATCTGAAGAAGATATGACAACATTCAGAAAGCAATTTGAAGATATTATCTCTCAATTCTCTGCTGATAACTTCGCATCTGCTGGTTTCCCAGCAAGCATGGGTAGAGAAAAATTCTTACTCTTAGCATTTGGTGCTAGAACAAACACTGAAGCTGTCAACCAACTTTATGTTTATCCAGAGTTAAGAAGTCAATATCTTGAAGATCTAGAAGCACATTATGGCGAAGATATTTATGAAAAATTCGCTACACTTGCTGAACTACAATACAATAACTTCAAATCAATTAACGTATCACACTTACTCATCTATTTTGATGAAAATGGAGATGGTACACCTGATAATCCAGCTGACTACTTAGAAAAACTAGGTGCAACTGGTGCAGCTCAAGTAAAAGCTGGTCTTGTTGAACTTGTCGAATTGCTCTATAACAGAGTAGGCGATTATAAAGGTTTAGCAGAAGGTTTAACTGGCTTAGCTACTGAATTCAATAATTCAGGACGCGTATTACGTGGTTCTACGACACCTCCATACGACTATCAATTAGAGCAAGTATGGGCTGAATACCGTCAATTAGGTTTCTACTTGAAGTTTGAGCAAATTCCAAATGCTATCACTAATACTTCTAACTTTATCACTGGTCAATCAACATTAGACAAAGTATTCTACAACCGTGCAATTGAAATTCATGATGCACTTAAATTAGAAGCTGATGATGATTCTAAATTCCCACACTTAGATCTATATGGCACCGTACTTACTGAAGCTGCATTAGACGATGTTCAATCAGCATTCGGTTGGCATTTAATTCTTGCAACAAGCGTGACTGAAGTGAAGAGTGCAATTTACTCAGCTGATAATGATGAAGAAGGACGTTATGTCTCTGAAGATGGTGAACGTAATGCATATAACGAAGATTCAGAAACATTAACTGCATCTCAAATTATGTTCTACATCTTAGAACAAAGAACTGATGAAGGCGTAACTTTACCAACTGAAGTTCAAACTGCTGTAACAAGCTACTTAACACCAGTATTAAATAGATACAATTCAACAAACATGCAAAGAGAACTCATCTTCAAATTATTAGAAGGTGCAACATTCACTGAAGCAAACGGTTTAAATCGTTTCCAAACAATTAGAAACATTAATAGACGCCAAGTCTTAGAATATATGTTATCTGATGGTAATGGTGTAAATGATCCAAATTATGGTGCATTATACGGCACTTGGTTTGATACATTAGAAGCTTAAGCTAAAATTTAAGGGCAATCCTCGGATTGCCCTTTTTGTTTATCTTCTTCTAAATATACCCATACCACCTGATGAACCGCCTTTTCCTTTCGCTCTGACAAAAAACCCGAGACCTCCGCCAAATAGGACAAATATACCGATTGTAAAGATAAGTCCCAACCCATCTCCTAATAAGAGATAAGGTGAGAATATATATAACCAAAATGACAGAGGATCTTGATCGAGATAGTATGTTGGTGTATAGGTGTATAAATCCTCCTCAAAGACTGCCATATCATAGGTAAAGCTATTGAACCCATAGAGGTCCACATAAAGAATTTCAAGAATTTCATAGATCATATGCATGAGACCCAAATTAACATCACCTAGATAGTTTGGATTGAAAAATGATTCATCAGCAATCCTTCCAAGCGTTGTTGGTGTAAGATATGGTTCCATATTATAACCTACTTCTACTTGAAGTTCTAAGAAGCTTTTATATGTAATATCATTTTCGACATAAGGTTCAAAGAATAATATGATTAAAACACCCATATCATCCGTACCAATTTGCCATTCACGGTATAGTTCGGTTTTATCATATGATGCTATTTCCGATGCATTTTCAACTAGGAAGGTAGCAACAACAAGCTGAGCACCTCCTTGATCTAAATCCTTGGTGTTTTCATAGAGTGCTTCAGCTTCTAATAGCACACTTTGTCTTGTATATTCCATCAATGCTTCTGCATAATCATTCATATAAAAAACACTTGTATGCCTTGGATAGTTTCTTTCTTGACAGCCAAAAAGGATGATTGTTAAGCATAGCATCATCCCAATGTATATGATATTTTTATATGACGCCTTAATCATTAAAATCAATGACAGGCACTTCATCTGCGCCATCATTCAATTTCCAATATTCATAGGTTCTTTCAAATCCAAAAAGTGACGCGTATAAAACTCTTGGAAATCTTCTAATTGATGCATTGTAATCTTGAACTGATTCATTATAATCTCTTCTAGCGACGGATAAAGCAGATTCCATAGATGATATTTCATCAATTAAAGCAACATATCCTGATGATACATTGATATTTGGATTATCTTCAACAACTACGAGTAAATCTGTAAAAGCTGCAGCTGTTAAAGCATCTGCTTCAATTAATTCTTCTAATGAGTCTGCAGCATTATACGCTGCTCTAGCTGCAGTTATTGCTTCATAGACACTGAGTGCATACTCTTGAAGTCCGTCAACAGCGTCAACAACCTGTCCGATTTTATCATGTCTTTCTTGTAGTCTATTTTCAACTTCTGCATATTTTCCTTGAATGTCTTCATCTAAATCAACTAAATTATTGTACCCTACTATAAGTGATATCCCAATGATTACTAAAAAAAGAAAAATCACACCACCAATAACAAGTACCAACGAACGATTATTCATAATGCCTCCATTTAATATATTTTGATAAAAGTATACGCTCTAATAAAAAATGTTGCAAGCAGCAACACTTTTTTATTTACTTATTCAAAAAATTTATGTATTAATAACAACCTAGTATCGTTAAGTTGTATGCGTCAGATATATTGTGTTCTAATTTCAATATAGATTGATACTCAGTTTTAGAAACTTCACACGAGATATAAAAATGATAAATACCAATCACTTGTTTCATTGGTCTACTGATAATAGACGATAGATTTATTTTCGCATCTTTAAAATAGCTTAAGATATCATAAAGTAGTCCCGGATAATCTTTTTTAGGTGTAAGTACTAACATTACTTTAAAATGCTCTTTATTTATTTCTTGATGTTTCTTTGATACTATGACAAACCTTGTTTGATTTTTAATGTTAGGCAGTAATATGTCTTCGCTATGATAAGCATGCTTCGTGTGTTTGGGTATAATGGCTACATTATGTATAGGATCCTTAATGAAATATTCATATGATGTTGTATTACTTTCTGTATAGATAATATGCTTAAATCCTTTTTTTGAGATAAAATCACTACATTGACTTTTTGCTGCAAATTGTACATAGAGCGTTTTATCTTGATGAATGATATCCTGATAAACACAGATAAACTCGATATCTAAGTAGATATCGTCTATGATTTTAAGCTGATTTTGATAGATATGATCGATTGTAGATAGCACATACCCTTCCATCGTATTTTCTATAGGAACTAAACCTAAGCTATTTTCATCTACATGTTTTAGAGTTTCTTCGATGGTATGGTGATAAATGATTTTTTGCTCATCTTTCATAAACGAGTTTAATGCGAGTTCTGTGAATGTACCTCTTGGTCCTAAAATGTGATAAATCATGAGATGCCTCCTCTAGTTAAAATCTATTGTATCATATGATTAAACTCTTGAAAAAAGAAAACGTATGCATGGTGCATACGATTTTTTTATGGTTTTGGTTTATAGAAACGCATTTTATCTAAAACAGAGATCATTTGAGTAAACTGCCCTTCTGCTGTTTCCTCTAAAACCTCACCTAAGACAGTGAATTTTGAGTCAATCGTGTCAATGAACCAAAGTAATAATGCTTCTGCAGTTTGAGGTTTTTTAGGTGATCCAAAATTAAACTGTCCATGATGTGATAAGATCATGTGTTTCAATAATAAAATGGATTCGCTATGTTCATAACCAAGAGCTTTTGCTTCAACCTCAATATCAATGGTTTGCATGACAATGTGACCTACAAGTAGCCCTTCTTTGGTATACTCTCCATCCACACCACTAATCTCATTGATTTTTGCCATATCATGTAAAATGACACCAGCATAAAGTAGATCTCTATTTAAGTAAGGATAAATCTCTATGAACGGATCAACGAGTTTAAGCATCGTGAGTGTGTGATAGGATAAGCCTCCAACATAAGCATGATGAAATTTGGTTGCTGCTGGGTGTGCATAAAACTTTTTCTTATGCTTCTTGTATATTGCTTTAGTAATATCTCTCAATTCAGGATTTTGAATTTTATGCATGAATTTTTCTATACCCTTTTTGATATCAAGCATTGGTATCGGTGCATAGGTATAGAAGCTTTCAAATATTTTAGCCATTTCTTCATCAGATAGTACATCTTCAGCAGGTGTAATAGCTACTGTTTTTAAAACGAGCTCATCTTCAATTTTAAGAATCGCTTTTGCTTGAAATTCATACACCTTTCCCATTGAAACTTGTGGAAGCTGTTCAAAATCAAGCTTTAAATTGATGTGTTCCCCTTCTAGCGTTAACACTGTAGTATTACAAAAGTGTACGCCACTATTAATGCTTTCTACTTTACCAATGATGGTGTATATTTGATCTAAATTTAGTTCCATAAAAAGAACCTCCTATTTCACATGAGCTTTAACATAGTCTGTTAAAGCGTCTTTGTCGTTAATCAGTTGTTTTAATAGCACTTTTTCAACCATTTCTGTTTGAAGCTGCTTAATCCAAGCACCGGCTTTTTTAGAAGTGATGCTCATCATGTCATTTGGTCTTATCTTTAAATCCATATCTGATTGAATAGGAAGTTCTTTAAAATCCTTTTCAATTTGATTGGTATAAAGCTTAGCTTTACCAAGAGCAAAGGATGCTCTATTTGCTAGCATACATAATTCCATACCATAGGTATAAAGCGTTAAAGCATCAAAGGGTTGTTTCTTATGCATAAGTAAGATGGATTGCTCATACCTGTGCTTATGCTTATTAGATAATGGCCACTCTTTTGGAATACTTCCGTTTAAATAAAATGACATCGTAAAAAAGACATCCATATAAGGCATTTGATCAAGTTCAACCGCTTTTAATATACCTTCTTTTAAACCGGGTAAAACTTCATGGACTTTGGTTGTGATCATTGAATGTAAGGCACGTTTTAAATAAGGTCCTTTAAACATTTTAATGATTTCTTGTAAAATACGTTCCATCGCAATCTCTTTTAGAAGATGTCTGGATTTTTCAATGGCATCCCTTGTATCACGGTCAATTTGAAAGCCTAATTTGGATTGAAAGTAAAAGGCACGCATGATACGTAGAGCATCTTCTTCAAATCGCTTCATTGGATCCCCAATTGCACGAATTAATTTTCTTTCAATGTCGAGTTTACCTTCAACATAATCAAAAATTTCATTTTTTTCATTCATGAGTAACCCATTGATTGTGAAATCTCGACGCATCACATCGTCTTCGACTTTTTCAGCATAAACCACTTCTTCTGGATGTCTATGATTTAAATAGTCGCCATCTAGACGATATGTTGTGACTTCAAATTGTTCCTCACCATAGACTACAGTCACGGTACCAAATTTGAGTCCTGTGGGTATAGATTTAAACACCTTTCCTACTTGAAAAGGCTTTGCGTTTGTTGTTATATCTACATCTGTTGTTGGCATTCTTAATAGATAATCTCTTACAGCACCACCAACGATGTATGCTTCATAACCGTTCTTTTTCAACTCATATAATACTTTTTTTGCAGTTTTTACTGTGCTCATGTTCTCACCGTTCTTATTATACCAAAATTAAAGCTAATTCTTAAAACATCCTCTTAAAAATCATAAACAAAGATTGATGTGAATTTTTTAGATACATCTCACTTTTGATGGGATTCATGGAAATAAGTATAATATGCTATACTAATAAGGGTGATGATATGAAGTACATTAACGAAATTACTACACATCAAATTGAAATCGATAAGTCAAAATTTATAGGTGTGCTTATGCCTATCTCAAATGAGCAAGATATCGAATCAAATATCGAAAAAGTGAAAAACATGTACCCAAAAGGAAATCATTATTGCTATGCAGCTATTTATGGAGAACAAGCCACCTACGCGAAGATGAGTGATGATGGAGAGCCCTCTAGAACTGCAGGTGCACCAATCATGGAAGTTTTAAAGCATCATGGCTTAACAAACGTTTTATGCGTTGTTGTAAGATACTTTGGGGGAATCAAGCTTGGTCAAGGTGGACTAGTTAGAGCTTATACAAAGGCAACCTCTTTAGTCTTACAAAAGACATCATTATATGAAAAAGCTATACATCCTATTTATGAACTTATTTTTGATTATCCCTTGATTCAAAAAGTAGATAACATTTTATTAGATGCTATTATGATTAAGTCAAAATCTTTCTTAGATGTTGTAAGATATGAGGTCGTTTTAAATGATGAAACCTATCAAAAAATTGATGAGATTCTTTATCATTTAAAAGGTATTAAGTATCTAGGTGATTACGAACTTTATGTAAAAATATAACCCATATCGCTGATATGGGTTTTTTGTTAGGATTCAAAGTTTCCTGCATCAAATGCTTCTGATTGAACAGCGTCTAATAGCCATAGGGAGCGAATTTCAATAAAATCATAGACATACTGAACTTGTCCTCTAAATGTATCTATTTCACGCATTTCCTCAGGGTTTGGCCATACATATTCTCCAAGTGTCGGCCATTTAGCATAATTTCTATCTGCCATATCTTCTAAGGACTCCGCTAGTGGGTCAATCATAAGAAGTATGCTTGGAATCACATCAAAATAAAAATCAAAATAAGCCTGTCTGAATTTTGCTCTAATCTCTGGAATTTGCATCATTGCGATGAAGAATTGATTCTTATATTGTCTCATGCCATAGAAATTTTCTGGTCCGTAATCGATATAATCTGCATTACCGAACGCTAAGTCAAAATCCCATAATGGTCCAAATTTTAATTTTTCACCTGATGCTTTATACATAAAGACACTGCTCCAACCAACATCCACGTTTTTAACAAACTCATGGATAATGAAATGCTGAATAAAATTATCAACATCTATATAATTTTCATAATTTGTATCATTTCTTAAAGTAGCTAATGCTTCTTCCATATAATTTCTAATATATGAAAACTGAGCTGGGAGAAATAAAGGATCTAAAGGATCAGGTTCTTTAAGCTCATAGGGGACATCAGATAGATAAAACCAATCAGTTCCCGGACTTGTACCATTTTCTCTTAAACGTTGATCCATTTCTAAGAAATACCCAGTATCAATCACCCCTGGGGTAGTTTCAATATAGAACTTATTAGGATGTGTTTCAACGTGTTCAGTTAGGACATAGACACCACGGTATTCATTGTTAATGTAAAGCTCAACAAACCTTGTTTGATTCGCATAGGGTAAATCAGACATCATGGAGACCATTTTTTGAGTAATCACATTGCGCATAAGTGATTTATCACTATATTCTGCAAGAAGTACATAATTTTTAGCTTCAGGCATACCTAAAATCGAAGTGTTTTTGTCAAATCTTAATCGGTATGGTTTTTTGTCAAATATAAACCATGTTGAATTACCTCGACCTCGTAATTGTGCAGCATCAGTCATAATTTCAGTTTGATAAATGCCATTGATGTTTGTGTCTACACGAACACTTGCATCTGTATATATTTCTTTATGTTCACTATGTAGCGTATCTATTGAAACAGGCAAGTTTAAATAGATTTTTGTTTCATTTCGACCAGACTCATAGCTTAACTTCATAAACTGATGCTCAAACTCTACAAATTGACCTTCTCTTTCGATTCTTACTGTAAATGAACTCTCTTGATCAAATAAAGGGGATTGATGAATATAAACACTTTCGTGAGTCATTTTCTCATCTATAATTGTGATTTCATAGTTTTCAATGTAAGGTATATTAAAATCTCTATTAATGATTGATGGTAATGTGTCAATAACATCTTCTTTGACTTGAAGTAACTCATCACCATAATCAGGCGTTGATACTAAAGGCGTATCTAAAAATTCCTCACATGCAATGAGTAATAGAGATAAACTTATAAAGATGAAAATACTTGCTAATCGCTTCATGCAACCTCCTTGTTGAAAAAAGCATAGAGCAAACTATGCTTATCCTTCTAAAAAACTGAGTAGACTTGAGACTTTGACCATGATTTCTGCAAGCATATGTGCACCAATCAATGAGATGATAAAATAAGCTGCTTTAATTTCCCAAATCTTCATTTTTTCAAATTTATTCTCGATATGTAATGCGTTTAAAATCCTTAACAATATTGCAAAGAAGATGATTAAGGATGTAAAGTAGATGATTTGATCCATCAAATCCCTCCTTTAAAGGTTACCCGCTTTACTTTTCATAATGTTTTCTTTAAGCTCTCGTTCCTGCTTAGAAAAGTCAATATTCTCTTTTTTTGTCAATTCAAGCTTTTGTTTTTTCATATCGTTAAATGCATGAAGTGCTTTTTCTTTGGTGTTACCAATTTGAGCTTCAAGCGCCAATATAGTGAGTAGGTTACTAGAAAACTCGACCACTGCTTGTTCAACGAATAAAAATGTTTCACTTGATTTACCTACAAACTTCAAGTATCCAGATTCCATTTGAACAATGATAGGTACGTGATCTTTTAAAATCGCCATTTCGCCTTGTTCATAATGGATGACTGCATATTCAATCTCATCTGCGTAGGTTTTTCCCGTTTGGGTTAAGACACTAAATTTCATAATTTTTTAGCCTTTTCAATCGCTTCTTCAATCGTACCTACCATGTAGAATGCATCTTCAGGTAAATTGTCATGTTTTCCTTCAATAATTTCCTTAAAGGATCTTACCGTATCTTTGACTGGAACGAAGACACCTGGCATACCTGTAAATTGTTCAGCAACATGCGTATTTTGTGATAAGAACATTTGAAGACGTCTTGCTCTATGAACAATGAGTTTATCTTCATCAGTTAATTCATCCATACCTAAGATAGCAATAATATCAAGAAGCTCATGATATCTTTGAATCATTTTTTGTACAGCACGTGCTGTTTCATAATGCTCTTTACCTACGATATGAGGTGCAAGTGCACGTGAGGTTGATGCAAGTGGATCAACCGCTGGATAAATACCAATTTCAGTTAATTTTCTTGAAAGGTTCGTTGTCGCATCCAAGTGTGAGAAGACAGTAGCAGGTGCTGGGTCTGTATAGTCATCAGCTGGTACGTAAACTGCTTGAATAGACGTAATAGAGCCATTTTTAGTTGATGTAATACGCTCTTGAAGTCTACCCATATCCGTTGCAAGCGTTGGTTGATAACCAACAGCTGATGGCATTCTTCCAAGTAAGGCTGATACTTCACTACCCGCTTGAATAAAACGGAATATGTTATCGATAAATAATAAAACGTCTTGTTTTTGCTCGTCTCTAAAATGCTCTGCCATCGTTAACCCAGTTAACGCAACACGCATTCTAGCTCCTGGTGGTTCATTCATCTGTCCAAACACAAGTGCTGTCTTATCAACAACACCACTTGCTGTCATTTCTTGGAATAATTCATAACCTTCTCTTGTTCTTTCACCAACACCGGCAAAGACTGAAATCCCTGCACGCTCTTGTGCGATGTTATGAATAAGTTCCTGAATAAGTACAGTTTTACCGACACCGGCACCACCAAATAAACCAATTTTTCCACCTTTAATGTAAGGTGCTAATAAGTCAATGACTTTTATGCCTGTTTCTAAGATTTCAACTTCTGAAGAAAGTTCATGAAATTCAGGAGCAGGTCTATGAATACTTAGTTTAGGTGCATCTCCCACTGGTTTTCCATCATCAATTGGATCACCAAGGACGTTAAAGATTCTACCAAGTACAGCTTTACCCACAGGTACTTGAACAGGTGCACCCGTTGCTTCAACCACTAAATCTCTTTTTAGACCTTCAGTCGGTTCAAGCGCAATGGTACGAACCACATGGTCACCAAGGTGTAATGCAACTTCGAGTGTCACTGTCTTATCTTTGGATGCTTCTACGATTAAGGCATCAAAGATTGCTGGTAGATCATTTTCAAAGTAAACATCAACAACAGGACCAATAACTTGTGTAATTTTACCTTGCATCGTGTGACTCCTTTCTATACGTTCGCGCCATTGACAACATCAATGAGCTCATTCGTAATTTCAGCTTGTCTAGCTTTGTTATAGATAATACTTAATTTGCCTACAATATCATTGGCATTATCGGTTGCATTTTTCATCGCAATCATACGACTTGCATGCTCTGAGACTTTTGCATCTGATAATGCACTAAATATAGATGATTCAATATAAATGATGAGTGTTTGATTAAGAACTTCTTCAGGTGTCACATCATATATATATTTTTCTTGTAATTTTTGATTGTCTTTAAAAATAAGTGGTAGGATGGTCTCTTTTTTAACAACTTGAGTGCCTGTATTTACAAAATGATTGTGATACAAGATGACTTCATCGACATCATGAGACATAAAGGCTTCTTTAATAATCTTTGCATATGGTCTAAAATACATCGTTGTGATATCATCTCTGTTATAGATGATTTCTTGATTGATAATGGGTAGCTTATGCTTTAATGCGAAATAGTAACCTTTTTTACCTAATACAAAGACTAAATAGTTCTTCTTTGGAACATCCTTAACTTCCTCTAAAAATGCTTTGAATAGCTGGTTGTGATAGCTTCCGGCAAGACCTCGATCTGATGTGACAAGTACATAAAGCTTTACTTTACCGTGATTGATGGATGTGATTCTTGATGCATCTGTCGCATTTTGGTCTGCGTATTTTAAAATATCATAAAGCTTATCAACAAAGCTTTCAGATTGATGGTATAACTCCGTAGACTTTTTGATTTTGGATAGGGCAATATTATGCATTGCTTGTGTAATGGAAGCCGTTTTTTTAATAGCTTGCATTCTAAGCTTAATATCCTTTAAACCCATTATATCAACCTCTTAAGCTTCGTGATAAATGTGTCCAAGTCCTTTTTCTCTGGTAGCTTTTTCGTATCCATTAAATGCTTATGAATTGATTTTCCAAGATCATCTACTGTTAAGCCTTGAGTGATTTCAGCTTCTAGTCTTTTTACTTGATCAATATCCAAATCATCTAAATGACCTTCGGATAATGCGTAAATTGTTACGATTTGTGTTGGCATAGAAACCAGTTCATGCACATCTTGTTTTAAAAGTTCAACGGTTTTACGTCCTCTTTCCAAACGCTTTTTAGCTGACGCATCTAAATCTGAACCAAATTGAGCAAATGCTTCAAGTTCACGGTAGTTTGCTAAGTTAATTCTTAGGGTACCAGCAACTTTTTTCATACCATTCCACTGAGCTGCGCCACCAACACGTGATACAGATAAACCAGCGTTAATCGCAGGTCTAATACCTGAATAGAAAAGTTCAGCTTCTAAGAAGATTTGACCATCTGTAATGGAAATAACGTTTGTGGAGATATATGCAGAGATATCGCCAGCTTTCGTTTCAATGATTGGTAGTGCAGTGATTGAACCGCCACCTAGTTTATCATTTAAACGTGCTGAACGCTCTAGTAGTCTTGAATGAAGATAGAAAACGTCTCCAGGATAAGCTTCGCGACCTGGTGGTCTTCTAAGTAATAAAGATAATTCACGGTAAGCAACCGCATGTTTCGATAAATCATCATAAACGATTAAGACATCTTTACCTTGTTCCATGAAGTATTCACCCATGGTGACGCCGGCAAACGGTGCAAGGTATAGTAAAGTACCCTCTTTAGAGGCACCAGCAGTAACTACGATGGTATAATCGAGTGCTTGATGTTGATTGAGTAATTCAACTAATGTTGAGACAGAAGATTCTTTTTGCCCAATCGCAACATAAATACAAATCATGTTTTTGCCTTTTTGGTTGATAATCGCATCAACTGCTAAGGTTGTTTTACCTGTTTGTCTATCACCAATGATAAGTTCTCTTTGACCACGGCCAATTGGAACTAATGCATCGATGACTTTAATACCTGTTTCCATGGATGCGTTAATCGATCCACGTTGCATAACACCTTGTGCTCTTCTTTCAACAGGTAAGAATTGTTTTGCATCTATAGGTCCTCTAGCATCTAGTGGTTCACCGAGTGGATTAACAACACGGCCTAATAACTCTTCACCAACAGGTACCTCAAAAATACGCTTGGTGGTCTTAACTAAATCGCCCTCTTTAATCTTTTCTGATGCGCCTAAAAGAATGACACCAACATGATGTTCTTCTAGGTTAAAAACAAGTCCCTTCACGCCGTGTGGGAATTCTAACAATTCACCCATCATCGCTTGTTGAAGTCCGTAAACGATAGCGATACCATCACCTACAGATAAGACTTTACCAATATTTTCTAATTGAACGTCCTGCTCGAATGACTGAATCTGTTTTTTAATGATATCTGTCATTTCTTGGACTTTAATTTTTGACAATGTCTACACCACCTTAAATCGTTGTATATAATTCTTGAAGCTCACGTTGAACCGAATGGTCTAATGATTGTCCTTGATAAACAATTTTTAAACCACCTAAAAGATTAGGATCAATGGTGATATGAAAATCTAGCGTTTGATGTTTAAAGCGTGGTTGAATCGCTTCTCTCAATCTTTTTTCTAAAACGTCTGTAATAGGAATTGCAGAGTAGATATGTAGATGTGCAATCTTTTGATGTGCACGTGATAAATCAACCCACTCTGGAAAAATATCATAGACATAATGAAGCTTCGATTTTTGAGCTAACATTTTTAAAAACGCTAAAAACGAAAGATCATATTCTAAATCATTAATCTTTACTACTTTGTCACTAAAAGCAATCATTGGAGAGTCCATGAGTGTAATCCACTCTGGATGCTTTTTAATGCTATGCATGAAATCCTCGAAATGAAACGTTAAAAGATCAATCTTCTTTTCTTCTTTAGCAATTTCAAAAAGTGCTTTAGCGTAATTAGAGATACTCATTTGGTTTCTCTTTCTTTCAAGATTTCATCAATGATATCTTGATGGACACTTTCATCAATTTCACGTTTCACAATTTTTTCTGCAGCAGCAAAAGCAACCGCCTTAATGGATGCTTTAATCTCTTCATTTGCTTTATTCACTTCGAATTCAATGTCTTTTTCAGCTTGCTCTAACCGTCTTTTCGCTTCTTTTTTTGCACTTTCAACCAGACGTTCTTGTTCTTTGTAAGCTTCAGCCATTAATTTTTCTTTGAGTGCATTTGTTTCAGCTTTCATTGCCTCATAATCTTTTTGGGATTTTTCTTGAAGTTCTTGAGCACGCTTCTTCTCAGCTTCTGCTTGATCAATAGCTTCCATAATCACAGCTTGTCTTTTTTCAAGAAAAAGCGTGATTTTTTTCCAAAAGAATTTTTTGATAATGAGTACTAAAACAATAAATGCGATGATGTTTAAAAGCACAACACTTGGATTGTTTATAATCGAATATAAACCATCTTCAATGGCTTTAATGACATCATCAAATACGTTTGCATAAACCACGGATATCAGTCCCTTTTTTTATTTATCTACCTAATAATAAGATTGCAATGATGAAACCGTAAATACCGGTTGTTTCAGCAACCGCTTGACCAATAATCATGGTTACTGTAATTTTACCTGATGCTTCTGGTTGACGACCAACAGCTTCTACTGCTTTACCCGCAGCAATCCCTTGACCAATCCCAGTACCAAGACCTGTTAAAACAGCGATACCAGCACCAATGTAGCCTAAACCACTTCTAAAGAATTCGTTTGGAACGACTTCTAAAACAGCAGGTAAGAATGAGTTTAAAATCTCGAACATAATTGTATTCTCCTTGTATTATATTTTCTTAATCTATATCAAAATCTGCTTCATCGACTTTCATCGAGGCAAATATGATGGTTAATAGAACAATCACGATGGTTTGAATGAATCCAAACCCAATATCGAATATCAAATGGAAAGCTGGTGTGATAAGTACAGCTGCCCATCCTGTAATACCATAAAGAAGAGTCATGATGAGTGCACCACCTGCAATGTTACCAAATAAACGGAGTGCCATCGATAAAATCGGTACAAACTCAGAGACAATATTTAAAGGAAACATCGGCCATAGTGGTTCAAATAATCCTTTGAAATGCTTGATGAGTCCTTTTGATTTAAGTCCAGTAGACTGCACCACGAAGAATGCTGTGATTGACATTGAAAATGTAATCGTTGCATATTTTGTCGGTGTATCTAAAGCAATCACTCCAGAAATGTTTGATAAAAAAACGTAGAGTGCCATCGTTAAGACAATGGGTGTAATGTAGGTATAATGCTTACCAGCGTATCCTTTAACGAAGTTATTCATACCACCAACGATTTCTAAAACAGCAGTAATCCCTTTTGTTGGTTTTTCCTTAACATCCATTTTTTCAATCTTACGGCCAATAAAAAATGCAGCAACACCAATAAAAAACATAAGCCCAAAAGAAACGAGCAAATAAGTGGGGGGATTTTTGAATGTTTGGATTAAATCATCAAGAAACATCTGCATCTTCTTCATCTACCTTTTCATCTTTGATTTCTGCTTTTCTTTTTTTAATGAGTGGTGTGTGGTAAATAAATATACCTACCTTGGTTGCGAATAAACCAATCACTAGAAATACATAACTTGTTGTCGCAAACCTCATCGTTTGATCTTTGGTGTCAAAATAAACAAAAACGATAATCACGATATAAAATAAATATCTTTGCATCAGATTAACAACGATTTTCTCTGTTGTAAATTTACCTTTAGTTGCTGATATAGCTAAACTATTTGAAAAGAGTGAGGTTGCTGCACCTAAGACTGCATAAAACGCATACTCTCTAAAAAAGATATAACTCACTAAACCATAAATGATGGAAAAAATGAGTCCTATCAAGCTAATGACGTGTAGTTCTTTCATGTTTTTCCTCACTTTGAATCATACGGACGAGCATAATAAATCCTGCAATTACTCCGACACCAACACCAGCTGCAGTTAATACAGTTGGTAAATCTGAATCAGGGTTTACTTGTCTACCAATAAAGTATCCTAATAAAGCGGATCCTAAAATGGTAAAAATGAATTGCATGACCATCATATAATTCATAAATATTTTTTTGTAACGATTTTGTTTTTCTCTATTATTTGGTTCCAAACAAACGATCCCCACAATCTCCTAAGCCAGGTACAATGTAGCTATGTTCATTTAAATGACTGTCCATCGCAGCTAAAAAGATACTGACGTCTGGATGTGCTTTTTGAAGTTTTTCTACACCTTCAGGACATCCAACAAGTCCAACAAAACGAATATCTTTTGCACCGTGTGCTTTGACTATTTCACAAGCCTTAATCGCAGAGCCTGCTGTTGCTAGCATAGGGTCTACTACTAAAACGATACTATCTTCTAAATCTTTAGGAAACTTTTGGTAATACACTTGCGGTTGTAATGTTTCTTCATCACGATATAAACCTACATGTCCAATTTTTGCTGTGGGGATGATGTTATGAATACCATCTACCATACCTAATCCAGCTCTTAAAATAGGGACAATCACAACTTGTTTTTCTAAGATGCGAGCTTTTGTTTCACACATCGGAGTTTCAATGGTGACTTCTCTTGTCTTTAAATCTCTTGTGATTTCATAGGTGATTAAAGCACCAACTTCAGAAACAGTTTCTCTAAAGTCTTTCGTTCCAGTGTTTTTGTCTCTAATCTTAGCCATTTTGTGTTCAATTAATGGATGATTCAAAATTACAACTCTACTCATGTTTTTTTACCCCTCAATATCCTTAATTTTGTTAATTCTCGTTTGATGTCTTGCTTCAAATGAGGCTTCCATAAAGGATTCAATGATTGAGATGGCTTTTTCACGTGTGGTGGTCCTTCCACCTAAGGCAATGACATTCGCGTTATTGTGTTCTTTTGCAAGTCGTCCTGTGTTTTCATCATAGACGAGCGCTGCTCTGACACCTTTTACTTTATTTGCAGCGATACTGATGCCAATACCTGTGCCACAAATAGCGATGCCAAAATCATACCCATTGTTAACGACAGATAGACCTAGCTTTTTGCCGTAATCAGGGTAATCCACACTATCTTTTGAATGTGTGCCTAAATCATCATATGAAATCTTTTTTTGATCGAAATAGGATTTGATTTGTTCTTTTAAATCAAAGCCGCCATGATCACTTGCTATGACAATTTTCACCGTATCTCTCCTTTATTTGACCTATTAGATATTATAACATATAATGTTATCTTTTCTAACCATTATGAGAAACTTAACATGAAAAGATTAAACCTCTTCATTGATTTGATAATGTGCTTTTTTTCTTTCATTCGCTTTTAAGATGGTTTTTCTTAATCGAATGGATGTTGGTGTGATTTCAATGAGTTCATCATCATTGATGAAAGCTAAACACGCTTCTAGATTCATATATCTTGGTTTCTTTAAAACAACGGTTGAATCCTTACCAGCTGAACGCATATTGGTTAATTGTTTTTCTTGTGTCACATTGACGACCATATCAGTATCTTTATTGGATTCACCAACAATCATACCTTCATATACTTTTGTTCTAGGGTTTACAAACATATTCCCACGATCTTCTAAACGACCGATCGCATATGCAGTTGTCATACCTTGATTTAGTGAA
The DNA here is from genome assembly GCA_964655445.1 of uncultured Mariniplasma sp. Lineage (GTDB taxonomy): Bacteria > Bacillota_I > Bacilli_A > Acholeplasmatales > Acholeplasmataceae > Peloplasma. The sequence continues at coordinate 4,135 of CAZZMZ010000016.1, read as the reverse complement.
ACAAGCGCACCTGTTCTTCTGTTACCTACGGTATCGTGAACCATAGGACGATATTCTAAATAGACATGTGATAACATCCCATATCCTTTGGTAGATGTTAAGAAATCGGTCATAAAACCGATTAAACCACGAGATGGCATGACATAAGAAAGTCTTGCATAATGACCGTTTTGATCCATATGCTTAAGCTCACCTTTTCGTTCACCAAGCATTTCGATGATGGTACCCATATATTCTTGTGGTATATCGACTTGAACATCTTCATAAGGCTCGCACTTTACACCATCAATCACTTTAACAATGACACGTGGTCTAGAAACTTGAAATTCGAAGCCTTCTCTTCTCATGTTTTCAATTAAGATACCTAAATGTAATTCACCACGACCTGATACAATCCACATTTCTGATGATTGGATACGTTCAACTTTTAATGATACATCTTTTTGGGTTTCTTTAAACAAACGATCATCAATTTTAGATGCAGTGACATGCTTACCTTCTTGACCTGCAAAAGGACCATTATTGGTTAAAAATGTCATTTGAACAGTTGGTTCGTCTATATGTAACGTAGGTAGTTTTTGTTCATAACCAACTTCAGTGATGGTTTCACCTACATGAATATCAGCTAATCTCGCAACAGAGACGATATCTCCAGCAAAAGCCTCTTCCACTTCTAATTTTTCCATACCTAAAGATTGAAGAATTTTTTGAATTCTAAAAGGCACAATCGTTCCATCTAATCTCATACATGATACGGTATCATTAACGTGCATCACACCTTGATAAATCTTACCAATACCCATACGTCCTACGTAGTCGTTGTAGTCGATTAAGGCTGGTTGAAATTGTAAAGGGGATTTAATATCTTGATTGGGTTTTGGAATGATTTCAATAATCGTATCTAAGATAGGTTCCATACGAATCTCTTCATCTAAAAATGGCTTATAATTGGCACGTCCTTGAATACCTGATGCATAAAGCACAGGAAAATCAAGTTGTGTTTCATTCGCACCTAAATCGATGAATAAATCATAGACTTCATTCACTGTTTTTTGAATGTCTGCAAATTGTCGATCAATCTTGTTGATTACGACAATTGGTAGTAATTTCGCTTCTAAAGCTTTCTTTAGAACGAACCTTGTTTGAGGCATGACGCCTTCATAGGCATCAACAAGCAGCATGACGCCGTCAACCATATACATGATACGTTCAACTTCACCACCAAAATCCGCATGACCTGGGGTGTCTAAGATGTTAATTCTATGTTTTTTATAGAGAATCGCGGTATTTTTCGCTAAAATCGTAATACCTCTTTCTCTTTCGATTGCATTGGAGTCCATGGCTCTTTCTTCTAAACCATCATGTTCTTCATACGCTTCACTTTGTTTTAAAAGTTGATTCACAAGTGTCGTCTTACCGTGATCAACGTGTGCAATAATTGCAATATTTCTAATATCCATAAAAGTCCTTCTTTCTAACCTTTTTAATTATACATGAAAAGATGAAAAAATGATGAAAAAAAGTCCTAAAAGGACTTGAAAATTAAACAGTTTTTAAAATATCACCAAAACCAATGCATGTAAATCGATCTCTACCCTGTAAGTCTTTTAATTGAATGATATTTGGTTCTTTTAAATAGGTTTCAGCAAGACTCTTGATTGCTTCTTTTTGTTGATAACCATGCTCAAAACATATCATACCAGGTTGATTTAAATAATGACTCACTTCTTTTAATATGCGGTCATAAAAATCAATACCGTAAATCCCACCATAAAGAGCTACTGAGGGTTCTATTTGAACAATATCTTCAACCGTTTCTGTTTCAGGAATATAAGGTGGATTAGATACGATGATATCGAATTTGCCTTCAATGTTTTTGAATAAATCAGATAAAATGAGCGTTGCATCTGCATGCAGTTTTTCTTTGTTTGAGTTTGCTACTTCTAAGGCTTTTTCACTGATATCTGATATAGTAACATCCATCTTTTTTTCTTCTAATGCCAAGGATAAACCTATACATCCAGAACCAGTGCCTAAATCTAAAACCTTAACGTTTTGATTTGAAAAATACATATCATAATAATATAAGACATGTTCAACAAGTTCTTCAGTTTCTTTTCTTGGAATTAAGACATGTTCGTTTACATTAAATGGATATCCATAAAAATAGGCGTGTCCTATAATATGTTGAATCGGTATATGTTTTTCTAGATACAAAGAAAGCTTTTCTAAATACAAGGACTCAAAGCTTGGTTCAACTTCTTGATTTAAGTTCATAAAGAAAAGATGGGGCTCTTGTTTGGATAGCTCCATCATCAAAAGCTTACAGGCTTCATCTTCTTTGTGAAAGGCTTTCGCTTTTTTATAAGCAAGCTTTAATAATTGATTATATGTCATACTTCACCTTGAAGTTGACGCTTTTGAAATTCATTTAATAGTGGGTCTAAAACAAGTTCTAAACGACCTTCCATAATGACATCAAGTCGTTGTAGGGTTAACCCGATTCTGTGGTCAGTTACGCGATTTTGAGGGTAATTATACGTTCTAATTTTCTCGCTTCTCTCTCCACGACCGACAAGTGCTTTTCTTTCAGCACCCTCTTTTTCTAATTGAGCTTCAATGATTTGATCATAGATTCTTGTTTTTAATAATCTGAATGCTTTATCTTTATTTTCGTGTTGAGATTTACCTTCTTGACATGCGACCATCATACCTGTTGGTATATGAGTTAAACGTACTGCTGATTTCGTGGTGTTTACTGATTGTCCACCTGGACCAGATGAGTTATAAGTATCCACACGGATATCGTCCCATTTTACATCGACTTCAATTTCTTCAGCTTCAGGCATGACTAAAACAGTCGCTGTAGACGTGTGCACACGTCCCATCGATTCTGTTTCTGGTACACGTTGCACACGATGTGTGCCTGATTCATATTTTAAGAAGGAGTAGACGTGTTTACCTGAAATCATAAACTCAATCGTTGTATAGCCACCCATCGCACCTTCCATAGCGTTTAGGATTTCAATTTTCCAACCTTTAGCTTCTGCGTATCTCGCATACATTCTAAAAAGATCTCCGGCAAAAATATTACCTTCATCGCCACCTGCAGCACCTTTGATTTCAACAATAACATTTTTCTCATCATTAGGGTCCTTGGGTAGTAATAAAATCTTTAATTTTTCTTCTGTTTTTTCTAAGGTTTCTTTTAATGTAGCAATTTCTAAATGTGCCATTTCTAAAATATCATCGTCAGATTCATCTTCGATGATGGCTTCTAAATCGTCTAATTCAGTTTGTTTAGTTTTATAGAATTCATAGACTTCTACGATTTCAGATAGTTGAGAAGATTCCTTTAAAAGTTGAGTCATCTCTTTGACTTCCAAAGTCCCTGATGCAAGCTTTTCTTGCATTTGTTTATATTGTTTTTCGATTAAATCTAATCTGTCATACATAATATCACCCGCTTTACAATATTACCATATTTTAATTAGTTTTTCCATGGTTTTTAGTTATTCTAAATAAGTGCTTTATTCATTCTAAATAAAGCATATCTTCCCAAATCTAGGTCTAGTTATGTTATACTATAAGTAGAATAAATTAATAAAAAGGAGAGAATTAAAGATTATGGAAAAACTTTATCAAGCATTAGACAAACAAGTGGCTAACTTTAGTGTATTTTTTACGAAGTTACATCATTTTCATTGGTATGTAACAGGTCCTAACTTCTATCCACTACACGCAAAATTCGAAGAATTTTATGATGAAATCAATGAACTTTACGATGCATATGCTGAAAGATTATTAATGATTGGTGGCCATCCAACGTCAAACTTAAAAGGTTACTTAGCTCAAACTTCTATTAAAGAAGCAACTGGAACTGAAAAAGCTGAAGACATGATAGGTCATATCTTAGAAGATTTCAAGCTTTTAAGAAAAGAATTACAAGAAACATTAGATATTGCACAAGAACTTGGTGACGAAGTTACTGCTGATTTAATTATTGGCACTATGTCAAGTTTCGATAAGCATATTTGGATGTTAACATTTACATTGAAGTAACAAACAAAACCGCTCATTTTGAAATGATAAGATGTTAGTAGACATAAAAAAGCTACTAATATCTTTTTTCATG
>CAZZMZ010000015.1:0-43856 GCA_964655445.1 uncultured Mariniplasma sp. | reverse complement strand
CTGTGTTCGTTGGTTGAACAATCAAAGGACGAACTTTCCTAGCAAATAAAAAAGCGATATAAACCACATATCACTTTAGCAAGACAAGTTAAATTGTTACCTGATACTGCGCATCACATGTTACCCACATATCAAAAAACAATTCATCTTTCAAAAATAACACTTTTTGAATCGCATAGAGTTAATCAACTACTCACGTATACACCGATTGATCAATTTCCATTAAAAAAATAACCAAACAGGTTATTTTTTTTCTTTTAAGTATGACTGATAATGATTATGAATCGTCTGAGCTAACATGTCTATTGTTTGATCCTCATTTTGGACAATGAGATCAATTTTTTTAAAAGCATCTCTGTAAAAAACTTGTCGATCAAATAAAATACGTTCTAAAACTAAATCGCTAGAATCTCCTCGTTCTAGCATACGTTTTTGTCTTAATGCTTCACTGGTCTCTATATAAACGATATAGACCTCTTGATTAAGTTTATCAATGAGTGTATTTGCTCCTTTTGGTTCAACAATGACTATACCTTGATCAAATACATCCTTCTTTTGTATACCATAGTAATGGTTATGATATGTTGAGACTTCATAAAATAAATCTTTTTTTATTGCCTCAATAAATGTTTCCTGGTCTAAGAAGTGATAGTCTTTGCCATCTGTTTCATTTTGTCTTTTAGGTCTTGTTGTTGTTGTAACACATTTTTGATATCCAAAAATTTCAAACATCTTTTTTGCAATCTCTGTTTTACCACTTGCACTTGCACCAACGAGTACAATCATTTTTCCACTTCCTTCATGTATGTCTTGATGATGTTGATTTTATCTTTTCTTTCCATAAGCTCATAATAAGTAAGCCATATATCAATATCTTCTAAATATATCTTAACATCATCCAATAAATATACATCAAAGATCATGTTTTCTCTTAATGGGAAATGATGCATTTTTTCTTGATGCTTGATAGCAAATCCAGCCATAATATCAATATCAACAGTGTCAATCATATAATTTAAAAATATCTTAGTTCCAAAATTTGAACTTGGCTTTTTATCCTTTAACAAAGCTATATTTGACATGATTTCTTTGACTTTTTCCACATCTTTTTCAAGAATCATAATGTCTAGATCATGAAAATCTGATACGATACCTCTTAAATATAGGTTCGCTGAAGCACCCAAATTCCAAGTGATTTTAGCCTCATTTAAATCAAAAGCAATTTTTTTTAATACTTTAAGCTTTAAAGGTATCGTGCTTTTCATGTGTGCACCACTTTATAAGCTTGGCAAGATACTTCCATGATACCTTTTAGTACAGCTGGATCACTATGTGCATACGCATGAGCTTCATTGATATCTTCTGCATAAAAAACAACAAGTCCAAATCCGTTTTCTTTCGTATCCAGTGTTCTTCCCACATGAATAATTTTGTTTGCGATTATGTCTTCTTTGATTCGATTAAAATGTTCATCAATAATTTTATTATCGTTTTCAGTCCATGAGTTGTCTTCATATAACCTTGGTATTAATTTTAAGACATAGATAAAAGTTTGCATAATATTCCTCTTCTCCAAATTTCATATAGCATATTTATAGTTTCAAAAGAATCTGCTCAATAGTCGATATTTCTTTTTTGATCCATTGCTCTGCCTTTAGATTATCAACTGGGGCTAAATAGCACCCAGCCATAGCACACACACGATTTAATAATAAATAAAGATTGATGGCCCGTTCATTGACTTCTATGGTATATGTCTGTAAAAAAGCCTCCTTTTCTTCAAATGAAATTTCCATAAATGGTGGATATAGTAAGTGAGCGATATCTATCATTGGATCCCACCACATAAAATCACCTAATGATGACAGACCTGTGACAGAGTAAATATCATTATTTTTTTGCAAATAAATACTCCAAGGAAAAGGACTAAAATGAATGAGCGATGTTGGTCTTTCTTTCAAATAGGACATATTTTTATCCCATACAAGACAAATCTTGTCGTATAACTTTTTATTTATAATATGATGGTCCATAAGATATTTGCAACTACCTCCGTAGATTTCAGCTTGTCTATAAAAATCTACTGGATGAATAGGATATTTCCTTTTAGAAGCATGACCATCCCAGATCCCAGCCCAATCATTATGAATACGATGAAGATTATCATACGCTTTGCCTAGTGCTTTGTATATATTTATTCGTTCATCTATTGATCCTCTTTCATATTCATGGTAAAGTTTATTTCCTTTGTGACTTTCAGATAAAATGTATCTAAAACCATATTCATTTTTATCGTGTGAGTAAGATAAGATATCCGGTTGAGAGATCCCTAAAGATTTAATTAACTTGGATGCATGAACTTGATTAAGAATCGTTGAATCATCTGTCCATTCATCTTCAATGCCTATTTTTAACAATAAACATCTACCATCATCTAAATAAATATATTGAGATTGCATGACCCAAGCATGTGGTTCTTCTAATCGAATGTGTTCAATGTTTATGCCAGAAGCAACAAGCATTTTTTCAATCTTTTCAATATTCACACTTTGAGTGTTTGGCGTTTTTAGAATACGCTCCATGATATTATTTCTCTTAAACATTTATACTTCCTTCTTTTAAATCTGGCGGAGGATAAGGGATTTGAACCCTTGCATCGTTTTAACGATCTTCTCGCTTTCGAGACGAGCCCCTTCAGCCGGACTTGGGTAATCCTCCATCTTTCTATATTATACAACAAGGCAAAATATTATCTAAACATTTTCAAGCGTTTCTCTTGATTTTATATACCCCCTGGGGTATCATAGATATGGATAAAAAAGGAGGGATACATTGTGAAATGCGATGTCTCTTTAAAAAATAGAATTAAAAGAGCTCAAGGTCAAATGCAAGGTGTGCTATCAATGATGGATACTGAAGCGAGTTGTATGGATTTACTCACACAACTTAAAGCGATTAGATCGTCTATTGATACAGCCATAGGTATCTTGACAACTTCTAACTTAATTCAAACCATTCAAGAAACCAATGATATAGAACTCATCAACATTGAGGATGCTATTAATTTAGTGGTTAAAGGTATCAAATAAAGGAGGACAACATGTTTAGTTTCAACGTAGAAAAAACATCAGAAAAATCAATATTTGAACATTTAAGCTTTTGGGATTTGATTGTTGTAGGTGGTGGCCCAGCAGGATTAAATGCAGGTCTTTACGCTAAAAGAAAAGGTCTTAAGGTAGGTATTATATCTTATGAGATTGGTGGACAGTTACATAATACATCCACTGTAGATAACTATTTAGGTATTGAATATATCGAAGGTAAGGACCTATCTGATAAATTCTTAAATCACATCAACAGTCTAGAAATTCCTATATTAAAACAGATTAAAATTACTTCATTAAAAAGAATCAAACAAGATTTTGAAATCACACTTTCTGATGGCAAAATATTAAATTCAAAAACTGTTTTGATTGCTACAGGTGGTGCACCAAGAAAATTAGAAATACCTGGTGAAATGACTTTCGCAAATAAAGGCGTTTCATACTGTACAACGTGTGATGCACCCTTCTTCAAAGATAAACACGTGATTGTTGCAGGAGGAGGAAACAGCGCTGCAGAAGCTGTCATAGATTTAGTCCCCTGGGCAAGAAAGATCACTGTTGTACATCGTAGTAAATGGCGTGCAGATCAAATACTTCTAGATAAGCACAAGTCAATTGATGGCTTAACTGTGCATTTAAACACACAAATATTAAATGTATATGGTCATGGAAACATGCAAGGTGTAGAAGTTTTAGATAAGACGACTGGTAAGACATTTAAGATTGACGCAGATGGATTATTCATTGAAATTGGTACAGTTCCAAATAGTACGCTTGTAAAAGACTTAGTAGAAACGAATGGACAAGGTGAGATTCTTGTAGACCAAAATCAAATGACTTCAGTTCCAGGACTATATGCCGCAGGTGATGTCACATCACAACCATATAAACAAATAATTATATCAGCTGCAGAAGGTGCGAAAGCTGCACTAGCAGTAACACAATATTTAAATCAAACATATAAAGGAGAATAAGAATATGCCAACATTATTAAATCAAGATTTACAAAACCAAATTAGAGAGTTTTTAGCACCCATGAAAGAAAAAGTAACACTTGTTCTTTTCACACAAGAAAGCCCATGTGAAACATGTACTGAAACAAGACAATTGTTATCTGAGGTTTCAGCTTTAAATGATAAGATTACTTTTATTGAAAAAGACTTAATCGAAGATATTAAAGATGCAGACCTATATGGAATTAATTTAACACCAAGCTTTGTTATGCTAGATAGCGAAGGCAACTATCGTGGTGTGAAATTTAATGGTATTCCTGCTGGACATGAAATTAACTCATTTTTAACAGCAATCATAGATATGTCAGGTGTTGATTTTGGATTTGATCAAGAGATTATTGATCGCATTAAAAAGATTGATAAACCTGTTAATATTAAAGTCTTTGTTACTTTAAGTTGCCCACATTGCCCTGGTGCAGTCACAACTGCACAAAGATTAGCAATGCTCAATAAGAACATTGAAGGTGAAATGATTGAAGCACAAACATTCTATCATTTATCAGAACAGTACAATGTTTCTGGTGTACCTAAGATCGTGATTAATGAAAAACACGAGTTGCTTGGTAATCAACCGATTGAAGCATTTTTAAGCCAATTAGAAAAACTTTAAAAAAATAAGGTAGCTTGTCGCTACCTTTTTCTTTTGCTTATTGATCACTTGATTCAATGATTAGTCTTGACATGACAAATAATATGATGATGAATGTTACTATCATACCAAAACCACCAATATTATCATCCACATAGACGTAAAATAGTATAAACGCAATCAGCATGATAGCTAATGTCACTAAAATAGCTGATAAGCTAATGATTTTTTTCATGATTTACCCCCCTTTTTTCAACTTAAAAATTAAAATGTTTAAAAATCATCAAGGCAACTTCATTTGCACTAAGACTTGTATTATCAATTTGCAAAAACCTTGGGTGTTTCACTTCACCTGGTCTAGAGATGAACCGATATTTATTTGTTGCTTGTAAGAGTCTTTTTTCGGATGTCTCAATATCTCTTTTTGATGCTTTATGTTTGAGTCTATTTTCTGTTTTATTTCTTTTTAGTCTTTCATCTAATGTGGCATCTAATTCAACAATATAAGAAGTCACACCTCTTTTTTCGAAATAATCGATGAGATCCTCTAAATATTGAACCTCCTCAGGTACGTCAAAAGGTAGTTGTAATGTTAAAATGAGTCCTGGTAAATCTGTTTTCGTGAACTCATCAAAAATAGTGAATCTTAGGGCCTCAATGGCAGGTATGTGAAATGATTTAAAAACATCTAATACAAGTTCTATCGTCATATGATTATGAAAAAGTGAAAAACCAGTCAATTTTTCTAATGCTTGACCTACAGTCATTTTACCTACAGCACTATCCCCTAATATGCATACAAATTTCATCGCTGTCTCCCTGTATTTATATTCATGATAACATTATTTTTTGAAATATAATCCCCCATGAAAACAAAAATATCTTTCTGCGTCTAAAGATAAAATAAAGTCTAAACTCTTTTTAGCATCATCCATGTTCAACGTAAACTGTGGACTGACTGTTTGTATAACTCCTTGTTGCACTGATGCAGCATCACCAGTGATGACCACCTTCTCATGAATGACATACAATGATGCATGATTTGGCATGTGCCCAGGAGTGTGTAAGATTTTTGTACCACCTAACCAAGGTAAGATATCGCCATATTGAATTTTGATATCCACTTCTACTTTTTCGATTGCCTTGAGTCTGTCACAAAAAGCTTGATACATAGGTTTTTGATCGAGAGGTGCATCTTTGAGCATCTCTTCCATTTTTTCTAACCTAAGCGACTTCTTCTTACCAGAAATATAATCACTTTCAGCTTCTGTTGATACAATCTTTATATGTGGATATTTATCTTTCATCCTTCTTAATGCACCGATATGATCTATATCATGATGTGTGATAAAAATGTGTGTTAAGTCTATAGGATTGATATGATGCTTCAAGAGTGCATTTTCTATATTTGTTAAGAAGTCTGGATATGCTGTATCAACTAAAACAAGATGTTTATCATCTTTTAATATGATAGGATGAATTGCTTGTAATGTATTATTTCTTTCAAACTCGATATTTAAATCAATAATTTGGTTCATTCTATAACCTTCTTTCATTGAATACTATAGTTCCATTATAAATAAGCATACTGTTTTAAAGCTTTATCTTTGGATAGTAAAATGATTGTATTATATCGATGTTATTTTGCATTTTTCATCCGACACATTGACCAGTTGAATGAGGTTTCTATAATTTCATCTCTTAAAGAAATGATTTCGGGAAGTATTCTTAGTTCTACATTTCTTCTAAACAACTCATCGATAATATGCGTAACTTTAAACTTATTAATAGGTACCTCGGTATCTTTACTGATGTAAAATCCAGCTATTTCATCTTGTAATTCAAAGTTTTTTGGATCAAACTCATAAATTGTTAGTTCAGTATTTAAAAGTGTATCTAACCATCGATACTCGATTGCCACACAATGGTTTACTCTAGGCGATGAAAAATAGCGATTAATATCATCTTTTTTAGTTTGTGGCCCTACATGAAATGTCACTCTTGGACAATCTCTTGGAGTTAAAAAATTAGGTAGTGTTCTTTCACATAAAGCCCAAACAACACCTGTATTTTGATCCATATCTTTGCGATACGGAATGATAGGTATAAATGTTTCAATATTGGAGTCTTCGCTCACGTGGAATAGTCTCATATTTTCCTCATAAAAAATTGTATTTTCTATTAACATTATAAACTATATAACATCTTTTTTGAAAAAAAAGTGAACTGATACCAAAAACCTGTACTTAGTGTAAACTAGAATATATGCAGGAGGTATCCAGTGAAAGATAAAAAGAAAAAGAATAGGTTATGGAGCGGTGACTTCAAACTTAGAGTGGTTTTAGATATCATTGAAAATGAACTTTCTTATAGTCAAGCGGCGCGTAAATATGATATGTATTTATCATCAGGGAGTCTAAATGATACACTACCTGCTAGATGGGTATATCAGTATAGACTCTATGGGAAAGAGCGTTTCTTTCAAACTCCAAAAGATTACCGTAAGAATCCAGTTAGAAAGTTCCATAAGCCATCTAAAGAGGTTGAAGAAAGTTTAGAACTCAAAGTTAAACACTTAGAGATGGAGCTTGAATATACAAAAAAACTTATCGCCTTAGTTCAAAAACAGGAACAAACAAACAAAAATACCAAGTAGTCAAGGAACTAAGGCGAAAATATGCATTAAAAGATCTACTTCTAATTTCAGGACTTCCTAAGTCTGTTTATTACTACTATGAGCACCATCAGACAATAGATAAATATCATGATATCAAGATACTGATATCAGAAATCTTTGAAGCGAGTAATCGTACATATGGCTATAGACGCATTAAACTCGCTCTTCAGAACTTTTATCAGATTAAAATAGCATATAAGACTGTTGTAAAGCTCATGAAAGAGTTACATATCGTTTGTAAGGTAAGAAAAAAGAGATATCGATATATCTCTCAAATATCAAACAAAATTACACCAAATCTACTTAAGAGAGACTTTAAAAAAGGTGAACCTAATATCGCATGGGTCACAGATGTATCAGAGTTTAGATTTAATCGTAAACGTTTATATCTGTCTGTCATTCAAGATCTTTACAATTGCGAAGTCAAAGGTTATCAAATATCTAGAAGTCAAAATCAAGACTTGATTCTAAAAACTCTTAAGAAAGCAATCAACCCAAATGAAGACTTATCAAAGCTTCTCATACACTCTAATCAAGGTATTCTATATCAATCACCTAAATATCGTAATTATCTTAAAAAATCATCATTTACTCAATCTATGAGTGCTAAAGGTAACGCCTATGATAATGCAGTGGTTGAAAGCTTCTTCGGAACACTAAAGTGTGAAACCATCTACTTACAAAAGGTTAAATCTTTACCTGACTTAATTCGAACTATCGATGAATATATCTACTGGTATAATCACGGAAGGATTAAGTTGACATTAGGGGGATATTCCCCTATCCAATATAGTCTCATGAATCAATAAATGATACAAGAACTACAAAGAACATAAAGTACAAGAAAATGGTATCAATTCATCCTTAACCTATCAAATATAAGTATAAATTCTCTGATTCATTAACCAAGGCCAACAATCATTTTAATAAAATCCGTATAGTCATTTGTTGTATGCGCTTTATCTAGTGCATCATAATAATCTGCTCTATTTTCTGTTTTAATTACGACGGGTGGATAGCCACTTTGAATGAGTTCAAAGTTTAATAAAAGTCTTGCTGTTCTACCATTACCATCAATAAATGGGTGAATTTTTACAAACTCTCCATGTAGGTAACAAGCTCTTACCACAGGATGAAAATCTTTCCAGCTTTGATACTGAACAATCAGATTCTGCATTTTATATGGAACATTCATGTATACTTGTGGCACATGCTTAGCACCACTGATAAACACATTTTCATTTCTATATTTACCAGCATTAGTAGAATCAATTTCTTTCAAAATCAAATAATGTACAGATCTAATATCGTATTCTGAAAGTTTAACGTTTTTGCTGACTAGATCTTCAATGTATTCAATTGCTTCTTTATGATTAATAATCTCTAAATGATCTTTTAATGGTTTCCCTTTAATTGTTATGCCATTTTCTAAGACTACTTTTGTTTCTGATAAGGTAAGTGTATTACCTTCAATTGCATTAGAATTATAAGTCCATTCAATAATTAGTTTATCTCTTAATTGTCTAGTCATGTTTTGAGAGAATGGTCGATGGGAATCAATTGTATCCTTTTTTTCATCAATAATATTAAAATCTATTGAATCAAAGAACAAGTCATTAACTTGTCTATATCTTTTATCAATAGGTTTTTGTGCATCTTCTGGAATTAACCAAGTTTTACCAACTTTTTTCGCACCATGAATTCTACCCTCTGTGCAAAGTATTCGAATTCTTCTTTCTTTAATGTTCCATTTCGTTGCAAAATAAGATATATTTTTATATTCCATTATTTCACCTTTCTATTATGCCGTTATCGGCACAACATTAGTATATCATTGATTTTTAAATCTGTCAATATTATGCCGATAACGGTACAATATAACTTAAAAAATTCAGTTTGATCAATTGTGTTTTTGTTATGCATTCGTTTTTTTATTGACCTTTTGTGTTTTTATACTAACATTTTCGATAGCGCGTTTAAACTCACAAAGCTAAACCTAAAATAGATAGGTATTATTATAAAGAAAAAAAGGATTATCTCCCTATTTTCCTATTCATTAAAGTCGATACTATTGTATCTACACTGTCGTGCTAATATGGCGGAGGAAAGGTATTCTTAAACATAACCTTTGAAAAATGTTTAGTTGCCTCTTCCTTATATAACACTATTTATCAAAATGAAAAAGTTATTAGATAATTTGTAATATGGTAAGTGTCGATTATTTTAATTCTTTATTAACAGGTATTAAAACAACTTCACAATGCTCACAATAAAAAGCGACAGCTTTTCTCGGAGTAGTAAGTGTTAACTCAGACAACGATACACTTCCCTTAGGTAGTTTTGCAACATTCCAAGGTATTCTTTCAACTGGTGTCCAATACAATCTTCCCCGATGAACAGGCACACTACCTTTAGACATTTCGTTTCCACATTTTGAACATAACATATTAATACCCCCAATCGATTATTTTAATGACTAAATTATACCACAATAAAATCAAAAAAAACACTTCCTTTTTCAGGTTGTGTTTAAGAAATCCGATGTCTTGTCATTATGGACTTTATCACTGTTTTTGATAACCTCTAGACTAACTTTACTACAACCTCTATACTAAGTTTACTATAAATGATGCTATAAGTTCATATTTTTAATAACTCAAACAATCCAGCTACTTCGTTTATTTTGTTATAAGAAATTTTGTAATAATTCTTTAAATCACTTTTTTGATAAATATCTAGTATTGGATAATACTCTTCATCATCCCAAATAGAATCATACTTTTCATGTAGTTTATTCATATCTAGTGTATTTACTGTTGATACATCACCTATGATAATTATTCCTTGACTATTAAGGTTCTCATTAATTTTTAGAAGCAAGTCTATTTGACTTTGATAGTCAAGGTGATGAATCGAATAATTGAATATGATGAAATCATACTGAGTATTCAGTTTTGTTAAAGAATTTTGGAAAGTATCACATATGAATATTGCATTAGGCAATTTCTTTTTGGCTATATCTATCATCTTTTCTGATAAATCCACACCTGTTACACTATATCCTAAATTGTATAAAGGACTCGTGATTTCTCCGGTCCCCACACCCATATCAAGAATATGTGCAAATGACCTTTTTGTTATAATATCAATAATCTGATATTTGATGCTAGAATATCCAGCAAATGGATATGTTTCTTCTTGTTCTGATTTAATAACACTTTTACTATAGTTATTCGCCCAGTTATCAAACAATTCTTTTCTAATATAATCCTCAACATTTAGGACAAATTTAGTATCTACATCATCCTTATCTTCTACACTAAATCCGTTTTTATAATGAAAGTTTAATGACTTATGATTATGATTTCTAACAATAGAATAGATGGTTTTAAGTTTGTCTCTTTTTAACTCATACAAAACTTTAGTAAGTAACTTGCTTGCAAAACCTTTTTGATAATAGTTTCTGTGTGTTTCTAGACCTTCTAGATAGTAATTACCATCAACAATCACTATTCTACAAACAGATACAATCGTTCCATCATCTCGTAAAATATAATAAGCATAAAAGTTTTGATTGATTTTACAGCTTTTTAAATAATCAATATAATCCTTTTTAATACCTACTCTAATACTCTCTATGTTGGGATCTGATAAATCATATCCTCTATCTTCTTCAAGACCGTGATTAAGTACATCGAACCACTGTTCGATATCTATTTGAGATAGATTATTAATTTTAGTTTTATTCCAAGTTTCAAACATAAGGCCACCTCTTCTTATAAATTATACCATCTAATGTATAATATTAAAGTTGAAAATTAGAAAGGTGGTAAATAAATGATTTACGCATTAGAATTAAAAAAGAATATTATTGCAAAATACCAGAAAGGAGAAAGCGTATCGAACTTATCAAAATATTATAGTATTCCAAAGACATCTATCTATAATTGGATTGATAAACATACTGACAAATCAATTCAAGAATTAACTACTAGTAAAAAACAAATTTATGATTATCAAAGAAAGATAGAAAAACTTGATAGAGAAAATCAAATCCAGCAATACATTATAGCAAATCTTGATATCGCTAAAAAAAACAAGATTGATTTAGTATACTTACTGGAAGAAAAGCAATATCCAATCAAAACAATTTGCAGAGTACTTAATTTAAACACTTCTGCATTCTATCATGATAAAAATAGAAAACCTGCGGTATATCTCGTTGATGAAGAAGATGATCAATTTAAACCATTAATACTATCTATTTTTAAGGATTCAGATGGTAGATTTGGCGGCCGTAAAATTCGCATCTTATTAAAAAAGGATAATTACATTATTAGTCACGCCCGTGTTGTGAGATTAATGAAGGAAATGAATCTTAAACCTAATCAACCTGATGAAAACTATAATAACTACCATAAAAGAAAATACTCATATAAACCAAATATCATGTCTAAATCCGAGTATTATCCAGAAGTAAATAAAATATGGGTTAGCGATATCACCTATATTCGTGTAAGGAAAGAACATTATTATTTAATTGTTATTATTGATTTATACTCAAGAAAAGTTGTAGGCCATAGATTGGCTAAAACATTAGAAGCATCAGAGTCAATCGAACTAATGAAAAAGACATATAAATCTAGAAACAAACCAAAGGAATTAATATTTCATAGCGATCAAGGTCAACAATATACGGCCAAATCATTCAAGAAATTACTCAAAGAAAACAAAATTACACAATCGTTTTCAAAAAAAGGTTGTCCATATGATAACTCAGTAGCTGAGAGTTTCTTTGCTAGTTTAAAGAAAGAAGAAATCTATCGACATATCTATAATAGCTTTGAAGAATTAGAAAAAGCTATTGACGAATACATTGTCTTTTTTAACACACTGCGTCCACATGCATCTCTTAAATATAATACGCCTGATGAATATGAAAAAATCTCTAAATAAAGCCAAAAAAAAGACCATCATCGCTGATGGTTTTTCTATAAGAATAGGTATAATTCCCAAAATAAGTGTTGGAAATACCCTATACAGTCCATATGGCGGAGGAAAGGGGATTTGAACCCCTGCGCCTTTGACAGCCTACGAGCTTTCCAAGCCCGCCTCTTCAGCCACTTGAGTATTCCTCCATTGATGGCGCACCCGACATGAATTGAACATGCGACCTTAACCTTCGGAGGGTTACGCTCTCATCCAACTGAGCTACGGGTGCACATCATGTCGCGATAATTATTTTATCATGAAAAACATGTTTTGTCTAATCAAAAATAAGTATCGTAGAAACTTTTTTTTCTTGCTGCTAAATGACATGAACACATGTTTTTCTTTTCGTGGTATAATAAAAAAGGCAATCGGTTTTTACACATAATTTACATTTAAGGAGTCCCTAGTGAATCCAACTATTTTTAACAGATTCGAAAGAAAATATCTTATAACAACCTCAGAGAAGGATGAGCTACTTTCTTATTTTAAAACGTACTTAATTGATGATCCATTTTCAAAGAATGGTGAACATTATACAATACATAATCTTTACTTTGATACACCAGATTATGGAGTCATAAGAAATTCCATTCAAAAGCCGAAGTATAAAGATAAACTAAGATTAAGATCCTATAAACTGCCGCTTGAACCATTTGATATTGTCTTTTTAGAAATCAAAAAGAAATTTGAAGGTAGAATTAATAAAAGACGTCTTGATTTAACATATCAGGAAGCATTAGATTATATCTACCATCAAAAGACACCCATTTTAACTACATATGAACAAAAACAGATTTTTGCTGAAATTGATTATTTCATAAATATCCATAAAGCAAAACCTGGGGCTTATATCAAATATGACCGTGTTGCACTTATGTCAGAGACTGATGATTTAAGAGTCACATTTGATCACGATATTCTCTTTAGAAATAAAAATGTCTCTTTTGAATCCACCTCAGGATTACCAATTCTTGCATCTAAGGATTTATGGCTCATGGAAGTTAAGTCAGATCGAAATTTCCCTTTATGGCTCGTAAGCAAGTTATCAAAACATACATTGTATAGTCAAAGTTTTTCAAAATATGGTAAAGCATACCAACAATACTTAACAGGAGGAAACACTGATGATTTTATCCTTTATCACTATTAGTGTCACAGAATTAACCGTTAGAACGATTTTATACGTTCTTCTCACATCTGCATCCCTAGGAGCTATCCTAAGCCTTGTATATGCTTATACGCACCGAAAGAGTGTCTATGATAGAGCTTTTACGACAACGATTTTCTTACTTCCAGTCGTTATCTCAGTGATTGTATTGCTGATCTCTGACAGAATTGCTGCTGCATTTAGTTTGGCTGGGGTCTTTGCGCTGGTTCGATTTAGAACAGCAATTGCAGACTCTAGAGATATCACTTATGTATTAAGTACTGTAGGGATTGCTTTAGCAAGTGCGATTGGCTATGTTGGTGTCGCATTCATTATCGCGGCTTTTATTTCAATCTTAATGCTTGCAATGAATTTCTTGAAAATAGACCGTGAACAAACAAATCATGCAAAACTTAAAATCATCATTCCTGAGAACTTAAATTATAGTAATGTATTCGATGATGTCTTTAAAAAATACGTTAAAAGTTTTCAACTTCAAAAAGTAAAGACCACAGACTTTGGCACAATGTTCGAGCTTACGTATTTAGTAAAAATCAAAGAACATATTGATCAAAAGGCTTTTATGGATGAACTTAGAGTTAGAAACGGTAACTTATCGATTACACTTACATCTGATTATGTGTCTGTTGTGAGTGAATTATAAGAAAAAAAGCGAGCAATCGCTTTTTATTTTTTAATGGTCGGGACGACAAGATTTGAACTTGCGACCTCTTGGACCCCATCCAAGCGCGCTACCAAGCTACGCCACGTCCCGGCAAAGAAATTATATCAAAAACTAGGTTAAAAAAAAAGAGCTATTGCTCTTTTCGTTTATTTTGCAAGTGAACCCATAGGATCCCATGGTTTTAAGACTACTGGGCTTTTTTTCCATGCATCAAGTTGTTCTTTTGTTAAATACTTTTGATGAATGACAGCTTGATATACATAGCGATCAAACCATGTATCACTCATTAAATAATATCCTTTTTGACCATGTTGATCACCCCATGAATTTTCAATTTTCCATCGGTTAGGTTTTTTGTAAATATCTTGATTCACACCTGTAATGACCATTGCATGATTCATAGCACCTTGACTATAATCAAGTTCATCAGCCTTTGACATCGTTAGGCTCATTTCAAGCATTGTTTCATAATCAAGTGAATGATCATCCCAAACACCTAGTTCACGATTACCATATCGTGCAACATCGGCACCAAACCATACTGGTTCGTTGTTGAGTAATTGCTTTAAAACAAGCGCTTTTAACTCATCAATTTCTAGATTTAAATACTTTATCTCTCTACCACCAATGACATTGCCTAAATATTTCACCGTATATGTTTTCATATATGGTTTATCTTTTGTTGGGGCATGAATTATAGATACATAATCTTTTAATGTGTCTTTTAAGTATTCTTTATAAAATTGAACTGGTTTTAAATCTTTGATGATTTTGTACTCATCTTTTGAGATGTATTCAAAATCAAATGCTTGAGGTGGAAGACCAAAATTAGTAGTCAAGAATGTAAAGAGTTCATCCAATGCTTTTACTTTAAGTGCCTGAATCTCATCTTTTTTTCCTTCAGCGTAGAGTCTTCTTACATTTGCAGCATACTGACGGAGCTTCACATTAATAAGTTGGTTCATAAAACGAGTATTACTTGATGAGGATGTTTCTACCATAGCTTCTTTGGGAACGACGCCATATTTTTCAACAAGTGAGACAAACATATCCCATTGTCCGCCATCTTGAATACCTTGTTTTAGTAAAAACTGCAATGTGCGATCATCTTGATCAACTTCAAGGAAGTCATCCATCACTTCAATAAAATAATTGATTTTTTCGAGTTTATCATAAAATGCAATATAGTTTTGTGACAATTCAAAATCTTTAAGTTCAAATCGATTTGCAATCTGCTCTCTTAAAAGATTAAGACCGGCAAAAATCCAACAGCGACCACTTTGCTTTTGATAAGTAACTGGTAATGTTTTAATTTCATGAGAAAACTTAAATTGCACACTGGGTTTCACTTCTGTTTTATCAAATAGGTTTGATAATTCATTTTTGGATAATACACGTCTTAAAGCATTTTGGACAGGCTTTTGATCATAGGATGCTTGTAGCTTTTGTATGTCTTTTAATTCAATTGGTTTCATGCTTTATTTCTCCTTTAAACGCGAAGTAGACGTTCATCTTTAAACGTTTCAACGATCGCGTAATCATTATCCTTCACAATAACTAGTGATGTATTAACATAGTTAATAATGTTTGATACACGTTGTGGTGGTACAGCAATAAAGAGTTGAATGCTTAAGCTATTATAAAATTTCATCATCGCGTCAATTCTTGATTCATCCATATTGTTAAATGCTTCATCAAATAGAACGATACAACCGGAATCCACACGACGATTTTTTGTTAAAAGTTGTTGGAATGAAGCCGCGATGACGATGTAGAATGGCACTTGAGTTTCCCCACCACTCTTTTCTTTTGATACTTTAGAGAAGAGCGATTTATTACCATTTTTGTTGGTCACTTCAATGTCATAAGACATATAATTTCTATAGTCTAAGAACTTATATGTGAGTTGATCGTATTCTGGATCATTAGAGGCAATCTTTTCGAAGAGTTCCATTAAGATTTGCTCGTTTTTCTTTGTTAAACCTTCAGTGAAAAGTGTATGTTTGTTGATCGCATCATTCCCCATAATGATTTCATAGTAAAGCTTATAATCGGGTTGATCACTTGCTTTATAAATAAGTTGATAGGAATCAGAACCAAATGTCTTATCTTGAAGCGCATAGTTAAGCTCTTCGATTTGTTGTTGGGCATTTTCTATGGATGCACGAAGTTTACCAACAAATTCTTCCTTAAAGCCAATTTCAGAGCTTCTTCTAAGTTCGGTTGCTTCTTGTTCATAGCGCACAAGATTATTATTTCTAATCATTTGAGCTTCTTGTTCAAAGTAAATGAGATGCTCTAAATCTGGTGCAGCACCAAAATGATAGAGTGTGATGTATTGCTTCATTAAGTTCACTAAATCAGCATTTGCTTTGATGATTTGGGTGTTTAATGACACATTGGATGAAGCAATATATTCAGAAATGGCATCATAATTTTCTTTATGCTTTAATTTGAGTGCATAAAATTGAGTGTTTGCCAAGCTGAGTTTTTCAGGATGTTTTTTAGCTAGTTCTTTTTGTGCAGACATAAAGAGATCTAGTTTATCTTTTACATCATCGATTAGATCTAAAATACGTTGTCTTTCATCACGATGTGTCGCTATATCACCAACAAGTTGATCAGAATCGATACGTAAATCTCTTCTCTTTTGACGTTCTTTTTCAATTTGTTCATCAATTTTTTGAAGATTTTTATCTTTTCCAAGAGATTGAATATGTGTTTCGAGTTGCGTATATTCTTTTCTAGTTTGCTTGATTAAATCTAAAAATCTAAGCTGTCCTTGATGCACTAATTGACTGGATCTTGATTGATTTAAAAGACGTAAAATTCGGTCATGCTTATCCGTTAAATCATAAAGTTTATCCATCTTAGCTTCTAGTTGTTCAAGGTTTTTAGATTCAAGTTCAATTTGAATTTGAGTAGCCTTATTACCAATAAAAGGTACTTCATAGGTGCGTGGATTGATTTGACGAGCTGTATGATTGCTATAGGTCATACAAGTAGGTGTTATCGCACGATTATAGTTTTTTAAGTCTTGCACATTTAATACACAATATGTGTTATTTAATATCATGTTGACATAATATCTCGCATATGTGTGATCTGATGTGACCTTTTCTGCTAAAGTTCCAGGATTGACTTGTTCAAAATTCGTTAGTTTTTGTGTGTTAACAAGTCCAACACCATAAATCTTTTGCTCAAACTTGACACGATCATAAATCTCTAAAGCATCATTAAAATATCTTGGATCAACAATGATATCAAAACGTTGTGAGCTTAAGTACCCCTCAAGTGCGTTTCTCCATGTCTCATCATTGATTTCGATAAGTTCACATAGTGGCTTTACAGAGACTTCTTTCTTGTAGTAATTAGAAAGCTCTTGGTTAAGTGTATTAATTAAGTTTTCAACATAAAATGGATAGGTCTTAACATGTCTTCTAAGTTGACTTAATCTCGTTTGTGAAAGTCTGATTTGCTCAGATAAATCTCTTTTATCTGATTCCACTTTATCTTTTTCAGCATAATGAGCTTGTAGATAAGCTGAAACTTCCGTGTTTAGTGCAGCTAAATGATGTTGTAAATCATCTGAGTCTGGGTTATCTTCGTTTTGTTGATAGTAATTAACAAATGCCTTCATGGCTTCATTTGGCATAAGGTTAATTAACTCTTTAATGGTTAAAAATTCTTTTTGAAGCGTTTGTTTAAGTGCTGTTAAAATCTCTTTTTGACTTTCATATTCATGTGCTTTTTTCGTAAGAGCATCTTGGTATTGTGAAAGTGTTCTCGATAAATCCGAATCATTTTTTGCTCGTTCAAGATTTAAGATGGCTTGTTCGCTGTCTTCGATTTGTTCATCAATTTGCGCTTTTGCATCTCTTAAATAGTCTAGTCTTTTTTCGATTGAAACTAATTTTTCTTCGTTTTCTTTGATGAAGGATTCACGCTTTTCAACCCAGTTTAACTGATCAACGATCTTGTTAATATCTTGTTGTTGTTCTGAAAGTGTAATATCTTCACCGGTTTGATTGATTTTATCTAGGATCTCTAATTTTTCTTTATCTCTTTTGATTTGTTGCTCAATCTTTTTTAATTGGGCAACATTATTCTTTAGAGATTGAATATCAATCGGATCATCATCTAATAAAAACTCAAAAACAAACGCCTGTAAATCAATCGATCTAAATGCGAGTGCTTTAGGCAATATTTTTGCATATTTGGTTGCATCCATCCCAAAAAAGCGTGCTAAGGCGTCGCGATATTTCTTTTGAGACTCAAAAGGAGAGAAATCTACCTCAATGGACTTAAGGTAAGCCTTCATGCTCTTAAAGTCTCTTGGGTATTTCTTCTCTAAGAATAGACCATCATGGATGGAAATGTTATCTAAAAGGTAAAATCTTTCCTTTAAAGTGCCCCCTTTTGGAAGGTCAAGCATACAACCTATAGTTGTAAATTTTTTACTTTGTTCATCATAAAATTCTAATGCAAGATGAGACACAACATCGCCAGGTCTTAAATATTCTTTGTTTTCAGCACCAATGCGGCCACGAATATAACCTTCTAATGTTCTTTTTGCATCATCGGTTGCTGCAATATTGAATTTAGAACCACTGCGTCCACCTACAAATAAATATTGAAGTGCATCCAGTAGTGTAGATTTCCCTGATCCATTTTCACCAGAAATCAGTGCATTATCTTTAATATCGATGGTTTGGTTTGTAAATAAATGCCAATTGACTAACTTAATCTTCGTCAACTTCTTCATCGTCTACTGCACCTCCTTCAGATTCCATGTAGCCATCAAGTTTTTGAATGACTTCTTTAATTGAATCAAGATTTGTTATATATAAAATCGTAGGATAAATCTTAATACGCGCATCATCATGCAAGCCACGATCAATATAATCGATGATGTTATAATTTCTTAAAAAAGATAAAGCAGGTTTTAATTTATCTTTGGTAATACGTTTATGATCCAAATAACCAATACGTGTAAGTTCTGCATGTATTTCATGAAGGAAGATTTCCACGTTTTCATCTAAAGTGACATAATCTTTTTTACGTTGGTAAATAATTCTGATCACTAAGATTAGGATGCTTTCAGTTTTTCTTAAACGCATATGGTTGAATTGATTATCATTTTGGATATAAACAACTTCTTCATCTCTATGAACGTTTAAACTGAAATCTGATAATTGGAAAAATGATTCGAATGCTTCTTTGTATGCAAGAATGAAACGATAATCGTTGGTATCGCCTGGCTTTTTCTTCGTTAAAAAATTCACTTGGAATAATTTATTAACAATGCGTGAAAAATTACTTTTCTCGCCTTCTTTTAATATGCTATATGCTTCATTAAATTGCTTTAGAGCTTGTGATTTGTTCATCGTCTCACCTCTTTAATTCTGAAATTTTGGAATGTGACAAAGTTATTTTTCACTTCTTTGTTTAAGACTTCAACATCGTAATGCATACCGACTGATTTTGAATACAAGAAAATCAAGATGAGTTTCACATAATCTTCTTGTGTTTCAAGAAGAACGTCCGATGCATCTATAAACTTCTTATCTTTGATTAAATGCTTCACATGCTCATCAATTTCCTTTTTGCCATAAATATTATTCTTGAGGAGTGCTTTAATCTTTTCTTGACGATAACTATCAGAAATCCAATCTTCATCAAATAGTATTTCTTCAGGCACTGGATCTTGACGCATACGTCGTTGATTATAAAGTGAATAGGTGTCTAGATTTCTTGCTTGAGTTAAGTTGAATAGTGCTGTGTAATCGAAATCTCTTTGACCAATGACTATCTTAAAGAGTCTATTGAAAATACCTTCAATGTCGTCTGATTGATTTGTAAAAAATAGAATTTTAGCTGCTGCCGCACTAATATATTGCTCATTTTTGCGGTCAATTGCTAAAATGAGATGTTCTAATGCTGTAAAGCTATCTGTGATATAACGTAAGCGGTCTTCAACATAATGGAAGCCATCATTATAATCATCAATACGTTTTAATGTTAAAACCTTTTGAGCAAGGCTATCCATCATTTCTTCATCATTTAAGATTTTATTGATGATCTCTAAAATGGATCGTTTATATCTAGATAAGGAATCCGTTGTTTTTAAATTATAGTATGCACTATCAAAAAAGTTTTGTTTATATTCAACAAGTAGTTTCTCTAATAGTTTTTGTAAATCGTGCTTAGATTGCTTTTTCGTAATATCGTAGTAGTAACGATAAATATTTGCCTTAAGTGATTTAAGCTTCCTTAAGATGTCATTTGTCTTTTGATAGGCTTGTTCTAAAACACCAATACCTTCATCTAAATTAAAAGAAGACAAAAGAGAATACACAGTAAATATTTCACCTGTATATTCAGACTGTCTGTTTTCTTTAATACGCTCTAATGTATCAATGACTTGAATGGAATAATCAAATAGATTAAGTGATGTTTTATAATCACCAAGTTCTTCTTCACCGAGCCAACCATTTTTCTTAAGGACATTGATGACATGGACTGCTTTTTGTCTAGATGTTCTTGCCTGTTCATCTGCTTCAGTATCAAGAAATTCATCTGATGTGTTTTCATCAAAATAATCAATTAAACGCTGGATAATATATTCTCGATCCCCCTGAAAAGCATCCTCGATGGTATCGATTGACTGGTAAATAATAAATATACAATCGATATAAGTTTTCTTATTCGGGGAGGAAAGCACACTGAAAAAATTCGGATTAATCGTGTCAAATAAATGTGCCATTTGATCCTCCTTTATTTTTATAAAAATAAAAAAATATGATTATATAATACATTGTATCATGAAATAATCATATTTTGAATGGTTTAATGCTATTTATCTTTTAAGACTTGTACCTTGATTTTCTTGCCGTTAAACAGTTTTCCGTTTAATAGCTCTAATCTTTTTGTAGCAAGTGGGTGAATTTGTAATTCTGTTTCTTTTGGATAGATGATGATATCCCCTACATTTTTAGGATACATATCCGCATGTTTCTTAAAGAAATCAATGAGTGATACAGGACGAATACCATCTTCTTTACCTAGATTTATGATAGCACGTCTATATGCACCGCCACGATTTTTAGACCCTCGATCACCTTTTTTAGATGATGATTGATTGCGTGTATATTGCTCAATTTCTTTACGTTTAGTTTGTGGTGCTTCGATCGTATCATAGGTCTTTTTTTCTATAGATATTTGTGATAGTAGACCATGAATAATCGTTTCATCATCTAAACCTTGGGCACGTAATTTATCTAAAGTATCTTGGTGCATTGCTTCATTTTTAGTAATCATTGATAGGATGTGCTTGAAGTTTTTAGCTTGTCTTTTTTCGTTGATATCTTCTTCTGTTGGATAAGGAAGTTCTTGCATTTTAGTTTTAATAAACTTTTCGATCAGCTGAAGCTTACCTCTCATTGATGGATAAACAAGTGATACAGAAATACCTGATTTACCTGCACGCCCTGTTCTACCAATACGGTGCACATAGATTTCATCTTCAAATGGTATTTCATAGTTGATGACAACATCAACGTGTGAAATATCAAGACCTCTTGCTGCAACGTCTGTTGCAATCAAATAAGTTAGCTTTTTAGATCTAAAACGATTCATCACATAATCACGTTGTGATTGCTTTAAATCACCATGAAGTGCATCTGCTTCGTAGCCTTGTTTCTGTAAAAAGGCAACTAAGTTATCAGCATCCATCTTTGTGTTTGTAAAAATAATCGCTGATGCTGGATCAAAATAATCAAGTACTCTTATTAAAAGTTGATCTCTATCATGCTTTTTAACCATGTAGTAAAATTGTTCGACTTTATCAACAGTGAGTGTTGCTGCTTCAATTTTGATGGTTTCTGGGTTTTTTTGATAATTTTGTGCGACTTTTTTAATAAATGGTGGAATCGTTGCTGAAAATAATGCAGTTTGTCTACTCGCTGGTGTATCTTTTAAGAGTCTTTCTAAATCCTCTTGAAAACCCATCTTTAGCATCTCATCTGCTTCGTCCATGACAAGGATTTCTAAATGCGAAAAATCCATCGTGCCACGCTCTAGGTGGTCAATCGCACGACCTGGAGTAGCGACAATGATTTGTGGATGGCTTTCAAGTGCCTTAAATTGCTTATTATATGATTCCCCACCATAAATGGAAGTGACCTTCACTGCTTTATTAAACTTGACTAATTTTAAAAACTCTTTATATACTTGAAGCGTCAGTTCTCTTGTTGGACAAATAACTAATGCTTGAATGTGATGTTTTGTCGTATCAATCTTTTCTAAAATCGGAATCGCAAATGCAAATGTTTTCCCTGTACCTGTTTGTGCTTGACCAATGAGGTCAATACCCTTTAACATACGGGGAATCGCGTGATGTTGAATGGCTGTTGTTTCGACGAGTCCAAGCGCTTCTATGGCTTCTTTCGTCTCTTTTTTAATCTCTAATTCATTAAATAAAATATTCATGTTTCTCCTCAATTCTTTTTGAACCTTTATAACTATACCATAAAATAGAGAAAAATACTATTGAAATAAAGAAAAAAAGACTTAAATAGCCTTCTTTCTATCACAGTGTTCACCTTCACAAAAATCTGTTTCTTGATACTTAATGGATGCTAAAGATATCGCTTCGATCATTTGTTCATCGCTATGATAACCCTTAAGTCTAATCTTTCCATCTATACGTATATGAGGTACATCAAAAATACCTTTGATGGTCGCATTTTCACGATTTAATAAGACTGCATCATGAAACATATCTGATGCTAGAACATGTTCAATTTGTTCTTTTTTAAGCCCAACTTTAGTACCAATTTCAATGAGTACTTTGGGGTCACTTATGTCTTTAAAATTTTGATAATAAGCTTTAAAAATAGCTTGGTTAAACTCGAAAGATACATTGCTTCTTTTTGCTAAATGTGAGATACGATGTACATCATGAACTTTAACAGGTTTGATATAATCTGAATAACCATTAACGAGTGCTTTAGCTTCATCATAGCTGATGATGTGGTGTTTCATTAATACATCTTCTAATGTCTGATTGTTTTCTAAATCGATGTTTGGTATGAGTTCATAACTGCGATATAGCAGTTCTAAATCATTAAATGTGTATTTTTTAAATAGGAGTTCAAGTGCTTGATGTTGTTTATAGCACTCTGGACTTAAATAATCTAACCAAAACTCAATTTTCATGTTTTCAACCCTTCGACATTTACTTTGATTTCAAAATTATTTTAACAATCTATCTATGATTAATCAAATCTTATGCCTTATTTAAGGGATCTAAAAACAATCTTTTCATCAATGACAGTCATATAAACCAAATCTTCTTTATATCGCTCTAAATCCGTATTGAGTAAATCATTTTTGAACACAGAAAAATCAGCGATAAAGCCAATATCTATATATCCTCTATTGGTATGCTCAGCATTATAATTAGCCCCTTTTGTGTAAAGCGTTATCGCTTCAAAAGGTGTTAAAGCTTCATGTGGTTGATAGACTTTATGATCATGATCTGAAACTCTTTTTGTAGCTGCATAGATACCTAGTAATGGATTAGGTATTTCAACAGGAGCATCACTACTTCCTGCTAGGTTAATACCCGTATTTAAAAGTGATTTCCAGGGAAAAATGTAATCTGGTTCATTGGATAGATAAGACAATGCCCAGGGTAAATCAGAGGATAAAAATTGAGGTTGTATATCTGTCGTAAGCTTTATATTTTTAAGTCTTTTAAGTGTTGATGCTTTTACCCATGGTGTATGAATAAGTCTATCAAGCATTCCCTTTTTAGGAGGATAGGCTTCTAGGATATCTAATACTTCATCAAAGCCTTGATCACCTATCACGTGAATGGCAACAGGTAAGCCAAAGGATCTTGCTTTTTTAACAAGTTGAATAAATCCTTCTTTTGTATTTACAATGATACCGTGTTGATCTTGGTCTTTGTATTTCATTGACATGTATGCTGTTTTAGAAGAAAGTGTGCCATCATAAAACATTTTTACAGCACCTAATTGTAAATAGGGTGATTGATCTAAAAAAGGTCTTCCAGATGCCATAAAATCATCAATTGTTTCATGATGCATGAGTAAATGTGCTCTAAAAGGATGTGTCTTTAAGACACGTTCAAATGATTTGACTGTATCCTTAAAACCATTGAAATAGTATAAATCATCACTATGTGCACCTGTGATGCCATATCGATAAAGCGATTCAATCGATAATTTTAAGATGTAATCTAAGCCCTCATCATCATATTTTGGATAGGTATCCATAGCTTTAACTGCAAGTTCTTCTGTTAAAACACCTGTATCATGCATTAACTTCATTTTTTTTAAAACGACATCGTTTACTGTAATGCTATGATAATCATTATGTCTAATATAGATTGGGTATGTGCTTGAAATCTGATTTAAGTCATCTTTGGTTAAACCGCATTCAAAATAACCTTCTGCAAATAGTGGTTCGTTACGAAAATGTGCTTTTATAATTGTGATGACTTCTTCTTTACTTTTTATCTGAAAAAGTTTAGGTCTTGATAGCATCTGACCATATCCCAACAAATGCATATGTGCATCAACAAAGCCTGGATAGACATAACACCCTTTCATATCAATGATTTCATCATATAAGAAAGGATCTTCTTTTGCGTTTATATCAACAATCAGTCCATCATGTGTAACTACATTATAAAAGACCTCGTTAGGATTTCTCAAACTGTAAAAATGACCGTTTTTCCATAATTTCATAAGGTTACTCATCCTCTCTCATGATTTCTTTTATATCATCAAGTGCGTAGCCTTTCTGATATAGCTTTTCCTTCAGACGTTTTTTAAGATCATAACCCTCATAATGTTTCATTAATTTTTGCTTGATTTTTTGATAATCTTTTTCTAAAAGTGCTTTTTCATCACCTTGGTATAAATGTGATAATTCATGCAATAAAGATTCAACGATTTCAAGGTTAAAGCCTTTTTTAAGATAAGTTTCCTTTAATTTCATGAGTGTCTGTTTTTTAGATTTTTTAGTTTCCGATTGCATTTTCTTAGATATTAAGGTGTATAATACTTGTTTTTCATCATAACCAAAGACATAACTTTCAATCAGTGCATCTGATATGCCTTTATCTTTAAGTTTATGTGCGATCATGAGTGGCCCTTCTTGGTACTTTTTTAATTCAATATAGGTTTTTACATAATGCATATCATTTAAATATTTTCGATCTATCATATAAAAAATGAGTTGCTTAACCAAACCTTCTTTGGCACCTTTTTCTATTAAAAAAGTGCGCATTTCTTGCACAGTCATCATTTTTCTTAGTTTAATAAGACCCATATCTAGATAAGTCGTCCACATATGATCTTCCATAAAAGCTAAAAAATCTTCATCTGTTAGCTCTAGTCCAGGTTTTAAATGATGTTTTATATAGACTTCTGGAAAAACCAAAAAGGTTTCATGTTCAAATGAAACCATATAGCCTTTTTTACGTTTTTCAATGCTTATAATCTTTTTCACGATGATAAAATCACTCCAATGAGTTCATTTAATTGATGATCATTACTTAAATCATGTAGTAATTCTCTATATACTCTATCCATCGTTAATGCGACATCTCTTGAAAGTTCACTCGTTAAAGATGTATGTTCTAATGTCGTAAATAAAAGGATTGCATCTGCTGTTTTTTGATCAAAATATCCATCTGTTCTAAGCTTATCTAAGCCTTCATAGTTAAAATAGATATTTAAAAACTTTTGATAGGATGATAATAGATTTGAAACTTGATCTAAGCTCATTTCACCTGGATAAATCATCGGTGATAATGTTTTGATACCTTGTTGCGTGATTGGTTCAACTTCTAAAGGTGTGTCAATGACACTCATCCGATCACCATAAAACCATGGACCTTCTGTGTAAGATAAATAGTAGTTAACACCTCTTGATTCAAATAAGAAACGTTGATTTTGATAAACGCCTTTTCCAAATGTTTCACTGCCATAAAGCGTATAGTTTTCTCCAACCTTAAGTGCAGCAGCTAACACTTCTGCTGCTGATGCACTATGTTCATTCACTAAAACTTTAATATCATATGGCTTTTTGGATGAAAGTCCACCATAGAAGATATCAGTTCCTGCATATGATTCTAAGCTAAATAATGGTAAATCCGTATTAAGTGGTAAAAGTTGTTGCACAATGCCACGGATGACACCTTGTTCATTACTGTTATGAAGCGCTGATAAAGCGCCACCTGGATTATCTCTTAAATCCAAAATGAGTGTTCTTTCTTGTCCATTCAATATGGTTTCTTCTAAACTTCTTAATATTTGATCGAAAAGCACAGCACTACCAATTGTTACATCATCTATGCTTTGTGAGAAAGTATCAATTTTGATATATGCGATATCAGATTGATTTAATGAAAGTGTATAAACGGTTGGTGTTTCAATATTTGATAATGTGATGTCTACATAAATCACATCATCATCAGCTGTTTTTACGATGAGCGTTTTCGTTTCATCCACATTACCACTTAATAATTGGTAAACTTCATCTTGTGTCATTGTATAAAAATAAATATCTTCATTGTTTGATCTAAGACCAATAACCATGTCACCAGGTATTAACTTACCAATCGCAGGACTGTTTTTTATTAAGTCATTCACTAATAAGCCTTCATCTTCATAGATAAATGAAATACCAAACCCGATAAAGGATTCATCACTTCTTGGGATACCATTCATTGGTGCGCTGATTAAACGTGTGTATGGATCATTATTTAAAGATGCATAGGTGTCTATTGCAGCACGAATTGAGTTGATATACGCTTGATGCTTCATATCGTCATCTAAATCATAGTAATAATAGTTTTCAAGCTCTTCCTCAATGAATGAAATCATATCTTCTGCGTTATTTTCTCTGATCGATGGTACTAAACTGTCGATAAAATAACCTGCTAAAAAAGCTAAGAGTACGGAGATTAAAAATAAAATACCTAATTTACGATTCATAGTGCTTCACCTCTCGAAAATCCATAGCCAATCGCTTCTTTGGTTTTTGTTACAAATGTGAAAGCCTTTGGGTCTGCTTCTTTGATGACGACTTTAAAATAATAGAGTTCTCTTCTTTCAACCGTACAAATAATCATTTCTTTTTCTTGATTCGAAAAACCACCAACTACTTTGACTTTGGTGATGCCACGATCGATTTTCTCATAAATCTTTTTTTGCATGTCTTTTGGATGATCGGTGACAATAAAGACTGTATATCCAGATTTACCTTCAATAGCAAAACGATCAACTAAAATCGCTGATAAAATCATTGATGCTACAGCGTAAAGTCCTAATTGAAAGTTAATAAGCATTGCTATAAAAATGATGATACCATCTGTTAAATACATTGCTGTTGAAAAAGGGATATGTAAAAGTTTATTCATGATACGTTGAATAATATCAATACCACCAGTTGTTGCGTTATTTCTCACAACAATGCCTAAACCAACACCGACAAATAGTCCACCAAATAATGCACCAATTAAAAGTGGACTTTCGGTCATAAATTTCATGAAATAGTTATTTGGAATGAGTAATTCTAAGACAAAAATGATCGTTGGTGATAATAAGGTTGCATAGATCGTCTTAAGGAAAAATTTCTTGCCCAAGAAAATAAGTCCGATAAATAATAAAATGGTGTTTGCTATATACATAAAAATTGAAACAGGGATGATATCTTTTAAAATAACTGCAACCCCCATCACACCACCGATAACAAGTCCTAGTGGTAATAAGAAAAAATAGAAACCTAAGGAAAGCAGGGTAACCCCTGCTGTGATTTCTATAAATTCGATTTTTCTTTGATTATTCATATGTGTCACCTGCTTTTAAATAAGCATTAATAAAGCCATCGATTTCGCCATCCATGACAAGATCGACTTGTGAAACTTCATAATTTGTTCTGTGGTCTTTAACCATTTGATAGGGATGGAACACGTAAGATCTAATTTGTGAGCCCCATGCAATATCTTTTTGTTCACCTTTAATTGATTTTAAAGCTTCTTCTTGTTTTCTAACTTCTTCTTGAACAAGTTTAGCTTTTAAATAACGCATGGCTTGTTCTTTATTCTTGAGTTGTGAGCGCTCATTTTGGCATGTGACAACGATGTTGGTAGGTAAATGTGTGATTCTTACAGCAGAATCTGTCGTATTTACCGATTGCCCTCCTGCACCACCACTGCGATATACATCGATTTTTAAGTCTTCGTCCTTGATTTCAATATCGATTTCATCATCGATTTCAGGCATGACATCCAGTGATACAAAGGATGTATGTCTTCTCGCATTAGAATCAAATGGTGAGATTCTTACCAGACGGTGGACACCTCGCTCAGCTTTCAAATAGCCATAGGCATAAGGTCCTTTGATGAGTAGTGAAACACTTTTGATTCCTGCTTCATCACCTGGTTGATAATCTAGCACTTCAATCTTATAACGTTTTCTTTGAGCATATCTTGTATACATACGGTAAAGCATATCTGCCCAATCTTGAGATTCTGTACCACCAGCACCTGGATGAAGCTCAATGATCGCATTACTTTGATCATATGGACCATTAAGAAGTATTTCTACTTCAAATGCTCTAAGCTCTTTTGTGAATGTATCAATATCATCTTCTAAAATTGACCATTCTTCAGTACCTTCTTCACTGATTTCGAACCAATCAATGAGATTTTTAAGTTTTTTTTCTAATGCATAAAAATCATCTAGTTTTTGTCTAATACCAGCCACTTTTTGAGTAACTTGTTTTGCAGCTCTAGTATTTGACCAAAAATCTGGTTTTTGCATATCAAGATTTAAAGCTTTAAGTGTCTCTTCTTGTTTTTGTGGATCAATGGCTTTTTTTAAATCATCGATCGATGTTCTATAATTTTGTATGAGTTTATTGACTTCATATGTTTCCACAAAAACACCTCCTTATCGCCAAGGTAAATTACGTTGACTGCGGTTTTTTCTCATTTTTGGTT
This sequence comes from uncultured Mariniplasma sp., assembly GCA_964655445.1. GTDB lineage: Bacteria > Bacillota_I > Bacilli_A > Acholeplasmatales > Acholeplasmataceae > Peloplasma. The sequence continues at coordinate 14,606 of CAZZMZ010000015.1, read as the reverse complement.
TCTTAGGTTTTAGATCTGTTCTGCCTTCATTTGTTTGTGTATTTTTAACAACGGCTTCACGCTCTTGATTGTATTGAATTTGAGCTCTAATCGCATATCTTGTGATATCTCTTGCAATATGCTCAATCATCGTATTAAACATCTCTAAGCCTTGTTTTTGGTACATTACTAGCGGGCTTTGTTGACCATATGCTTGTAAAGTAACACCTTGTCTTAATTCACTCATTTGGTCAATATGTCTTGTCCAATATGTATCAATGACACGTAGCATGACCACTTTTAAAAATTCATTAAAGACTTCTTCTGGTACCATGTTTTTTTTACGATCTATCTCTTTTTCAGCTAAGTCAAGGATATAATCTTCGAGTGCTTTTTCATCCATTGTTTCTATGACTTCTTTTTTGAGCGTGTCAGGCATAAAGATATTCCCGTTGAATGTTGCCAAAATGTTATCATCATCAATGTCAAATTGGTTTTTACCAACTGGACGAATAAACTGTCTTAAGGTTTTGGTGATGCTTGATCGTATGGTTTGTCGTACCTGTGGTTCAATCGACTCAAGAACTAACACATCACGTCTTTCTTTATAAATAATTTCTCTTTGTTTACGTAGTACATCATCATATTTTAAGACGTTTTTACGCATATCAAAGTTGTTGCCTTCAATACGCTTTTGTGCACCAGCAACAAATCTTGAGAAAATTTTAGATTCTAGTGGTTCACCTGTTGTATTTAGTCTTTGAAGCATCGCAATTCTATTTTTAAAGGACTCACCGCCAAAGCGTTGCATAAGTTCATCTTCTGCAGATATATAAAATCTTGAGTAACCTGGGTCCCCTTGACGACCTGCACGACCTCTTAACTGATTATCAATACGTCTTGATTCATGTCTTTCTGAACCAATGACTGCTAAGCCACCAAGTTCAACGACACCTTCACCAAGTTTAATATCGGTACCACGACCAGCCATGTTGGTTGCAATCGTTACAGAGCCTTTAAGACCAGCTTTAGCAACAATCTCAGCTTCTCTTTCGTGGTTTTTCGCATTTAAGACTTCATGTGGAATACGTCTTGCTTTAAGACGTCTTGATAAATCCTCAGATGTTTCAACTGCAATCGTACCAATAAGCATTGGTTGGCCTACGCTATGTCTTCTTTCAACTTCTTGAATGAGTGCTTCAAATTTTTCTTCCATGGTTGCGTATAAATAGTCTGGTTCATCTAAACGAATGACTGGTGCGTTTGTAGGCACTTCAACGACATCCATGTTATAAATATCTCTAAATTCCTCTTCCTCAGTTTTCGCTGTACCTGTCATACCAGATAGTTTTTTATACATTCTAAAGAAATTTTGGTAAGTGATGGTTGCGACTGTAATCGTTTCTTTCTTGATGTCTACACCTTCTTTGGCCTCCAAGGCTTGGTGTAATCCTTCAGAAAATTGACGACCTCTTAAAATACGACCAGTAAACTGGTCAACGATTAAAACTTCGCCATTATCAACAACATATTCTTTATCTCTTGCCATAATGTGATTTGCACGCAGTGCATTATTAATATGATGCACGAGTGTCACATGTTTTAAATCATATAAGTTATCTAATTGGAAGACTTGTTCTGCTCTAGCGATACCTGATGGTGTTAACGCAATACTTTTTGACTCTAAGTCAATCTCAAAATCTTCATCTCTAATGGATTTTGCAAATCTATCAGCTGCTTGATATAAATTATGATTATTTTTTGAACCACCAGAGATAATAAGTGGTGTTCTCGCTTCGTCGATTAAAATGGAGTCAACCTCATCAATAATCGCAAAATTCAAACCACGTTGCGCAACCATATCTTTAGCATAAAGCACCATATGATCACGTAAATAGTCAAATCCTAATTCTGAGTTGGTAGAATATAAAATATCACAGTCATAAGCTTCACGTTTTTGTTCACGTGTTAAGTCTCTAACATTTAAGCCAACTGTTAATCCTAAGAAACGGAATAAATCTCCAATTTCACCTTCAGCTTCACGTTTAGCCAAATATTCATTGACTGTAACAATGTGTACACCTTCTCCGTTTAGTGCACTTAAATAAGCAGGCATGACGGCTGTTAATGTTTTACCTTCACCGGTTTTCATTTCTGCGATGTTGCCATGGAATATAGCTACTGCACCTAAAACTTGGACATAATATGGAAAAAGTTTCGTGACTCTTCTAGATGCCTCACGCACAACAGCAAAAGCTTCTGGCATAATACTATCCAGAGACTCACCTTCTTGATATCTTTTTTTAAATTGTAAAGTTAAATCTTTTAATGCATCATCTGACAAACCTGCCATTTGATCTTCTAATAGAAAAACCTGATCAGCGATTTTCTTTGCTTCTTTTAATTCTTTTTTACCTGGATCAAACCATTTTTTTAGCATACATACACTTCCTTTGCGTCATTTATTATATTACTATAATAAGGGGGTTTTTACAAGCAATTTTCCTGTTTATGGGATTTTAAGTAAAAAAGAAAAAGTCCTATGGTATAGGACTTTAATATCGCATGATAAACCGTTTAAATGAGATTAGAAATCAAATTTAACGTCTTCTCTTTTCACTGCTTCCGCTTCAAAGAATGCACGTTTTGTAAACTTCTTCCAATTAGCAATCACATTGCTTGGGAATACAACAACTTTCTGGTTATAATATGAAACATTTGAATTATAGACGCGGCGTGATGCTTGAAGGTTTTCTTCAACTTCTAATGTTGCATCCATAAGCTTGTTTACATTTGTACTTGCTTTTAAATCTGGGTATTGTTCAACAACAACACTAATTGCTTGTAACCCTCTTGAAATTTCATTTGCAAATGCTTGTTTTTCTTGAATGGGTGCACCATGTGCAGGTTGACGCATAGCAATCACTTTTTGTAATGTTTCTTGCTCATGTTTCATGTAACCTTTGGTTGCTTGAAACATTTTTGTTAACATATCAAATCGTTTTGTTAACGCAACATCAATACTTGATTCTGATTCATCAATCTTAACAAGCATGGTTCTAAAACTATTGATGGTTGAAATGATCCATCCGATGACAATGACCAATAATATGGCTACTACAATAAGAATAATTTGACCTGTTGGCATTTTTTAAATTCCTTTCTATAGTGAATTATTTTTAAATTTTTGACTGTCTAAACGTAGTTCGTTAATGATGGCAGGTATTAAATCAATATCTGCAATAAAATCTTTAATGCTTTCTTCTTGAATAGGTGTTTTAATCGATAACTCTAGATAATTTCTATTATCATTGACACCGATATGAAGTTCATTACCTTGGAAACAATATAATATTGAACCTCTATGAAGCTTTTCTAGTGCCATGAGTTTTTCTAGCATCGATGATGTTATGAGATAAAATGCATGCTCCTGTGTGGTTGAGTAAATAGCAAACTTTTTATTAAACTCAATCATTTCAGTATCAATTTTTGTTAAACCTCTCGTGTTTGCTTGGTATCCACGGCCTTCAATGATTTTTAGAACCTCATTGAAATTTCTCTCAAATTTAAAGATATACCAGCGACCTTTAAAATATGTTTGATAAGAGACAGTAACATTGCCTTTTGAGTCTCTTGTTTCAACACGTTCTTTTAAATCAATATCTGATAGTTCAAACTTAACACCTTTATAAGTACCCTTCATGTAATCTTCACCATGATAGCGATCAGGTCTTTTAATGGTTTGTGTTTGATTAATTGTTGAGATTGGAATAAAACTAAATTGATCATATGAAACATCTTCAAACGTTTCTTTAAGAAGTGTTGTGACTAACTCAGATTTAACGATTCTTCTAAAGGATCTTGCATGATTCTGTGCTTTTCCAAAAAATGCACCAGCAACAAGCAAAAGTATGATTCCTGGAATAAGCAAAAACATTTGAGTCATGATAAAACCAATACCTGCAAGTAAAAGACCAACACCTACAAAGAGAAATGCTGTTTTTTGTTCTTTTTGGTAACCGTTATATAAGCTTTGTCGTTTCTCTTCAATGGCTTTTAGAAATTCCATATCATCACCTGCTAACATCTATTCTATAATAGTTTCCTAAATATTTCAATCTTATCGAGTTTTTCCCATGAAAAAGTTTCTTCTTCTCTACCAAAATGACCATATGCTGCTGTTTTTGCATAAATCGGACGTTTTAAATCTAGTGCTTTAATAATACCTGCAGGTTTCAAATCAAAATTTTCTTTAACAGCCTTCTCGATTTTTTCAACATCTACTTTTTCTGTACCAAAAGTATCAATGGACACAGACACTGGTTCAGCAACACCAATCGCGTATGCAATTTGAATTTCACATTGATCACAAACACCTGAACCTACGATATTTTTAGCTATATATCTTGCCATATAGGCAGCACTTCTATCAACTTTAGATGCATCTTTTCCAGAGAAAGCTCCCCCACCATGACGTGCATAACCACCATAGGTATCAACGATGATTTTACGACCAGTTAAGCCTGCATCACCGTGTGGACCACCAATCACGAATCTACCAGTTGGATTGATTTGATAAATAGTGTTTTCAGTATCATAAAAGGACAGCACTGGATCAATGACGTGTTCATGAAGTGCTTTTTTAAGATCTTCTTGATCCCAAAATGGATCATGTTGGGTAGATAATACAACCGTATGAATGCTTACTGGTTGATTTTTCTCATTATAAGAAATGGTGACTTGTGTTTTACCATCTGGACGAAGTCCTTTAATGATGTGCTCTTTTCTTACATAAGCAAGTCTTTCAGCTAATCGATGTGATAAATAAATAGGTAATGGTAAAAGTGTGATAGTTTCGTTATTTGCATAACCAAACATGAGGCCTTGATCACCTGCACCTTGTTCCTTTATTTCTGACTCATCAACACCCATTTTTATATCTGGTGATTGTTCTTTGATACGGATATCGACAATGACATCATCTGCATTGTAACCATATTCAGGTTTATCATATCCGATATGTTTGATGGCTTCTTTAACAACCTTTTCGTAATCGATATGTGCTGTGGTTGTAATCTCACCAAAAAGCAGTGCATAATTGGTGGTTACAGCTGTCTCACATGCCACGCGTGCATTAGGATCTTCTTTTAATATGGCATCTAATACGGAATCTGAGATATAGTCTGCAACTTTATCTGGATGTCCTTCTGTCACAGATTCACTACTAAATAATTTTTTCATCTTGTCTTTACCTTCCTTTCGATAAAAAAAGCACTTTTCAAGGAAAAGCGCCATATGTCTGGATTTTTTCCTTATTGATGGGATTTACCCCTGGTGATAAGCACCTAATCAAATAGGTTGCTGCTACTTCATCGGTCACTCGCCTCTGTAGCTCTGAATAAGTGAAACTTATTTTAATTTTTATCTAATTTCCGATTTATTTTAATTGATATTCAATCATTTGTCAAGACATATCCTCATTTTTAAAAATTATTATACATCTCTGCAAATTCATCGTGAAACTTCAAGAATCTTTCCTTTAAGTCATAGTCGAAGTAAGCACCTAAATCAGTCTGAAATGATTTAAAAACAATGCTGTGTGCCATCGGTCTTTTATAAGATTTAGGACCACGCATCGTGATGTATAAATCTGATAATAAGATGATTTGAGATTCTATTTCAGGTTGAATGATGAGCATTTCTTTTAAGAATTTTTCGTTGGATGTATCTTCGATATGTGCGCGTGCTATATCTTCACATTTTTGAGCAAGCTGCATACGCTTAGCTATTTGGGCACCTAATTCTGTCTTTTCCTTCAAGGTTTCATATGTTTTTTCATCAGATGCTGACATGTCATTAAGTAAATTTTTGATTTCTTGATACTGAAGATGTACCATCGCATATTCTTTCATCGAAGCAATTTTTGTTTGAGGTAATCCGTAATAATCAGCAAGCTTTTCACTCATTTGTTGAACTTGATAAGCATGTCTTTTATCCATGAGTGTATAAGAACTAGAGAACACGACTGAAAATAAATCACCAACGATATGAGAGAAATCGCCTTGAACCTGTCTTCTTTTAATCAGTTCCTTTTTTCTTTCTTCTTGCATGTATTGTCCCATGGAAACAATCGCATAGACGACAAAATAAAACAAGATAAAGAGTAATGTTCTAAGTAAAATATCAGAAAATTCTGGTAGTGTGACAAATCTTGGTAAGAATTCAATAATTGTTTCTTCACCTACAATTTTTTGAATATTATATGTCCAAATAAAGTGAATGACTGTTAGCAGTGCTAGTAGACCTTGAAAAGACTGTGCTAAAAGCTTTCTTTCTTGATATAAAGAAATAACAACCACTGCATAATACATAAGAATATATGCTGCTGTCTCAAAGTATGCATTTTGATAAAGTCTTGCATAAATTAAGATTGATGAGAAGAAAATATAAAAAGCAGCAACATACATAGCAACTGATTGCTTTGTCTTATCTTCATGATCCATATTGATTAATTTCTTTAAGAATTTATTAATCACATAAGTGAGTGGAAAAGCAATAAATGCAACGACCCAATCTGAAACTTCATTTTGAATAAATGATAATAAAAATAAAATAATTGAGTACATGATGTTTGAGACAAAGACGATATTTTTTATAACAACATTTCTTCGATATAAAACGCCAACGTCATCTGTAATATCTACACCTTGTTCAAAACCAAAAAACTTAGCAAAGATGTTTTTGCCAAGTGTTTTAAGATGAAAGGTACTTTGTTTTTTGGTTTTTGCCACTTTGATCATCCTTTAATTGTTATAGGTCAAAAATAGATAGTTTTTTGATACCTGTATCTTCATTTGCGACTTCTTCATTAATGACCTGTGCAACACGTGTTGATGCAGCTGCAGCAATCGCTCCAACAATATCATCTAAGAATGTGTGGCAAATGCCATCTTCTTTGCCTGCATCGTTGAGTCTTTTTACGATACCATGCTTATTGACATCTATATCACCAAAATTCGTTTGACCAATCGTGCCATATAGTCCAGCAACTTCAAGTCCCATGGTTTCATCAATACCAAACATACCTAAATCCTCATAAATAATATCTTGAATAGGTCCTTGAAATAAGCCTTCTTCTGCCATACGATCTATTTCTGCCGCGAGTTGAACATGATGAAACACATCACGCAGTGATAAGATTTTTTCAACAGATTCAATACATAAATCTCTTGACACATCATCAGAGTATTTAGATTGTTGTTGATAGCTAATTTCTGCAATCGCTTCAATGGTTACACCACGTTTAAGTAAGACTTTTTTGTTTAAATCAAACATTTCTTGTCTCGTAAAAAGTAATTTAGGTTTTTTCTTTTCAGGCATCTTATTTCATCCCTTCTATGAAAACATCACCTTGCTTTATGATGTTTTGTCCATTTAAAAAATCTTTAATAGTGAGTATTTTTTTACCTGGCAATTGAACTAAAAGTACCTCTATCGCACCATCAAGCGTAGCAATCACTAATTTTTTGTTGACGCTTAAGATTGTACCAGGTAGGACGTCTCTATTTATTATATCACTTTTTGATGCCTTATAGATTTTGATATGTGTATCATGAATCCTTGCATAAGCACCAGGTTCTGGTGATAATCCTCTAATTTTATTAAGAACTCGTTCTGTACTTTGATGAAAATTCAGATATTCATCTTCCGGTTTCAGTGTATAAGCGAACGTGACTTTATGTTTGTCTTGAGGTGTGCGATGAATGATACCATGATTTAAATCTTCTAAAACCTCATCAAGTAGCTTAACCCCTAAATATGAAAGCTTCTCTGAGAGTGATTCGTAATCGTCACTTTCTAAGATAGGTAATTTGCCTTGTTTAATGATGTCACCGCTGTCCATTTCAAAAGCCATATACATAATCGTGACACCAGTTTCTTTTAGACCATCAAAGAGCGCGTATTGAATCGGAGCTCCACCACGATAGTTAGGTAATATACTACCATGAACATTAAGACATGTCACTTGATCAATTAAAGCTTTAGGTAGCATTTGACCATAAGCTGCAGTCACCAAATAGTCTGGTTTCAAGTCGATAATCTTTTGGTAGTTATCTTTGAGTTTTTCTGGTTGAAAAACTTCAAGTCCTAAATCAAGTGCTTCTTTCTTTACTTTTGATGGTGTCATGATTTTTTTTCGACCGACTTTTTTATCTGGTTGTGTGACAACAAGACACACTTCGTGCTTTTGATGAAGCATTTTTAAGATTGGTACAGCAAAGCTTGGTGTACCCATAAATACAATTTTCATCCTCTCACCTCACAAAATATCTAGTGTTGGATAATAAATCACTGATATGTCTTTTTGTGCATACTTTTCTTTGGTTTCTATGATGTTTTTTACATCAAGCTTTTTCGCCTTAAATGTTAAAGTCATTCGATATTGATCTTTTAGTTTTTTAATAAGTGCAAAGGAAGGACCTAAAACGGTATACCCTTGACTATGATACATTTTCTTTAAATAAAACGCATGCTGATATGTCTTTAGGAAGTTGTATCCTGTAATAAGGAGTGTCGCGTTTTCTTTAAAAGGTGCATATTGAGCTAAATGTCTATATTTAATAGCCTCTTCATAGAAAGTATCATATCCACTTTCAATAGATTTGATTGCATAATGATCCAATTGGTATCCTTGAATGATCGCTTCACCTGGTAAAAATCTACCTGATCTACCTGTAATTTGAGTGAGTAAATTAAATGTTGATTCTGAAGCTTCATAGGAAGGGACTTTTAGTAACATATCTGCCATCAGTACTGCTGATAATGTGACTTTTGGAAAATCAAGTCCTTTAGCAATCATTTGAGTGCCGATTAAGATATCATAATCCTCAGTTAGAAATTGATGCCACAAATCTTCATGTGCATTTTTGAGTCTTGTTGTATACTGATCCATACGAAGAACTTTGGCTTCTGGTAATGCTTTTTTAAGCATATGTTCAATGTATTCGATACCTACACCAACCTCTTTTACTTTTTTCTCGTTACATAAAGCGCATGTTGTATCAAATGGTTTTTCATAGCCACAATAGTGACATTTTAGTGTGTTCAAATCTTTATAGTAAGTTAGTGATACATCACAATGTGGACATTTTGGTACATCACCACAGCTTCTACAAAGCACAAATGGTGCATATCCTTTTCTGTTAAATAATAACATTGTTTGTTCTTTTTTAATCAGTCGATCCTTCATTTTTTCAAGTAATAGATTTGAAAAAACAGATGTATTATTTTGTTTAAGTTCATGTTTCATATCCACAAAATATAGTTTTGGTTGTGGCAGAAAAAAAGGTCGGTCCTTTAATTCTAATAAATGATAAGTACCTTCTTTGGCATGATACATGGATTCTATAGATGGCGTTGCAGAGCCCAATACAAGAGGTATACTATGATATAATCCGCGTTTGATTAAAAGATTTCTTGTATGATACATCACGCCTTCTTTTTGTACGTAGCTTTGATCGTGTTCTTCATCCATGATCATTAAACCTAAATCATCAATGGGTAAAAAGGTTGCGCTTCTTGTACCTAAAACAATGGATGCTTTCTGACTTAAAATGTTTTGATAAGCATCGTAACGCTCACCTTTAGATAAACCACTGTGATAAATTTGAACATCATCGAATCTTGATTTTAATCTTTGAGCTGCTGGTCCTATTAAAGTAATCTCTGGCACTAAGTATAATACTTTTTTACCTTGGCTGATTACCTTTTCTATCAAGCTCAAATAAACTTCTGTTTTACCTGATCCCGTCACACCTTTTAGTAAGAAAATGGATGGCTTTTTAAAATGAGATTCAATCATTTTCACTGCATGATTTTGTGCATCATTTAACATAACCTTTTTATCCTTAAGGTCAAATATATGCTTTATGTCACGCACTAAAACTTGCTTTTCTTCTATAAGTACAGCATGTTTTAATAATGTTTTAATACTAGATATCGAAACACCTTTTTCTAACAGTGTTTTCCTTGTAATGATCTGTTCATTGTTGAATTGATCCAGTATAGATTCATAGTTATTAATCTTTTGATATGTATGATGTTCATTTAATCGATATGCTGTCTCTAATTTTTCTTGTTCTTTTTGCTTAATGATGCGTTCTATTTTAATGACATTTTGATCATGAAGACGCTTTAATCTAGGGTAAAAGGATTGATCTTTTTTCTTTAGTACCCAAATCTTTTGATGGTTGAAAAAAGGTAGTAAATCTTTAGGACATTTTTGCTCATCTAAAAGATGTACTTTCTTTTGATAATTCATCATGATTTCATTTGGTAAAACAGTTTGAAAAATTGCACTTTTTAATGCATAAGTGCTTTGATATAAGTCATCCATCATCATAAATAATTCATCATCAATCACAGGTGTTGGATCTAAAACATCTAAAATTGGTTTTGTTGCATCATTACTTTGCTGAATTACATCAAATACAATCCCTAGACGTGTTTGTGCACCAAAAGGTACCATCACACGCATACCTCGTGCTAAAAAAGGCACCATGTCTTTTGGTACGATATAGTCATACATTTGATTGACTTCTTCATGTTTGATATCTAATATGACTTGTGCAAACATTGACTAAACACCTCTTCATTATTATATCATCATCAATTGACAAAAAAAGTAACCGAAGTTACTTTATTGTTTTTAAAAGTTTGTCAATATGATTACCATATGCTAGTGCTTCATCGTATTTAAAGACTAAATCTGGTATTTTTCGAACATTTTTGATTTTCTTTGCTAGTTCCATACGAATCGTCACTTTTGCAGCTTCTAGAGCTTGTTTTGACTTTTCGATTTTTTCTGTTTCATCTGATAAAATCGTGTAATAAATATTAGCAAATGATAAATCCTTTGTAACTTTGACTTCTGTTAAATTAATATATCCAAAGCTCTTATCTTTGACTTCTCTGTTGACGATTGTGACGAGTTCTCTTTGGATTAAACTTGCTAAACGATCTGTTGTAACAGACATATTAGTCCACCTCTACTTCCTTCATTTGTGAAGCTTCAATGACATCACCGATCTTTAAATCATTATAATTTTCAATTGATAGACCACATTCATAGCCAAACTTAACTTCCTTCACATCATCCTTAAAACGTTTGAGCGAAGCAAGCTTGCCTTCATATGCAACCACGCCATTTCTTAAGACTCTAACGAGTGCATCCCGTTTGATGATGCCATCAGTGACATAACATCCAGCGATTGTACCAACTTTAGATACCTTGAATGTTTCTCTAACTTCGGCTTGTCCAGTGACGATTTCTTCAAATGTTGGTGCTAACATACCCTTAAGGGCAGCTTCAATATCTTCTTGAACACGGTAAATGATGTTATATAAACGAATTTCAACACCTTGACCATCTGCAAATTGCTTAACTGCTGCAGTTGGTCTTACGTTAAAACCAATGACAATAGCATTTGATGCACTTGCTAGTGTGATATCATTTTCAGTAATAGCACCTACTGATGAACGCACAACGTTTACATGGAATCCATCCATATCAATCTTTTCTAACAATCCCTTTAAAGCCTCAATAGAGCCCTGAACATCACCTTTAATAATGATATTAAGTTCTTTTTCAGTTGACTCAATTTGACCAAGCATATTGTCAAGTGACGTTTTCTTTACCTGTTTTAACTCACTATCTTTTTGTCTAGATTGACGTTCTGAAGCAATTTGTCTAGTGACTTTCTCATCAGTAAATGCCATAAAGACATCTCCAGCATGAGGCACTTCATTAAGGCCTGTGACTTCTATAGGTTGAGAAGGTAATGCTTCTGTGAATCTTTTCTTTAAATCATCTTGCATGGTTCTTACTTTACCGTAGGTATTACCTATGACGATATAATCACCTACGCGTAATGTTCCATTTTCTACAATAAGTGTAGCTACAGCCCCACGACCTTTGTCTAATGAAGCTTCGATGACGGTACCTTTAGCCAAACGGTTAGGATTTGCTTTAAACTCTTCAATTTCAGCAATAAGCTGAATCACATCTAGCAATTCATCGATGCCTTGTCTCTTAAGAGCTGATACTTGAACGAATGGTACTTTACCACCCCAAGCTTCTGGGATTAATCCATGTTCTGATAATTCTGTCATGACTCTTTCAGGATTTGCTTGTGGTTTATCCATTTTATTTACAGCAACAACAATTGGTACATGAGCTGCTTTCGCATGATCTAACGCTTCAATTGTTTGTGGCATGACGCCATCATCAGCTGCAACAACTAAGACTACGATATCTGTAACTTTAGCACCACGTGCACGCATTTCCGTAAATGCAGCATGTCCTGGTGTATCAATAAATGTGGTTCTATCACCATCACGAACAACTTGATAAGCACCGATATGTTGAGTGATGCCACCTGCTTCGCCTTCAACGACTCTGGATTTACGAATCGCATCAAGTAATGTCGTCTTACCATGGTCAACGTGACCCATAACTGTAACAATTGGAGGTCTTTTAACGAGATCTTTAGGATCATCGTTTATTTCCATTTCATCATATCGTGTGACATCTGTTATGATTTCATCTTGGACTTTATATCCTTCATCTAATGCGATGATTTCAATGGTATCACGGTCAATCACTTGATTGACTGATGCCATAAGACCTAATTGCATGAGCTTTTTAATCATCGCTGCGTTGGAAATATTTAATCCAACTGCGACATCAGCAACATTCATGTCATGTCTATATGTAAAGATTTTTTCACCTTGTGGTTTTAAGTCCTTTTTAGGTGCATTACCTTTTCTTGTATCATGATGCTTAAATGGTTCTTTGGATTTACCTTCATAATTTTGATTCTTTTTGGGTGGGTATTTCTTGTTTATAGGCATATAATCACTTCCTTTTTTGATCCATCAATAATTGACTAAACCCCCTGTCAGTTATGCCAATTACTTTGATGCCTTCTTTGCCTAGTGCATTTGATATCTCAAATGACGTTAATTCTTCAAGGATTAAAACCTCATAGGTCTTAGCCTTGTCATAAATCTTTTTTCTTGTTGTGTGTGATGCATCAGTTGCTAGAAGAATAAGTGATAATTTATGCATTCTTAAAGCGTGAATTGTTGGATCAGTGCCCACAATCACTTTTCTTGCTCTCATAGCAAGTCCTAATGTATTATGCATGAATAATCTTTAACAGTTCTTCATAAATGGATTCAGGAACTGTTGCTTCCAGTTTTCTATCTAGTGCTTTATTCTTCTTTGCAAGCAAAATCACTTGTTCATCTAATTTAATGTATGCGCCGCGCCCTGGTGCTTTGCCGTGAAGATCTAATGAGACGATACCTTCTTTGGTTGCACATACACGAACGAGCTCTTTTTTAGGTAGAACTTCTTTTGTAACGACGCATGTTCTTAATGGGATTTTTTTTGTCTTTGTCATCGACTTTTCCCTTCCTATCTAAACTAATTTTAATATAAAATGCCTTCACCTTGTGCCATTGTCTCTGACTTAATATCAATAGACCATCCACAAGCTTGTACAGCAAGCTTAACATTTTGACCTAGTTTACCAATCGCTAGTGATAATTGGTTATCTGGTACAATCGCTAATGCATTTTTCTCTTTTGGATTGACTCTTGTCACTGCACATACTTCTGCAGGTTGTAGTGCATTGGCGATAAGTTCTTTTTCGTTATCACTCCAACGGAATAAATCGATTTTTTCATCGCTTAATGCTTTAACGATTTCACGGATACGCATACCGCCTTCACCAACGCAAGCTCCGATTGGATCAACTTTTGGATCGTTAGATTTAACACCAATCTTTGAACGATCACCTGGATCTCTTGAAATACCCATGACTTCGATAATGCCATCTTTGATTTCAGGAATAAATGATTCAAGCAAACGAATGATTAAGGATGGATGTGAACGACTCACAAAGACTTTTGGCCATTTTGTTTTCATTTCTACATCAGAAACATAGACTCTTACATAATCTCCGACATGGAAATTATCTTTTGGTAATGCTTCTTTCTTAGGTAATAATGTTGTTAAATCCTTACCAATATCTAAACGGTAGTGATCATCAGCAACATCGATTACTCTTGCTGTAATCATTTCATGCTCAAACTTCTTAAAATGCTTGTATAAATTTTCTTTTTGCATGGTGATTAAAGTTTCATTAAGTCTTGACTTAAAGTCTCTTACTGCAAAGTGTCCAAAATCCTTTGGATCGATTTTTTGTTCGATGACATCACCAACTTTTGCTCTTGAGTTGATGACTTTTGCATCATCTAAAAGCATTTGTGAGTAATTCTTATCAGCATCAAAAGAATACTCTTCAACAACTAAATGTTGGGTAAATACATTGATTTCGTTTTTATCTTCTTTAATATCAACTCTACAAGAACGTACATCATGTGCTTTTTTACAGCCAGCAATCATACCTTGGACGAATGCTTCAAGCACTTGCTCATGTGTTAATTCTTTTTCTTCTGCAACTGCATCAATGTTTTTGAAAAACTCTTTACTAATCATGGTTTCCTTGTATATTCAGTATGTAGCATTTGATTGATACTGAATATAGCTTCCTTTCTTT
>CAZZMZ010000014.1:0-47302 GCA_964655445.1 uncultured Mariniplasma sp. | reverse complement strand
AGACGCGATAGCTTGGTAGATTAATAGACAGGAGTCTGTTTTACCCAAGAAGCCCTCACTTCTAATGATGTTCATTAAGTGGTGGGAGTAGTTCACAGTTCTAAGGCTCTATTGTTAATTCGAATCTTTTGGCAATAAACGCTGATATATGTTATTTGTTGGTATAATATACAAAAGAAAAGGATGTGAGTATATGAAATATCTAACAATGAATAATGGATTAAAAATACCTCAATTAGGAACTGGTACGAATACCTTTGGAAAAGAAGATCATCAATTTAATGGAAAGATTACTTTTGATACCAAAGAATTACGTTCTGCTATTGAATTAGGATATAGACTGATAGATACTGCAATCTATTACAGAAATGAAGCTGTCATTGGAAAAGCTGTTAAAGAATCTAAGATTGAAAGAAGCTCATTCTTTATCACGTCAAAAATACCCCAAGATAATGCATTTATTGAATCGGATGCTCTTGTCCATCATCATGTCAAAGAATCACTTAAAGCACTTGATTTAGGCTACATAGACTTATATTTAATTCATTTTCCACTTGAATCAAATGAAGAGAACTTAAGAGTGTGGCGTATTTTAGAAACGTATGTGGATCAAGGTCTTATCAAATCCATTGGTGTATCCAATTTCAATGAAGATCAGCTAGCTTATATCATTAAACATGCTAGAATTAAACCTGTGCTTAATCAGTTTCAATCATATCCAGGTAAGCACCAGCAGTCTTTAATAGATTTTTGTAAAACAAATCATGTGATACCTGAAGCATATCAATCATTAGCTAAAGTCGATCCTAAAATAAAAGAAGCACTGATAGAACTAGCAAAACCATATGGTAAGACTTGGAGTCAAGTGATTTTAAATTATCAGGTGAATGAAGGTTTAGTTGTGATTCCAAAGTCACATAATAAAAAACACCAATATGAAAATATGGATGTTTTTGATTTTAATCTTTCAAATAAGGATGTAGAGACTATCAAAAAGATGTAGTGCTTTAATGTTATACTTATAAAACTAACCATTGAAGGATATAATATAAGATAATGATTGAAATAAGGGTTAATAGAGGGACACCCCATGTAAATTTTCTTTTTTGAGTTTTGTGTCTAAAGATTTTCATGGCAAGTAAAGAACCTATGCCACCACCTAATAGTGAGAAGGATAAAAGTGTACTTTCTTTGACTCGCCATAGCTTTTTTTCAGATTTTTTCTTATCAGCTCGAAAAATTAAAAAAGCTATCAAATTAATGATGATTAGGTATAAGACTAAGTACTCCACCTTCAAATTACCTCTCTTTTTTCAAGTATTTGTATATCTTAATGCCATTATAGCAAATAATTGACCCATCTTTTGATGAGATGTTCTTGTAGAAAGAAATAATGAATATATATCATAATAAAAACGATCTTCTCAAATGAAGAGAAAATCGTTTTTTATAATCTTTTAAGATAAGTGTTTAATGATTGCTTTTAATAATGCGGGTAAATCGTTTGGTGTACGAGATGTGAATAAATGACCATCAATAACAACCTCTTGATTGTGATAGATAGCACCTGCATTTTCTAAATCAATGCGAATCGAATGAAAACCTGTTACGTTTTTTCCTTTTAAATGACATCCAGATATCATGAGCCAAGGTCCATGACAGATGGAAACAATAGGTTTCTTTAAGTGGTCGAATGCTTTGACAAATGCAATGGTAGCATTTGATCGACGCATATAATCAGGTGAAAATCCACCAGGTATAAATAATGCTTCATATGCTTCGGCAGTGACATCACTACTAGCATAATCACTTTTCATGGGTAAACCAAATTTACTCTTATAGATTGTATCTTTATCAGTTCCGATTAAATCGACTTGGTAACCTTCTTCTTGAAAACGATAGTAAGGATAAAGAAGTTCCTTATCATCAAATAAATTTTCTATCAGTAATGCAATTTTTTTCATATTGATACATCCTTTCTTAGGTTTATATTAAATAAGCATATAGGTTTATTATAAAGCTGCATAGAAACTAGTTCAACCTATACGCACATGACTCAAGGCTTATGTTTGTTAAAGATCCTTGAATTATAATAGGATAAAAAGAATAAAGCACTAATCACTATTGCAGGAAATCCCAAGGTGAAGATAGCTTCAATCATGATAGGATCAAATGTAAGCATCCATATAGCATAGAAGATGCCTGCACCAATATAAGAGATTGCACCAACTAATGGATACTTGAAAGCTATGACTAAAAGGATTGTTAGAATTATAAAAGGTATATTATGCATGATGAAACCTAGTAGTAACATATACCAAACATCATCCATCAGAAATACATCAAATGAGAACATGAATAAAAATAGATTGAATATTATAGCAAGTATTCTTGGTGTCCATAAGATTAATTTTTGGATAGACATTGTTTTTTACTTCCTTTCGACCTCATTTTACATCGTTGCGCATAAAAAAATATCAAAGACCAGCATTTCAATAGTTTCACTATAAAAAAATTGGTACTAAAAGCATGATTTTTAGTTAAAACTATTGACAAGCATTTTAAAAATATCTATAATCTAATTGTAAGATATATACGACAGATATATCGAACATATATAACCAACAGTTAGGTAAGGTGACATTATGTCTCAAAAATATGCAGTCTTAGGACTTTTAAATGCAGCACCTATGACAGGATATGTCATTAAAAAGAATTACGATTATACCATTAAGAAGTTTTGGCCAGTCAGCTATGGCGGATTATATCCGGCACTTCATAAACTCACTGATGAAGGTCTTATTATCGTTCATAAACAAAAAAAAGACGGTCGTGGAAAAATCACATATATGATTACTGAAGAAGGTAAAAAAGCTCTAAACGATTGGCTTTTATCTAAAACATCTGATATGCAATGTAAAGATGAATATATGCTTAAAATCTTTTTAAGCAAAGATTTAGAAGATGAAGAACGTATAAGAATTATGAAAGAGTACTTATTTAATAAGGAAGAAGAATTAAGATCGATATTAAGTTTGATTGAAATGCGAAGTAGTAAAGATGCCATTATTACAAAGGGATCATCATTTATCGTTGATTACACAAAAGAAGTATTAACTAAAGAAATTGAGTTACTAAAAAAAGCATTAGAATCTGAAAATCAATAAAATTGACATATCCCCTCATGATTAGCTTGATAATCATTATATAAGGAGGAAAAACCATGTGCCCATTCGGTAATATTTGTGATGTCTACATCAAAATTAAGAATGAACAAATCATCCGTGAATCCAAAGTGATTAAATCGCTTTAATTTAAAAATGATTTTGTTAAGCGTGTGCTATCAGTATGATTTAATCATATATAGCAGTTGGTTTTGTGTGTCTTAATTATAAGATACACCTAGGTTAAAGGAGTTTCATATGAGTAAAAAAGCCCCTATTATCATTAGCATTGTAATCCCGATTGGTGAGATTAACAATCAAGAACAATATATGACCATTGAAATTATTAAAGGCGATAAAAAATGAAAAGTGTCTGATTCATTCAGACACTTTTTCTTATAGGTTCATATCTATAACATATTTACCTTTATAGACATGTGCATCAAAATCCATATAGGCTTGTGACGCTTCATGAAGGGGATATACTTTAGCAATTTCTACATCTATTTTAGTTTGATTGCAAAGATCAGTTATCGATTTTAAAACTTCTTGACCAGGTTTAGCAAGTACACTAAAGATGTTTCTCTTTTTAAATAGTTTATAAAACCACGCCTTGATCATAGCAGCAAAGAGCTGCTTACCATGACCACCAATGATGATACAATAACCATGCTTAACAAGTGCTTTACTATAGACCTTTAGAGGTTGATAGCCGTTTACTGCAAAGATGACATCATAATAGTTATTTGGTAGATGAAAGGAAGATGATTTGTAATCATGAATATTTAAAACACCTAGTTTCTTTAAATCATCTTCGTGTTTTTTGCTTGCTACAACATCAACTTTTGCTTGTTTATAAAGTGATAATTGGACTAAGAATCTACCAACACCACCTGAACCACCATAAATGAGTACCTTCTTATCCTTGATATCTTTAGCTTGTTTGAGTGCTTCTATAGAAGTACCCATAGGCATTGGAAGTGTCGATGATTCAATATAGGTATAACCTTTTGGGATATGCCAAATATTTTGTTCTTTAACATGAGCCATTTTAGCATATGCTCCAAATCCGGCATTCGATAAATCACCAAACACAGAATCTCCAATCTTAAATTGTGTGACTTTATGACCTATTTTAGTAACTTCACCAGCAAAATCAGTTCCAGGATAAATGATTTTAGGTTTTCTTAATCCAAACATCAGCTTAATCATAGCTGGCTTTCCTTTAGCGATTAACAAATCTGCTTTGTTTAAAGCTGCTGCATGAATTTTTATTTCAACCTCATCATCTTTGAGTGGTGGTAAGATTCTTTCCTCAATATGGATTTGATCTAGTCTATTATAAAATCTATTTACGAGTGTTTTCATCATTTACCTCTTTATATTGAAATACCTCATCAATGGGCACTTGAAAGACATGTGCAATCTTATAGGCTAAATCTAATGAGGGTGTATATTTGCCTAATTCAATCGCGTTAATGGTTTGTCTTGAGACACCTGTTAATTCTGCAAGTGTAAGCTGAGACATTTCATTTGAGAAAAATCTTAATGTCCTTATTTGATTTGTTATCTCATATTTCTTATGCATGACGAATACCTTTTTTATAGTAATATAGTGAAGCTAATCCCTCTAAGACAGATCCAATACTAAAGGATAAGAAGATAATATGGATCATGACAATAGGTGAATAGTTTAATAAAAGTGATATTAAAGATAAGACAAATCCAACACCTGCGAATGCGAATCCGATACGCATAGATTTCAATTCTATGAGCTTACCCATTTCATCTTCAACCATATCTGTTTTAATCATTGATTCAACTTGTTTTTTAAGTTCATCATCTGTCATGTCTTTATGTTCAAGTTTAAGCTTAATAGAAATAGTAATTGGATAAATGATACTAAAGAGTATTGTTCCTATGATCATAGCTACCACACCAATACCGATAAATATTAAAATCCACTCTGCCCAAAATCTTAATGTAAGTGATTGAGCACTACCACTTTGATAGGTCGTGATAGCAAAGATAATATAGCTTATTGAGACAGCAATGCCTATGAAAGATGTTACAATCATTCTTTTTTCGTGATACGTCATTTTTAAATCCTCCTTGTTAACGATTACAGACATATTGTAAAACAAATAAAACAACATGTCAAGTATATTTTACATAAAAACACATAAAAATGAAGAAAAGGTTAAAAAAAAGAGGAAATTGAATTATGTCTTATTATGTGAGATTGTGATAAATATAAGATTTTAAGCACGCTTTGTAAACACTATATTTAAAGAGTGCTAAAATGAATTGAACAGAAAAGGAAGTGCGAATGATGTTACAGTTAATAAACATTAAAAAAGATTACATGCTCGCTGGAAAACCATTTCCAGCATTAAAGGGTGTAGATTTAGAATTCAAGGAAAATGAGTTTGTCTCTATTCTTGGTCCTTCTGGATGTGGTAAGACAACCATGCTTAATATTATTGGGGGACTAGATAGATACACCAGTGGTGATTTATTGATTGAAGGAAAATCTACTAAGAATTTCAAAGATCAAGATTGGGATGCATATCGTAATGCGACGATTGGTTTTGTGTTTCAGACGTATAATTTGATTTCACATTTATCAGTTTTAGATAACGTTGAGATGTCACTAAGACTTGCCGGTGTTTCCGCTAAAGAAAGAAAAGAGAGAGCTAAAAATGTTTTAATTGAGGTAGGATTAGAAGAGCATTTATATAAAAGACCTAACCAATTATCCGGTGGGCAGATGCAACGTGTCGCGATTGCTAGAGCACTAGTGAATAACCCTAAAATCTTACTTGCTGATGAGCCAACTGGCGCATTAGATAGTGAAACAAGCAAGCAAATCATGAGACTTATCCAAAAGATCTCAAAAGATCGTTTAGTAATTATGGTGACACATAACTCTGAAATTGCAAATCTATATAGCGACAGAATTATTCATTTGCTCGATGGCTTGGTGACAGATGATTCAAGACCAACAGATTTAAAAAAAGAAGGAAAAGCTGAAAAGCTTCAAAATCAAAGAACATCCATGTCTTATGCAACTGCCATTAAAACAAGCTTTAAAAACCTTTTAACAAAAAAAGGAAGAACCATCATTACAGCAATTGCAGGTAGCATTGGCATTATAGGAATAGCATTAGTGCTTGCCATTTCTAATGGTATGACAAAGTACACAAGTAATCTTCAATCAGATACCCTAGCAGGGTTTCCCATAACAATTGATCAATCTGTTATACGATTTGGACCTCCAGAAGAAGTAACAAATCCAAGACCAGATTTAGAGTTTATTGATTTAGATGCGTTTTATCCTTATAATCAAGAATCAAGCTTAACACAGCATACGAATTTAATTACATCTACTTTTATTGAGTATCTTGAAAACATGGACACACAATTATATAATTCGATATCTTATTCAAGAGGCATTGTCCTTAACTTAGTAAATTTATCAGATAATGGTGGATATATTAAGGTTCAAACCTCTAGCTCTGGTAATTCATTTTTTGGAGGCAGTTCATATTTTAATGAAATGCCAAACAATCAGACATTCATTGAGTCTCAATATGATGTATTATTTGGTTCATATGCAACAAATTATGATGAGGTTGTCTTAATCGTAGACGAAAGAAACCGAGTGAGTTTATCACTTCTTGAGAATCTAGGTATATCGATTGAAGATGACTATGAGTCTTCTGATTTAATAGGACGTACATTCAAGGTTGTTTTAAATGATGTTTATTACGAAGAAAATCAAGGCGTGTTTATCCCAAGTACAGATTATGAGCGTATGTATGAAGATGATTCCTCTGTTACTTTAACAATTTCAGGTATTCTAAGAGTAAAGGAAGATGCGTCTTCTGAAATTCTAGATACAGGTATTGGATATACAACAGCTTTAACTGATTTCTTATTAGACATAGAAAAGGATTCATTAGTTGTTACTGCTCAAAAAGCTAGTCCGAGTATGAATGTCCTTACAGGCTTACCATTTAATTTTCAAATCACTTATGATCAAGTGATGAGATTAATCGGTGGTGATGACACACCTGTAGGTATTCAAATTTATCCAGTATCCTTTGATGATAAAGATGAGATTAAAGCATATATCGATCAATATAATGTAGGTAAAGATGAGGTGAATCAAATCATTTATACAGATTTGGCAGAATCGATATCTTCAACCATTCAAGGCTTAATCAATACCATAACGATTATTTTGACATCGTTTGCAGCAATATCACTGATCGTCTCTTCAGTCATGATTGGTATCATTACTTATGTTTCTGTCGTTGAAAGAACGAAAGAAATAGGTATTATGAGAAGCTTAGGTGCGAGAAAGAAAGACATATCAAGAATCTTTAACGCTGAAACATTGCTTATTGGATTTACTGCAGGTATCTTTGGTATCGTGATTGCATACATCCTTATTATTCCAATTAATATAGTTGTTGAAAGGTTTATTGATGAAGCAGGGTTCTCATCATTACTTGTGACTCATGCATTTTTCTTAGTTATTTTATCGACTGCATTAACTTTATTAGCAGGACTTTTTCCAAGTAGAATTGCAGCGAAAAGAGATCCAGTTGTAGCGCTTAGAACAGAATAGAAAAAGATGGTTGTTCACTTTTGAACGACCATCTTTTTTTCATTTATTTAGCTTTAATTTTTAATTTATCAATTTTGTTTGATGCAATCTTAGCTGTGACAATGGATGTTGGAAAACCAGAAGGTGAGAACGACCATTGACTTGATTGATAGATATAAGGAAACGGTGTATAGATAGATTTTGCTATTTTAAAAAGCTTACTTTCAACAGGAATATCTCCTTTGAAAGACCAGCCTGTGATGGCACCACCGGTATTATTTAGTCTTGATTTAATCGTTAGAGGTGTGGCCTCTATGACGTTCATGATTTTATCTTTCCAGCCTTTTAATAGTGTTTGATCTAATGTGTGGATGATGGCTTCGCTTAGCTTTTTCTTAAATACGTTGTAAAGCTTTTGCTCAGATAGCCACATGGTCAAATCGTAATCAAAGAGTGTACTAATAATGACTGATGACTTACCTTTAGGAGCTAATGAATCATCTCTTAAAATTGGAATAGAGATTTCATAGGTTGTTACTTTTGCAAAATCTTCTAACCAAGATTCTAAAGCATCTTTTTGCTTTTCAAAAGGTAAAGCTTCTATGTGTTTCATTAATGCTTCTGGTGTATATGATAAGCTAGATAAACCTTTCTTTTCTGGCATATAAAAGATATGCCCCGAGCATTTTTCTTTATAGAATGCTTTATCTAAGTCAACAGAAATATACATTTGATATAAGGAATCATTACCTTTTGCTTTTAATAATTTGTCTTTCGTTTCTTGATAGGATACATCGGTGTTTTTAATACCTTTATACATATGATTTAAATCACCACACCATAAAAGTGCATCATATGGATAGGCTTCTTCATTATGATATGCTATTTTTTGATTGACATCAATCGACGTGACTTCAGTGTTTGTTTTAACGATACCATGATGAGATGTGATAAAATCCCTTAAAGCATGCACAATAGCTCTTGTGCCACCTTTTGGATAGTAGTAATCACTATGCATTTTTAAATAGCTTAATGCGAAAAAGGCAGGTGTGTCTGTGAAAAAATGCTGACTGATTGCATCAATGAGTTCTAGATTAGATGTGTATTTTTTTAAGTATGATATAATTGGTTCTTTTAGTTTTTCAATCTTTCCAATCGTAAAGGTATATTTAAACATCCAGGGCACGATTGTTTTTAATAGATATTTATAATCTTCTTTAGGATCTAGGAAGAGTGGGTTATCGATATCATATAAAACTTCCATATATTTTGAAATCTTCTTAATATCTTTGAAGATAAGTTCAATCGCTTTCTTTTCTTCTGGATAGATATTTAATAAAAGTTCCTTATAGGATAAGTAGTTTTGATCAGGACTAATTGAGATGATATCACTTTCTATCCCCATATCAACGATATTGGGTAAGAAGGTTAAATCAATACCTAGTTGTTTAAGCATTGGAAAAAGCGTACCTGAGTTTTCAACACCTCTAATACCCTGATCAAAAACAAAGCCGTTTGATTCAAAGCTTCCTACTAATCCACCAACATCATCTGATTTTTCTAGTAGCGTCACTTCATGTCCTGCTTTTGATAAATATGAGGCTGCAGTGAGACCTGATATGCCTGCACCTACAATAACGATTTTCTTTTTCATGGGTGTGTACTCCTTTTTGCTTTAAGCTTTTTTCTAACTTTATCCGCAGCTAACTTACCTGTAATTATGGATATAGGTACACCTGCTGGACTAAATGACCACTGACCCGCTTGATAGATATCTGGCATCGGTGTATGGATGGATTTCATAATCTTTGACATTTTATGATGCACTGGGATTGGATTGCTATCATAAGCCCATCCTATGATGGCTCCATCTGTGTTATGTGTTCTATGTTTAAAAGTAATTGGTGTTGAAGAAAATGATGATAGTACATGATGCTTTAAGTCAGGATATATCGATTTTGATAAGACATCGATAAAATGATTTTCTGTCATTTTCTTAAAATCCTCATAATAACCTAAATCACTCACGTGCTTGATTAAATCATAAGGACACAAGATAGAAATAATGAGTCCTGTTTTTCCTTCTGGTGATAATGAGGGATCTCTTAATGAAGGGATGGATATTTCATATGTTTCAAGATCATATAAAGCTTTTAAAGTCAGAAATAATTCGTCTTGATTTTTTGATAAATCATATGTTCTAGAATGTTTACCGATTAAACTTGGTGTGTAGAAGAAGTGCCCACTATGTTTATCTTTAAAATAGTTTGTACTTAAGTCTGTTTCAAGATATACTGTTAAAACGGACTCTGCACCACGTTTATCTAGGAGTCTAGATTTTTGTTTTACTATATTTTTAGCTTTATGATTAGAGAATTGATCGATACCCTCTAAATTTTGATAAAGCGTTTTTAAATCTGCAGCCCATATCAATTTTTGATAATGATATATGTTACCTTTTTCATCTTTAATCACTTTTTCTTTGGGATGGATGACATTTACAGCGGTTTCTTTTAGCATAGTGACATGTTGATCTAATGCTCTTTTTTCTAGAGCTTTAATGAGAGAACCTGTACCACCTAATGGATAGTGGTAATCAAAATAAATGCTAAAATATCCTAGTGCGAAAAAGGTTGGAGTCGCTTTAAAAAAATGCTGAGCAATGATATCGATCAAGGCTTGATTTTTTGTATAACGATTTAAAAAATCTTCAACAGGGAGAGTTAGACGATCTATGCTTAAAATTGTTGGTAGAAATTTAAAGAACCATGGTATTAAGGATAACGCATAAAGAGGTCTTTTTTTGATATCGACAATCATTGGATTGTCGATGCCATATAAGACATCCATTTTCTTTAAAATCTCTCTTATTTTCTTTACGATATGTTCAATATCTTTTTGATTGCTTGGAAAATGTTTAATGAGTAAGGCTTCATAAGATGTAAGATCAGATGCACTATTTAGCTCAATCACGTCATCTTTGATACCTAGTGTGACGGGACTTTTGACTAATTTCACATCAAGATTTAGATCTTCGATCATCGGTTTTAAGACACCCGAGGATTCAATAGAACGAATGCCACCATCTAAGGTATGACCTTTATAGTTAAAAGAAAGGATATTACCACCAAGTGTTTTCTCCTTTTCAATCAAACAAACCTTTAAAGATGTATTTGATAAGTAGTTTGCTGCTGTTAAGCCAGCTATACCCCCACCAACGATGATGACATCAAATTTTTGATTAGACATCCATTAATCCCACCATTTTTTTACTTAACTCATAGACAGGAACTACCATGTCTTGATTGGTTGCGTGTTTTGCTGGTGTTTCTTCAATGGTTAGATTAAAGAATTTTCCAGAAATACCTTCCATCTCTTTAGATGCTGCTAAATAATAAAGAGCACTTGAAGAAATAGAAACATCCTTTAAAAATAAAGAAGTAACATATTTAAAAAACATGCGATATAAAAAGCCATTGTTGCTACCGATACTTGTTTTTACTGCACCAGGATGACATGCATTAATCGTAACGCCAGTACCTTTTAACATTTCATGATGTTTATGCATCGTTAATAATTGAGCAGTTTTGGACTGACCATAACCTTTTAGACCAGTATATATACGTCTTTTGAAATTGACGTCCTTTAATTTAACACCACTAAACCTATGACCTTCTGAATTCACATGAATGATTCTAGATGGTGCACTTTCTTTCATTTTATTTAGTAGAAGTTCTGTAAATAAAAAGACACTTAAGTGATTGACACAAAATGATTGTTCGATACCATCTTTGTTATATCTTTTTCTTGTGGAATGAATACCTACACTATTAATTAAGACATTAATTTTTGTATAGTTTTTGTTGATGTGCTCTGCAGCTTTTCGCACAGAATCAAAATCCATGAAATCAGCTATCACGATATCTACATTCACTTTATATAAAGATTCAATTTCTTCTTTGATTGGCTTTGCTTTATCTTCATTTCTACAAACCATGACAATGTTAGAACCCGCTTTTGCAAGCACCTTAATTGTAGATAGTCCGATACCAGAGGTTGCACCACTGACGACACTTAAAAAACCTGTCATAGGTTCATTTGTTTCTTTTTGTTTTTCTTTTCTTGAGTTTAGGAAATTTAACTCTTCAGGCCATTTCATAAGGACACCTCTTCAACTGTTATCCAAAAAAGACACGCATAAACCAGCGATAAAAACGTCTATAGATAGGGACACCATTAGCGATATCACCCCATAGATCATAATAATCACGTTGCTCGATAATTTGACCATTTTCATGGAGGGTTAAACGTGAGCCACCATACATCGGTGTACTTGGGAATATTCGAAATTTCATCGTCATAATCCATTCAAACATAATGATGTTTTCGTTTTTCGTAACATTAAGAATTTGCATATGAAGACTTCTGCAGCGTTTAGTTAAACGCGCACACATTTTTTTAAAAGGGACAATCCCAACAATTTTTTGAATGGAGTCTTGGAAAATAATTTCATCATGATAATAAGGGAAGATATGAGACCAATCTGGTTTACCTTCTTTATTATAAGTTTTTGACCACTGACTATAAATCGTATCAATATCTAAGGGTTTGAGTGATATATCTTTTTGTTCGTTCATTGGTATACATCCTTTATTAAATATTATATTTATTATATCATTTTGAATGATAGTATAGATGAATAAATGCAAGTTATCACACAGGTTTACGACAATTTCAAATGTCATTCGAGTATAATGAGTATAAAGATAAAAATCTTTATGATTGGAGGATTTATCAGCTATGGCGAGTAAACCTAGTCAAATGATTCACGCATTTTTGAAGTTCTTCAATTTTAATCAAAGGCTTTCAAAGTTTATAGCATCTTCTAACTTTGGAAAAGAAGAAAAAGTGAAGCCTTCTAAAAAGATGATTAAAAGATATGATATCGAAATTAAGGATATAAATCATGAAAAGATGTATATCTGGCATAGTAAAGCAAAAAAGAAGAATACGCTCATTTTTTATGTGCATGGCGGTGCTTTTGTTAAAAGACAAAACAACTTGCATTTTAATCTTTTTGCTACAATCGTAAAAAGAACAGGATTCATGTTGATTGCGCCTAATTATCCACTTGTTCCACATGGGCATGTTGATGATATCTATGAGCATTTAGAATTATGTTATGAAGAGGTCAAACTTTTATATCCAAAGCATAAGATTATCTTCATGGGGGATTCTGCAGGTGGAGGATTAGCCTTAGGACTTACTCAAAGACTTCATCAAAAAGAAGGTACTAAAGATCAAAGTGTGATACTTATATCACCCTGGTTGGATATCAGTATGAGTCATTCTATGATTAAGGATATTCAAAAAAATGATCCTATATTAAATCATCAAACACTAAAAGATATAGGTCAGATGTATAAAGGATCTCGTGATTATCATGATCAAATAGTTAATCCTTTAATAATGCCATTTAAAGGTATTAAACAAGTTTATGTCTGGACTGGAACTTATGATATTTTATATGCTGATGCTATAATGTTAGAAGAAAAATGCATCAAAGAAGATATCGACATCAAGATGCATGTCTATGAAGAAATGCTACACACATGGGTTTATTTTGGTATACCTGAATCAAAAATGGCAATGGATGAAATCATAGAAGCAGTTCTTCATCTAAGTGAGGAAAAAACATGAACTATCAAGTCGTTTATTTTTCACGAACAGGAAACTCTAAAAGAGTAGCACTTAAAATAGCTAAAGGTCTTTTCGCAACTACCATAGAGATTAACGATCATAAAAACTGGAAAGGTCCTATTGGATATATCCGTGCAGGATTTTATTCGACGGTTGATAAAAAAGTAAAAATCACCTTAAGTCAACCACTAGATATAAATCTTAAGACCATTCTTGTTACACCTCTATGGGCAGGTGGTATCGCACCAGCAGCAAGAGCTTTTATCAGATTATATGAGAAGAAGGACATACATCTTGTTGTAACATCGATTGGTAGCACAGTAAAGGATAGAAAAGATTACATATCTGTTACTGATATCATAAAAAGAGAAGCACATGAAGATGAAGTTATAGAAAAGCTGATCAAAACATTAGAAACATAAAAAAATGTCTGAGTTTTCAGACATCTTTTTTATTTATAAATATATCTTAGGAGTTTAAAAAGAATGAGAAATCATATTCTAGAATTTGTGTGTCCGAAGCAGATTGACTGCTCACTCTTAAATAATATGTCCCTGCATCAAGTTGATATGACCAACCTTTTCTCATTAACGTTTGTTTACCTGCTTGATCGACTAAATATACAGTGATATTACTTAAGGATGAATATTGATAAACGCCACTCGTACTTATCGTAAGAAGATAAATATCCTTGTCTTGACTATAGGATAAGGTACCGAAAACTTTGTTTAATAATGTATTATCACCTGTTAAAGTTCTGTAATAAGCGTGATCAAAACCAATGACATTAGGATCGGGATCTAGCGTGTCTAAGATAGAGACGGTTGCTACATATCTTTGAACTCTTGTCATATTGCTAATATTTTCACTGATGGTAATGACATAATCACCAGGAATTAAATAAGCATAGAGCGTCCCATAGTTTTGAAGATAAAGCTGATGACTATCTTTATCATAAATGGTTATAGTAGAACTATGACCATCTGTGAGTAAAAACTTATAAACACCAGTTTCTAAAACACTTAATGTATAGTAATCAATATCGCCATCTTTTTCTATAATAACTTCAAAAGGTTCATCTAAAACAATAGGAATCATATTGTTTTCGTCACTCTCATCTTTTAGAACTACGATTTCAATAGTGTTTGATTTAGGATATGTTTGAGAAACCGACATCAATGAAAAGTAGTGTGTACCTGGTTCTAAATGAATTAATTTATCATATGTGTCACAGTTTTGACTGTTTTCTAAGATGTGACAGATCGTGATGCCATCTCTATTTAAGAACATGAGATCAACAACAAAATCTGTTTCATAAACATAAATATCTTTATCCCAATTATGTTCAAATAATACATCCATCACACCAGGCTCTAATATACCAAAGCGTTGATCTTCTAACGTGTCATCTCCACTTAAGTCATTTGGTATCAATTGGCCTTTTATCTTAAATGTGAAACTTCCGATCATTTGCTCATGGAACTTAAATAAGAAGGTCCCCTTTGGTAAAACAAACTCATTTTGTAAAGAAAAATGAAGGTAATCACTATGTGAGTGATACATCGTACCATCGCTTCTTGCGATGTAGAAAGTAGAAGGTATATATTGATTTGATGATATTGTAACAAGCAATTCATTTTCTAATGTCATAGATATCCATTCAGTATCATACTCAAAATCAAAAGATAGTGTAACTGATGTTTCATTTTCTGTGACGATGATATCTGTTGCACCAACGTTATCATCAAACATTTGGACTACCTCAACTGTGTAACTATATGCTACATTAGATAAGTTTACCCATAGATAATAAATACCTGGTTCTAATACATAATGCCAAGTACCACTTACTTTAGTACCATCTTCTCTGTACATCATACAAGCGTTAGGACCTTGGTAAATATCATTTAATTTTATGCGATAAACATCTGTTTCGGTAATGACTAATTTAATATAGTCAACATCGTCATCTGTATGTTTTGTTGTTTGGTATTTTACACCTAAATCTAATGTGTAAGTATCAGGACTCATCTCTTCACTAAGCTCATCAATGAATGATTGGTAAATCACTTCATTAAAGGATTTATCATGATATGTATAAAATGCAGTAATCCTTATTTCTATCAGTTTACTTTGATGTGTGATGTGCTCTTCAATAGTAAAATCAAGGGTATCTTTTTCATAAGATTTTATCACCTGGTTACTATCTTTATTTATGTATTCAACTTTATAAGTTTCTATCAACATGTGATCTGGCAGAGTTATCGTGTCAAATGTTATATCAATACCTTGATTTGTTGATGTATCAATAACATCATAAGATACTCTATCTTTATATAACATGGTCGATGCATCAATGATTTGACTTGCTTTCATGTATGAGTCCATAAGAATATCTGGAGATATGCTATCTTCAATCATATAGCCGTTTTTATTTAAGAAAACCATGGCGGATGAATAACTCATGATTAGGTTATGTGGTAATACAGCAACACTCAATGCTGCTGCACCACCTGCAGTAGGCTGTCCAATGATTAATCCTAAATCCATATCCTTTACAATCGATGTAAAGATATGAGCTGCACTATAAGTGACTGGCGTTGTTACAACATAAAATTGATTGGATAAAGCTCTTGGTGTTTTTGAGATATATGTTTCGTGATAGACTTGCTTAGTTGATGTATTCATATAACTGATTTCAATAGGATCATTTGTCATGTATGTTAATAACTCAACAGTAGCAATAATAGATCCACCTGAATTACATGATAAATTAATATAAATATCTTTTTCAGGTTTAACATTCTTAAATAAAGATGATAGGCTATCTTTCGTTTGATCATCAAATGTTGGAATGTTTAAAACATAATAAGATGCATATTCTATCATAGAAATGTTTTGACTTGATGAAAACGCACAATGATAAAGATAGCTATTTAGGTATGTCATGGTTTTAGAATATAAAGGTGGCTCAATATGTGAGGACACATAATCACGATCATAGCCATAATCATAAATAGCTGTATGTAAATCATCTAAATCATAGACAAAGTTTTGAAACTTACCAGAGAATGTAGCAAGTGTAGTAGATACTTCAAAATTGAGATCATCAAAAGTTTTAAGATATGAGTCTACTTCATGATAATCTTTTAATCCGTAGAAGTAATCAAATATAAGTGCTGAATAGCGATTAGCGTAATCGATTAAATGAACACTATTTTCTGGTGCGTTAAAATCTCCTTCAAGCACATAGCTTGATAGGCTTGAGATATCATCAAAGATATATAAGGTATCCTCCAAATGATAAACAGATAATGCATATCCTGTGAGTACTAAATTAGCAAGTTCAAAAGGTATATAATATGTACCTTCATTTTCTAGTATATCGATACCATAAGGATTAAGATCAATCACATATGGCTCAATGCTTGTTGACGCAAAAGATGTTTGTATAAGATCTGTCTCATAGGTTTCATTACCTATACCGGTCAATGCCATATGAAAGTTAAAATCGTTATAAATCAAATAATTATTTTTCGCATCTAAGGTGAGTGTTAAATCCTTTAAAGGCGTCTCATTATCACCATAAAGTGTCACACTTATTTTGTAATTATCTGTTCTACTTATGGTATATTCTGATAATCCAAATCGCATCATATGTAAAAAAGCACTGACATTGATATAATTAACATTTTCATCTAGATTACTTTGATAGAAGTTAATCGTTTGTTCTGGTATATCATAAGCATCAGCTAAATTGATGACAGTTAATGTTTTTAAAGGAACGATGTCATCATTGGGCAAAGTGATAATTTCTGTATCGGTGTTTGTTTCATCAGGTGTTTTTATGGGCTCATCTTGACAACCAAACAACATAAAAAGTGTGAAAAACCATAATAACCATATTCTTCTCATATAAACCCCCATGATTTATTTTTAAGTCTCTTGGTTTCATGATAACATGATATATATCATAACGTATGCTTTTTTAAGGATTTTTCATTCAAAAGAAAGGAATATCAAGATCTATGAAAACAAAACATGTCACAGTCGAACCATATAACAAAGCTTGGCAAGAAGCCTTCTTGGAAATTAAATCATTTTTAGAAACATATTTAAAAGAGCACATCATAGGTATTGAACATGTAGGTAGCACGTCTGTAGTAGGTTTAGCTGCTAAACCTATTATTGACATCGATGTTGTCATAGAAAGCGAGGAAGTCTTTCAAGAAGTCAAAAAGGAATTAGAGAAAATCGGTTATCGTCATGAAGGTGATTTAGGTATTACAGGTAGAGAATCTTTCAAGTATGATCATTTACCTCACTTAATGAAACATCATCTTTATGTATGCGTAAAAGATTCTTATGAGCTCAAAAGACATCTTACATTTAGAGATCACTTAAGACATCATAAAAAAGATAGAGATTTATATAGTAAAGTTAAACTTAAGGCAGCAAAAAACCATCCATTTGATATCGATGGATACATCAATGAAAAAGAACCATTCATCAAAAACATATATCGAAAATTAAATCTATAATGCATCATGACAATATATAAAAAACTTCAATCTTTAAACTCATTCATATGAGTTGATTAAAGGTCGAAGTTTTTTTATGATTCAATATTCAAAGTCCTTATAAAAAGCTCATTTAAACCGTGTAGTGAAAAAGCGAGTGAAAACAAGTGAAAACAAATGCAAAAAATACGCATATTTCTTCAAAAAAACAACTCGAAAGGATAGCCTTATAAAGCCAATAAGTAAGCACTAAAAAAATCGGAAAAAATTTTTTGAAAAAAACTTAATTAAAACACTTGAAATTACAAAAAAAAGGTCTATAATTATTGCTTGTAAAAGAATATACATATAAGGAGTATAGCGGTGCATAAAAAACCCTTAATTGAGCTTATCAATGTTACAAAATCATACGACGGTGAAACAGTCGTAGACAATTTAAATCTAACCATCTATGAAAACGAGTTTGTTACGCTTTTAGGTCCTTCAGGATGTGGTAAAACAACGACACTACGTATGATTGGTGGTTTTGTGCAACCTGATGAAGGCAAGATTGTTATTAATGGTAAAGTCTTTAATGACCTACCCCCTTATGCAAGACCAATTCATACCGTTTTTCAACGCTATGCATTATTTCCACATTTAAATGTGATTGGAAATGTTGCATTTGGATTAGCAAATCGTAACCATGAATACTTATTAAAGTTTTTTGGTGAAGAGAAGGTAAACCTAACATTTAATGATATGTTTGGTAAAGATCAAAAGAAATCAGCTTCAAAATTAAATAAAGTGTTCGATAAACTCATTGAACAAGCAGCGAAAGATGCTTTAGCTTTAGTAAAGCTTTCTGGCTATGAAAAGCGTAAGATTGATCAAATCTCAGGTGGGCAGCAACAACGTGTTGCTTTAGCAAGAGCGTTAGTTAATAAACCTCAAATTCTACTTTTAGATGAACCACTCGCTGCACTTGATTTAAAACTACGTCAAGCCATGCAATATGAATTAAAAGAAATGCAATTAAAATTAGGTATTACCTTTATCTTTGTAACACACGATCAAGAAGAAGCGATGACGATGAGTGATCGTATTGTCGTTATGAAAGATGGTCTTATTCAACAATTAGGGACACCTAAATCCATTTATAATGAACCAGTCAATAGATATGTAGCAAACTTTATTGGTGAAACCAACATCATACCAGGCACTTATGTGAAAAAAGATGTCGTTCATTTCTTAGGTACAGATTTCAAATGTATGGGTTATACCTTTAATGATGGTGAAGCTGTAGATGTTGTCATTAGACCAGAAGATTTTGATGTTGTTGATTTAGAAAAAGCGAAAATCAAAGGCACTGTCACATTTAGTTTGTTTAAGGGCGTGCATAATGAGCTTGATGTCGATGTTAATGGCGTAAAGCTTATGGTTAACACCTATGAAACATATGAGGTAGGAGAATCCATTGGATTAACTGTTGACCCATATGAAATTCATATGATGAAGGTAGAAGACGTATGAACAAAGTCTTCAAGGCATTAGCCGTTCCCTATCAGATATGGCTATATATACTTGTTTTCATACCACTGCTCGCTATGGTGGGTATTGCTATATCAAATTATGATTCATCTGTTTTATTAAATCAAATCAATGTAGATTTATCACACTGGTCGATACTCTTTCAATCTCAAAATGTCATTGCATTTCGTAATAGTGTTGTCTTTGCAGTATTAACGACCATCATTTGTGCAGTTTTAGGATATTTTACTGCCTATTATATTTTTCAGTCAAAATTTAAAAATAAGTTTATTATCCTAACGATTGTTATTTTGCCTATGTGGAGTAATTTGATTTTAAGAGTAGATGCATTAAATAATGTATTTTCCAAAAACAACATCATTTCATCCATCTTTGGATTTTCTCCCTTCGGTAACATCACAGGTACTGGCTTAGCTATATTAATAGGTTTGGTGTTTACATATCTACCTTTTATGATTCTTCCTGTTTATACAGCTTTAGAAAAGATTGACTATGCTCTTCAAGAAGCAGCGCTAGATTTAGGTTTAACACCTTTTAAGAAATTTTGGAAGGTCATATTCCCTTTATCTTTAAAAGGTGTCGTCACAGGCTCAATCATGGTATTTTTACCAACACTAGCTGGATTTGCGATTCCAAAGATTTTAGGTAAAGGTAATTTCTTATTTATCGGTAATGTCATTGAAAATAAGCTTTTATCATCCACGATCTTTTATAATCATGGATCCTTACTCGCTGTTGTCATCTTAGTCTTTATCTTAGGCTCAATCTTGCTCTTAACAAGATTTGATAAGGAAGGAGAGACACTATTATGACAGAGACAAAAACATATCCAGTAGCTACGTTAGAAGAATATGGTTATAAGGATTATTCAAAGCTTCAAAAACCGATGAAGGTATTAAGAACAGTTTTATTTATCTTAGTCTTTATCATGCTATATCTTTCAATCATAGTGATTGCGATTCAAAGTTTAAATTCATCCGTTAGAACCTCTGAGTTCTTATCTGTTACATTTAGATGGTATCCAAACATCTTTAATGAAGAAGATTTAATGACTGCAATTAGAAATACATTTATTGTATCCTTTATCGCAACCTCTATAGCAACAATCGCTGGTACATTCTTTGCAGTAGGTGTTTATTCATTAGAAAAGAAGAAAAGACAGTCTTTGATGCTCATGAACAATGTACCTATGCTGAATGCAGATATCGTCACAGGGTTTTCACTCATGCTGATGTTTAGATTACTGATGCCTATATTTCCTAACATCTTTGGCTTATTTACTTTAGTTATGGCACATCTTTTCTTTACATTTCCTTATGTTGTCTTATCCGTCATGCCTAAACTTAAAGAAACAGATCCTAATTTAATGGATGCTGCACTTGATTTAGGTGTCAAGCCCTATAAGGCACTCATCAAGGTTGTTATACCTGCCATTAAGGCCGGTATATTTTCAGGGATGTTACTCGCCCTTACAATGAGTATCGATGACTTTGTCATCAGTTATTTTAATACCGGAGCTGGATTTGATAATTTATCAATTTGGATCTACGGTGTGGTTGGCAGAAGAAACCTAACACCATCGGTGTATGCATTTTCAACATTACTAACGTTATTTACACTCGCTGGTTTGATGGTATATACATTTATTCAACATTCGAATAAAAAAGGAAAGAGGGAACAAAAATGAAAAAAGTATTTCTTATGATTGTCTTTGCACTGGTTGCATTTATGGCTTCAGCTTGTGATTCGCGTCCGGTTTTAAATATTTTGAACTGGGGTGAATACATCAATGATGAAGTAGTTAAGAATTTTGAGGATGAATATGGCATTAATGTTAAAATCAGCGTTGCTGATTCAAACGAATTATTCTACTCAAAAATTAAGAGTGGTACAACATCTTTTGACTTAGTCATACCATCAGATTATATGATTGAAAAGATGGCTGAGGAAGACATGCTTATTCCACTTGATTATGATAAGCTACCTAATTTTAATGAAGTGACTTATATGGATGGTGTTGAGCAAATCTTTGATTCAATGACTGCAACAACTTTTGCAAGAAATGGTCAAACGATTGACTACAAAGACTATATGGTGCCTTATTTTTGGGGTACATTTGGTATCATCTATAACAATCGTGTAGCTGGTTTAGAAGAAGCGTTAAATGAACATGGTTGGGCAGCATATTTTGATGCACAAACTTATTTCCCAAGTGCAAGACGTGGTATGTATGATGTCGCACAATTTGCTTATGCAGCAGCGATGCTTTATAGAGATCAAAATCCTAATGATTATTCAAGTGCATTCTTAAATCAAGTACAAACGGACTTAGTAGGTGCAAACTTCATTCAATGGGGCGATGACATGCTTAAGCGTGATATTGAAGCAGATAACTTAGATATGGCGTTTACTTATACAGGAGATTATCTTGATCGTTTATATATTCAATTGGATGAAGGTAAAACATTAGCTGAAGTCAGAGCTGAATTTGATATCTTTATTCCAGAAAACACATTGGTATTTATTGACGCGATGGTGATTCCTGAAACAGCTAAGAATATTGATGGTGCACATCAATTTATTAACTATTTATTAGACCCAGAAGTTGTCGCATTAAATTCTGAAGTGGTTGGTTATGCAACAGCTTTAGAAGAAGCATACGACATTATCATTTCTTACCAAACATCTGATGACGAATGGTATAAGAATTGGGCTTTAGCAAATTTAACTTATTATAATAAGGACCGTGAAGGCGCATTCTATCCAATGACAACATTAAGTGCATCTGCCATTGATTCTATTAATTCGATGGTTCAACAGGTTGTTACGGGTTCTTAATTGATTTCATCATAATGTGATAAAATACTCAGTTTATATAAGAGACTGGGTATTTTTTTTGACTTTTTAAAGATGTGAATATATTAATTGGTATAATATGAGTAACGAATTATACTTTTTAAAGTTGGGGGACTTATGGAAGATCAAAAAATAATTGCTTTAATGCCAAAAAAGGACACATCAAAACGTGTTTTAATTTTGATGATATGGGCATTATTATTACTTTTAGCACATATCATAACACCTTATGCTGTGCGTAAACATTATGAAAATAAAGGATATGCGTTTTTAGAACACGTTGCTTATATCAATGAAAATAGATATCAAGATCAAATAAGCAGTTTAAATGAAGAGGTTTTATTTCAAGAAGAAACACTGTTTTATGTTGGGTATAAAACCATTGATTTGAATCGTTACGATATCGTCTATAGTGAAAAAGACATTTTTGAGATTGGTATGATGAGTGCATTTTATAGTATAGAACCTATATCTTTTTATCCATTTGAGTTTTTACACGGAGGGCCTTTTGATCAGGACAATGAAATTGTCATAAGTGAATCTGTATCCTTAGCTTTATTCGATAAGATAGATAGTGTGAATGAAACAGTCATCATTGAAGATGTATCATTTACTGTAACAGGTGTCTTTAAAGATATGGAAACAACCATGAGTTATATTTTTATACCTATCAGTCATAAGGATACGCTTGGAATTAGTATCATTTTTTCACTCGGCTTTCGAGTGTTTAAAGATCAAAATCTACTAGAAAGACTTTATAATCGTGGTGGCAGTGATTTAGTGCAAGCAGCAACAACATATAAAAATCAGTATAAAATACAATCAACATCTAGAATTATCACAAGCTTTATATATCTTATCTTGGGATTTGTATCATTAGGTATATCAAATCTTATGTTTTCAAATGAAAATATAAAGCGCTATTCATATGTAAAAGGACCTCAACCGCCCTTCATAAAATCGATGATTGAATCATTTATTATTGTTACATGCATCCTTCTTTATATGCTTTTTATATTATTAGCAATACTTGCATCAAGTACATCATTTCTAATGGCGATCAGATATGTCATCGATGAATTTCACACATATACGGGTATATTTTATATATATCTTTTGCCTATTGTTTCGTATCTTGTTAGAAAAGGCGTCATTTATCTATATCATCAAAAAACAGCCAAGTAAATATGTAGTTAAGATTTTTGTTTGTACTTGAGGATACTTTTCAATTATCATTTTTACTTAAGGAATGATACATGATAGAATAGGATTAAAGGAGATGTTAAGTATGAAAGTTTTAAATCAAACATACACCTTAAATAATGGTGTAAAAATCCCCAAAATTGGGTTTGGTACATGGCAAATCAAACCAGGCGATGAAACCTATCAAGCAGTGACACTCGCTTTAAAGCATGGTTATCGTCATATCG
Organism: uncultured Mariniplasma sp.; assembly: GCA_964655445.1. Taxonomy (GTDB): domain Bacteria; phylum Bacillota_I; class Bacilli_A; order Acholeplasmatales; family Acholeplasmataceae; genus Peloplasma. The sequence continues at coordinate 23,487 of CAZZMZ010000014.1, read as the reverse complement.
ATACAGCTGAAGGCTATAGAAACGAAAAAAGTGTCGGAGAAGCGGTTAGAGATTCCGGCATTCCAAGAGAAGAAATCTTTGTAACATCCAAACTTGAATCACATATTAAAGATTATGAAGGTGCACTTCGTGCATTTGATGAAACAATGGAAGCTTTAGGATTTGAGTATCTTGATTTATTTATCATTCACGCACCATGGCCATGGAGCGAAATGGGTAAGGATTGCAAAGAAGGTAATGTAGCAGCCTACAAGGCAATGGAAAAGATTTATAAATCAGGTCGTGTAAAGGCGATTGGTGTATCTAATTTCTCACCTGAAGATATTCAAAATATTTTAGATCACTGCGAGGTTGTGCCTGCAGTGAATCAAATTGGTTATTTTATTGGTCTTGACCAATCAAAAACCATTAATTATTGCAATGAAAAAGGCATTTTCATTGAAGCATATTCTCCACTAGGTATTGGATACCTATTAGATAATCCAGTGATTAATGAAGTTGCTAAAAAATATAATGTTTCTGCAGCTCAAATTTGTATTAGATATCTCATTCAAAAAGGTACCGCACCACTTCCAAAATCCATTCATGAAAAACGTATCATTCAAAATACAGAAGTTGATTTTGAGATTAAAGATGAAGATATGAAATTATTAGATACAGTGAAAGGTGATCCTAGACGCTGGTCATAAGCATTTTATGGTATAGAAATTAAAGGTTTTTCTCAATCACTTGAGATCAACCTTTTTTTGTTTCGGATATCATTTTCAAATGATATAATCTAATATTTTCATGTTCAAAGTGTTTTTTTAAATGCTATAATGAAGTTAAATATGCGTATTAACCCATAAATTTAATAAGTTTTAGTGAATAAAGGAGATTTTCATGAAAAAGTATATCCTTGGCATCATTATTTTTTTAGGTTTATTGATTGCATCTATTGGCATTCAGTTTGCAATCAATATGTCTATAGATCCACTCCCACAAAGACCCTTAGAATCCTTTGATTCAGGAGGTGGGGATCGTTTGCTTGCCTATTTATATAAAGAAGAGATGGGTGAACCTTTGCCTGAAGGTGTTGTTTTAACAGATGCATTTATAGCTTCTGAATTAGAAGGGACATTCAGATATATTAATGAAAGATATGATGTTGCTGATTTTAGAGTGAATCAGCTTGTTCGTTTTTATTTAACCTTTAAGGACCATTTGAGTCTAGATACACAAGATGATATTAAAGAGGTATTACTTAATTTTAAATACTGGATGGATCAAGGTGGTAGTGATAGTATGTGCTATTGGTCTGAAAACCATCAAATATTATTTGCTGTTTCAGAGTATTTAGTCGGTCAAACATTTCCAGATGAGATCTTTACAGTAGATGGAAAAACAGGATTAGAACATAAAGCCATGGCAGAAAACAGAATCAAGCATTGGATGAGCCAACGCTTTACCTATGGTTTTACAGAATGGTATTCAAGTAACTATTATCCAGAGGACGTAAGTCCCATGGCTAATTTCATTCAGTTTGCTCATGATGAAGACATGGTGCTTCAAATGAAAATGATGATGGATTTAATATGGTTTGATATGGCATCACAAAGCTTTAAATATGAAGGCATTGATAAAGATAGCGGAAACCCAAGAGTTTTTTATATATTTAATGCAAGTAGTGGTAGAGCCTATTCAGATAACCGCATGAGTGATGATACAGGCAATCGCATGCGTCCATTTATTGATTACATCATGCAAAAAGAAGAAACCAAGGATTTTGAAAATAGTTGGTTTAATTCTATGAATGGGTTTTTCAATGGGTTTCGACAAATGATGGAAGCCAAAGACGATTTAGGACATCCATTTTACGAAGTGCCTGAAGTCATTAAAGAAATCTTTAATGATCCAAGTCCAGAAAAGATTTTAAAATCTTCACAATCCTTAAATGTTGAAGAACTAAAAAATGAAGGCTTATTAGGACTAGAAGATCATCAAATCATGATGCAATGGAATATGGAAGCATTCAGTAATCCAGCGGTTGTGAATAATACGATTAACTATATTTCTAAGCATGGTATGTTTAAAAATGATTTCTTAAATGATTTTAAACTCGTTAATTTATGGCCTCTTAGAGCGTTTAACTTATTAGGTACTGTCTCTAAAACATTAGAACCAGCAACTAATGGTGTAGCGATTGAAAGAGCAAATGTATATACCTATATGACACATGATTACCAAATGTCTACTGCACAAGCTTATCAACCAGGTGAATATGGCGATCAACATGCGATATCACAAATCAATTTAACCAATGAAGTATCTGTATTTACGACACAACCTGCTAAAATACCAAGACGAGGTGGAACACCTACCTATTGGACAGGAAACGGTCGTCAAGGTTATTTGGTCCAATAGAAAAATGTAAGTCTTCAAATCTATCAACCACCAACTAAGGTTGGATTTATGGAACCCATGATTATGAAAGAAATGACACATGTTTTCTTTCCTTATGAGTTGTTTGATGAAGTGAATGAGCTTTATTTAGATGATGGTTATATCTTTGGTAAAGTTGGAAATGCAATGATAGGTATTAAAGCAAGATATGCACTAGAGTTTATTCCTTTTGAAACATCTAATGAAGAAGGCAATCGTGATGATATGTTATCTAGAGGAAGTGTTAAAAGCGTTTTAAATGAAAAGTATGATCTCGTTCAAAGGGGTAGTGGAGATCACTATTTTGTGATAGAGCTATCTAGTTTAAGTGATGAAACATTTGAAGCTTTTATCACGCGCTTTAAAGCAAATGAAATCACTTTTGATGAAACACTTGATACATTAACTTATGAAACGATATTAAATGGCAATACAACACTTTCAATCTTAGAAGCTAGATATGATCATTCATTTAAAATAAATGGTATAACGCTTGATTTAGAGTATGCAAGATATGAAAATCCATATGTAGCAAATGGTTTGATTGAAAGAAAGCCCTCAATCATTACCTATGCACTTAACGGACATCAAGTCACACTTGATTTTAATGGATTAAGAAGAGACATAACGACATCATGAAACTCGGAGTCCAAACCTATACGATTAGGTCAATCGCAAACAAAAATTTTGAGCTTGCTTTAAATCTACTATCTAGAAAAGGCATTCAAAAAATAGAATTTGCAAGACTCAAAGCTAGTCCAAGAAACGCAAAAATCATCAAGGACCATGATTTTGAAGTATTATCAGTTCAAGCAACCTATCACAAACTAGCATATAAAAAACAAGCGATGCTTCATTTTTGTAGAGCAGTTGAATGTCATAAAGTGGTTGTATCAGTTTTACCTATCTTGGCCATCCTTGGTGGAAGACATACCTTGTTAAGATTTGCTAAAAAGCTTAATCAACTTAAAGATTTCTATAAAACCTATGATATTGAAGTAGGATTTCACCATCATGATTTTGAGTTTAAAAACATAAGTGGTCAAACGAAATTTGACATGCTTTTAAAACATACGGATCATGACTTAAAGTTTGTGATAGATACTTACTGGGCATATAGTCAAAATGTTGATTTAAAAGATTTGATCGATAAGATTGGACATAGACTCATGGGGATTCACTTAAGAGATTATAAAAGGTTAAATCATAAAGCATATAAAGATGCTGAAGTTGGCTCTGGCATGATTGATTTTCATGAAGTCATTAAACACGGAAGACTCTATAAACCATATTTAGTGATTGAGCAAGATTCAAAATCACCTATGCAAAGCATCGAGAAAAGTAAAAGATTTTTATTAGATCATTTTAAATTAGACATAGAAACATAAAGGAGACTCACATGGAACAAAATCAAATGAAAACCAAAGAAAAAGTCATATTTGCATGGGGCGATGTGTTTGGTGGTGGTGCACAAGCTTTAATTGGTGTGCTCTATTTAATCTTTTTAACAGACGTCATTGGTATTAATCCTGCGATTGCAGCAACTGCGATTTTAATCTCTAAAGTATGGGATGCAATAAGTGATCCTCTCATGGGGATTATTTCTGATAACACGAGAACTAAGATGGGTAGAAGAAGACCTTATATATTCTTTGGCGGGATTTTAGTTGTTATCGCATTCGCGCTGATGTGGATGCCTATTGGTGGATGGCAATCAGAGGCAGGGAAAGTCATTTTTGCCATATCGACTTACCTATTTTATTCGACTGTTTCAACCGTGATTGCAGTCCCCTATAGTTCTTTATCAGCTGAAATAACAACAAACGTTAAAGAAAGAAATCACGTGAATGTCTTAAGACTTGTCGTATCTACGCTTGCTACAGCAGTATGTACACTTGTCCCATCAATGATTCTAGAGATTTATAAGGCTGGAACGATTGGTATTGATGTTTTTTATATCGTTGTAGGTATTGGCTTTGGTTTATTCTTTGCACTACCTTTAATCTTGATTGGTCTTTTTACAAAGGAACGTGTTGTTTTATCAGAAACAAAATCAGTTTTTGAAGTGAAAACATTTGTTAAGCCTTTAAAAGTTAAAGCATTTAGAGGACTTACATACATGTATTTATGCCAAAGTATTTCGATGGATATTTTATCTGCAGGTATTATTTATTATGCACTCTATGTTGTTAAAGGTAGTCCTACGATTTTCTTAGGAACCTTCATCGGTGTACAGCTATTAATGTTTCCAATCATTAATAAGCTCGTTAATAAGATCGATAAGAAAAAGATATATTATCGAGGCTTACCAGTCGCGATTATCGGTTTTATGTTTGTAGGATTTTATCCATCAAACTGGCCTGTTATTGGTGCGTATCTATTAACAGCAGTCACAGCATTTGGCTTTGCTGGTGCACAGCTGATGAGTTGGATTATTTTCCCAGATGCAGTTGATGCAGGTGAATTAAAGCTTAAAGAAAGACCTACGGGTAGCTTTAGTGGTATTATGACCTTTATTAGAAAAACAGCATCAGCCATCGCGATTCAAATCTTTGGGATTATGCTATTTATCTCTGGTTATGTAAAACCAACAAGTGATAATGTATTACCTACACAGCCAGATGGCGCACTCTTAGGGATAAGACTTGCCATGTCATTAAGCTTTGTTTTACTAATGACAGTAGGTTATTTTGTTGCTAGAAAGTTTGTGTTAACAAATCCAATCAGTGAAGAAGTCAGATATTTCTTGAAATTAAGAGAAACTTTAAAAGAAGAAGATTTCTCTGAAAATGATTTATTAAGATTAAAGACACTCGAAAAAGAAATTTTTTAGGAGGGGCTATGGCTGTTTTAGAAGATGTTGGTATGGACATTAAAATGTATGATAAATGCTTTAAGGAAATCAGAGAACTAGAAAATGGCAAGCATATCGATGAAACTGAGCTAAATGGTTTGATTGATTTTGTAAACCATAGATATGATTGTGCAGATTTTAGAATGATTGTTTTAATTAAAACATTTTTGTCATATAAAAATTTATTATCCAAAGAAACCATAGAGCGTATTTCTGAAGCAATACTTAACTTTAAATATTGGATGGATGAGCCAGGTTTAGATGGCATGTGCTTTTGGTCTGAGAATCATCAGATTTTATTTCATACATGTGAATACTTAGCAGGCAACATCTTTTCAAATCATATCTTCTTAAACGATGGCAATCTTGGAAGTATTAAAAAAGAAAAAGCAAAGACTAAAATTCACAGATGGTTAGACTATAAATTAAAGTATGGCTTTATCGAGTGGCATTCAAATACCTATTATGAAGAAGATATCGTACCACTTGTTATGCTTGTTGATTTTTCTGATGATAATCTCATGATTGAAAAATCAAAGATGGTCTTAGACTTACTTTTTCTAGATATGGCTATGCATAGTTATAAGGGGTATTTTGTAGCAACCTCAGGTAGATGCTATGAATTACAGAAAAAAGATGTAAATGCACATGAGGTCAGTGACATCATGTCTTTTGCATTTGGTATTCAAAAAAAGGAAATAGATTATACGAAGTTATCATCCATCTTTATGCTGAATAAAAAGTATCATATACCTAAGGTCATTCAAGAGATTGCTAAAGATCAAACAAGCGTCATCATTAAGGATTCTATGGGACTCGATTTAAAGGAAATAAATAAAGAAATTAAAAACAATGACATAGATGATAAGGGGATGCTGCTATGGCAAATGGAAGCATTCACCAATCAAGAATCTATTGAAATGACGATGGATATCTTTAACGCATGGCATTTAAAAGAAAATAACTTTTTAAGAGATTTAGATGCGGTGAATATCAAGCCTTTAAGGAAATTAAGATTGTTACCACTTGTTGTAAAAATCTTAAATCCAGCGACACAAGGTGTTGCAATTGAAAGAGCAAATACATATACATATAAAACAAAAGACTTTATGTTATCAACAGCACAAAACTATCATCCTAAAGCGTTTGGTGATCAACAACACATTTGGCAAGCGACATTAGGTGATGGCATCACAGTCTTCTCTACACATCCTGGTTCACCGATGTTTGACGATGCAGCCCGTAATTTTTCACCCTCTTATTGGGTGGGGAATGGTATCAATCCACATGCGATGCAAGATGAAAATAAACTTTTACTAATGTATGATTTATCACCTAGAAAAGGCTATTTAGAGCGACATAGACAAAAGTTTGTTCACTTTTATGTACCTTTTAAAAGATTTGATGAAGTGATAAAACAAGAAGATAAAATCTATTTCAAAACTAAGAACACTTATATGGTAATCTTTATGTCCTCTACATATCAAATCAAAGATGATGAAGAAATCATAATTGATGGCATATATAGTCAGTTTGTAATCATCTTAGGCTCAAAGGATATCCATCAAAGTTTTGAAAGTTTTGTAAAGAGATACGATCAAGCTGAAGTGATTTTTAAAAAGCATCATATTTCACTTGTAGATGAAAAACATTATCTTCTAAAGATGAAAAAGCCTTTAATGATTGATGGAAAAAAGATTCAAACAGCATATCCAAGATATGACACGCCATATGTCAAAGCATCCAGAAAACCCGAAGAAATTCATATAGCTTTTAAAGGCTTATCGTTAAGCCACGATTATAAACATTTAAAAAGGGAGGTATCTGATGATGCAAGATCATAATTACATAAAAAAAGTAATAGAACTTAATCTTTATATCACAAAAACCTGGAATCCAAAAATGAAGTGGATGTGGGGAGAGGCGTTATATGGATATAGCTTAACCTTATTAGATGAACACTTTCATGAAGAAACCTATACAGATTTCTTAAAAGGATATGTGGATTATTATGTTAAAAATCCACCAAGAGTCGATCAGTCTGATACAGCCGCCCCTGGTCTTATTACCTATCAGATGTATAAGAAATTTAAAGATGACAATTATAAGAAACTTACTGATCGCGTTTTAAACTATATCATGAATGAGCCAAGACTCATAGAAGATTCAGTCAATCATTTAGGCAATAGCCTTGAAGGTAAGTTTTATCCGAAATCCATATGGGTAGATAGCATCATGATGTTTTCATTATTTCCTGCACTTTACGCAAAGGAAAATAACGATCAAGACATGATGGAGGTAGCAGCAAGACAGCCAAGGATTATGGCTAAATACATGCAAGATGAAAAAGATAAGCTTTGGTATCACTCTTACTGGGTTAAAAGAAAAACACATTACCCTAAAAGAAAGATTTATTGGGGTAGAGGTAATGGCTGGGTGGTCTGTGCACTTCCTATGATTATTGAGCATGTGGGTGACCATAAAGAAAAAGCTCATATGATTCAAATCTTTCAAGATACATGTAAAGCATTACTACCATACCAAAGAAGTGATCATACATTTGAAACTGTTATCAACTTTGTAGGTAAAACCTATCGTGAATTATCCTTTACAGCTTTGGTTGCTGCTGGCTTTATGAGAGGTTATCGTATGGGCTTATTAGACAAAAATTTTAAAGAAGCAGGTATAAGAGCATTCAAGGCATGTGTGGATGCTTTGATCTACCATGATGGACATATATATTTTCCTGAAATTAGCGGTCCAACGATTCCGCTTCCTCTATTTCCCTACATTGGATATAAAATCATACCAAGAGGAAAAAACTGGTCTTATGGACTTGCTGCATTAAACTTTGCAATGATTGAATTTGATTTACTTAAGAAATAGACACACATTTTGTGTCTATTTTTTTATCACTTATACGTGTGTTTTAAGTATTTAAGTTCTCAAAATATGGGAAAACCTAGAATATTTATTTATTATGATATAATAAAAAATATCTAAAGAAATCATTGAGAAAGGAAATAGCGATGAAGGGTTATTTTAAACGTAAAAAATTCATCATCCAATTATTATTGCTGATTTTAGTATTCAGCAATTTTGGTTTTTCCTTTGCTTATTGGGCAAGTAGTATCTTAAATAGCACATCTGAAGCAGAGTCTTCTGTACAAATTGGACAGTGGGATTTTGAAGATACCGCCTTGGTTGTAGCAACCTTTAGATTTGATTATCAAGCGGTCCTAGCACTTACACATGAAACAGTAGATGTAAGTGATAAATCGGCAGTTGAAGCGGCTTTATCAGCATATGGTATCTTAAGCGAGGAAGCGAAAGCTGAGCTTCAGGTAGAAAAAGATCTACTTGATAGTCTACTCTTAGAAATCATTAAGTTTGAAAATAGTGTATTCTTAGACTTTGAATCTACACCATTTGATAATGGTCTTACAGGTACTGTCGATATTGATGGTAGAACATGGTATGGTAATGATATCTTTATTGCTGGTGATCCACAGTATGATGTTTGGATTGGTCAAAGATCACTTGCATTAAGACAAAATGCATATTTCGAATCTAGAGATTTCTTCATCAATGGTATTGATCAAATTACATTATTCCATGGTGCGTTAAACTTTAATAATGGTAATAACTTCCAATTTAGAATTGAATATGAACTTCAATCAAATCCTGGTGTATGGGAAATATTAGAAAATGGTGGCGTTGATTTAATCATTGATGTCGTATCAGGTAATCCATTAACCTTTACAACAATTGATGTCGGTATTACTGAATCTGTAAACATTAGATTCTTCCCAATCTTAAGTGCAAGTGGTGACTATATCAATTTAGATAACATCACGATTTTTGAGCATGTCGTCTCAAGCAATGTTGAAGTAATCACTTTTAGAACGGTATATCAACAAGTATTAGATTTAACACCTGCTCAAGTTACTTTAGGCAATAAACAACAAATCTTAAATGCATTAAGTGCCTATGACTTATTAAGTGTAGATGCTAAGACAGAGTTAGCGCCCGAAAAAGCATTGCTTGATAGCTTAAATGATCAAATTGTTATCCTTGAAGCAATCTTTGATGCAGAACAAGCTGTGATTTTAGCTGAAAATACGAATGAACAAGCAGATCTAAATAGCGCACAAGCTTTAGTAACAGCACTTCCTAATGGCACGATTAAAGATGATTTACAATTAAGAATTGATCAAGTTCAAAACATCATTAATCAAGTGGCTTTATTTAGAAGTGACTATAGTGTGGTCTTAAGCTTAACTGTAGGTACTGTCAAACCAAGTGATCAAACAGCCGTTGAACAAGCTTTAGCTCAATTAAATAGTTTAAGCAATGCAGTGCAAGCTGAGTTAGCAGCTGAAGAGCAGTTACTGATTGATTTATTAGCCGAAATTAACAATCAAGTACCAACAGCAATTCAAGTCGCTAACTTTAGAGATGACTATGCCTATGTCTTAGGTTTAACAACAGGCACAGTCACTATCGGTGATCAAGCACAAATCGAATTAGCGATTATAGCCTATAACACATTAAGTGCAGCGGCTAAATTAGAGTTAGTACCTGAAAAAGACTTATTAGATAGTCTCTTATTAGAGATTGATATCTTAATCGCAACTGAAGCAGTGAATGTCGCAGAACTAAGTTTCTTACAAACTGATTTAGATCAAGCACAAGTTTTAGTGAACGCATTACCAAGTAGCCCTGAAAAAACAGCGCTTCAAGCAAGATTAGATGATGTTCAAGCAGTCATTGATGCAGTGGATGATTATCGATTAACTTATGCTTTGGTCCTTTCATTATCACCTGAAACAGTGGATGTGAGCGATAAATCTGCTGTAGAGGCCGCACTTGCAGCATATGGTGTTTTAAGTGCAGAAGCGAAAGCTGAGCTTCAGGTAGAAAAAGATCTACTTGATAGCTTACTATTAGAAATCATTAAGTTTGAAAATAGCGTGTTCTTAGACTTTGAGTCTACACCATTTGATAATGGTCTTACAGGTACTGTTGATATCGATGGTAGAACATGGTTCGGTAATGATATCTTTATTGCTGGTGATCCACAGTATGATGTTTGGATTGGTCAAAGATCACTTGCATTAAGACAAAATGCATATTTCGAATCTAGAGATTTCTTCATCAATGGTATTGATCAAATTACATTATTCCATGGTGCGTTAAACTTTAATAATGGTAATAACTTCCAATTTAGAATTGAATATGAACTTCAATCAAATCCTGGTGTATGGGAAATATTAGAAAATGGTGGCGTTGATTTAATCATTGATGTCGTATCAGGTAATCCATTAACCTTTACAACAATTGATGTCGGTATTACTGAATCTGTAAACATTAGATTCTTCCCAATCTTAAGTGCAAGTGGTGACTATATCAACTTAGATGATATTAGAATTTATGAAAATGTCGTAACAAGTGAGCTTGAAGCGATCACATTTAGAACAGTTTATCAAACACTCTTAGCATTAAATGTGTTAGATATTGAATTAAGTGATAAGAGTGTTGTATTAGGTGCGTTAAGTGCATATGACTTATTAAGCGCAGATGCTAGGACTGAATTAAGTCCTGAAAAAGCATTACTTGATAGCTTTAATGATCAAATCGTTTTATTAGAAGCCATCTTTGATGCAGAACAAGCGGTTATTTTAGCTGAAAATACGAATGAACAAGCAGATCTAAATAGCGCACAAGCTTTAGTAACAGCACTTCCTAATGGCACGATTAAAGATGATTTACAATTAAGAATTGATCAAGTTCAAACTATCATTAATCAAGTGGCTTTATTTAGAAGTGACTACAGCGCAGTCTTAAGCTTAACAGTAGGTACTGTCACACCAAGTGATCAAGCAGCAGTTAAAGCAGCAATCAATGCGTTTGCTGGTCTAAGTCAAGCAGTTCAAGATGAATTATCAGCTGAAGAGCAATTACTGATTGATTTACTTGAAGAAATTAACAATCAAATACCAACAGCAACACAAGTTCAAGACTTTAGAGATGACTATGCCTATGTCTTAGGTTTAACAATAGGCACAGTGACTATCGGTGATCAAGCACAAATCGAATTAGCGATTATAGCCTATAACACGTTAAGTGCAGCGGCTAAATTAGAGTTAGTACCTGAAAAAGACTTGCTTGATAGTCTCTTATTAGAGATTGATATTTTAATCGCAACTGAAGCAGTGAATGTTGCAGAACTAAGCTTCTTACAAACTGATTTAGATCAAGCACAAATCTTAGTTGATGCATTACCAAGTAGCGCCTCTAAATCAGCATTAGAACAAAGACTAATTGATTTACAAGATGATATTAATCAGCTTGCAGCAAACAATGTGGATACGCTCATCTTAGCTTTACCTTCAGAAGGTAATCTTACATTAGCTGATGAAAGTGATATCATAGCAGCTAGAGTAGCTTATGATGCATTAAATGGCACACAACAAGCACTTGTACAAAATGAAGCTTTACTCATCTCGCTTGAAGATGTCATGACATTGATCATCACTGCAGAAAATGCTGTTCAAACTGCAGAAGCTAGTCAATTACAAGTTGATGTAAATACTGCAACTAATTTCGTCTCATTCTTATCAGAAGGTGGCGCAAAACAAGACTTGACTGCAAGACTTAATGCAGTTCAAGATATCATTGATGTAAGTGCTGCAGAAACACTCATTTTAAATTACTTTGCAGCAAATACAGTTTCAGTTTCTAACTTAAATAACAATACACAAAAACAAACCAATTTCTTAACGCAAGCTAATAATGTCGTTAGTGGGCTTGGTGTAACGATTACTGTACAAAGCTCTAATCGAATCAATCGTAATAATACGATTTATACGATTTCGATTGTTAAAAATGCAGCAAGTGTTACCATCCAAGTGAGTGTAAACTTTGTTAGAAATTAATAAAAATAAGATGTTTATGATGAAGATGTTGTATTTTATCTTGTCATAAGCATCTTTTTTCTCTAATTGAAACAGCTCAATGAGCATCTACATGATATAATATCTTTAAATAAGATTCATGTGGAGGGGTATAAATGAATAAAGGGTTAGACATGTTAAGCTATCAAAGAGAGCTTATGCCAACGAAAAAAAGAGTTCTTATGGCTGATTTTCAATTTTCAAGAAATGATGTTATGATAGACTTATAACAATCGGTGGAGGGTATAATGAAAAATATTTTGAAGTTTAAGTATCAAGATCAAGAAGGTTTTTTAAGTTGCGTAACTAAAGATGGACACTTATTTGCACTTGTTAAAAAGGATACTCCTAAGGTTGAATCCATCATAAAAACAAATCAATTACTTATTTCCTACGATTTAAAAACACCTAGCTATCAAAAAGTAGATGCCAAAGTATCCTTTGAAGCATCTTTAATATCATGGGTATTTCATAAGCTAGAAGAAGAAAAAAATCTCTATTTTAAGGAGCTTGATGATACACTTTGTGTGATTGAAATCATGAGTCCAAAAAGCGTGAATTTATGAGATTATTTATTAGATACATACTTTTAATGATTATTCTAGAGCTTGTTTTAATGATTGTATTTGAATTAAACGCTACACAAGCAATCTTAATTTCAGTCATAAGCTTTATCGTGTTCTACACGCTTCATATCATTTTGAAATCCATGCATAGACAAAACCTACTTAATCAAAAATGTGATCCAGAGGCTTTTATTGAGGCAACACTCATTAGAAGAGAAGAAAAAATGACAGGTGTTCCAAAGTCTTTAATTGATTTAGAACTTACCCCAGGTTATCTTGGATTAGGTGATTTTAAGAAAGCAAAGGACATTTTAGAGTCTATAGATGTGGAACCATTTAAGAAATCTGCAACCATCATGGGGATGTATTATAATAATCTAATGGTTTCTTTAATCTATTTAGGAAAGTTAGATGAAGCTAGACTTATTGATGAAAATCATATAAAGCCATTAGATATTAAGCATAAAGGTCTTTTAGCATCCATTCGTATGACAAGGGCAGAACTTTTGTTTCATCAAGGTTCATATGAGGGGATTAAAGAAATCTTTGAGGCAACATATCACAATGAAAAACAACTAGTTACTAGACTTTTTGCACTTTATTTTTTAGCAAAAATGGATGAAACAGAAGGTCTTATAGAAAAAGCTAAACATAAATATGAAGAAGTAGCTTTGCAAGCAAACGGACTTTGGATTGCTAAAGAAGCTAAAGACAAATTGAATTCACTAAATCAGTCTATCTCATAGAGATGGGCTGTTTTTTAAAAAAAAGTTCACGTTGAACGTGAACTCAATGATCATTATTAACCAAATAATGGATATGATTCAATGTATGTCATAGGACCAATAATGCTATCGACCTCATAAGTAAATCTAATCTTATATTGTCCTTCTAGATTATAGTTACCTGTATAAGTATAATCAAATAAACCTGATGAAGCATCCACATCCTCAATCGTTTCAATGACCTCTTGATTTTGATTAAGGATTTCAATCTTGAGAGATAAGAGATTATATTGATATCTATTCATAAGATAAAACGATATGGTTTTATCATCTGAAGGCTCATTAGATGGGTAGTAGTAAATTTGAACCTTTCGATCATAAATAAGAAGCTCATCAAATGTGTATAGATTTCTGCTATCTCTTATGAGGAGATAAATACCTTCTTGGACTAAAGACTTTGGTAATACAAAGTAATCATTATCTATATTCAATTCAAAGGTTTGCAAAATTAGATCAGCTTGTTTAGAATCAATGATTGTTACAGTTAAGATGGGTTTTTGTTTCGTATTTGTATATATGGATTTACCATTATTAACATAGCGATAATAGAAGTAAACATCTTCACCAAGCACATCTACTTTGGTAAATACAGCATATAAGCCATGAAAAGATGTGGAAAGGGATGCACGTTCATACGTTTTTGTAGTATATGAGTAATGACCAATGCTTAATTTTTCGAAGGCATCTACACCATCATGACCATCAGCATAGACTTTGATATGATAAGTGAAGTTAGGAGCGATAGAAGAATTAAAGAGTATACCTTCAATCTTGAGAAGATTGCCATCATAATTGCCTTCATTAATGTCAATGATTTGCTCTTCAATGATATCTTCATTGGTGCTATTCATAAGCACAATATAAAGCTTATTGAGTGCTCTTTGAGAATCGCTATATGAAACTGAAAATTCAATATAGGGTTCTTCATCAGATAAAAAGAAAGATGGCGCTAAATCTATAACTGATTGTTTTTTAACAAATTTTCTTTCAGCAGCTCTTAGATCTCTTACAGTTAAGGTGTTTACAGAATAAATTGTTACAGAAGGTGTTGTATCATCTAAATCAACCTTTGTGAGTAAGATCTCATAAGGGTCATTTAAGTTACCAATCGTAAAACACGCTTTTTTTGAACCTTTACCCGAAGGTACCAAAAACTCCATGCGTGTTTCTCCATAAATTGATTGCCCTTGTTTTCTACCGACAAGATAATAAGTAGCTCTTTGATATTGAGGATCAATGATGTTTGCTGTGACACAAAGCTCTCTTGTTAAAGCAGAGTAAGTGATGTCAGAATAAGCACCATTAAAATGCTTTTGTGGTTGTCTTTGATCATGAGGTGGTATCGATTCATCAATCTCTATATATGATGCATAACCTAGATAATTTTCAGGTTGTGTGTAAGGAAGCGATTCTTCTTCAATATTTGATGGAATTTCTGTTTCTATCACATCGGTATCACTTTGCGTTTCTACACATCCAACAAGCCATAAAGCAAAAAATATGAATAGCCATAATTTTTTCATGATCTCCCCCATGAATAAGTATAATATTTTACTTTTATTATAGCATTTTAACATGATGTTTATTTTATTTTTTTGTAAAGATATCATGGATCATTTCATCTCAATTTGATTGACAAATGTATACACTTCGTGTAAAGTGATATAGGATATGGCCAAAAAGCTATAGAAGCTAAGGCCATTTTTCTTTGCAAAGGAGTTAAAGAAATGATTACTGTTTCAAAATTAAGTTTAATATTTTCCGATAAAAAATTATTTGAAGACGTCAATTTAAAGTTTACACCAGGTAACTGCTATGGTGTAATAGGTGCAAACGGTGCTGGTAAATCAACATTTTTAAAAGTGTTATCAGGTGAAAAAGAACCAACGAGTGGAGATGTCTTTATTGAAAAAAATAAAAGATTAGCTGTGTTAAGTCAAAATCAAAATGCATTTGACGATTACACAGCATTAGAAACGGTCTTTATGGGTCATAAAGAGCTTTTTGATATTATGCAAAAAAAAGAGGTTTTATATAACAAAGAGACCTTGACTGAAAAAGAAGGATTTGAATTATCTCATTTAGAAGCAGATTTTGCAGAGCTTGGTGGATGGGATGCTGATTCAGATGCTGAAAAGCTATTAAATGGACTGAATGTACCTGAATCTGAATTTTATAAGAAGATGCGTGATATCTTACCAAAGCATAAGGTAAAAATACTTTTAGCTCAAGCACTCTTTGGTAATCCTGATATTTTACTTTTAGATGAGCCAACGAACAATTTAGATTTTGAAGCCATCCATTGGCTTGAAAATTTCTTAATTGATTATGAGAATACTGTGATTACAGTATCTCATGACAGACATTTTTTGAATAATGTATGTACACATATGGTTGATATTGATTATAATCAAGCAAAGATGTTTGTTGGTAATTATGATTTTTGGATGGAGTCTTCTGAATTAATTCAAAAATTAATGGCTGATAAAAATAAGAAAAAAGAAGAGCGCATCCAAGAATTAAAAAGCTTTATCGCTAGATTTAGCGCAAACCTTTCTAAATCAGCTCAAGCAACATCTAGAAAAAAAGCCTTAGAGAAAATTGAATTAGATCAGATTGTACCATCAAATAGAAAATATCCGTTTATCGGATTTGAAATCGAGAAACAATTAGGTAAGGATGTTTTAGAAGTTGAAAACTTAAGTATTTCTTTAGATGGTATGAAACTATTTGAAAATGTGTCTTTTGTTATGAATAGAGGAGATAAGGTAGCACTTTTAGGTGAGAATGATTTAGCTAAAACAGCCTTATTAAAAATACTTGCTGGAGAGTTAAAACCTGAAACTGGAACCATCAAATGGGGACAAACAGTAACAAAGTCTTATTTTCCAAGTGATAATGAACCATATTTTAAACATAACAATATGAACCTTATTGAATGGTTAAGACAATTTTCAAAAGAACCTGCAGAATCATATATAAGAGGTTTTTTAGGTAGAATGCTCTTTAGTGGGGATCAACCGTTAAAGGAAGTTAAATACTTATCAGGTGGAGAAAAGATGAGATGTATGTATTCAAAGCTCATGTTATCTCACGCCAATACACTTTTAATTGATTCTCCAACAATTCATTTAGATTTAGAGGCTATTCAAGCAGTGAATAGAGGATTAGAGGACTATAAAGGTGCACTGATTGTAGCTTCTCATGACCATAAGTTATTAGAAACAGTATGTAATAAGGTTGTTGAGATTGGTGAGTTAGGATCATTTAGTTATGAAGGATCCTTTAATGAGTATATTGAGAATAAAGATATTAAGAAGAAGAGAAATGCATTATATAAATAAAGTAATAAGTCTAAAGAGCACAGATGTGTTCTTTTTCATTTATGATTAAGACTTCTTTTTATACTAGGCATATAATGAAGACATAGAGAGGTATAATTTATGAAGAGAAGTCAAACATTGTTTTCATTTGTGTTTATTTCAATGATACTATTTGGTTTACAAGCCTGTGGAGAAGTTCATAATGAATATTACGAAGTGCATATGATGGTTGTTGAAGATAGCATACTTTACTACATAAATCCTACTGAAGGAAAAGATACTATTAGTGTGGAATACTTAGGTGAGGGTGAATCAGTTTTCATTTATTTATATGAACCAATAGATAAGCATATATTTAGCTATGATGGATTTTTTTCTACAATAGAAACTAGGTATATCGAAAAAGATGTTCGCAGTGATAAATTATACTTGATCTCTAATAAGGAAATTGATCAACTCATAACACAATACTTTATGGATAAGGAAGCATGGGAAGCATCAAACCCATCCTAGCTTATGAATTTAACAAGAAGCAATCATCTCGATTGTTTCTTGTTTCTTTCAAGCACTTATCTTGTCACATACCCAATCAAGTTATATAATAACTTTACAAAAAGGGAGTGATACCCATGTTTGAAAAATTTACAATCAGTGCTAAAGTAAATAAAGATATAAATGCATGCTTTAAGTTATACCACACACCAGAACATATCACGAAATGGAACTTTGCTAGTGATGATTGGGAATGTCCAAAAGCTTCATCAGATTTTAAAGTAGGTGGACGCTTTAACTACTACATGCAATCAAAAGATCAATCTACTGGTTTTGACTTTACAGGTATTTTTGATGTTATAGAAAAACCTACTTTGATTAAATACCATTTAGATGACAATAGAGAAGTAGAGATTCATTTTAATGAACAAGGTAATCAAACATTTATTGAAGTTATTATTGATGCAGAGAAAGAAAATTCAATTGCTCTTCAAAAAAGAGGATGGCAGGCCATCCTAAACAATTATAAAACATATGTAGAATCATTATGAGTTAAAGAGGTATTATGGGATTCTTTAAAAAACATACTGCAAACTTAATCACTGCAACACGCATTATCTTTTTACCTTTGCTTTATTATTTTGTGTATTATGATATGCGTGGTGCATTCTTAATTACGTTTATATTGATAGGATCCACTGATTTTTTTGATGGATTAGTTGCTAGAAAGTTTAATATGGTCTCTAAATTAGGTAAGTTTTTAGATACGGTTGCTGATATATTGTTTTACTTTTCAACTGCCTATTTCTTCTATGAATTTTTCCCAGAATATTTAATACCTAACTTTCCACTCTTTTATATCTTCTTAGTCTTTTATTTAGGATCATTTGCTGTATCAACAATTATTGCAAAAAGACCAATCATGTTACATACATCCCTTTTAAGATTAAATGCAGTCTTTGTGTTTTCATTAGTAATCTTATCATTTTTGATGCCAACGACTTATGTGTTATCTGGGATTCTTATTTTATTTATGATAGGACTCACAGAATCGATGCTCATTTTTATTTTCTTTGGTCCAGCTGACCAAGACACTAAATCATTTATCTCACTCATAAAAAAATATCTCGAAGATATGAACTTCGAGATAAGAGTCGATGAAGGTTGTAAGAAACACTAAAATCCTCTGGTTTGCCCTCTATATGGGGGCTCTTTTTTTTCGATGAATTCATCGACACCAGGTCCACCTAGTTTTCTTAGTCTAAAGATGCCGTAAACATAACTAATAACTAAAACAGCAATAAGAAGTGGGAATCCTACAATCGTATTAAATGTAACAAGTGCTTCAACCGTACCAAAGAAAAATAAATATGTTTCAATAGCTGCTCTTAACACAAAATAGATTAACCAAAACCAAGTGACCTCTGTATATGCTTTTTTAACATCTTCTCTAAAAAACCATGCTAATGGCCATCCTCTGGTAATATGACTTACGCATGCTGCAAAAGGCTTTTTAATGATTAAGCTGTGAACTACTCCCACCACTTCAAATGATATGCATTAAGTGGTGGGAGTAGTTCACGCAATGCTCACAATATATATCAATAAGCCCTTAGAACAAGAAGAAGCTACTTTTATTGATCGTATATATTTAGATGAGCTTGGTGCCGATCAAAGTAGTGCAACCGGATTTCAAATCTTATATGATAACATGCTGAGTCAAGTTAGTGAGAATGAGCAGTTCTTAGTTCAAACAGGTGATATTTCAAATGCCGATATTGATCAAGCGTAAGCATCATAAAATGAATATTGTTTATTCAAAAAGGATTACTTTACAAAAGTAGTTCTTTTTTCTTATAAAGAAAATGGCTTGTTTATCCTAATTTGATATATAATAGAAGTAATAAGAATATATAGATTGGATGTGAACCTATGAACGTATTATCATTTTTGAAACCCACACATGAGGTCATTTTACTTTATAGTGATGACACTTTAAAACATGCACTTGAAGTTATGACAAAGCATCGTTTTACATCTATACCCGTGATTGATCATACAAATAATTACGTCGGTACGTTAACAGAAGGCGATATTTTACATTTCATTTTAAAAAGAATTGACTGTTTAAATGAAGATAAGATGGAGAAACTTTTTGTTACAGATATTAAACGTCATCGTGATTATGAAACCATTAGTGTGAATGCGACTATGCCTTTATTACTTTCTAAAGCAAAAAATGAGAACTTTGTCCCTGTATTAGATCAAAACGATAAATTTATTGGGATTGTCACTAGAAAGAAATTAATTGAGTATTTCTTCGATCACAATTTTATGGTGCTTTAATTTAAATCTTTATGTGAACTAAGACGCAGACTAGCGTCTTTTTTTCTATATTTGGATAAACATGCTAAAATAAACCTAAAGTAAGGGAAGGTGATCAGGTGATTTTATTAAAATCAATCCATTTAAAACACCAAGGTGAAAAAGCATACCCATATCATCTACCTTTTTTTAATCAAGATATTCTTTTTAAATCACCTGTGACGCTTTTGATAGGAGATAATGGTTCAGGAAAATCGACACTACTTGAGATTTTAAGAGCTAAACTTAATCTTTTTAAAATCGGACAAAAGGATGAAGTTTTCTTAAACATAAATCTTAAAGCAAGCTATCATCTCCATAAACCAAGAGGCTTTTATTTTTCATCTGAAGACTTTACAACATATATAGATAACCTAGAAAAAGAAAAAACATGGTCTAAACAAGAAATCAAAAACATAGAAGATCAATATAAAAATCGGTCAGACTATGCAAAATCTTTAGCTAAAATGCCACATAATAGAACTCTTCATGAAATCGATCATCTTCACGATCGAAACTTAAATGAATCCTCTCATGGTGAGGCATATCTCTCGTTTTTTAAATCGAGAATGAGAGATCATGAGCTTATTTTATTAGATGAACCAGAAACACCATTATCCTTTGAAAATCAACTTGCCCTACTTTACATTATTAAAGAAGGTGTTGATAAAGGGAGTCAATTTATTATCGCTACACATTCACCAGTCATGATGGCATATCCTCATGCCACAATCTATCAGCTATCTTCGGGTGGCTTGATAGAAACATCTTATGAAAAGATCGAACAGGTTGAATCACTCAAACAATTTTTAAATCATCCAGATTATTTTTTAAGACATTTATTTAAATAAAAGGAGAAACATATGAAGTTAGCATTACTAGTCATAGATATGCAAAAAGCATTTGTTGGTCACCGTAAAGGTGAAGATTTATTTGAGATGTCACTTGATTATATCAATTATACATCAGAGCTTTTTAGAAAGGCTAACCTACCTGTCTTTGTAATAAGAGATATAGAAGAGGGCGATGGTGATGATTATCAAAATGTAGAAGAGCTTATTGTTAAAGATAAAGACATCCTATTAACCAAAACATTTAATAATAGTTTTTGGCAAACCAATCTAGAACAAGAACTTAAAAAAAGAGATATAGATTTTTTAGTATTATCAGGCAATGCCTTAGAGTATTGTGTGACTGCAACCTACTTTGGTGCACTTGAAAGAGGGTTTAAAGCAGTCTTTCTTCAAAATGGTGTGATTGCTGATATTAAAGAAAATTTGGATACATTCTATAAGCAAAGACCACTCATTTCATACACGGCACTTAAAGAAACATGTGCACATTGCACATAATTAAATATCTATCCATAGTTCAAACTAAAAACTATGTTTTCATGTTTCTAAAGAGGTGATTTTTCTTATGTCAAAGCCAAAAGATCAAATGCGTTATTTAAATGTAAATCGCTATTTATTAAACAGACAATCCTTAATTAGTGAAAGTACTGATGAACTAGAAAATCAAGTACAAGCCATCATTAAAAAACAAGATTTCAGGTTTAAGTTTTAGTCCCTATTTAGAAGGTCAAGACCCTAGTGTTAAATCCATTATTACAGAAAAACAAATTGCAGAGCGTTTAGAAATTATTAGACCTTATACAAAGTGGATTAGAACTTTTTCTACAACTAATGGGAATGAAGAGGTTCCAAGAATCGCCCACGAAAAAGGCTTAAAGACTTTAGTAGGTGCGTGGATTGATATCGATGAAGAAAACAATCAAATAGAAATCAATAATATTATCAATATAGCAAAAAATGGTCATGCTGATATGATTGCGATTGGTAACGAAGTGCTTCTTCGAGAAGATCTTGATGTAGAAATTCTTATTGGCTATATCAAACAAGTGAAAGAAGCAGTACCACACATCCCTGTGGGATATGTGGATGCCTATTATATGTTTGTCAATTATCCAGAAATCGTTGATGCATGCGACGTGATATTTGCCAATTGTTATCCTTTCTGGGAACATTGTGCATTAGATATTTCTGTTGAATACATGAAAAAGATGTATGAACTAGCAACAAAACACGCAAACGGCAAGAAAGTCATCATCAGTGAAACAGGATGGCCGACAAAATCAAATCACTTTCAAATTCAATCACATATCGCAAATGAGCATAATCAAAAAATATTTAATTCAGTGATAGATACATGGTCTGAAAAAGAAAAGGTCACATGCTTTTTCTTTGAAGCATTTGATGAAACCTGGAAAGGTTCAAAAGATCCATTCGAGCCTGAAAAGCATTGGGGTTATTATGATGAAAGAAGAAAACCCAAAGCGATTAAACAAGTATTAGTTCATGTATAAAAGAATCACCTAATCTAGGTGATCTTTTTTTAGGAATTAATTGACATAATAACTTATATGATATACAATATAAGCATGAAAGACAAAAAGAGGTTTTTTTATGGAAAAAGAGAAGTTGGATAGACTTATTAAAAAGAAAAATGGATATATTACTACTGAGGATGCTGAATTAGAGGGTATTCATCGTGAATACCTATCAATTTATGTTGAAGAGGAAAAACTGATCAGAACTGCTCATGGCATGTATCAATCACCTGAAGTATGGGATGACTTTTTATATACATTTCAGCATAAGAAAAAACGAGTAATTTACTCTCATGAGACAGCACTTTTCTTTCATGGTTTATCTGATCGCTATCCAATTACACACTCTGTAACGGTCCCCTCTGGTTATAATACATCTCAAATTAAAGTAGAAAATTTAACAACATATACAATTAAGGCTGATTTGTTTGATTTAGGAAAAACATTTGCAAAAACGCCATTTGGTAATGATATTTATATTTATGATTTGGAAAGAACAATTTGTGATATTGTACGCTCTAGAAATAAAATAGATAAAGAAGTTTTTCAGTCTGCATTAAAAAGATATGTTCAATCAAGAGATAAGAATCTTGTTAAATTAGTAGAATATGCAAAATTACTCAAAATCTTAAGTATTGTGAAAGGCTACTTGGAGATTTTGTTATGATAACAAGCGGTAAATTGAAAGCACTGATTAAGGTGAAAGCTAAATCAATGAATATAGATGCAAACGCCATTTTAAGAACTGTAATTTTTGGGTTTTTTTAGAAAAATTATCTAGATCTAAATTCATGAAGCATGTCGTCATTAAAGGTGGATTTTTAGTTTCGGCAATAACAAAGATAAACCTTAGGACAACTATGGATTTGGATGTTACTATAGTCAACTATGAAATGGATGAAGTTCATATTGCATCAATGATTAATGAAGTGCTAGAAATTCATACTTTAGATCATCTATCAATGCAGTTGATTATGATTGAAACGATAAGAGATATTTCTGATTATCCAGGATATAGAGCGACTATAGCTGTCGTGTTCGATGGTATAAAAGATCATATTAAGATAGATTTTACAACAGGGGATATAATCACACCATCAGCAATTGAAGTAGAGTATGAGCCTATTTTAGGAGGAGCATGTATTCAAGTGATGAGCTACAATTTAGAAACTCTATTAGCTGAAAAACTTGAGACAATATTATCAAGAGGCATATTAAATACACGAATGAGGGATTTTTATCTAATCGTTTCAGAAAACTCCCTCTTCAAAGAATTAAGTGAGAGATGAATGAAACCAACTTTTTTCTTTAAAATATCTATAATTAACATGCCCTCG
>CAZZMZ010000013.1:0-51128 GCA_964655445.1 uncultured Mariniplasma sp. | reverse complement strand
AAGAAAGGAAGCTATATTCAGTATCAATCAAATGCTACATACTGAATATACAAGAGAATCATGAAAATCTATACAAAACGTGGTGATCAAGGTCAAACAGACTTGATGACCAAAAGAGTCAGTAAAGCGGATTTGCATATTTCAGTCAATGGCGCATTTGATGAAGCCATGGCATTTATTATCATGTCGAAACATTATATTCATATCAAAGATATTCATACTGAACTGGATCAAATTCATGGACATTTATTTTCGATTTGTCATGAGATTGCGCTTAATAACGAAAATAAATGGATTACAAAGAAAGATGCCGTAGATTGGTTAGAATCTAGACTTGATTACTATGATGCTTTTTTAAAACCACTTACAAAATTCATTAAACTCGATCAAACAAAAGCTGCATCATGGTTAAACCTAGCAAGAGTGACCATCAGACGTGCTGAAAGAGAACTTATTCTTTTAAGCTCTGAGCAAACCTTAAATCCAGAAACACTTGCATACGTGAATCGATTATCTGACTTCTTGTTTACACTAGCAAGATACTTTGATGAAGTGCAATAGGAGGTATCATGGAAAAAATTAAAGTTATTATTTGGGGCTTCGGTGCCATGGGCCGTGGTATGGCCAAAATGTTACTCATGAAAAAAGGTGTTGAAATCACAGGTATTTGTGATTTGAACCCTGAGTATGAACAAGTTAATTTCTTAGATATATTAAAGGTAGATTCAGATCATCCTGAAGTAAAAATAACAAAAGATATTGATTATCTTTTAGGATATACTAAAGCTGATGTTGTTTTACTTTGTACTGATAGTTTTGTTAAAGGTGCATTTGATAAAATTAAAAAGATTGTTTCTCACAAAATGAATTGCATTAGCACAGCTGAAGAAATGGCTTACCCTATGGCAAGCGAACCTGTTTTAGCACGTCAAATCGACCATTTAGCAAAAGCATTTGGTGTGACCGTGTTAGGTACAGGTATTAACCCAGGCTTTATTATGGATTTACTTGTTGTAGCACTAACAGGTGCGATGGTTGATGTAGAGCACATCGAAGCCAAACGAATCAATTCACTATCACCTTTTGGACCAACTGTGATGCATGAACAAGGTGTAGGCATCACACTTTCTGAATATCATAAGCGTATCATGGATAAAGAGCTTGCTGGACACGTAGGTTTTAACGAGTCCACGCATATGATTGCTGACGCTCTAGGTGTTAAACTGGATGATTTTAAACAGCAAATGGAGCCGATCATTACCAATGTAGATCGCGTAAGCACTTATGGTGAAGCTAAAGCAGGGACACTTGCAGGTATTAATATGACTGGTCAAGGCTTAGTTGAAGGCAGCGTCTTTATTGATATGATTCATCCTCAACAAATCGAACCTGAAATGGAAGGTACTGAAACAGGAGATTATATCACCCTAAAAGGCACACCTAATATTAAAATGGCGATTACACCTGAAGTTAATGGTGGTATTGGCACGATAGCAATGTGTGTCAATATGATTCCGCATGTCATTAATGCAAGACCAGGTTTAAAAACGATGATTGACTTACCAGTGCCACGTGCTATTTTAGGGGATATGCGTGATTTGCTAGAAAAAGAAGACATATAGGAAATCTTTTTTGATTTCCTATTTTTTTACATGTTTTTCTTGATACTACCTATACAAAAACATGTTTACATGTTATCATAGAGTTAAGTAAGCGCTTTCAATAACCGTTCTTTTTTTTGTGTATAAAGGAGTGAGTTGATGATTAAAAAAGATACATGGGTCGAGATTCACAAGGTGTTATTAAATCCACATGAAAGATCAGAGCATATACCTCAAGATACTAAGCGTGTTCCTTTTGAAATGCGCATCAAAGGTAGACTATTAAACGATGCTGAAGTAGGCGATCAAGTAGAAATAGAAACAGAAACCAAAAGAATAGAAACAGGCATCCTTATTAAAGCGAATCCATATTATCAACATGATTTTGGTACATACGTAGAAAAGGTTAGAATCATGAAGGATATTATCCTCTTTGAAATGGAGGATCATGATCATGAGTAGTTATGAACGTATGCTTCTTAAGAAAAATGACATCATGAAAGATGCATTAAAGTTTGACTATGAACTATTTGAATATCCAGGCATTGGATTTGATTATGAAAAATTGATGGATCATGCAGGATTTTCTTTAGATGATGTAAAAAGAATTCAAAATCATCAACAAGTTGGAAATACACCTATGGTTGAGTTGAAGCAACTCACGAAGTATGCAAGAAAGTTTGCAAAAAAAGGATATGGTGCAAGGATTTTTTTAAAGGATGAAGCCATGAATTTAAGTGGATCCTTTAAGGCTAGACGTGCAGCAATGGCCATTTATCAAGCAAAAAAATTAGGATATCAAGGTGTGATTGCTGCTACCTCTGGAAACTATGGTGCTGCTGTGGCAGCACTCGCAGCAAAAAATAACTTAAAATGTATCATTGTCCAAGAATGCTTTGATTCAAAAGGCATTGGACAACCTGAAATTATAGAAAAAGCAAGAGCCTGTGAAGCGTATGGCGCTGAAGTGGTTCAATTATCTGTAGGTCCAGAGCTCTTTTATGAGTTCTTAAAACTCCTTGAAGAAACCAAATATTTTAATGCATCACTTTATTCACCTTACGGCATTATGGGGATTGAAACACTGGGTGAAGAAATTCACAAAGATATATTATCTTTATGTGGCAAAGCACCAGATGTAGTGGTTTGTACCAATGCTGGTGGTGGTAATCTCACAGGGACAGCTCGCGGCTTAAAAAAGAGTGGAGCAATACATACTAAAATTGTTGCTGCAAGTGTGGATTTAACAGGGCTTCATATGGCAAGCGATCAAGATTTTAACAAAAAATCGTTTACGACAGGACACACAGGATTTGGAATTCCTTTTACCACAAATCCTGATCGAAGTGATGTTCCTAGAAGTGCAGCAAGACCCCTTAGATATATGGATCAATACGTCTTAGTGAATCAAGGTAGTGTCTTTTTCATCACACAAGCCTTAGCACTTTTAGAAGGTATGGAAAGAGGTCCCGCTGGTAATACAAGCTTAGCAGCTGCATTTAAACTTTCACAATCTATGAAAGAAGATGAAATCATTGTTGTGCAAGAATCAGAATATACAGGTGCAGGGAAGCATTTCAATGCACAAATCGCATTTGCAAAAGAAAGAGGTATTGAACTCAAAATGGGTGATCCAAAAGAAGAAATTCCTGGTAAAAATCTAGTGTTTCCATCTTCTGGGCAAATGATTGATGTTAAAGAGATACCGTTAGATGATTTAAGAAAAACATACTTAAAACGATATAAGGATACATTGCTTTTTGAAGAAGATTATGAATATTTAAGTCTAGAGTTGAACACAACTTTAACGCATGTCAAAACATTAATGGAGGCAAATCATGAAACAAAGAAACGATGATTTTAAAGAAAGACATATACATTTAAAGGATTTAAGCGATGAAGCACTAAAAGAAAGATTTCAAGAACTCACAGATCAAATCATTGATCCTCTATTAGATATGGCTTATCACTATACAACACCTGCGATTGAACGTAGTGTGCTTATGCGTATGGGCTTTTCAAGTTTAGAAGCAAAAGAAATCGTCAATAAAATGAATGAACATAATCTTTTAGGACATGGTGCTGGTCATGTTGTTTATAAGTACCATGTCATGCATAAAGTATCGATTAGAGAAGCAGGTCTAGCACTATTAGATCAAAAAAACTTGATGGACATAGCGGAGGTCTTTAAATGAAACCACAAGATAAATTAAACATAAGAGACATCCTAAGCGATTTAGAATCCTATCGTCCAAGAAGAAAAGGATGGATATGGAGAGATAAAGGTCCGATTGAATTAGGACAATTTAAGTATATAGAAGCAAGTCCAAGCTTAAAAAATTATGTACCACTACCAAGTGCTAAGCATTTAAATGATATTGATCCACAACCAAGTTCAACCATAACGACTGAAATCGCTTCGGGTCGATTTGAAGATGATATTAGACGTATGCGTATGGCTGCATGGCATGGCGCTGATCATATCATGGTCATTCGTACAGCTGGACAGTCTCATATGGATGGCCTTTTAGAAGGCACACCACAAGGTGTTGGCGGTGTTCCAATTACTAGAAAACAAGTCAGAGCACAAAGAAAAGCTTTAGATATGATTGAAGATGAGGTCGGTAGACCTATTAATTACCATTCTTATGTCTCTGGTGTTGCAGGACCTGAGATTGCAGTGATGTTTACAGAAGAAGGTGTCAACGGCGCACATCAAGATCCACAATATAATGTGCTATATCGTAACATCAATATGATCAGAAGCTTTGTTGATGCCGCTGAAAGCAAGAAAATTATGGCATACGGTAAAATGGCTCAAATTGATGGTGCACATAATGCAAATGCAACAGCAAGAGATGCCTGGAAAGTCATGCCAGAGCTTCTTGTTCAACATGCTATAAATAGCAGAATGAGTGAACGTATTGGTATTTCTAAGGATCTTATTTGTTTATCGACAGTACCACCTGCTGCACCACCTAGTCCCGATATTAAATTAAATTTACCCTACGCAATTGCACTTCGTGAGTTTTTAGGACAATATAAAATGCGTGCACAAATGAATACAAAATACATGGATTCATCGACTAGAGAAGCCACTGTAACACATGTTTTAAACCTCTTAATTTCAAAATTGACATCCGCTGATATTCAATCAACCATCACACCTGATGAAGGTAGAAATGTGCCATGGCATGTTTATAACATAGAAGCACTAGACACAGCAAAACAAGCCATGATGGGTATGGATGATTTACTTTCCATGCTTGAATTTAAAAAAGATGGCTATCTTGTTGAAACAAAAAGAGAAATTCAAGAGCGTGCGATTTTAATGATGGAGGAAATACTTGAGCTTGGTGGTTATTATAAGGCTGTTGAAGCGGGTATGTTTGTAGATAGTGGCTACTATCCAGAACGGTCTGGAGATGGTATCTCAAGACCCATAGAAGGTGGATTAGCTGCTGGCACAGTAATCAAGCGTAATAAAGATTACATGGCACCTGTTACTGCACATTATGGCTATAACAATATTGCTCAATATGAACCATCCTTTAAGGATGATCCAGCAAAGCTCATTGGTGGTTCAACATTTGAAAAACCAGAGTTAATTCAATACATTGATGAACTCGATGAAGAAGATAATGTAAATCATCGCTTAGACGATAACGAAACATATCGAAGCGATCCTGTTTTAAAGCCAGAGGTTCAATGGTTAGGTGATGGCACAATTACAGTTGATTTATTTTTCCCAACGGATCTTTTAACCGCTGAAGCAGCAGCATTAGAGGTTGGAAAGAAAATGAATCTAGCACAAGTCGAAGTGATTCATAAAGAAGTATTACACCCAAGTGAAGGCACACGTATTCAATTTAAAGGCGTCGTTCAATTCGATATTGATATGACAAAACTCGTATTACCTAAAAAAATTGAAACCCTACCCGAAGAAGAAATCATAGCATATCTTAAAGATCATGAAATCAAAGTTGTCGCTGGTACAGGTGGGCATGATGAACACAGTGTTGGCATGCGTGAAATCTTAGATATTAAACACGGGGGTATTGAAAAATTTGGTTTACCATATACCTATTTAGGAACATCTGTACCCATTGAAAAATTTATTGATGCAGCCATAGAAACACATAGTCAAGTCGTGATGATATCACTCATTATTTCTCATGATGATATCCATTATAAAAATATGCAAAAGCTTCATGATTATGCCGTAGAAAAAGGTGTAAGAGATCAGTTAATTTTAATTGCTGGAGGTACGCAAATCACACCAGAAATCGCGATGTCATGCGGTATGGACCAAGGATTTAGTCGTGGAACGAAAGGAAAAGATGTTGCTAGCTTTATTGTAAAAAAACATCGAGACATGTATGAAGGTTGATTGCTTAGTTGCAGAAATAGGAAGTACAACAACCATTGTTAATGCATTTAATCTACACAAAGAGGTAGCTTTTTTAGGTCGTGGTATGTATCAAACCACTGTAGATAGTGATGTAAGAATTGGTTTAAAAAAAGCAATTGACGATCTAAAGAAAAATTTAGATGTTAAGGATTTGTCGTATGATGAGATGCTGGCATCCTCTTCAGCTGCAGGTGGTCTAAAGATTACAGTTCACGGCCTTGTCTATGAAATGACTGCAAAAGCAGCAAAAGAGGCAGCACTTAATGCAGGCGGTAATATTCATCTTGTCACAGCAAATAGATTAGAACCATCTCACATTCATGAGATAAAATCCATCAAACCTAATATGATTATCATCGCTGGTGGTACCGATTTTGGTGAAAAAGAAATTCCTTTTCAAAACTTAATAGATGTTAAAGACTTAGGTATACCCATTATATATACAGGTAATATCACGAATCATGAACGCATAAAGGCATTGAACATTCCAAATTTATCCATCGTAGAAAATGTCTATCCGCGTGTTGATGATTTTAACATCATACCTTTAAGAGAAAAAATATATGAGACATTTGAAAAGCATATTATTCACGCAAAAGGTATGTCACATATTTTTGAGATGGTTAAAGATGTGATTATCCCAACACCAGGTGCAGTGATGGAATCAACACTATTACTTAATGAACTTTTTGGTGGTGTTGTTACAATTGATGTTGGTGGTGCAACCACGGATGTACATTCAGTGAGTGAACCTAGACCAGAATACTTAAAATATCATGATGGTGAGCCTAACTTCAAAAGAACTGTAGAAGGTGATTTAGGCGTCTTTATCAATCGGATGTCTGTCTATCAAACATTCAAATATCCATCACTTGAGCATATCTTATCGATCTCTAAAGAAAAACTGGATGATCTTATAAGAGAAGAGCCATTTATTCCACAGAGCAATCTAGGTAAAAAGATGGTTGATGAGCTTACCAAACAATGCGTCTATCAAGCACTAAATAGACATATTGGTGATATGAAACGTGTATTTACAACAAACGGATATAAAGTCATACCAGAAGGTAAGGACTTATCCTTAGTTAAAGCATTCTTTTTAACAGGGGGAGCACTCTTAAATCACCAAGATCCAGAAAGCATTATTAGGTCTTATCTAAAAAAAGAAAAAACGAAATTGATCCCAGATGAAAAGACGGTCGTCTATAAAGACCATGATTACATCTTTGCATCTATCGGTGTCTTATCAAGAAAGTATAAAGAACAAGCAGAAATACTGCTTAAAAAAACACTAAGGATGGAGGTAAAGTGATGAAACCGTTATTACGTATTCATTTGAATAAATATAAAGAAAATATTGATTATTTAACAAACCTTCTTCATCACAAAAATCTTTCAGTTATGGCAGTGACAAAGGTGTTTGATGCTGATCAGCACTTGATACAGGTGATTAATCAAACGATGATCGATTATGTTGCAGATTCTAGAATCGAGCATTTGAAACACATGATTACCAATAAACCTAAAGTCTTATTAAGAATTTCTAAATTATCAGAAGTAGATGAAGTTGTAAGATTTTCTGATCTATCTTTACAATCAGAGCTTGATACCATCATTGCTTTAAATGATGCTGCAATAAGAGAAAAGCGCACACATGCGATCATCCTCATGTTTGATTTAGGTGACTTGAGAGAAGGTATCTATTATCAAGATAACTATGATGAAATAATTTCATCGATCTTATCATTAGACCATATTAAGCTTAAAGGTATTGGATCGAATCTCACATGTTATGGCGGTGTGTTACCATCTCTTAATATTTATGAAAGACTAAAAAAGATTAAAGATCATATAGAACAAAACTTCAATATGCATCTAGATATGATTAGTGGAGGTAACTCATCATCATTACCGATGATCTTTGATAACAATCTACCTCACTTTATTAGCAATTTAAGAATTGGAGAAGCATTTGCGTGTGGTAGAGAAACAGCTTATGGAAAAAACATAGAGCACATGCATGATGATGTCTTTACCATGGAAGCTGAAATTATTGAACTCAAAAAGAAACCTTCCATGCCAGACGGAGAAACAGGGATGAATGCATTTGGAGAAACTGTAACATTTAAAGATGAAGGCATCAAAACACGCGCTATTTTAGGCATCGGTCGTTTAGAAGTTAACCCAGATCATTTGATACCACCAAAAGGCATTCATATTGTAGGATCATCAAGCGATCATCTCATCATTCATGTTGATAAGGATGGATTTAAGCTAGGAGAGAAGATCACATTCAAATTAACATATGGTGGCATCTTATCTTTAATGAGTGCATCCTTCGTGGAGAAAATCTATGTCTAAATTTTATAGACCCTCATGGGCAGAAATCAGACTAGATCATATCTTACATAATTATAGAATCGCAACAAAACATGGAGAAGATAAAACAATCATACCTGTCATAAAAGCAAATGCCTATGGTCATGGTGATATAGAAGTCATGAAGTACTTAAAAAAGCATGGCGTCATGATCTTTGCAATCTCGCTTTTAGAAGAGGGGATTAGACTTAGAAAAAAAGATCAAGATATTGAGATATTAATGCTTGGACCGATTCAAAAAAATGAGCTAAAAATTGCAAGCAAATTCAAAATCGACATCACAATCTATGATGAAGCCATTTTAGAATCTATTTTAAGCACTTCATACCCCTTAAATTGTCATTTAAAGATAGATACTGGTATGTCTAGATATGGCTTATCTAACGAGTTAACCATTCATCAAGCAGTTTTGCGTATGAGTAACCATCAAACGGCAGTACTCAAAGGTATATACACACATTTCGCAACTGCAAACGACCAAAATGAGCACTATTTTATGCAGTTAAAAACGATGCAAAATTTAATAGGCACTTTAAAATTTAAACCACCCATGATTCATATGTCCAATTCAGCTTCTATCTTCTACCAGGAACAGCATTTAAAGGAAACAACCCATGCTAGATTAGGCATATCACTTTATGGGCATACCCTAGATGATTTAAATATTGACTTAAAGGAAGCTATGGTTTTAAAATCAAAAATTGTCACCATCAAGACACTCAAGAAAGGTGATAAGGTTGGCTATGGTGCAACCTATGAGGCAAAAGAAAATCAAGAAAAAATAGCAATCATTCCGATTGGATATGCAGATGGCTTTTTAAGAAAAAATAAACATGGCTATGTTGAAATTCATGGGAAAAGATATAAGCTTGTTGGCATTATTTGTATGGACGCATGCTTTATCAAAATTGATGATACCATCAAAGTTGGAGATGTCGTTACCTTATTTGGAGGACTCATCAAAACAAGTGAGGTTGCTAAAAGATGTCAAACTATCCCATATGAAATTCTCACATCCATATCATATCGTATACCAAGAATCTATATAGAAGGAGGCATATATGATTAAAGTTACATCAGAAATAGGCAAGTTAAAAACCGTATTACTACATAGACCAGGTAAGGAGTTAGAAAATCTCACACCAGACTTTTTAGAAAAGCTTTTGTTTGATGACATTCCTTATTTAAAGGTTGCACAAGAAGAGCATGACATTTTTGCAGAAACATTAAGAAAAGAAGGTGTTGAAGTTTTATATCTTACGGACATGATGACTGAGACACTCGAACACAGAAAGGATTTGATATGTAATTTCGTCAATCAATTTATTGAAGAATCTAAAATCAAATCACATACGATTAAGACAGGTCTTTATAAATATCTCACAAGTTTAAGTATCAAAGAGATGGTCTTAAAGATGATTGAAGGTGTGAGAACACATGAAGTCGTTTTAGGCAAAAAGAATTCTATAATGGATATGTTAGAAGATGAGTATCCCTTTTATACAGATCCACTACCCAATATCTTATTTCAAAGAGATCCTTTCTCTTCTGTAGGTGATGGTGTAGCCATGGGTAAGATGTCAACTCAAGCTAGACAAAGAGAAAATATTTTTTCTGAATATATTATTAAATATCATCCAAGATTTGAGCATCTAAATATTCCATTTTATTATAATAGACTCAATAGATATCCACTTGAAGGTGGCGATGTTTTAGTTTTAACAGAGGAAATCATCGCGATTGGTATTTCGAATCGAACAGACCCAAGAGCAATTGAATATTTTGCAGAAAAAATCTTCGAAGCCCATAAAACCTTTAAAACAGTCTTAGCCTTTAATATTCCAAAGAGTCGTGCATTTATGCATTTAGACACTGTATTCACTCAAGTTGATCAAGGTATATTTACGATTCATCCAGGAATCGAAAATAAACTTACAGTATTTGAAATTACTAAAAATAGTGAAAGATTCGATGTTGTAAAAACTGTAGGATCATTAGAAACAATATTAGAAAAACACTTAAACACACCAATTACACTCATCAGATGTGGGGGTAAAGATTTAATAACGTCTGTGAGAGAGCAATGGAATGATGGAGCAAACACATTAGCGATTGCACCAGGCAAGGTGATTGTTTATGATAGAAATCACGTCACCAATCAAATGCTAAAGGATGCAGGGGTTACAGTTTTAACAATTCCTTCATCTGAACTATCAAGAGGTCGTGGGGGACCAAGATGTATGAGTATGCCACTGATAAGAGAATAATAATATAGGGAGAAATTTATGAACTTAAAAGGAAGACATTTATTAACATTGCTTGATTTCACACCCGAGGAGATATCTTATCTTCTTGATCTAGCAAAAAGACTTAAAGAAGAAAAGAAACAAGGTATTGAGCACAAGCACTTGAAAAACAAAAACATTGTGTTACTTTTTCAAAAAGATTCTACACGCACAAGATGTGCCTTTGAAGTCGCTGGCTTTGATTTAGGTATGGGTGTCACTTATATTGGTCCTACAGGCTCTCAAATGGGCAAAAAGGAATCAGTAAAAGATACCGCACGCGTATTAGGTCATATGTATGATGGGATTGAATTTAGAGGTTATTTTCAACAAGATGTCGAGATGCTTGCAGAATTTTCTGGTGTTCCAGTTTGGAATGGATTAACTGATCAATATCATCCAACACAAATACTTGCAGACTTTTTAACCATTCAAGAAAATTTTGGATCACTTAAGGGCGTGAAATTTGCCTATTATGGTGATGCGAGAAATAATATGGGTAACTCGCTCATGATTGGCTGTGCAAAGATGGGTATGCATTTTACAGCGGCAGCACCTAAAGCTTTATGGCCAAATGAAGAACTTATTAAAGTTTGTGAAGGTATTGCAGAAACAACAGGTGCCACATTAACTTTCACTGAAGATCCTGTTTCAGCTGCTAAAGACCAAGATGTCATTTATACAGATGTTTGGGTCTCTATGGGTGAGCCTAAAGAAGTATGGCAAAAAAGATTAGAGGATCTTCATCCTTATCAAGTCAATAAACATATCATGGCTATGGCATCTAAAAAAGCAATTTTTATGCACTGTCTACCCGCATTCCACGGCTTAGATACAGAAATCGGTAGAGACATTGCACAAAATTTTAAGGATCAATACCAAATGATTAGTAAAGGTGAGTTAGAAGTGACTGATGAAGTCATTGAATCAAAACAAAGTGTCGTCTTTGAAGAAGCTGAAAATAGAATGCATACCATTAAAGCAGTGATGCTTGCAACTTTAGGTGGTTTAAATGAGTAGATATGTGATCTCATTAGGCGGTAATGCTTTAGGCAATAACGCAGAAGAACAAAAAAGACTACTTAAGCATGTTGCACATGCGATTTATCCACTCATTGAAATGAATCATGACATCGTGATTGTTCATGGTAATGGACCACAAGTAGGTATGATTAATCTAGCATTTAGTGAATCTTTATCAACACCTAACATGCCATTTGCAGAATGTGGAGCAATGAGCCAAGGCTATATTGGATATCATATTCAAAACGCTTTACAAAATATCATGATTGAAAGACATATCAAAAGACCAATTGCAACACTTGTTACCCAAGTCTTAGTGGATGAAAAAGATCCCGCATTCTTACATCCTTCGAAACCTATTGGTAGTTTTTATACAAAGGAAGAAGCATTAGACATAGAAAAGACATTTGGATATACGATGGTTGAAGATGCAGGTCGTGGTTATCGTAGAGTGGTGCCATCACCTAGACCCATTGGTATTATTGAAGAAGAAAGCATTAAAGCACTTCTTAAGGAACACCAAATCGTTATAGCATCAGGTGGTGGTGGCATACCTGTCATCATAAAAGATGGCGCACTTATTGGTGTGGATGCAGTGATTGATAAGGATTTCGCATCTGCCAAAATGGCTGAGATTATTGGAGCTGATGAACTCTTTATTTTAACTGCAGTAGAGCATGTGTTTGTTGATTTTAACACGCCTAAACAAAAAGCCTTAAAGGATGTTACACTCAAAGAGCTTGAAGCATATCAAGAAGCGATGCATTTTAAAAAGGGTTCGATGCTACCAAAGATTGAAGCATGTATGTCTTTTGTGAAAGCAACTGGTAGACCTGCAGTGATAGCTGCTTTAGAAAAAGCTGTGGAAGCTTTTAAAGGACAAAGCGGTACAATCATTCGTCCATAAATAATAAAAAGGCCTCAAGAGGCCTTTTTCTTCATAATTTCGATACCTGCATGATACCCAGTATCTTCATAAATTAATCGCTGCTTTTCGAATAATTTGATGTTTATTTTACCAGATAATCCTTCTTTTATCTGGTTGATCATCTCGCCTTGTTTAGGTGATGCTAAAGCAATTTCATTTTCTGAAGATGCTTCTATTTCTAGTAAGTATTTTCCTTTTTTCAAGATGTAAGAAGCATAACGTTCTTTAATGTCTTCTTTTTTTATACGCGCTCTATTGTAGGTAGCAAACCTATATTCCTTACCCTGATAAGTAAGAACCGCAATTAAACCCTTAAAATAAAATCCTAGGAAAGGTATATCCGCATATGAAAACATGAGTGATGTATCTTTTCTATTAAAGTGATTAGACTGTAGCCATACATAGGCTCTTGGAAAAGATTTGCCCCAGTCCTTTTCAATATAGCCTTTACTTTCATTAAAAATAACAGGACTTCCATTTAATTGAAGTGTGCCATTGAGCATATGATTCATACTAACAACACCATGATAACATTCCATAAAATTTAAATAACCAAAAGGTCCCATAATGTTTGGCATCCATATGGATTTTTTCAAGGGCGTTGTGCTAGATATATTCACTTTCCCTTTGATGCTTAACCCTTCAACTTTTATGTCAAGTGAGACGTAAGTTTTAGAGAAGATATTATTGCCAATCTTTATAGAAAATGGGTCATCCTGATATGAAAAATCATGAGTCTCAAATCTGTTATAAAATGTCTTTAGTGTGAGTGAACCTAATATGTTTGAAGACATAAATACTTGGATAAATGCATGTGGATCATTAAGAGATTTTGAAATACCTGGAATTAAAGCGAGAGTCAATTTTTCATCTTGACTAACAAGCTTATAATACCAGCCTTCAAAATAACTCTTTTTCTTTTTTCTACCTTGATAAAGCTCTGGGTTTAATAATTTTTTAAAATACATGTGCTACCTCTCTAAACAAAAGAGCTAGAATTCTAGCTCCATTTTTTTTATGATGGTTGGAATGCGCCAAATAGAACAAGCCAAGCTAAAACTGATTTAGCAACTAAGCTTAAAACGATGTATGTTCTTTCTCCGTAAATATAATCCTTCCATTTGCCAACTTTCTTATACTGTAAAATCATATTGATAGGGAATGTGTTAAACGCAACAAAATACGTACCAATAATAGCCCATACAAACCATGGTGGATTCACATCACCAGAACCAGTCATGTAGAAAATGATTGCGATCCATGGTGCTAAACCTGCTAATGTACCCCAAGCAAATGGTCCCCAATTTAATTTTTCGTCTTTAGCTCTTTTAGATGCGAGAAGTTCCATATCTAATCCGAATAAGTTCATCGCTGCATTGACAATAAAAATGAGTACTAAGGATGCAATGTCATAAATACCGAATAATGTTGAAATTAAAACGATCATTACAGATGAACTTAATGCATATTCAAACCATCTAAGTTTATTAATACCTTTTTCTAGGTCTCTATTGTACATCTCATTGATTTTCTTAGGAAAGGAAATCAGTGCATGTGCAAGTGCTGATAGAAGTAAGAAAACACCTACTAAGATACCAAAAGGTAAATCAAAAAGTGGCTTGGAATCCAAAAATAGACGTTGATTCACGGTATCAAAGTTCAAGAAGTTTTGCGTAATCACAATTTGGAACGCAGGATTAATTGAACTAATAACGAAAATCGCAATCACTATCATGAGGATACCTTGAATAAGGTGTAATCCTCCCATAATCATGTTAAAACGGCGTAACTTTTCAAATTTCACAGCTTCTGTCATAAGATAATCTCCTTTAATATTTACTATCATTATAAACATTTCGATTTCGAAATAACAAATGAAATACACCTGTTTGTGACAATTTTACATAATCTTAACGTAATCTTAATTTTGCTTAAAGCAAATCCAAAAATGATATAATTTACATAAGATAACTTTCGAGGTGTTTTATGAAAAAAGTTGTTATCATCGGTGCAGGTGTTGCAGGACTTGCGTCAGGAATAAAATTAAAAACTTTAGGCTATGATGTTGAGATTTTCGAGAAAAATGCTCAAGTTGGTGGCCGTATGTATCAAATAAAAGATCAGGGCTTTACGTTTGATGTTGGTCCAACGATTGTCATGATGCCAGAATTATATAAAGATGTTTTTAGATCATCAGGTGTCAACCCAGATGATTATTTATCCTTTGAATTACTTAATCCTTTATATACAGTATACTTCAAAGATAAAACAAAGTTATCGATTTCTAGTCAATTGACTGATTTAATCAAAGAGCTTGAATCATTTAGTGAAAAGGAAGCAGAAGGCTATTTAGCTTACTTAGCTGATGTCTATAAAAGATATCACATAGCAAAACATGCATTTTTAGATGTTTCTTATAGAAAACCAAGTGAGTTTTATAATATAAGATCATTGATTAGTTTGCTTAGACTTAGAACGCTTAATACAGCTTATCATTCAATCTCAAAATTTGTGAAGAACGAAAAACTAAGACAGGCTCTCAGTTTTCAAACACTCTATATTGGCGTTTCACCTTTTGCTGGCCCATCGATTTACACCATCATACCTATGATTGAGCTCTTATATGGTATTTGGTACATTAAAGGTGGTATGTATCAATTTGCAAAAGCTATGGAAAAAAGGTTTTTGGAGATGGGCGGAAAAATCCATTTAAATCAAGCAGTTGATGAAATTATCATTGAAAATAAAAAAGCAGTTGGTATAAAGGTAAACAAACAAAATATTAAGAGCGATATTGTCTTAACAAATGCTGATTTTCCTTGGGCAGTAAAAAACTTAATTAAAGCATCTAAGCATAAAGGTAAATATCAAGATAAAAAATTAGATAAAATGACATATTCATCTTCAGCATTCATTTTATACTTTGGCATGTCTAAAAAATATAAGACGCATGTGCATTCGATTCGATTCGCACAGGATTTCAAACGAAATATTAATGATTTATTTGAGTCAAATATACCAGAAGATCCATCCTTTTATATATACTCTCCATCTCAAATAGATGATTTTGTTGCTCCTAAGGGAAAAGAAATCATTTATGTCTTAGTACCTACACCATCCTTGCATAAAAATGATATCATATGGGATGAAACCTTCATAGAGTCTTATAAAGCCAAAATTATGGATTTAATTGAAGAGATTCCGGGTTTTGAAGATTTTAAGAAACATATTGAAGTGTCTCACGTCTATACACCTAAAACATTTGAAGATACGTTTAATCTTTCTTATGGCGCAACCTTTGGTCTAAGACCAACGATTAGTCAAAGTGTCTATTTTAGACCTCAAGCAACATTTAAGAAGGTTAAGAATCTATATTTCACAGGATCTAGTACACATCCTGGTGCAGGTGTACCCATTGTCTTAATGAGTAGTAATCTTGCTGTTAAATCTATTGAAAGGGACCATAAAGAATGATATTAAATGCCATCATAGTACCAGGACTTATCATACTTGGTGTTTTAGCTTTTCAAGGGATTATGCTTTATATTTATATGTACCGATTACCTTTAGTGCAATGTGAAAAAATCATTAGCGAAAACTCTCTTACGTTTTATAAAGCATTCTCAAACATAAAAAACAGAAAGAAAAGACATGCAATATATGCAGTGTATGCTTTCTGTAGATATGCTGATGATTTAGCAGATGAATATCAAGATTTAGAAGGCTTAATCAAGCTAGAAAAAGATTTGACAGATTTTAAGAACGGTAAAACACCTCATGATTTTAAGTTTAAAGCATTGAAAAGATATGCAAAATCATTCTATGGTAATGATTATGACTATCAACCCTTTTATGACATGATTCAAGGTCAAAAAATGGATCTTTCATTTCAAGATATTAAAACCTTAGATGCATTGCTCGAGTATTGTTATTATGTAGCTGGTACAGTGGGACTTATGCTTATTCCAATCCTTGCACCGTTCAAAAAAGATGAATTAAAGAAGTTTGCAATTGATCTTGGATACGCCATGCAAATCACAAACATTTTAAGGGATGTTGGTGAAGATTATCGAAGGGGCAGAATCTATCTACCTTATGACTTAATGTTAGAAGCAAATCTTAAAAAGGAAGATATTGCCCATGGTAATATAAATATAGAATTTATAAACTTGTTTGAAAAACTAGCAAAGATAGCAGAAGGATATTTCAATCAAGCATTAAAGGATATTGATCTTTTTCCAGAAGATTCAAAAGATCCTTTAGCATTATCCATTATTTTATATCGTGCAATTTTAGATAGCTGTAGAGATTCAAAGTATGATGTATTTACTAAGAAAAATTTCGTATCTGACGACAAGAAAAATGCATTGATTCATGATTATTTTAAACAATCAAAAGGAGTTTAATTATGACAAATGTTTGGGGACTAATTCTATCTTATGTACTCGTATTTGCAGTCATTGGCTTATCAACCGTTTTGCAAAAAAAAGGTATTGTTGGCGAAGAAGGCGCACGTAAATTTATTCATATTGGTGTTTCTAATTGGTGGATTATTGCGATTTTGTTTTTTAAAGGAGACAATGCTTTATGGTTTGCGATTATTGCACCATTTACATTTATTATTTTAAACTACTTATCATATCGCCTTGATTTGATTAAAGCGATGGAGCGTGGTGGCAAAGGTAATTTAGGTACTGTTTATTTTCCGATTTCACTACTCATTTTAGTCATCTTGTCATTTGGTATATTAAATCGTCCTGAGTTTGGTGCTTTTGGTATACTTATTTTAGGATACGGTGATGGTTTAGCCGCTGTCATAGGTAAGAAATTTGGTAAAAAACAACTCATTCACGGTAAAACATTAGAAGGCACAGTAACTATGTTTATTGCATCACTTGTTGTGTCATCCGTATTAATCATTTTATTTATGAATAGTTTAAGTTATTTATACATTGCATTCTTGTTAGCAGTTTTTGCAACACTGATTGAACTTTATTCACCTAAAGGTTTAGATAATTTAACTGTGCCTCTTGGTACATCAGCAATATTATATGTATTATTGATGCTTGCACAAATCATTTAAGGAGTTTAAGATGGGGATTGATGTCATCATTGGATTGGCAATTAGTGGACTGATTGCTATACTTGCATACTTAAAGAAATCACTGACTAAAGATGGTCTATTTATGGCAGTCCTTTTTGGTATGCTCATTTATGTTTTTGGTGGCATACTAGTATGGGCATCACTCATCGCATTTTTCATTTCATCATCTTTACTCACAAAACTTCATGAGAAGAAGGATCAAAGTTCATCTAAAGGAAGAAATTACATTCAAGTCATTTCAAACGGGTTAGTTGCAACAATTTTCTCAATCATTTATTATGTGACAGCATTAGAAATTTTTTTAATTGCTGCAATTGTTTCAATTGCTACATCAAACTCAGATACATGGGCATCAGAGATTGGTGTTTTAAGTAAGGGTAAAACAAGATACATTTTAAATTTCAAACTTGCACCAAAAGGTGTTTCTGGTGCAATCTCTAGTCTAGGCACTTTCGCATCCTTAATTGGAGCTTTCTTTATTGCACTTGTTTTTACTGTTTTAGCATCACTCACACAAACATTTGAAGTAAGCACACTTTTATATTATGGCATGATAATTACTATAGGCGGTTTTTTAGGTTGCTTTATAGATTCTTATCTGGGCGGTTTGTTACAGGCAAAATATAAAGGCGTTGTTTCAGGAAAAATCACTGAAAAGAAATGGTTGCCTGATGAGAAAGTTGTCTTAGCATCTGGCATTGCACTCATTACAAATGATGCAGTCAATTTTTTAAGTGGACTATTTTCATCCATATTGACTGTTTTATTATTTGCTCTGTGAGGATTTTATGAATCCATTAAGATTATCACATCTAAAAAAAGGATATATCGATGAAAACAAATCATATGTCATCTACTGGATGCAGCAATCACAACGCGTCCATTATAATCACGCACTGAATCACGCGATCATGCTAGCAAATCAGATGAGATTACCGCTTTTAGTTTTTTTTGGTTTATCAGATAACTATCCTGAAGCAAATGATAGACAT
Source organism: uncultured Mariniplasma sp. (assembly GCA_964655445.1). Taxonomy (GTDB): domain Bacteria; phylum Bacillota_I; class Bacilli_A; order Acholeplasmatales; family Acholeplasmataceae; genus Peloplasma. Next base: position 32,405 of record CAZZMZ010000013.1, on the reverse strand, counting down.
TATTATTTCATGCTTGAAGGCCTAAAAGAAGTAAAAGCGTTACTTGAAAAACTGCATATTCATTTTTTACTGATTCAAGGAAAACCAGAGGAAATGATTTTAAGATATTTATCTGATGCACAAGCTCTCGTTATGGATTATGGCTATTTAAAGGTACCTCGCACATGGCGTTTACATGTTCTTGAGATAAGTAAAAAACGTTTTGATCATCTATTTATCGATATGGTAGATACAGATTTAATTGTACCTGTGAGAGTAGCATCTGATAAAGCAGAATATGGCGCATATACGATTAGACCTAAAATCAAAAAATTATATCAATCATTTAGAGATTTTGAGAAGCTTGAAGTTTTAAAATACCCTAAAGCATTACCCTTCAAATCAGATGATGATTTAAGTGACATAGATAGACTTATTTCAACTTTAAATATCGATCACAGTGTAAAAAAAAGCCCTTATTTTAAAGGTGGATATCAAGAAGCTAGCCACATGTTTTATGATTTTATAGCGTCCCATTTGGATTTCTATCAAGACTCCAATGATCCATCTAAAGGACATACATCAAAATTATCGATGTATCTTCATTTTGGTCAAATCTCAGCCCTTGAAATATTAGAAAGACTTTTTAAACATGCAGAAATGCACCATATAGATGGCGAGTCTTTAGATCAGTTTATAGAACAATTACTTATAAGAAGAGAATTAGCATTTAATTATGTGGTTTATCATAAGGGTTATGATCAATTTGAAACCATGACAGAGCCTTGGGCTTATCTTACCATGGAGCAACATGAAATAGATGAAAGGCCATATCTATATGATTTAGAGACGCTTGAAAAAGGCGAAACACATGATGCTTATTTTAATGCAGCGATGCATGAAATGGTTTTAACAGGCTACATGCATAACTATATGCGTATGTATTGGGCAAAGAAAATCATTGAGTGGACTCAAACTTTCGAGAAAGCATATCAAACCATCATTTATTTAAATAACAAGTATTTTATTGATGGTAGAGATCCAAATAGTTACACAGGCGTTGCTTGGTGTTTTGGTAAACATGATAGACCTTGGACGGAAAGAGAAGTATTTGGAAAACTAAGATATATGAATGATAAAGGACTCGAGAGGAAATTTGATATAAAGCGTTATGTGGACCGCATTGAATCCTTAAGAAAAGGTTAAGATACTATTGTTAAATCTTTGATTTAGTTGTAAGATGAAGTTAAAGAGCAAACAATAATTTAAATACCTCAAAAAATGAGGGGTTTATCTAAAAGATAACCCCTTTTTTGATGCTTAAATGTAGATTTAATAAAAAAGAATGTTTTATAATCTTGTGTTTTGTGTTATGATGATTTTATGAAAAGTAGGTGCTATATGTGAGTCAAACGATCCAATTACATGTATTCTCTATTGTCGTGCTCATTATTATCTCCTTGAGTTTAAGAGGAAAGTCAAACATCTTAACATCGAGCAATCGATATTTTTTTGCCCTGATATGGCTTAATGTCAGTATTTTATTAGTGAGTATCGTCAGAGCATTAACCAATGGTGAAAGTGACCCGTTTTTGCACGGGTTATATGTGGGTTCGTTAGTAATTTACTTTGTTTTAATTAGTGTGATTATTTTGTTTTGGTTTTTATATGTGAATTACTTTATGAATGAGCATAGGAAGCATTTTAAAGCGATACTTTCGTTTATGATTCCTTATGTCATTATCAATACAATCCTTGCACACTTATCACCAAGATATGGCTATGTATTTAGCATTACGGAGTCTTACTCAGCTACTCCAGGGCCTCTATATCCCCTCATATTTGTTGTGAGTGTCGTGTTGCTATTCTTATCCATCTTATATGTTTTTTTGCACAGACATGAGCTTGCTAGATCTGATTATCGCTCACTTGTTATGTTTACATTACCACCGATGGTTGCTGCATTTATTCAGCCATTTGATCCAAGTGGCACCATTTTATGGCCAGCAATGACATTATCTATTTTGATCATATATGTTAATATTCAATCAAAGATTACAAATACTGATCCTTTGACTGGTGTATATAACAGAAGAGAATTTGACCGTTTATCGAAACAAATCGAACAATTAAAGGTGAAAGAAAAAGTTGCTGCAATTATGATAGACATCGATGATTTTAAACAAATCAATGATGAATTTAGTCATCAAATGGGTGATTTAACCTTAAGAGAGATTGCCGATATATTAAAAAGAAGTGTTAGAAAAGATGATTTCATTTCACGTATTGGTGGCGATGAATTTTGTATTATTATTCAGATTGAAAAAGATGATACACTTTTTGATATTGTTAGAAGAATTCATGAAAACATCCATTATTTCAATCGCAGAAGATTGCATCTCATACCAATCAAGCTTTCGATGGGTTATGGCATTTATGAGGAATCCTATTACTCTGGCTTTGAAGATTTCTTAAATAAATTAGATCGAAAGATGTATGATGATAAGCAATCATCTAAACAACTTGTGAATTAAAGGTGATAAGTTTACTTATCATCTTTTTTTATAAACTTATTTAGAAAGTCTTACAGCTTTATTTGACTTATCTTTAAGTATCACTATAATGAAATTGAATGCTACGATTGTATAAGGAGTTTGAGTCATTTGAATCGATTAAAGGATACACACAAAGAAACGATTGTTTCTCTTTCAAAGCTGAAAAAAGGACAAAAAGGCAAGGTCGTTTTTTTGCATACAGAAGATAAGAGTTTAAGAAGAAGACTCTTAGATATGGGGATTACTGAAGGTGTCTTAGTTAAAGTTAAAAAGATTGCACCACTTGGAGACCCTATAGATATAGAACTCAGAGGATATGAGCTTTGTATAAGAAAAAAAGATTTAGATGACATCGATGTTGAGGTGATGTCATGAGAATTGCATTAGTTGGAAATCAAAACTCAGGTAAAACCACATTATTTAATCTATTAACAGGCACAAATCAAAAGGTAGGTAATTGGCCAGGTGTCACAATTGAAAGAAAAGTTGGGATTATTCGTAGTACAGATTATGAACTCATTGACTTACCAGGTATATACTCTTTATCACCATATAGCTTAGAAGAAAATATATCTAGACAGTTTTTATTAAATGAAAAAGTAGATCTTATTTTAAATGTGATTGATTCAACATCCATTGAAAGAAGCTTATATTTAACGACACAGCTTTTAGAGCTTAAGATTCCTGTCATTATTGCATTAAACATGAGTGATATTGCTGACAAGAGAGGTATCAAAGTACATCTTGAGACTTTAGAAAAAAGATTAGATACAACGATTGTTTCAATCTCTGCATTAAAGAAAACAAACGTGTTTAATTTAATCCAATATATCAAGATGGGTGATTACAGAAAAAACATTCACGATAAGTTTTTCGATCATATATTAGAAGATAGAATATCAAAGCTTGAAACACTGATTGATCATCCACAAAAAAGATTTATTGCCATCAAACTTATAGAAAAAGATCCTCTATTTGACTTATATCAAAGTGATGAAGTAACAAGCATTATCGAAGAGACGTCTTTAAAATATCAACGTGATATGGAACAAGTGATTGCAGATGAAAGATATCGTACCATTGAAAACATAAGGGATGAAGCGATTGAGGTCAAAAAAGATTTACTGACATGGACTGATCGTTTAGATAACATCTTTTTGAATCGTTACTTAGCTATTCCTATTTTTATACTAGTTATGTTTTTGGTTTACTATTTAGCAGCAGGTGCTGTAGGCGGAGCCACCGTTGATTTTGTTGGCTCATACATGGAAAAACTATCACATTGGTTGGATATAACACTTACAAATCTAAATGCTTCAGATTGGTCTAAGTCACTTGTGATTGATGGCTTAATAGCGGGTGTTGGAGCGATTTTAAGCTTTTTACCCCAACTCATCATGCTCTTTCTTTTAATTTCTATATTAGAGACAACAGGCTACATGAGTCGTATTGCATTTTTCTTAGATCGTATCTTTCAAAAGGTTGGTTTATCGGGTAAATCTTTGATTCCTTTTATCATCGGAAGTGGTTGTAGTGTTCCAGCAATTATGTCCGCACGAACGATAAATGATGAAACAGAAAAAAAGATGACGATTATGCTCACACCATTTATTCCTTGTAGTGCAAAGCTACCTATCATTACTTTATTTGCAGGTTATTTCTTTAGAGATTATGCGGGACTCGCATCTGCATCACTTTATTTTTTTGCAATCTTTGTCATCTTGCTATCTGCATTTTTAATGAAAAAAATACTATTTAAAGGTAAAACATCAAGCTTTATTTTGGAGTTGCCAGATTATAAAGTACCCAGTATAAGATATATCATTTATGATGTCACACAAAAAGCATTGGCTTTTATTGAGCGTGCTGGTTCAGTGATTTTACTTGCATCACTCATCATTTGGTTTCTCATAAGTTTTTCATGGAATTTTAATTATGGTGTTGATCCAAATGAAAGTATCTTAGCAGGTATCGGAAATATTTTCTCATGGGTATTTTATCCGATGTTAGGAACCTTTAGCTGGGGAGCCACTGTATCAGCTTTTCAAGGACTTGTTGCTAAAGAGCAAGTCGTAGCCAGCATGGCAATTATTGCTGGATATTCAGAAGAAACTTCAGAAGGTCTCTTAATTTTTGGAAGTGCACAATTTTCGTTTTTTACAGCAGCATCAGCGTATGCATTTATGGTGTTTAATTTGTTTAGTGCACCATGCTTTGGCGCGATTGGTGCGATGAGACAAGAGTTAGGAACAACCAAACGCATGTGGAAAGCTGTGTTATTTCAAACAGGGATTGCCTGGGTTTTAGGTGTATTAGTCTTTCAAATAGGAAGACTCATAGAGGTGATACTATGACACTCACTGATCTCATCATTGTTATTGTTATAGCACTTATTGTTGGCTTTATTATATTTAGAATGACAAGAAAACAAGATCAAGGGATTTGTACAAAATGTGCGTATGCTAAAGATTGTAAGGATACGTGCTTTAGAGATAAAAAAACGATATCGGAGGATTAACCGATATCGTATTTTTTTATGATTTTTTAGGTTGATGAACAACGACTTGTGGGAATGGAATTTCAATACCATGCTCATCAAGGATTAATTTAATTCTTTGGCGTATAGCGCGTTCTACACCATAATGCTGTTCATTAAGTGTTTTACATATCACACGCATGTCTACGCTTGAATTGTTTAAGTTAATAACACCAAGTACTTTAGGATCTTCAACAATTTCAGGAAATTCATTTCTAATTTTTGGTAGTTCAAGTGTTAAAACTTCAGTGGTTTTTTGAACATCTTCATGATAAGCAATACCAAAGTCAATAACTGCAACAGACAATTCCTTAGAAAACTGAATCAAGTTAGTAACATCACCATTGTTCATAATTCTAATTTCGCCCTTCCAGTTTTTTACTTTCGTGGTCTTTAATCCAATATCAATTACTTCACCTTTAAAGCCTTGGACTTCAATCTTATCTCCCACATCAAAATGATGCTCGAAAATAATAAAGAAACCAGCAATCAAGTCATTAATAAATCTTTGAGCACCTAAACCGACAACTAATCCTAAGATACCTAAACCGGCAAGTGCTGGGCCAACATTGACACCCCAAATAGATAAAACAGATAAGATAGCAATAATACCTACAACATATTTTGTGATACTCCGTATGACACGTGCAACTGTTCTTTTTCGACGTTTATTTGGACCATCTTTTTGTCCGATTTTTTTAAGTGTGACTTTTGAGATTTTCAAGATCATCATGGCCACGAAAATAATGATGAGTGAACTAATAATACGACCGATAGAATCTTCTAAGGTCAATAGAAAACCTGACCATACTTCATTCACATAAGTGACAAAATCGAAATTCCAGATTGCAAAAATGCCTAAAATGCCTGCTAAAGCAATCAAGAACGTCACTAAATACACTAGAACAAGCGTTGTTTTAGAAATTGTATCCTCATGATTTTTAATGAGTTTGTTCTCTATGACAAAGATTAAAATAAGACCAATTAAGATACCAGCAGTGAGAAGTGAGTTCGTGAGTGTTGATGCAAAAAATATAGATAAGTTCATAACTTTGCTCCTTTCATACTTCTATTATTATACCATGATTTGACATATTTTATTGGCGTTAAGTCTCCTTGCAAAAAATCATGATAAACATTTTTAATTTTAATAAATACATGTTAAAATAAATATGCATTTTGAGAGGCGGGCGAAACATGGAAAAAGATCATCGTAGTACACCCTTTTTCACTAAATTGAAAGAATATGCAGATAGCGGCACCATCCAACATGATGTCCCAGGCCATAAATTGGGACAAATTCCTAACGATTTATTAGATGATGTTGGGATGAGGATGTTTAAATTAGACGCAAACGCACCAAGAGGTTTAGATAATCTAAATAGGCCTACAGGTGTCATCAAAGAAGCAGCTGAACTGATGGCTGATGCTTTTCTTGCGGAAAAAGCATACTTTTTGACCGGTGGAACAACCATGGGTATTTTAGCGATGATTATGTCAACATGTCGAGCAAAAGAAAAAATTATTTTACCAAGAAATGTACATAAATCAGCAATTAACGCACTTATATTAAGTGGTGCTGTACCAGTCTTTGTTAAACCATATATCGATGAAGAATTAGGTATCGCAAATCATATGAATTTCCAAGATGTTGAAAAAGCCATATTAGACAATCCAGACGCCAAAGCAGTCTTCGTCATTAATCCAACCTATTTTGGTGTGACATCCAATTTAAAGAAGATTGTCGAACTCGCTCATGAAAAGGATATGATGGTCTTAGTGGATGAAGCACACGGCTCACATTTACCTTTTTCTGATATGCTTCCCTTATCCTCTATGGAAGCTTTAGCAGATATGAGTTCTTGCTCTTTACATAAAACAGTTGGATCACTGACTCAAAGTTCAATCCTCATTGCTCAAGGACCAAGAGTTGATCATATCAGATTAAGATCAACCATCAATATGATTCAAAGCACATCACCATCAAGTTTACTTCTAGCAAGTCTTGATGTCGCTAGAAAAACAATTTATTTTGAAGGACCTAAAGAAATTCCCAAACTGATTGATATGGCTAGAAAAACAAGAGAAGAAATCAATCAAATCCCAGGGCTTTATGCTTGCGATGATCAGTATTTCTTAAACAAGCATGCTGATGATTATGATGAAACTAAAATCATTATTAAAGTTTCTGGATTAGGCATCTCTGGCTTTGATGCCTATAAGGAATTATTTGATGAGCATCATATTCAACTAGAACTTGCAGAAACCCATTTGGTGCTCGCTGTACTTTCCATCGGGACAAAACAAAAAGATTTAGATGCACTTATTAATGCTTTAAAATTATTATCCGAAAAATATATGCCTATGGATCTTCCAAAAATTGAACCTAAAATTACTTACAATTTTCCAGAAGCATTCACACGTCCTAGAGAGGCATATCATGCCCCTAAGAAATATGTACCAGTCAGTCAAGCAGTCGATGAGATTGCTGCTGAATCGATTATGATTTATCCACCAGGTATCCCTATTGTGATTCCAGGTGAGATCATCAGTCAAGACATCTTAGATGACTTAGCATTCTATCAAAGAAGTGGCTCAATTATCTTAAGTGATACAGAAAGTGGCTATATAAAAATTATTGATACAGAATATTGGGAAAAATGGAGCGAATTATATGAAGATGAATAAAGTTGATTTATCCTTCCAAAGTTGTAAAAGTACCTATGAAGAAGCAGATGTTGTCATCTATAGCGTCCCTATGGATGCAACCACATCCTTTAGACCAGGTACACGTTTTGCAGGTAATGCAATTAGAGTAGATTCCTTTGGTGTTGAATGGTACTCACCATATAGAGAACGTGATTTAAATGAGTTTAAAACAGCAGACATTGGTGATCTAGATTTACCAATCGGTGCTGTTGAGGATGCACTTGATATCGTTTATCAAACAACTAAAACCATTTTAAAAGATGGTAAAACACCAATGATGGTAGGTGGAGAGCATTTAGTTTCATACCCTGTAATAAAAGCTTGCTATGAATCATATCCTGATCTACACATCATTCATTTAGATGCACATACAGATTTAAGAGAATCATTTTTTGGTAGAGAATTATCACATGCGACATTTATGAGACATGTTCATAAATTTGTTGGTGATGGTAAAATCTTTCAATTTGGGATAAGAAGTGGTGAGAAACCTGAGTTTGATTGGGCGAAACCAGAACAAGGACATATCCATCAAAGAAAGTTTGATTTTCAAGGTCTTGATCACATTGTTGAAAAAATTAAAGATAAACCTGTTTACATCACGATTGATTTAGACGTATTAGATCCTTCAGTATTCCCAGGAACAGGTACTCCTGAACCAGGTGGCATGCAATATAAAGATTTATTATGGGCATTCGATCAATTTGAGAAATTAAATCATCTTGTTGGTGCAGATTTTGTTGAATTAGCACCAATGTTAGATCCATCAGGAGCATCTACAGCAGTCGCTGCTAAAACACTTCGAGAGATGGTCTTAATATTACAAAAAAATCTCGAAAAAAGAGCATAACTATAATCATTCAAAGAGGCGATAAAAAGGCCTCTTTTTTTGTGCATTTCACATAAAAAGTTATGCTTATTTATAATAAACTAAGCCTTTCTTATAACAATCAAATATGTTAAAATTGCTTCATTTTGACTAAAAAAATGCCATTTTACGAATAAAAACGCATTCATTTCTCATTTAGAAACCCTATAAGCAAAGCTTTTGAATTAAACACTCTAGTCAAGTATAATAAGAGTGCAAAAACAAGGAGGATTGAATCATGTTATTTAAAGACTATGATCCATTAAAGAAAAAGCAGCTCCAAATTTTAGATCCAAAAGGAAAAATTGTAAATCCTGATTTGGAACCTAAAATTAAAAAAGAAGAGCTTCTTAAAATGTACAAAACCATGGCTTTAGGACGTGTTGCAGATATTAAGGCACTTCAATATCAACGTCAAGGCCGTATGCTTACTTATCCACCAAATAAAGGACAAGAAGCAACTCAAGTTGGTGCAATTTCAGCATTAGAACCAACAGACTGGTTATCACCAGCATTTAGAGAATTAAATATGTTCTTATATCGTGGCGTCAGCCTAGAAACACTCTACCTTTACTGGTATGGTAATGAGTGGGGTAATCATATGCCAAAAGATTCATATGTTTTACCAGTCAACGTCATCATCGGTTCACAAGTGACGCATGCTGCTGGTTTAGCTTATGCATCAAAAGTTTTAAAGAAAAACCAAGTTGCTTTAGCAACAATTGGTGATGGTGGTACATCACATGGTGAATTTTATGAAGGTTTAAATTTTGCTGCTTCATATGATGCACCACTTGTTGTTGTCATCCAAAATAACCAATATGCAATTTCTACCCCTAGAAAAAAAGCAACCAAAGCTGAAACACTTGCTCAAAAAGCAGTTGCTTTTGGTATTCCTGGCATTCAAGTAGATGGTAATGACATTTTAGCAATGTATGTTGCAACTAAAACAGCCGCTGAACATGCACGTTCAGGTAAAGGACCTGTCTTAATTGAAGCAGTTACTTATCGTTTAGGTGCACATACAACATCAGATGACCCTACAATTTATCGTTCAAATGATGAAGTAGCTGAATGGGAAAAGAAAGATCCACTCATTCGTTTCAAGAAATACCTGATCGATAAAGGTTATTGGAGCGAAGAAGAAGATAAGAAATTGGAAGAAGAAAACAACACATTTGTTGGTGAATCATTTAAGAATGTTGAAAAAACAGGAGATGCAGATTTATTAGACATCTTCAAGTATACATATAAAGAAATGACATCACAATTAGAAGAACAATATCAAGAAATGAAGAGTTTCTTAGAGAAAGGAGGTAAATAATCATGGCAGTTTTAACACTTTTAGATGCAATTAATCAAGCCTTAGATCAAAAAATGGCTGAAGATGAACGCGTGGTTGTTTACGGTGAAGATACCGGTTTTGAAGGTGGCGTATTTAGAGTCACTGCTGGCCTCCAAAAAAAATATGGTGAAGCTCGTGTATTTGATACACCGATTGCTGAAGCAGCAATCACAGGTAGTGCCATTGGTATGGCTATTAATGGTTTAATTCCTGTTGCAGAAATCCAATTTGATGGATTCGTATTCCCAGGTATGACTGAAATTGTGACTCATATGGCACGCTTTAGAAATCGTACACGTGGTGCATTTGGATTACCTATCGTGATTCGTTTTCCTGTAGGTGGCGGTATTCGCGCTCTAGAACACCACTCTGAATCATTAGAAACACTCCTTGGTCACATTCCAGGACTCAAGGTTGTCATTCCTTCAACACCTTATGATGCGAAAGGCTTACTCGTTTCAGCAATTGAAGATCCAGATCCAGTCATTTTTATGGAACCTAAACGTATTTATCGTGCAGGTAAACAAGAAGTACCTGAAGATATCTACCGCATTCCACTTGGTAAAGCAAAGGTTGTTAAAGAAGGTAAAGATGTTACAGTTGTCGCATGGGGCGCAATTGTAAGAGAAGTTGAAAAAGCGATGAAATTGCTTGAAGAAGATAATATCTCTGTTGAATTAATCGACTTACGTACAATTAATCCAATCGATGAAGAAACAATTTTAAACTCTGTGAAAAAAACAGGTCGTTTTGTTGTGGTTCAAGAAGCCGTTAAAACATATGGCCCAGGTGCTGAACTTATTTCTATCGTTAATGGAAAAGCATTCTTACATTTAGAAGCTGCACCAGCACGTGTCACAGGTTGGGATATTACCGTACCACTTGCAAAAGGCGAAAACTATCACTTTGTTCAACCAGAACGTATTGCTGCTCAAATTAAAAAGACAGCTAAATTCTAAGGAGGAACAAAACTATGTATGATTTTAAATTTGCAGATATCGGTGAAGGTATCCATGAAGGTAAAATATTAAAATGGCATTTTAAAGAAGGCGATAAAGTTAAAGAAGGCGAAACTTTAGTCATTGTAGAAACAGACAAAGTGAACGCTGAGTTACCATCGCCTGTTGATGGTGTCATTAAAAAATTAGGGGCTAAAGAAGGCGACACAATTCATGTCGGTGAAACTGTTGTTTTAATCGATGATGGCACTGGTGGAGAAGCTGAAGAACCTAAAAAAGAAGAACCTAAGAAGGAAGAACCAAAGAAAGAAACGTCTAAAAAAGAGCCTGTTTCTGAAGGTAAAGCAGCACCAGGTGTTATCGGTCAAATCGATGTCTCTGATGATGTCATGGAATCTTCTAATGAAGGTGGTTCAGAGAAAAAAGCTGAAGCCTCTAAAAAAGTACTTGCAACACCAGTAGCACGTCAAATGGCTAAGGACTTAGGTGTAGACATTCAGACAGTTAAAGGCACAGGCGAAAACGGTCGTGTCATGAAGGAAGATATTCAAAAAGCAGCAGATTCTATGAAGGGTTCAACTTCACCACAAGTTTCAACACCAAAAGTTTCAATAAATGTTCAAGGCGAAGTGGAATATGTTGAAATTTCTAAGTTAAGAAAAGCAATTGTTAAGAGCATGACCTTGTCAAAACAAATTATTCCGCACACGACATTACTTGATGAAGTTGTTGTTGATAAGCTTGTTGAATTAAGAAACAAAGTCAAAGAACAAGCTGCAGCTCAAAACATTAAATTAACTTACATGGCATTTGTCATGAAGGCTGCTGTTCTAGCGCTTAAAAAGTTCCCTCATTTCAATGCAAGCTTTGATCAAGAAAATGATCGTATGGTCATTAAAAAGTTCATTAATTTAGGTATGGCAGTTGATACACCAGACGGCCTTATTGTGCCAAATATTAAAGATGCTGATAAAAAGAGTATCTTAGAATTAGCACGTGAATTAAGAGAAGTTGCTGATCAAACAATTGAACGTAAAGTACAATTATCACAACTACAAAACACGACATTTTCTATCACTAATTTCGGTGCAGCAAACGTTGCTTATGGTACACCAATCATCAACCATCCTGAGGTTGCTATCTTAGGTATTGGTAAGATTGAACAAAAAGCAGTTGTTGTTAATGGCGAAATTAAAGCATGCTATACATTACCATTATCACTATCAGTAGACCACAGAGTCATTGATGGTGCAGATGCTGGTAGATTCTTAAATGTAATTAAGTCTTTATTAAGTGACCCAATGATGTTATTATTATCTTGAGGTGACTACAATGAAAACTTATGATATTTTAGTGCTAGGAGGCGGTCCTGGTGGTTATGTTGCTGCAATTAAAGCTGCACAACTTGGCGCAAAGGTCGCATTAGTAGAAAAAGAAGTAGTTGGTGGGATTTGTTTAAATCACGGATGCATCCCAACAAAAACGTTATTAAAAAATGCAAAAGTATATAAAACAATCAAACATGCCAAAGACTATGGTGTTACATTATCAGGTGAAGTTGGTTTTGATTGGAAAGAAATGCTTAAAAGAAAAGATTCAGTGGTTAAAAAATTAACCATGGGTGTTGGTGGATTACTCAAGAAAAATGGTGTTGAAGTATACCAAGGATTTGGTAAAGTATTAGCGCCAAACAAAGTTGAAGTCAATGGAGAAACGCTAGAAACTAAAAACTTAATTTTAGCAACAGGTGCAAGCCCAATCATACCACCGATTCCAGGGTTAAAAGAAGCTTATGAAAAAGGGGTTGCAGTAACTAGCAGAGAACTCTTACAAATCAAAGAAGCACCTAAAAAACTTGTCATAATTGGTGGCGGTGTCATTGGTGTGGAATTTGCAACCATCTTTGCTTCATTAGGCTCAGAAGTAACGATTATTGAAAAGCTAGATGGCATCATTCCTATGATGGATGATGACGTTAGAACTCAATATGCGAAGGTCTTAAAAAGAGAGTTTGGCATTCAAATTTACGCCAATGCTGAAGTCAAAGCCGTTAATGGTGGCGAAGTCACTTATGAGCTCGATGGAAAATCTGAAAAAATTAAAGCAGATACCGTCTTAGTTTCTGTAGGCATGCGTGCAAACTCACAAGGCTTAGAAGCACTTAATTTAAAGATGGATCGAGCAAATATTGTCACAGATGAACATTTAGAAACATCCGTTAAAAATGTTTATGCAATCGGCGATGTCAATGGTAAATACATGCTCGCGCATGTTGCATCCCATGAAGGCTTAGTTGCTGTTGAATATATTTTAGGCAATAAAAAAGCACATATGGATTATACAAAAGTGCCTAATGCTATTTATGGATCACCAGAAGTTGCATCCATTGGCTTAACTGAAAAAGAAGCAAAAGCTCAAGGACTTAAATATAAAGTTTCCACTTTCCCACTCGCTGCAAGCGGTAAAGCACTTGCAGATAACGAAAAAGATGGATTTGTTAAACTTATCGTTTCTGAACAGTATAAAGAAATTATTGGAGCTCATATCTTATCCTATAATGCATCTGATTTAATTGCTGAAATTGGTGTGACATTAGAACTTGAAGGTACAGCATATGAAATTGCACATACCATTCATCCACATCCTACATTATCAGAAATCATAATGGAAGCTGCACACGGTGCAGTTGATAAACCAATCCACATGTAACCTCAAAAGTCGTCATTTTTGGCGACTTTTTTGTTTTTTTTTATCAATTTATTATATAATGAAGTTAAAGAGGGATACATATGAAAAAACGATTAAAACAAATATCATACTTATTATCAATTGTGCTATTTTTCTATTTATTATTTGTTGTGCATTACAATACAGAGAGTGTAGCCTTTAAGGTGATCTTAAAGATTTACTTTTTAGTGTACATAGGGCTTATGATTTTTATCTCAGCACGTTTCTTCTTTGAGAAAGGTTATCTTAAGACAGCATGGATGTCTGTCATCCTACTACCTATTGCTCTTGCCTTTAGTTTTAATTACTTTGAAAAAGAACAGGAAATGTTAAATACGACTCAAACATTTGAAACATATGGTACAGTTTTTCCAGGTTTTGAAACGACCACACTACCTAAGTTTCATCATCTAACATATCAGATGAAGATGGCTTCTATTAGAGAAGAAAGGGATCTAGCTTTAATTTTAGGCTTACTGCCAACAGGTGCCTATCTGATTTATCATCATAAGATCTACAAAAAACTTGAAAAAGAAGATTTAGAACGACGTGGTGTAATATACTAAATCATCCAACTTAAAAAGACATATCCTTATGGGATATGTTTTTTTGTGTTATTTAGGGAACCGTTTTTATGTAAGCGTTGACATTGACGTTTATATTATGATATAATTAAATTACAATAAACACCGTCTGTATATATAGACGGTAGGAGAGTATATGAACAAAAAGCTTATTTACATACTACTATGCATCCTAATCTTGTTCATATCGGGATGCGAACGAAAAACTATTGAAACCCCTTCTATAAGTGAACCAACAGAAGAACCTATTGATTCAATTCCAAGTGAGCCAAATGAAATAGATGAAGACCTATTTAGATACTCATTTGGATTTTCTTCGCTAAGTATAACAAATCGTAATGAAGTCACTGAAGGCTATTATGAAGTATCTACAGAAATTGAATTCTTAGATGCTCTGATGCAAAGTGATGCAAGAGTCATAGAAATCAAGAACAATCTAAATCTAGGTTCTAAGCATGTAGAAGCACGATTACTCGATGATGGACTACTTCTAAGCACTTATCGATCCGTTTATAGACCTCATAGTAGACAACCACTCTTGCATCCAATTCTTTTAAATGAAGGCATTGGACAAATAAGACTTATATCAAGAGAAAATCTCATGATTTATTCAAAATCAGGACATACTATCAAGCATACAACATTTATCATTGATGGTGTCAAAGATCTTGTTATAAGGAATTTAAGTTTTACAGGTATTTGGGAATGGGACGAAGAGACTGAAGGTGCTTATGACAGAAACGATTGGGACTATTTTACAGTCGAAAAATCTGATGGTATTTGGTTTGATCATCTTTCTTTCGATCAAGCATACGATGGCATCATAGATATCAAAGAAGAAGGACAAAACATCACACTTTCATGGTCTAAACTATCCTTTAAACCAAATGATTTCATTGAAGCACAAATGGTACACTTAGAAGCTAACATCGAATCATATCCTTATTATCAAAGCATACGAGAAAAGGGAATCACTTATGAAGATATGGTCATCTATGCAAGTTTCCAAAAGAAAGGCTTCAATTTTGGCAATACAACAGATGGTGAAGGCTTTGAATCCATAACAGTCACTTTCCATCATCTTTTGGTAGAAAACTTAATGGAACGTTTACCGCGTTTAAGAAAAGGTGACGTTCATCTTTATCATGTGATACTTGATAATGAAGATATCTTTCATTTAAGACTCAAATATGGTGCAAACCTAAATATAGGTAACCAAGCAATTATTTCCACTGAAGGTGGTGCAGTTTTGATGGAGCATAGTATCTTTAGATATGTATCTACTCCAATCAGAAATCATCAAAACTCAAATCCTGATTCAAAATATACTGGATCATATCAAGTCATTAATAGTGAGCTTGTTATGGCGACTCGCACATATTTCGGATCATCAACAGATAAGATTACCTACTGGGTGCATCAAAATCAAAATGAAGCAATAGAGTTTTCATTTAGAAATCATGAAACAGTGCCATATACTTATGTCTTACATGATATTTACTATTTACCACAAATCTTTGAATTATATCCGCCAGGTCCTATAGATTTAAATATCAACTGGCTACATATTGAATCTTAACAGAAACAAAAGGAGAACTTTATGAAAAAAATCATCTTTTTAATCACAATACTTATTACATCTTTCATGCTTTTTGCATGTGGTGGTTCATCAGCAAATGATGACCAAACCATTAGCTTTTCATGGTGGGGAACATCTGATAGAAATATCGCAACTTATCAAGCAATCGAATTATTTGAAGAAAAGTACCCCCAATATAAAGTTGAACCTGACCAAGCACCTTGGGCTGGATATCAAACCACATTAAATAACCGCTTAAACCGTGGAACTGAAGCGGATGTTTTTCAAGTGAACTATAACTGGATTTATTCTATGTATGGCAAAGATTTCTTTATGGATATCACAGAGTTAGGCCTAGATTTATCCAAATATCCAACAAATGAGCATACGCCACTTACTGTCGATGGTAAAGTGCTTGGCTTATCTGTTTCAGAAACTGGCTATATTTTCTATTTAAATCGTACTGTTTATGAACAAGCAGGTTATGATTTTGATCAAGAAGTATTCCCTATTCAAACTTGGGATGATTTGATGGATGCAGGTATTGCGATACAACAAGCTCTAGGACCAAATTATTATGCAATCGGTCGTATGGATCAGCAGCAAGTAGCGATGCTCATGTTTACATGGTTAGCTCAACAAACAGGGAAAAATGTCATAAATGAGAATAATGAATTAGCCTTTACACAAGCAGAATTGGTCAGCGCATTTAACTTTATTTCTGATTTAAGAAGCTCAGGCGTTTTAATTCCATCGAATACGATTGATACACACAATGATGGACCTACAAATCCAAACTGGACAAGTGGCCGTTATGGTGGTGTTATGACATGGAATACAGCCATATCAGAATATCAAAATACATTACCAAATGGTGGTCTTGGCTTAGTTGCAGCAGGTATGTTCCAGCAAGAAGCTTCCCAAGAAGACAATTTTGGTATGTATAAGAAAGTATCTATGGCATATGCAGTTTCAAAACGTGTTGAAAATTCGGATGCCAAAAAAGAAGCTGTTAGAACGTTTATTGAATTTATGACAACAGATCCGGATGCTGTAGAAATCTTAGGCGTGGACCGTGGTGTATCTAACCACACTGAGACGCAAAGTATTTTAAGAGCAGTATCTACGACTGATTTTACACAAACACTTGAGTGGAGAGGACATGATGTTGTCCAATCATCTTTTGCAGCACAAATATCAAATGACATTCATTTATATATTCATCCTTATTATGAGCATATTACGTTTAGAGCAATCTATGAAGCACCGATTGAAAACTTCTTATTAGGTAGAAGAACAGCTTCAGAAGCTGCACGTGATATTTCAAATCGTTTTAATTCTGAATTAAGTAAAGTGATGGGAGCTTAACACATGGTCGGTGAGAAGAAATGGGTCCCCTACGTCCTTTTAGGACCTTGGATCATCGGATTCATTCTATTTAAACTTTATCCATTCATCAATGCATTCGTGATGAGTTTATTTCAAACAAGAGGTAGAAATTCTGAGTTTGTCGGATTTGACAACTTCCTACTCATTTTTAATCGTGCAGAGCCCGTTGGTGAGGAATTTATCAACTCATTAGGCACAACTTTTATTTATGTATTCATCACAGTGCCGCTCATATTAATTGTTTCATTAGGTATTGCTTATGTGTTAGCACTGAAATTAAAGGGTATAGGGTTCTATCGAACTGCATTTTATATTCCAACTGTTTTAGGAACGAATGTAGCTGTCATCTTATTATGGCGTTTTATATTTCAAGATGATGGACTCATCAATCAGTTTATTGGATTATTTGGTGCAGAACCAGTCCAATGGTTAGGGACTTCCTCTGGTGCTATGACATCAATTATCACGCTTAGAGTTTGGCAATTTGGTTCAACGATGCTTATTTTCTTAAATGCATTAAAAAATGTACCTGAATCACTTTATGAAGCAGCAACCATTGATGGTGCAGGTAAATGGAGACAATTTGTATCAATCACCATTCCGATGATTACACCAATTATTTTATTTAATGCAGTGATGAGACTTGTTGAAACATTCCAAATCTTTAATGGTCCTTACTTAATTACACAAGGTGGACCAGCGAAAGCAACAAATGTGTTAAATTTACTCATTTATAATACAGCATTTCTTCAAGGGAACTTAAATTTAGGTGCAGCCATGTCTTGGATCTTATTCTTAATTATTATGGTCTTTACAGTCCTTATATTTAGATCTTCAAGATATTGGGTTCACTATCAGGATTAGGGGTGATGATATGACAGACGCACAAAAACGTATACAGATGCATCACTATAAGAAGAATATAAAATCAGGCTTGAAATATACCATCATTATTTTAGCTGCAGTATTGATGCTTTATCCGCTCATATGGATTATTGGTGCATCCTTTGATGGTAGTGCAGTACCATCTATATCGTTCTTGCCATCAAATTTTACATTCTCAGGATGGCAAGCGGCATTTAGTGCACCAGGATGGGGATCTGCAGAAGGATATTCTTTACTACGTGCCTTAAGCAACACACTTCAATACACGATTCCTTATGTTTTATTTGGCACATTCTCATGTTTAATCACAGCCTATGTCATTACACGTATGAGTTTTAAGGGTAAGAAATTAGTGTTTGCATTAATTATCGGAACATTATTAATGCCAGCAACAATCTTTAGAATTCCACTTTATGCATTTTGGACAAGTCCAGGCATTGTAGATATTTGGGATGGTCAAAGACTCTCCTTCATGGCATATATACCTTTATGGGCTGGATCCATGTTTGCCGTTAACTCATTTTCAATCTTTATGTTTATTCAGTTCTTTAGAACGATACCTAGAGATTTAGATGAAGCAGCATATATGGATGGTGCCAATAAGTTTCAAGTTTTATTTTACGTCCTTATGCCAATCTTAAAACCGATTGTTATGACAGTTGCATTACTGATGTTTATATCACAATTCAATGATTTCCAAGGACCACTTATTTATCGTGGACATGTCTCAACATATCCACTCTCTATCGTACTTCAACTCCTTGGACTTGATTCAATCAATACATATGCGCATGTGTTTGCTCGTTCCATCGTTTCTGTTTCTGTATTAGTTATTGTATTCTTTAGTGCACAGAAATATTTCGTTGGTAATGACGCAGATTCAGCCATTAAAGGATAGAAAGAAGGGATGTTATGAAAAAAAGTTTATGGATCTTACTCCTTATAAGTATCTTATTTTTAGCAGCATGTACAGATAGTGAACCCGAGGTAACTCTACCTACGGATACACCTAGTCCATGTGCATTAACACCACTTGCTGAAGGATGTTATACACCTTCAGATGATTTGGATTTTATTTCAACTACACCAGAAGAGTACTTAATTTCAGAAACTTTTGATGATGAAAGAATTAATTCAACACCAAGAAACTGGTTATTATATCGCGATCAAGAATATGCAGTCAACGGTGTCATTGCACGTATTCAAGGTGATGATGATCATCGTTTTGTAGAAATGTTTTCTGATGGTAAAAAATCACCACAATTCCCACAAAATGCACCCAATCCTACATTTATCTTTACAACAAAGTTTAATTTGGATATAGATAGAAAAGGTGTGCTTTATGGCGATTTAATGATACCTTCTGATAAACCAAATTATGTTGTTAATTTTGGTTTAGCCACTGGGTCAGTCAATACGATTTCTGTTCGTATTGAACAAGATATGCGTTTAAGTGTAAAAGTAGGTGGACCATTCTTTTACTATTCAGGTACTGGTGATGGTGGTGATGTAACTGTTACGACATACACATTAACTAAAGATACATGGTATCGCTTTAAACTAACATGGGACGCAAGTGACAATTTAGTTGCTGCGTATATCATCATTGATGATGTTGAAACATTACTTCATTCAGCACCATTTCATATTAGTAACAGATTCAATGCTGAACCAAATGGTATGATATTAGTTCCAAATGTAGCTAGAGTGACGATGCCAAGAGATGGTATACCAGGTTGGGCATATTTGGATAATGTCATCCTTGAAAGAAAGGGGGCATAACATGAAAAAAATTGTGTTAGGTCTAATTATGCTTTTAACATTCATATTATTACCAGGCTTTAATCTTCAAGCAAATACACACGGAATTGTTTACAAAGATAGTGATTATCAAAGATTACATGCCGTCATTGAGCATGTTGAAAATGTTTTAAAATATGGGAAAGCATATAATACAGAAACTGATTTGATTCCAGATGCGATTAACACCTTGACAGGTGAACCTGCAAAATGGACATTTCCAAATCGTGCTGAAGTACCATATGTTAATATGGCCAATCAGCAAAACTTTCTTAGAACATTAGTCGCATTAAGTAATGTCACTGGTTCAGATAAATACAAGAACGAGGCAGTAAGTATTTTAACTGAGTTTATTGATAATTATCAAAACGTCAATGGGTTATTCCATTGGGGTGGACATCGTGCGATTAACTTAGATAATTTAGAAGTCCAATCATTTGAAGGACCTAATGGTCCTCATGAGCTCAAAAACATGATGCCTTATTATGAACTCATGATGGAAGTGAATGAAGAAGCAACCATCAGATTTATGAAGCAATTATGGACTGCACATTTTTATTGGGCAACCACAGATATGAATCGTCATGGATCATATTCAACAGCTTTCGATATCAATGTTTTTGGTCAAGAAATTCCTAATCATGTCATTGAGTTTGATGAAGATGGTATGCCTATTATTCCTGCAGATTCACCAGGTCTATTACCATTTGTTAATTCTGCAACTGATTTAGCCTATGCAGCATTCACCTTATCAAATCATACAGGCGATCCAATTCCTAGTGACTGGGCGAATTATTTAATGAGTCAATACAACCGTGCATCGCACCCAGTGACAGGTATGACTGTTTATCAGTATAAATCAACTGCTGTTACGCGTTCTCCACTAGAGTGTGCAGACCCTGCATATACAAATTCAGGATGTGGTGATCGTGTTGCACGTCAGTTTAGAGATTTTGGATCGATTGCAAGAGAATCCAATGTTGCATGGAAAAATACGCAAGCTGTCTATGTCGATAACATCTTAATGTTATTAGAAGCAGCAGATAAATATGGACAATCACACTTTACAGATTGGGCAAGACAATATCTAGAAGGTTATTTAGAATATGCCTATATTCGTGTGGATGGCAGAAACAAGATCATTCCAATGTTTATTGATGGTACGGTTACATATGGATATGTCACACCTGAAGTCGGTTATTTTGGACCATCGAATATGAGATTAGATTATGTTGATATGCCGACGACTTATTTACTTCCGATTTTAAGAACAATTCTTTTAACAGAGGAAGATGAAGATAAAGAAAAACTCTGGTCATACTTTAGAGATATCGTTTATACCTTTGGTATTGGTGATATTGGATCATTAGGTGGTGCAACACCAAACCTTAATATTGATAATGCAATCGATGATCCTTTTGCCTTAATGGCAATGGTTGAGCTCTACGATGCAACCAAAAACCCACAATACTTAGAGGCAGCAAGAACGATAGGTAATAACATTGTTCGTGAAAAGTTCCATCGTGGATTCTTTGTACAAAGTGAAATTATGCTTTATAGCCGTTTAGATATGCCAGATACACTTGCATTACTTACATTAGATGCAGTCATTCGAGGTATTCCACTTTCTGATATGCCATATTATCTTGCAGATACGGGCTACATTCATGGTTATCTTTTATCAGATGATGGCGTCGTAGAAACAAGAAGTTATACACAAAATATGGTTTACACGAAAACTATATTTGATTGGGAGTGATGACATGAAAAAATTAATCTACATATTCATTTTATTATTATCAGTCACTTTACTTGTTGGGTGTCAAGAAAAAACAGATGATAACAACGAAACAATCATTGTTGATAACACATATCGTTTACTCATGGAAGCAGAAGATTTATCAGGTATGACTGAAAAAACTCAAGCAATTATTACTCAGGCAGGCAGTCTCGGATTACCAACATCCTATCAAGGTGTAACAATTACTTATCGCTCAAGAAATGAAGAGATTATTTCAAATAGTGGTGTGGTGACATTGCCAACCACATGTTGGATTGAATCTCGTGATCAACAAGGTGATGAAGTATTTGAAAATTTAAATGACAATTGGCCGGTTGTCATTGATGTGACATTATCACTAAACGGTCAAACAAGAACTGCAAAATTGTTATTCGTTGTAGCCCCAGCTATTGGGTTTACATGTAATAAATATTTAGGATAAGGGAGGATTTATGAGAAAGATACTAGGTTTAATCACTGTTCTTTTACTAGGATTTGTATTAGTAGCTTGTGGTAAAGATACATTCACAGTTACATTTGATTCTAATGGTGGTTCAGCTGTTCAAGCTGTGACAGCAGAAGATGGTTCAACCATTGATGAGCCAACGGCACCAACAAGAGCAGGTTTTACTTTCGATGGTTGGTTTAAAGAAAGTGCACTTACTAATGCATGGGATTTTGATGTAGATACTGTTACATCAGATATAACACTCTATGCAAAGTGGACTGCAGTTGGACCAACAGATCAGCAATCAGTTGATGCAACATATGATTGGTTAGATATTGGTAATTTGGCAGGCTTAACCAATCAATCACCAAGACTTATTTTACCAACAACATATCAGGCACAAGGTGTAAGTATTAGTTGGTCAATTGATAAAACAGCATTTATTGCAGCAAATGGTGTGATTACACAACCTACTTTTGAAGAGGGTAATCAAACCGTAACACTTACAGCGACACTTACTAAAGGTAGCGTGACACGTACTAAAGTATTTACTGCAACTGTCTTAGCATTACCATCGGTTGAAGAAACAGAACCACTCATCCATGAAACATTTGACTATGCAAATGGAGATATTTTAGGTCAAGCGACCATTTGGGGTCCTGTGTCCGGTAAAACTGGTAATTCATTATTCACAGTTGTTGATTCTATCACAGGTACAACCATTCCAGAAGGCTCTAAAGCATTAAAGATTGAAGCCCTTAAGGAACTTCAAATTGAAGCACCTATTGTCCATGATTATGATTTAGTGGTCGTTGAAGTCGATTTATATCAAACGGTAACAACCGGCACTTCATCGATTCATATTCAATCATCAGCATCATCTCCAGTTGTCGCATTTGGTTTAAATGGTAGAAATATTTACTACCGTGTCGACAATGGTTCTATGCTTGGTGTTCAAATTGATCCAAATGAATGGTACACATTACGTGCAGAAATTAATCTAACAAATAAAACATTAGAAGTATTCTATTATGCATCAAATGGTCAGCTTGTTTCAGTAACACCTGGTCCAGTGACTTATGCAGGAACCACAGCATTCCAAAGCTTATTTATTAGAAGTGGTAGCTCTACAACAGAAACACTTCAAAACCCAGCATATATCACAAATATTATCGCAAACAGAATTGAAGCTTTACCAAGACCGGTTGAACTTGTAGGCTTAGGTGAAGTTACAGGTATTGAAGCATCTAAATCTATCCCAGTAGATGGTACATTTAGTGTTGATACACCGATTGTTAAAAATATTTATGGCACGCAAAGAACACTTGTATTAGACACAGATTATGAAGTAGATGTTGATAATCCTGTGAATACTCAAGTTCCAGGTACTTATGAAGTAACCTATACGATCACTAACTTAACGAACACCTCAGATGTTAAGGTGATTACTCAAGAGGTAGTCGTTTATGCTGAAGGTGAACCTAATGAGATTACAACAGTAGAATCAACCGAAGTTGGTTACCTTGAAGGCTTAACAACAGTTACAGTGTCTTCAATCCAACCTTCAGGTACACTTTTCTATCTATTATCAGAAAACGAAACGGAAGAATTAACAGCTATTTTAGAAGGTGATTCCGTAGAAGTAACATCAAACACAACAATGATAGAAGATCTTGTTGTTGGAAATAACACGTATATTCACGTGGTCATTTCACTTAATGGTCAATCCAATGTTGTTAGTCATGCACTTACCTTAGAAAATGTCACTGAAATCTCAACACCAGCAGCATTTTATGCAATGGCATCTGTTGAAACAAGTGGTTCATATGCACTTGTTACAGATTTAGATTTCACAGGCTTTACTTGGGATACAACAAATGCATCATTCAAAGGTAAGTTATATGGTAACGGATATACGATTAGTAACTTAACCATGAATAGTACAACACAATATGGTGGTATTTTCTCAAGAGCAAATGGTGCAACCATTCGTGATCTTGTATTAGATAACATCAATGTCGTTACAACAGCAAGAGCTGGTGCATTAATTGGTCGTGCAGAAAATGCATTAGTTACTATTGAAAACGTCATATTAATGAATGCTACCGTACAAGGTGCCGACTCAAATGGTGTTGGTGCACTTTTAGGTATGGCAGCAAATCATGTCATTTTAAAGAATGTTGCAATCATTGATTCAAACGTTACAACCGTTGGACAAAAGAATGTCGGTGGTGTCGTTGGACGTGTTGATGGTGGTTTATTAGAAGCTGAAGATGTTTATGTGAATTCAGTAACAGTAACAACAGCTACTGCAGGTACTGATATTGCTGCAGGTGGATTTGTTGGATATGTTAGAGACTCATTAGCAAGCGTCGTACAGCTTAATAGAGTTGTCATGGTCAATGTTGAAGTAAATGCAGTCATGGCTGGTGGTTTATTTGGTTATGTTAGACTTCCAGGCACTGCTACAGCAACCAATGTCTATGTTGAAGTAAGCTTTACACACAGTGAACCAACGCATGCTGGTTTAATCGGTCGTGTAAATGATACAGCATCATATTTAGATCAAACATCTATTTATGGCTCATTTACAGGTGCAGTTCAAAATGCACAAACTCAAGATTTAGCAAATACTGTTATTCCTGAAAATCAAGCTTGGTGGCAAACAAACATCCCATCATTTGTAGACAATCCACTTTGGGTATTTGATGATAATGCAACCTTTGCGTTAGTTATTTATAAAGAATCATCTAAGCCTATGGTCAATGTTACTCTTGAATATAATATTGAAGGATATGATGAAGTCATTCAAGTAAGAGAAGGTAACGCATTTGGTTATGGCGCACCTCTTGTTGAAGGCTACAACTTTGTAGGTTGGTTTACAGATGAAGCATTAACAACACCTATTGTTGAACCGTTTGTTATCACGGTTCCAGTGACATTATATGGTAAATATGAAGCACTAGAAAGTTTCACAGTGACATTTGATTCACAAGGAGGTTCTTTAGTAGATCCAGTAGATGCATTCGAAAATGAATTTATCCTTGCTCCAGCAAATCCAACAAGAGATGGCTATACATTTGAAGGCTGGTACAAAGAAGATACATTCGTCAATTTATTCAATTTTGATACAGAAGTTATTACAGCAGACATCACACTTTATGCTAAGTGGGAAGAAATTCCTGCGGTTACATACACGGTTACATTTGATGTAGATGGTGGATCAAGTGTGGATGCTCAAGTTGTTGGTGAAGGAGCTTTAGCTACTGAACCAGCAGATCCAACAAAAGATGGCTTCACATTTGAAGGTTGGTATAAAGAAGATACATTTGTTAATTTATTCCTCTTTGAATCAGATACAATTACAGCAGACACTATACTTTATGCGAAGTGGGCTGAAATTGTTCCAACAGAAATAACCACTGCTGAAGCTTTTTATCAAATGACAATTAGCGGTTCAGATGGCATATTCTTACTTATGAATGATATTGATTTTACTGGATATACATGGGTATCAGAATCAGCTCCAGCGGCATTTAAAGGTACATTTGATGGCCAAGGATTCACAGTAAGCAATATAGAAATTTCAATTCCAGCTCCTGTGACAGACCAATTTGGTGGTATTTTCTCAAGATTAGACGGGGCAACCGTTAGAAATCTTGTGATTGATAACATTTCAGTAACTACAGGTGGTCGTGGTGGCGCATTAGTTGGACGTATCATGGGTAATGGTGCACTGATTGAAAATATACTAGTTAAAAACTCAAATATCAGCGGTAATGATTCCAATGGTGTTGGTGGCTTAATTGGTTTAGTATCTGCAACAGCAGAAGTATATCACGTGGCCGTGATTGATTCTACGATTTCAAATGCCAACAAAAATGTTGCTGCATTTGTAGGACGTGTAGATTCTGCACCTCTTTATGCAGATGATATCTTTATCGCAAATAATTCCGTTGAATCATTAAGTACAGCATCATCAGATGTTGGTGCAGGTGCATTAATTGGTTATGTGAGAGATCATGCTGCAAGCTTATTTAGCGGTGTACGTATTGTCGTATTAAACACAACTGTTATTGGTAACTCAAGCGGTATTTTAGCTGGTTATGTCAGATACCCTGGCCAAGTTGATTTAATGGATGCTTATCTAGCAGGTTCATTAACTGGTTCTAGAACAGGACTTGTTGGCTATTGGAGAGATTTCCCACTAGAATATACATTTGATCAATCAACTATTTTTACAACATTAGCACAAAACACACCACATTCACAAACATTACAAGCAGCTAATGAAGTTGTTACACCTACAGATTTAGCATGGTGGAACACACATCTTGAAGCCTTTGTCTTAAGTGATTTCTGGACAGTAGGAAATGATGGATCAATCGTTTTAAATATAGCTCTTACAGGTGATATCACGCCAGTAGAAACATACACTGTGACGTTTAATTCAAATGAAGGTACAGCTGTAGCAAGTCAGACAGTAGAATCTGGAGATTTAGTATTACTACCAGGAGAACCTACAAAAGATGGTTACACATTTGATGGTTGGTATAAAGAAGAAACATTTGTCACACTTTGGGATTTCGCAAATGATGTCGTTACAGCTGATGTTACACTTTATGCAAAATGGGTAGCAGATGAACCAACACCTGTTGGTACACCTATTACAACACCACAAGAATTCATGACTGCAGTATCAGGTGGTTCATCAGATACATTCTATGTCGCAAATGATTTAGATTTTACAGGCGTTGAGTGGGTACAAACAAGTACTGGAACAAGATTCTTAGGTACCATTGATGGTAATAACAAAACAATTTCAAACATAACAATCACTGGCTCAGGCACAGGTGTTTATGGTGGTATTTTCCAAAGAACAGGTGCAGGTGCAACGATTAAGAATTTAACACTTGTTAACCCATCAGTTACTGTAACTGGTCGTGCAGGCATCATTGCTGGACGTGTTGAAGTCGATGCATTAACTATATTCAATGTTCATATTGAAAACGGTTCTGTTAATGCAACAGATTCAAATGGTGTTGGTTTACTTGTTGGTATGTCATCTTATGATATTACAATTGAACAAGTAAGTATTAAAAATTCCACAGTTACAAGCTCTGCTAAGAATGTTGCACTCTTTATTGGACGCGCAGATAAGGTTGTCAATATCATCGATGTATACGTAGAAAACTCAGTGGTCGACTCAACTGTATCTACATCAACAGATCAAGGCGTTAGCGTTTTTGTTGGATACACGAATAATGCAGCAGCAGCAATCAATATCACACGTGCAATCATTGAGAATGTTGAACTTAATGGTCGTTCCATTGGTACCCTCGTTGGATACTATCGATATGGAACACTTGATGCAAAAGATGTATACTTGAATGTGTTCTATGATTATGCAGGCTCTGATGGATTACATGGTATCATCGGTAGAAGAAATGCAGATGTAAATACAACAGATCCAGTCTTAACAAATGTTTATGAATATTCAACAGGCATGCAAGTTGGAGGCGATTCAGTACAACTCGCATCTGAATTCATGATTGCTGATCTATCATCAGTAAATCAAGCATGGTTTGATACAAACATCCAAGCATTTAGCACATCACAGGTATGGAGTTTTGATGCAGTGAAAGATGTTTATGTCCTAGACTAATTGAATCATTAAATGTTTCAAAAGGGTTGCTAGCATGCAACCCTTTTTTTACTCATTTCATGCTATAATAGATAAGGTTACAAGAGGTTTATTATGAAAAAATATGCAGTGATATTACTTATAATAATTTACTTATCATTTATCGCGTTAGGGCTTCCTGATGCCCTTTTGGGTTCAAGTTGGAATTTGGTCAGAAAGGATTTGAACGTGTCTTTAGGTACTTTAGGTATTATGACAGTGGTGGTTTATATCATGTCTATTTTATCTACATTCAACGCTCCAAGACTTCTAAGACTTCTTCAAACAAAAAAAATCACAGCAATCAGTGTTTTATTTACAGGGGTTGCGTTATTATCAATCAGTCAAATCCAGTCATTTTACACGATGCTCTTTTTTGCTTTACCGCTAGGCGTAGGAGCAGGTGCAATTGATGTTTCACTTAATCACTATTTAGCAAAACATTATAAAGCATCTCACATGAATTATCTTCATGCATTCTATGGTATTGGTGTGACACTTGGACCAAGTATCATGGCATACACATTACTTGGTGATTCATGTAGACTTGGATATATAATTGTAGGTAGTATACTTTTAATGATTGCATTGATTATTTTTTTATCTTTTCCAATATGGTTAAAAGAAGAAGAGCATTCAAGAAAAAGCGATCATGAACATATTCCGATTAAAGATATGCTAAAAAGTAAGGGGTCTATTACAAGTATCATGATTTTCTTATTCTATGTTCATATAGAATCTTTGTTAGGTGTTTGGATTGCAAGTTATATCTTTATAGAAAAAAACGTATCTTATGCAACAGCAGCACTTTTTACAACCGCTTTTTATTTATCACTTACTGTTGGGAGACTATTAAGTGGCTTTTTATCACATAAAATATCCTCTAGAATGCTTATTATGGTAGGTGAAGTTTTTATTCTAGTAGGAGGTATACTCCTTTTTATTAATACTTCAAACATGGTGATTCTATTTTTCACTGTTGGTTTGATTGGATTAGGTACTGCTCCAGTTTATCCAAATATGATGTATTTAAATAATGAACATTTCAAGAGACATGAGGTCTAAAGAATGATGAGTTTGCAAATGGCAATCGGCTATATGGGCTTTGGTATATTAACACCACTTGCAGGATTATTTTTTGATCATGTATCTATCGTATACTATCCACTCTTTGTTCTTGCGATTTCCTTTATTTTAATTATCATGACAAGTCGTTATTTGTTTTTTCAAAACAAAGAAAAGACGCTATAATCTATTCAAAATCACCAAATTATGCTAAAATACCCACAAGGGGTTATGATATGAAATATTTACTTTTATACAATCCGGTAAGCGGAAGAACAAATTTTAAACAGCACATTTCAACCATTCAAAAAATATTTAGTAAAACTGAACACACGTTAGATGTCTATGAGTCCAAGCGAGCAAACGACTTAATTAAGGTCTCTTATGATAAAGCATCAAGCTATGATGTTTTTCTTGTTGCCGGTGGCGATGGTACATTAAATGAAGTTTTAAATGGCATCATGAAGTCTGAAATAAGACCTCATATAGGCTTACTTCCAAGTGGTACTGCAAATGACACTGCTGCAATCTTGGGAATTAACAAAAATATTAAGCGATCACTTAAAATCTACATGAATGAAAAACCAAATAAAATGGATATCAACATGATTAATGATCAATATTTCATTTATACTGCTGCTTCAGGCATCTTGACTAGAGTGAGTTACGATGTCTCAAGAAGACATATTAAAAAATATGGATATTTAGCTTATGTGATTCGTGCCATGCAAGATTTTGCACATGATTATAAGTATCCTATTACGATTAAAACAAATGATAAGGAAATCACATGTGAATGTGTGATGGTTCTTGGATTATCATCAAACCGTGTAGGTGGTATGAGACTCTATAATTTCTCTGATTCTAGACTTAATGACGGATTCTTTGAATTAAGACTTTTCACAAGAACTAAATCCTTTTGGCGATTTAGACTATTATCCTCATTTCTAAGAGGGGGTAAGAAACTTAGAGAGGATTTACATCTGGTATCCGATCATTTTGAAATCAAAACGAATCCAGATGTTGATTGGAATGCAGATGGTGAGTTTGCAACCAAAGGTAATATCACTATCAAGGTTGTTAAAGAAGCAATTTCGATCTTTGCGTCAAAAAAAGTTGTTAAAAAAGCATTTAATTCTAGGTAAGCTCTATCAAAAGGGCTTATTTTTATTTAACTTAAGAAAAACTTAAGAATCTATGAAATAAACATGAATATAAACATGTGATAAAATAAATCTAATCAATAAAATGAGAGGGCAATTAAATGAGAGTTTTGAAGGAAAAATCCTTTCAAACCAAACCACTGATTGAACCTATGCTTTATCACGGCCTCATGGATTTTACGAATATGGGTATGTGGATATGGTACATTCAAAGTGAATATGTAGAAATTTCATCTGTTTTACAGCGTATGCTTTGTATAGAAAATGAATCAACGATCTATAGTACAACTGAATGGATGACAAAATGGCACCCTGAAGAAAAGGAAATCTTAAAGGATGCTCTTTTAAGTTCTGTACGCAGTCAAGAAAGAAACATCCAAGTAGTACATCGTCTTAAAAATGGACAAGGTGATTTTATTTGGATACATACTAAGGCGTATATTGTAAGAGATGAACATCATCAACCAATTCAGATGATTGGTGTTAGTATCGATTTTAGTGAGTTTCAAGATACATTAGAATCTTTGACAAAAGAAAAAGAGATGTATCAAAATTTTTTAAAAGCATCTAAAGCAGCTACATGGTGGTGGAATATCCAAACAGATGAGACTAGCTTTGATGAAGCATGGGCAAATATGCTTGGATATACACTTAATGAATTAGAGCCCATTAGTTTAGAAACTTGGAAGAAACTAACACACCCAATTGACCTAGAGCATGCAACTAATATATTAGAAGATGTATTTACTAAAAAGATTGAATATTATGATGCTACCTTTAGGATGAAGCATAAAGATGGTAGATATGTATGGATTAGTGATCGAGGTAAGGTGATTAGCTGGTTGCCAGATGGGAAACCACATATTATGGTTGGCACACATATTGATGTCACTAAAGAAAAAGAACTAGAAATAGAGCTCATCAAAAAAGAAGCATATTATAGAAATTTATTAGATAGTAGTTATGACATTGTCTATTTTGTTGATTTAAATTATAAAATGACATACTTATCACCCACATGGACTGAAAAACTTGGTCATTCTTTAGAAGATGGCTTGAATAATTCCTTCGAACCATATATATTTCATGAAGATTTACCTAAAATCATTCATTTTTTTGAGGAAGTTCTTAAATCAGGCAAAAGACAAGAAGTGCTAGAGTATAGACTGATTCACAAAGATAAATCCATTCGATGGTTTACTACTAATGCAACGCTTGTTCTTAATGATCATCAAAATCCAATTGGATTTGCTGGATCTGCAAGAGATATCACCGATGAAAAACTATACAAACAAGCCATTTTAAAAGAAAAAGAGCAGCTTCAAAAGACATTGATGTCCTTAGGAGATGGTGTCATATCAACTGATTATGAAGGTAATATTATCTTCATGAATCCAATTGCTAAAACATTATTTTGTAAAAATGAAGTGTGCTTGAAGCACATCAATAAAGTCTTAGAGCAAATGAAAATGAAAAAACAAGTTTCTTTTCAAGATATAAGAGAGAAAATTATAGGTCAACTCAAATCTTTAGTATATGTAGAAGGCAACATCACCAACCGTTCAATTTATATGGAAGGTGTTATGAGCACGATTGAAAATGAGAAAAATCAAATTGAAGGCTTTTCTCTTATCCTTAGAGATCAAACAGAAAAGCATCAAAAACAACAAGAGGTTGAATGGCTCATTCATCATGATTATTTGACTAGTCTATATAATCGAAGATATATGGAAGATTCACTAGACTTATACGATGATCCAAGTTACCTTCCTGTAGGTGTGATGATGTTAGATGTCAACGGTTTAAAGCGAATGAATGATGTTCACGGTCATCATATTGGTGATGAATTAATCACACTGGTCGCAGATACTTTGACTGAGTCTGTTGCAAAAAAAGATACTATAGCACGTATTGGCGGAGATGAGTTTTTAATTTTAAGTCCAAATACCTCTGAAGAAGAAATGTATGCACTTAAATATCAACTACTTGAATCATTTAATCATCGCATTGTCAAAGGCAATAGACTATCAGTAGCATTAGGTTATGCTATTAAAGAAAATGAAGAAAGCACCATAAGAGATGTTATGAAAATAGCCGATGATTATATGTACATGAATAAAAACAAAAAAACGATTATTAGATAATAATCTGATTATGATCAAGGAATAAAAAGCTTCTTTATCCTTTTAAAGACGCTTTTTTTGGTAAAAAGGTGTTTTTATCTAATCGTTTCAGAAAACTCCCTCTTCAAAGAATTAAGTGGGAGATGAATGAAACCAATTTTTTTCTTTAAAACATCTATAATTAACATTCCCTCGTATATCATTAAATGATATAATATAAGTATAATA
>CAZZMZ010000012.1:0-52576 GCA_964655445.1 uncultured Mariniplasma sp. | reverse complement strand
TCGTTAAGTGGGAAAAGAATCATTTCATAAAGGTGATTTATCACCACTTTGTTCTTTGTAACCAATTCTCTTGGTAAAGTAAGCTTTCAAGTGACTGATAGATTGAAAGAAGTGGCTTTATGCCGTGAGTGATTTTTGACCATAATATGTACTCGTTTCGTACATTAAAATATCCAATATCACCTATTTTGATGTCAAAACTTGTATATTGCTCAGCAATTTCTTGAATAAGTAGTGATAAGCTATTGAGATGACTTGTTTCCACTTCACCTAAAAAAACTAAGGTAAGATGGAAATTTTGATGACGTGTTTTATTTGCCTTAATGGCATGACTTAAAAGATATGATTGTACATCAAGTAAGTAATCTTTGACTTCATTAGGTAGCTCGAAACCAATGAATACACGCATAGACATACCTCACTATGATTAAATAGTATTTGCAAGTGCCTCAAGTTTTTCATGTTGCAATCTAAAAATAGTCCATTCTTTTAGGTGATCAGCACCAATAGATTTATAAAAATCAATTGAAGCAGTATTCCAATCAAGACACCACCAATCAAGTCTTTTTGCACCTCTATCACATGCGATCTTAGCCAATGTTGCTAACATGATTTTTCCATAGCCTTTATGTCTATGTTCCTTTAACACAAATAAATCTTCTAAAAAGATATTAGAACGTCCTAAAAATGTTGAATAATTATGATAAAAAAGAGAAAATGCAATAATTTCACCATCAAGTTCACCAAGAATGACTTCAGCTTCTTTGTGATCAAAAATAGATGTTAGGATGAGCTTTTCAGTAACTATACACTGACTCTCTAAATGCTCATAGGATGCTAGTAATTCTATAAATTTTACAATGCTTTTGGCATCTTTCTTTTCTGCAAATCTAATTTTAAAATCTTCTTTTTCTACAATAAACATGATCTAAACTCCTATCTATCTTTATCTTATCACATTCAAAAATGAATGTTACCAATTTTAAAGTAAGCAAAAAAGACTATTTTCATAGATAATTTGAATATCAAATGATATAATGTTCAAGAAGTCATATCACATCAAAGTATAAAAAGGAGTTTACTATGATTATCAAACCATCGATACGTTCAAACGTATTTACAAACGCACATCCAATCGGATGTAAACAAAATGTCGAAAATCAAATTAATGAAGCTAAAAAACTTACACCTTTTAAAGGACCCAAAAATGTGTTAATTATTGGTGGTTCATCAGGTTATGGACTCGCATCAAGAATTGCACTTGCTTATGGTGCAGGAGCAAACACCATTAACATTTCATATGAAGCAGCACCAAAAAACAATAGAACCGGCTCAGCTGGCTGGTGGAATAATATTTATTTTCAAGAAGCAGCCAAAGAACTCCCTACATTGCATAAGGATTTTGTAGGTGATGCTTTTTCACTAGAAATGAAACAAGAAGTCGCAGATTATATTAGTAAAACAGTCAAAAAAGTTGATTTAGTCATTTATTCTCTTGCTGCTGGTGCGAGAAAAGATGAGACAACAGGTGATTTAGTGCGTTCACACATTAAAACAATTGGTGAACCAGCAACAGGTAAAACAATCGATATCTCAGAAAAAGCTGTTAAAGAACTATCAGTAACAGGTGCAACTGAACAAGAAGTCAAAGACACTGTTTTTGTCATGGGCGGCAGTGATTGGCGTGCATGGATTCAATATCTATTAAATCAAGACTTGCTGAGTGAAGGATTTAAAACAATCTCTTATACATATATTGGTGGACCAACGACAGATAAAATATATCGTGGTGGATCTCTTGGATTTGCTAAAGAAGATCTTGAGCAATCTGCCTATGATATGAATGAAATGTTAAAAGAAAGACTTCATGGCGAAGCATTAATTTCATCAAGTAAGGCTGTAGTAACAAAAGCTTCTGTTTTTATTCCTCAAATGCCACATTATGTTTCATGTCTCTTTGAAGTTATGATGAAACATCATGTCCATGAAACAATCTTAGAACATAAATTTAGACTTTTTAAAGATATGATTTATGGTAACAAGCGTATTGTAGATGAAAAAAATCGCATACGTTTAGACCATTTAGAAATGGATCCTAAAATTCAAAAAGAAACGATTGCTTTAATGACTTCATCTGATGATGATACATTCTTTGAGCTTGAAGGAACCAAACGTTTCCTAAAAGAAGTCCATCAAATTCATGGTTTTGAATTTGATGATATTGATTATGATCAAGACGTTGATTTAGAGAAACTATCAGAAAAAGCACCAGTATAATCTTAAGATTATCTTAAATGATCAAATATTACTTGAATTAAAGCGTTTTCTATGCTAAATTATAGATGTTTCAAGAGGTAAACGCTATGAAAAAACACTTTTCTGATGCTTCACTTAAACTAAAAAAAACATATAATATAGACGTGGTCGATGACATTTTACTTGGTAAAAAAGACCGCGTTTTTCTCTATGCTAATATCAGCGATAAAACACAAATCACCCTACACCTGATTAGCAACCACTTTACCTTAATAGGTTTGGATGATGTTGAATCGATGCCTATAGAGACGATACTTTCTCATATCGATTTTGATAATCGTTATGCAGAAGTTGCTGGTATTAAAACTTATAAGAAATTTATTTATGATAGCTTTTATAATTTTGATCAAGACATGAATTTCACATTTCCCATTATTTACAAAAACAAGAGAACTTGGATCAATTTTGATGGTTTTAAAGTTGAAAAAAATCCGAACATCTTTGCTATATTTGCATCAAACATTTCTAAACTCATGGAAAAAGAAGAAGCTATCTATGATAAAACTCATAAGGATGCTTTAACGCACTTATTTAATAAATACACCTTTGATTTTCATTATGGTTTAAGATATGAACTTGATGACATTCACATTTTATATATGGATTTAGATGATTTCAAAATCATTAATGATACATATGGTCATCATATAGGTAATGACGTCTTAGTAGCATTTGCTGATATTTTAAGATCATACGACACAGATATCGATAGGTTTTATCGTCTAGGTGGAGATGAGTTTATCGGCATGCACTTTGGCAAAACTGATGACATCTTAAAGATGGCAAATGATATTTTAGAGCGGGTCAGATTGATTAAAATCCCGCATCATGATAAGCCAATTACAGTCTCTATTGGTATCATAAAAGGTGTCATGAGACATGATATGGCTAAAAAAGCTGATGAATTACTCTATCAAGCTAAAAACCAAGGTAAAAATCAAATAGTCTTTGCTGTTGAATCATAAAAAAAACGACAATCGTCGTTTTTTATTTTGAGGTTTCCCTTGCAGGTACTGCTCTATAGCCTAGTCTAATGACCGTTTCATAGACATCTTGATCAGATACTTTAGTTTCATCTAAATCAAGAATAATCTTGCTATCTGATAAGTGAACTTCAACATCCTGAATGTCTTTATTTTTCTTTAATAATTTTGAGATAGCGGTCGAACAACTGACACAATGCATACCAATCACATCATATTCTTTTTTCATCATTCATACCTCCTTTATGTACCTTTATTGTCCCATGATTATCCATAGAAAGTCAAATAGTTTGACTGATGACATCTTTCATTGTAGATTTCTAAAAAAACTCGTATAATAGAGGTATGATTTTTAGAGGTATCCCATGAAAAAACATATCTATTACATTATTTTACTTTTCTTTCTTCAAGGCGTTATTCATAATATGGGTCATCCTGTGACACCTGCATTTGTTAGATCTTTACTTATTGAAGATTATATGTTTGGTGTCTTTTTTGCGGCTATGAGTTTAGGCCTCATGATTGGAGGTCCTATTTGGGGCATTCAAAGTGATCGAGGTCGAAGAGCGTTATTAGCAGCATCAGGCTTAATCATCTACAGTATGGGTCAAATATTGTTTGCTTACGCACATGTTTCATACTTGATGGTCATTTTTAGATTCATAGCAGGTTTTGGTGCGGTGAGTTCAATTACCATCTTTACAGCCGAACTTATTAGGTTGTCAGATATTAAAAATAGAGCAAAGCATTTAGCTTTTGCAGCTGCAGCATCGACGCTTGGGGCATCCATCGGATATTATCTTGGGGGATTTCTCAATCAAAACGGATTATTCATCTCATTATTTAAAACAAATGTGTATGAACATATTTTTTTGATTCAAGCCATTTTAAATGCTTCATTTGCAATCTTAGTACTCTTTTTAATTCACAACGAGAAAGCGTCTTTAGAATCAGCACCTAAAACACATTTTATTCAGGGCTTAAAATCAATTACAAAAATTGATACGAGTTTGTTAATATTCATGATTTCTTTGGTATTTATGACTTTAGGAGCTATCAATTTATCTAAGTATATCGATGTCTACTTCGATGAGCTCGGATATTCTCCAAGTGATCTAGGTACCTATGTGTTTGCAACAGGTATTGTTTCACTGCTATCAAGTATCTTTATTGTGCCACTCTTTGCAAAGATGAAAAAACAACTACTTGTCATTGGTATCACACATATCATCGCTTCAGTTATTGTATTTTACGTTTTTAGAGGCATTAATTTTTTACTCTTAATGTATACTGTCTATATGGTTTATGTCATCATAAAAGCCATTTATACACCATTAGAACAAAACTATATTTCACGTTATGCCAAAGAGAATCAATATGGCAGTATTATGGGACTTAGACAGTTTTTTGTTTCATTGGGTATGGTTGTTGGTCCTTTATTAGGTGGATTCATTTATAATATAAAACCACTTTTCCTATTTGATTTTTCTGCAGCAAGCTTCTTAGTGGGTGTGTTTTTACTCATTTTTGTTTATCTTTTAGAGAAGAAACAAATGAAAGCATGACAATCATGCTTTTTTTTATTTTTGCTTGAAATAAAAGCGCTTTCATGTTAGAATGATGGTAGTCAATATTGCATTCATTTCTAGTAAGGTTTTTTCTTTTTGTCAAAGCAAAGTCATGGCAGTGATTTTGTAAAATCGAGGATAAAAATGAGTGTTATAAAAAAACAATTACATAAGATGTAAGAAACTCTCAAGAGGGAAAAGGAGTATTTTTTATGCCGTTTCAAACGAAGTTTCAACCGATTCATTTACCACACATATTATTGCCAAAAAAGGGGGTTGACTTATCAAAATGGGCAGTTGTAGCATGTGATCAGTTTACGAGTAACCCATCATATTGGGAAGAGCTCAAAGATTATGTCGATGGTGATCCATCAACATATCACATGATTTTACCTGAAGTTTATTTAGAAACGATGGGTAAAGATATGATTGAAGAAATCAATCAAACGATGTACAAGTATTTAAATGAAGGCATCCTAGAAGATATCGGTCCATCCATGATGCTTATTGAAAGAATGCCTCACATTAATAAAAAAAGACTTGGTTTGATGTTTGCGATTGATCTAGAGACATATGATTATAACGAAGGCACAAAACCACTTATACGCACGACCGAAAAAACAATTATCGAACGTATTCCTCCTCGTGTCAAAATCAGAAAAAATGCACCACTTGAACTCACACATGTGATGTTGCTCATGGATGATAAAAAAACGCATATCATAGAAAAACTTTATGAAAGAAGATCACAATTTAAGAAACGATACGATTTTGTTTTAAATATGCTTGGGGGGCACATAAGAGGTTATCAAATTCCTTATGATGAAAAAATCATGGAGGATTTCATGTCTCTTATTGATGACAAAGATAATCCTGTTTTATTTGTTGTTGGTGATGGCAACCATAGCTTGGCAACTGCAAAAGCACATTGGGAGCATTTAAAAAAAGTATTAGACGAAAAGGAATTAGACAATCATCCTGCACGTTATGCGATGGTTGAAGTAGTCAATATCTATGATCCAGGTTTATCATTCGAGGGAATTCATCGTGTTTTATTTAATGCAGGTCCAGACTTTTTAATTGATTTGTTTCATCAAGTTGATAAAGAAGAAGAAACTTGGGTCTATACTAGAGACATAGGTAAACAACCATTTTATATTCCTAAAAGTACTGCAAATGCTTATGAGCAAATCCAGCTTTATATTGACGCTTATATCGAAAGACATAAGGAAACTAGAGTAGATTATATACATGGTGATGATGAACTTACAAAAATATGCAATGAACATCCAGGTGCAATCGGTATAAGGATGCCAGCACTAGAGAAAAAAGACTTATTTCCGTTCATTAAAGAACAAAAAGTACTTCCAAGAAAATCATTTTCTATGGGAAGTGCTACAGCTAAAAGATACTATTTAGAAAGTAGAATGATTGTAAAGGAAGGGTATAAAAAATGAAGAGAGTTTATAATTTTTCAGCTGGACCAGCGATTTTACCGGAAGCAGTATTAAAAGAAGCTGCAGCAGAAATGCTTGATTATCAAGATAGTGGTATGTCAGTGATGGAAATGAGTCATCGCTCAAAAATCTATCAAGGCATTATTGATGAAGCCGAAAAAGATTTAAGAACGCTACTAAACATACCAAATAATTATAAAGTGCTTTTTTTGCAAGGTGGTGCAACCACACAGTTTTCAATGGTTCCAATGAACCTAATGAAACATAAAAAAGCAGATTATATCATTACAGGACAATGGGCAACCAAAGCGTATGAAGAAGCTTTGAAGTATGTGGATGCAAAAATTGTAGCATCGTCTAAGGATAAAAATTTTAACTACATTCCAGATTGCAGCAATCTAGACATTAGAGATGATGCTGATTATGTATACATGTGTGATAACAATACGATTTTTGGAACTAAATTTAAAAATTTACCTAATACTAAAGGTAAAATCTTAGTTAATGATGCATCATCAAGCTTTTTATCAGAACCTATGGATGTCACAAAGTATGGCATCATCTTTGCTGGTGCACAAAAGAATGTGGGTCCCGCTGGGACAGTCATTGTCATCATCAGAGAAGATTTGATTACTAAAGACTTAGAAAAATATGTGCCAATTATGCTAAGATATGATATTCATGCTGAAAATGGATCTATGTATAATACACCTCCTACCTATGGTATATATCTATGTGGGAAAGTCTTTAAGTGGCTTCTTAATTTAGGTGGACTTGAAGCAATCGAAAAAATCAATATTGAAAAAGCAAACTTGCTTTATGATTATATCGATCAAAGTAAGATGTTTTATGGCACTGTCGATAAAGCTTCAAGATCTTTAATGAATGTATGCTTTAAATCAACCTCTGAAGCCTTAGATGAACTATTTATTAAAGAAGCAAAACAAGAAGGATTTGACAACCTCAAAGGATATCGTACAGTAGGCGGTATGAGAGCATCTATTTATAATGCAATGCCTATGGAAGGCATTAAAGCGCTTGTAGCATTTATGGCACGATTTGAAGAAAAATATGGTGAGAACCATGCATAAGATTCATTGCCTAAATAACATTTCAAAAGTCGGTCTTTCACACTTAAAAAAAACATATAACTTAACAGAGCATCTAGAAGACGCTGAAGCGATTTTAGTGCGAAGTTTTCAAATGCACGACCTTTCATTAAACAAAAAAACACTTGCTGTAGCAAGAGCAGGTGCTGGTGTTAATAATATACCTTTAGACATTTATGGAAAAGAGGGCATTGTGTGTTTTAATACACCTGGAGCGAATGCAAATGCAGTGAAAGAACTCACAATTTTAGGCATGCTTTTGGCATCAAGAGATGTTTTTGGTGGCATGACATGGCTAGAGACCCAAAAAAATAATCATGAAGTCCATAAGACAGTTGAAAAAGAAAAAGCAAAATATGGTGGTACAGAAATCTATGGTAAAACCATAGGTATCATTGGACTTGGTGCTATTGGAGAAAAACTTGCATTAAGCTGTCATGCATTAGGTATGAAAGTGATCGCAACAAAAAGAAACTTAACTACGATTGATTTAAACATGTTTCCTAATGACATTGAGTTTGTTAAATCTCCTGAAGAGGTTTATCATAAGGCTGATTTTATTAGCTTAAATCTACCTCTTAATCAAGACACAAAACACATGATCAATCAAAAAGCTTTGAGTCATATGAAAGATGGCGTGATTATACTTAACTTTGCACGTGCTGAATTGGTTTCTGACGATGATCTATTAAAGGCCATCGAATCAAACAAAGTGAGAGCATATGTCACAGATTTTCCAACGGTTCAAACCATCAATATGCCCAAAGTGATCGCAATCCCTCATTTAGGAGCTTCTACTGAAGAAGCAGAAGATAATTGTGCCATCATGGCTGTTCATCAATTGACCAATTTTATTGAAAATGGTGATATAAAAAATAGTGTAAATTACCCCGATGTTACTTTAGGCGATAAAAAAGGGAAACATCGTTTGCTTATTATGTACGAAGGTGGATTATCCCTTCTTGATACACTTCAACCTTATTTTGCAAAAATGCATGTCAAAAGCGTCATTGACCGTAAAAATCATCAATTTGGTTATTTAGCCATTGATCTTGATGATGATATAAGAAAAGAAATGATTTCATGTCTAGAAGACATGCAAGGTATTTACCGTGTACGTGTGATTTAGTGCTTATCTAAATTAAGATTATCTGATTAAACTAAAATCATGTATAATGAATGTAAGAAAAGACTCGAGGGAGGTCACTATGAAATTTGTGACAGATTCATGTTCAGATTTAACGTTAGAATTAGTTAAAGAAATGGGTTTAGATGTGATACCACTATCCGTTGAAATTGAAGGTACTTCTTATTTTCATTATCCTGATGAAAGGGCATTAAAAATTAAAGATTTTTATGGCATGTTAAGAGATAAAAAAATAGCTAAAACATCGCTTATTAATGCAGGACAGTTTCTTGAATTTTTCGAACCCTATCTAAAGCTTGGTGAAGATATCTTGTATGTCGCATTCTCATCAGCACTTAGTGGTACATATCAATCTTCACTCATTGCTAGAGAAGAGTTATTAGAAAAATATCCTGAAAGAAAAATCTATTGCGTTGATTCTAAATCGGCATCGATGGGACAAGGTTTACTGATTTATCTAGCTTTTGATCTTATCAAACAAGGGAAAAAAATCGAGGAAGTAGCATCATGGATTGAATCCAATCGCTTAAATATTGTGCATTTATTTACCGTAGATGATCTAGGGACATTAAAGCGTGGCGGTAGATTATCAGATACACAAGCATTTTTAGGTTCATTATTAAAAATAAAGCCGATTTTGCATGTGTCTGACGAAGGTAAGCTTGTACCTATAAAAAAAGCTCGAGGAAGAGCATTCTCACTCGAACAAATGGTGCTCATGATTCAAGATCATATTAAAGAACCAGAAAGCCAAACCATTTTTATATCACATGGTGATTGTATAGAAGAAGCGAAGGAAGTTGGACAAATGATTAAGTCTAAATATGGTGTTAAAGAGATCGTTTATAATACCATTGGACCAATCATTGGTGCACATTCAGGACCAGGTACAATTGCAGTCTTTTTTATAGGACATCAAAGATAAAAATAGGGACACTGAGTGTCCCTTATGTTTTTTTAATTCTAATAACTTCTGTGTAAGCCATAATGAGTGGACCTACACCTTTCGCATCATTTTCCACAATTGGTTCAGATATGTAGTATGCATAAGAGCCATCACGTCTTAGATTGTTTTCTGGTCCTAAACCAGCAACCAAACAAATACCACCTAAATTTAAATCCCCGTTTTTTTCTGTGAGATATGTCTTTTGGATACCTTCAAAAATATCTAGTCCGTGCTTTTGATATGAGTGATCAAGTAAACCAAGTCTTACACCTTTTAGAATCGCATATGAGATAAGTGAGCTACCTGACGCTTCTAAATAATTACCTTCTTTGTTACCAAGATCAACGACTTGATAAAATAGTTTTGATTTCTTATCTTGATAAGATAACAAACCATCGATAATTTCCTTTAATAGAGGGGCAAAAAATGATTTAACAGTCTTTTCATCATCCATATAGCTAGATACATCAACAATAGCTACAACAAACCATCCTATAGCACGGAGCCAGAAGTTTTTCGATAAGCCTGTTTCTTGATCAGCCCAGAAAATAGATTTTGAACTATCATAACCGTGATAATAGAGTTGTTTAGTAGGATTAAACATACGAGCTCTAACTTCTTTAAACTGATGAATAATATCTTCATAATTTTTGTGCTTATTTCTTAGTGTTTCATAACGCGTATAAAAGGGTAAAGCCATGAATAAACCATCTAACCATACTTGATGTGGATAGATTTTTTTATGCCAAAAATTACCGTCTTTTGTACGTGGTTGATCTTTGATGTGTTCATAGGTTTTTTCAATTGCAAGATCATACTTTCTTAAACCAGTCAAGCGATATAAATCAAAGAGTACACGACTTTCACAAATGTCATCTAAATTGTATGTTGAAACATCATAACCTCTTAATGAACCATCTTCAAAAACATAATAATCAATGAACGATTTTACAAAATCAATATATTTTTCATCTTGTGTGACATCATATAAGGACATCAGAGAAGTCATCATACAGCCATCAATGTAATTCCAATGTGGTTTCTTTCCTTGTTTGATAGATTCAATATTCCATATAGGTGCATCTGGGGTTGATTCTTTGATAAGTTTTTCGATGAAACGATCAATTAATTGCGACATAAGACACCATCCTTTTACCATTTCTATTATACATGATATATCCTTTTTATCAAGTCTATGAAAGGTCAAGAAAAAAAGATGAAATCATTGATTTCACCTTAATAACCTGCAATTGTACCATCACATCTTTTTTCAGTACCACCCATATAGACACCTGTTTTAGGATGTCTAAAAATTATCTGACCTCTACCAAATGATCCAATGTTGGTATCAACAACAATTTCGTGACCTTTTTTCTCTAGCGCATGAATGAGCGTTTTTGGGAAATCAGGTTCAACTGTGACTTTTTTGCCTTCCATCCATTGCCATCTTGGTGCATCTAAAGCTTGTTGTGGGTCATGTTTAAAATCTATCATATTCATAAGAACTTGTACATGGCCTTGAGGCTGCATAAAGCCACCCATCACACCAAATGGACCTACAGGTTGATGACCTTTTGTTAAAAAGCCAGGAATAATTGTGTGATATGGTCTTTTGCCTGGTGCAAGCACGTTGTCAAGATTAGCATCCATACTAAAGTTATGACCACGATTATGTAAACTTATGCCTGTATGTGGCACAACGAGTCCAGAGCCAAACCCCATGTAATTACTTTGAATCATGGATACCATGTTACCCCATTGATCAGCGACTGCTAAATAGACAGTGCCACTACCAATTGGTTTACCACAAGTTGGTAACATAGCTTTAAGTTTGATTTCTTTGGAGCGTTGCCAAGCATAGTTTTTAGATAACAGTGACAAGATGCTTGCTTTCATAGTTGATGGATCAGCAACGTACTTTAGACCATCTGCAAAAGCTAATTTCATAGCTTCTATTTGCTTATGGCATGTAGAGACTAAATTGCGATCTTTAAACTCGAAGTTTTCTAAGATATTTAATGCCATTAGGGCAACAATGCCTTGACCGTTTGGTGGTATTTCCCATACATTATAGCCACGATAAGTCGTTGAAATAGGTTCTACCCATTCTGCTTTAAAATGCTGTAAGTCTTCTTTACGAATAAAACCACCATATTTTTGTGAGAATTGATCAATCTCATGAGCAATTCTACCAGAATAGAAGGTACGACCTAAAGATTCACCAATATCTTCAAGTGTTCTTGCATGATCCTTTAAGTACCAAACATCACCAGGTTCTGGCGTTTTTAAGTTTTTTGTAAAAGTATCAAACCAATATTGAAACATTTCATGCTTTAAAGTTTTTTGATAGATTTCACTTGCTCGTTTCCAGTTTTCAGCCACAGTTTTTGCGACAACAAATCCGTTTTTAGCATAATCAACAGCAGGTTTTAAGACTTCTTTAAGTGACAATTTTCCAAATTTCTTGGACATTTCAACCCAACCTTGAACAGCCCCAGGAACTGTTACAGGTACAAAACCAAATCTCGGGATTTCTTTTAAACCAAGTTTTTCCATATTTTTCATGTTAAAAAGTGCTGGTGCTTGACCGCTTGAATTCAATCCATGGAGCTTATTGTTATGCCAAACTAAAGCAAAATTATCGCCACCAATACCATTAGAAGTAGGCTCAACGACAGTTAAACACGCTGCAACTGCAATCGCAGCATCAATCGCGTTACCTCCTTTTCTTAAGATATCTAAACCTGCTTGAGCAGCTTGTGGTTCAGAGGTTGCTACCATACCATGTTTAGCATAGATGGTATGCTTTTGTGAT
The DNA here is from genome assembly GCA_964655445.1 of uncultured Mariniplasma sp. Taxonomy (GTDB): domain Bacteria; phylum Bacillota_I; class Bacilli_A; order Acholeplasmatales; family Acholeplasmataceae; genus Peloplasma. The sequence goes on along the minus strand of CAZZMZ010000012.1, from coordinate 40,235 downwards.
AGATAATTAATTTTGCTCATAAAATCCCTCTTTTTCTTATACTTTTATTGTATCTTTTAACATGATTTAAGTCAATCTAAGCTATATCTTATGTTCTTGTGATAGAATGAATAACATATCATATATGATAAAAGTGATGTTTATCCATGATATAATACCTTTGAAAGGTGTGGCATATTGAAAAAGAAAGTCTATCAACAAGATGCTGATTATATCAAGTATCTTATAGAACAAGATCCCAAACTAGAAAAACTCTTTCAGAGAAAAAAAGAAATCATTGTCAATGTCGACGATGATTATTTTGTATCTTTAGCAAACACTATCATAGCACAGCAGTTATCATCAAAAGTTGCGAGTGTGATTTCCAAACGTTTCTTCGACTATTTTAATCAAGAAGTAACACCAGAAAACATTTTAAATACTGAAGATGAAGCTTTAAGAAATTTAGGTCTATCCTATCAAAAAATTACATACATTAAATCACTTAGTCATGCTGTTATATCAAAGGCAGTGACATTTGAAAATATGCATAAAATGACAGATGAAGAGATTATTGAAATGCTTGTGCAGATTAAAGGTATTGGTGTTTGGAGTGCACAGATGTTTTTGATCTTTTCACTAGGACGCGAAGACGTTTTCTCAGTCCTTGATTTAGGACTTAGAAATGCTGTAAAGATTATATATGAAAATGACAATTTAACACCCAAAGACATCGAATCGATCAGTGAAAAATGGGCACCTTATCGTTCCATTGTTTCACATTTCTTGTGGCATGCATGGGATTTTGAAAGCAAATAACAGAGGTGAATGACATGAAAAAAGATTTAATCATTACAATTTTTGGAGCAACAGGTGACTTAACATCGAGAAAATTGTTACCTGCAATATCAAGATTATATAAAGGCAATCAGATATCAGATAAAATACTAGTCATTGCATTAGGTAGAAGACCTTATACGAAGGACACATATTTATCATACATGCAGGAAATGGCGACGGAAACTTTAGATTTAGATGTGTTAAAAGACATCATTATTTATCAAAAGTTAGATATATCAAATCCTGATGATTACAAACCACTTTTAGACATCATCAATGAACATAAACATGAAAAAACAAGAGAGCTTTTTTATCTTGCCATTGGACCTGAATTGTTTCCAATTGCCTCTAAATATATCAATACACATAAACTTGTTAAAAAGGGCAATAAAAACCAATCTATTGTCTTTGAAAAGCCATTTGGTCATGATTTAACAAGTGCAAAAGAGATTAATCAAATGCTCTGGCAATATTTTGATGAAAAACAGATTTATCGTATCGATCATTATCTTGGAAAAGAGATGATTCAAAATATTATGATGGTTCGTTTTGCAAACCGCATATTTGAAGAAGTTTGGGATAATCGCTCGATTAAAAACGTTAAAATTATCGCGAAAGAAAATGATGGTATTTTAGGCCGTGCAGGCTATTATGACACATCAGGTGCCTTAAAGGATATGGTTCAAAGCCATCTTTTGCAAATGCTTTCTTTGATTGCAATGGAAGTACCCATGAGTTACTTTAGTGATGATGTGAAAAATGAAAAAGTCAATGTACTCAAACATTTAACTTTTGATTCAAATGCACTTATTTTTGGTCAATATGATGGCTACTTAGAAGAAAAAAACATTCCAAAAGATTCATTAACTGATACATTTGTGTGCTTCAAAGCATATGTCAACACACCAAGATTTAAAGGTGTTCCATTTTATTTATTGACTGGTAAAAAACTTGACCAAAAGGAATCTGTCATCATTATTGAGTTTGAAGAGACCAAAGAACAAAGAAAATGGAAATTACCCCTTTCTACGAATAAACTCCATATAAAGATTGCGCCACAAGATGGTGTAAGTCTTATTTTAAATAGTAAAGTACCAGGCTTAAGAGATAATGTTGAAGAAGTTGAAATGGAATACTGTGTAGCATGCAATGCAGTTGGTAACATGCCTGAAGCCTATGAAAAACTCATTTTGGATATGACTGAACATCATAAAACACTCTTTACGAGATGGGATGAAATTGAGTTATCATGGGAGTTTATTGATCAAATCAAAGCACATCAAGGTAAACCTTTTATTTATAAACATGTCGACGATTTAAAATCACTTATTAAATCTAAAACAGGAGTAGATATTTTATGAAAATATATGATGTCAGCATGACAATATCGCCTGATATGCAAGTCTATAAAAATAAACAAGAGAAAAAACCTATACTAAGTATCGCATCTGATTTTAAAACAGGTTCTAGTCATGAAACAAGCTTATCTATGAATTTACATACAGGCACACATATGGATTTTCCTTTGCATATGATTGAAAACGGAAAAACTTCTGACACTGTAGACTTATCTAAATTGATTCGAAAAGTTAAGGTTTTTGATATGACTCATGTTGGTGATGTGATTGACCAAAAAGATTTAGTAGGACTAAACATTCAAAAAAATGATTTTGTGCTTTTTAAGACAAAAAATTCACTCACTGAACAATTTGAATTTGATTTCACATATGTGAATGAACATGCGAGTAGATATTTAAAAGAAATAGGTATCGCTGGTGTTGGCGTAGATGGTTTAGGGATAGAAAGAGATCAAAAAGGTCATCCTACCCATAAAACACTCATGAATGATGAAATCATCATTATCGAAGGTTTAAGACTTAAAGAGGTCAAAGAAGGTACTTATCAGATGTATGCACTCCCCATTAAAATCGTTCATTCTGATGCATTACCCTTATCGGTTGTTTTAATAGGTGATTAATATGATTCGATTAGCAACGCGTTTTGACATGCCACAAATATGGGCTCTAAGAGAAGAAACGAAAGCATTACTTAAAGAACGTGGTATAGATCAGTGGCAACACAACAATCCTGCTTATGAAACATTTATCAAAGATATTGATTTAGAGGAACTCTATCTTTATGTAGAGGGATCTATTGTTTTAGGCATGATTGCTATCAAAAAAGGTATTGAAAAGACTTATAATACCATTTATGATGGTGCTTGGGGCTATGACCTAAAGTATTTAACTGTGCATAGACTCGCTGTAAAAAGACATTTACTTGGATTAAATATTGGTAAAGAACTCATGGCTCATGCTGAAAAAATTGGAGCATCTTTAGGTATCAATTACATTCGAATTGATACACATGAAAATAATCGTTATGCGATACGATTGTTTGAGTCAATTGGTTATATCAGACGTGGATGGATTATGTTAGAAAACGACTTAGGTGATTTGAAAAGACTCGCTTATGATAAGCTATATGAAATCACTCAAAGAGTTGTTTATTTAGATACATGGACGATGAAACCAAAAACATATCAGTTTTTAATTAAAAAATATAAAGATTTGACCTTTATTACAGATCCAAAACAAGCCAAAGATGCTGAAATAATCATCACCATGCCAGGATTTGTCAAAAAAGAAAATATAGATAACTTTCCTAATCTTAAATGGATTCAATTACTTACTGCTGGCTATGATGCAGCAGATGTAGATTATGTCTTGAATAAGGGCATCAGAATAAGCTATGCCAAAGATGTCTTCTCCATTCAAATTGCAGAAGATACAATTTCTAAAATGCTTTATTTTAATCGCAATATTGGTATGTATCATGACCAAATGAAGCATGGGTTATGGAAGTATCAAAAAGCAACACATGAAATTTTTGGTTCAACAGTAGGTATCATAGGTGCTGGTTCTATTGGATTAGAAATCGCGAAAAGATTAAAACCATTTGAAACAACCTTATTAGGTTATAGACGTTCAAAGAAGAAAATGCCTTATTTTAATAAGATATATCATGACGAAAAAGGCTTGCAAAAATTACTATCAAAAAGTGATTATATCATTATTGCTATTCCTCTAAATGATCAAACCAAACACATGATTTCATATGATGCATTTCATCTGATGAAAAAAGATGCTTTGCTCATCAATGTTGCAAGAGGTGATATCATCGATCAAGAAGCATTAATAGATACTTTAAGAAAGAAGAAGATTAGAGGTGCCGCCCTTGATGTGACTTCTCCTGAGCCGCTACCAAAAGAACACCCATTATGGCAACTATCAAACGTTTTAATTACACCTCATATCGCAAGTACAAGTCCATATGTACATCAAAGATTAATCGTTGAGGTAGATCGTGCGTTATCGATGTATTTAACACACCAGCCTTTAGAAAATGAAATTACAAAATAGTCTATGTTTTACATAGGCTTTTTTTTATGATTACGTTATCATCATCTTAAAAAGGTTGACAACATGTAAATATGTGATAGAATAAACATAGCGTATAATTTGAAATTCAAAACATTTGAATTGCAAAGCGTGGAAGGAGTGATTACCTGACCATTGGAATGGTGGTTCATACATTGAATATATATTTAATAATTCTGTAACACATCAAGATATGAACTGTCATTTGAGCTTTGAACATCTTAAGGATTATCCTGTGCAACACCATAGATAAAATCAACGAAACGATAAACTTCTGATGCTGAATTAGGATTTAAAAAAACTATAAGGAAAACGAAACGGTAAAAATATATGACAATTAAAGAAATTCAAAGCATCATCAAGGATTTCGAGAGCTCATCCTTGATGTCTCTTGAACTTGAAATGGATGATTTCAAGTTAAGACTATCAAAAAACAAAACAGAAACTGTTGTAACCAAAGAACAAAATATAGAAAAAAAGGAACAAGTAGAAACTAAGAAAGAACCCATATCATTACCCACAAAAGAAGAATGGATCAAATCACCACTCGTAGGTACTTTTTATGCATCATCGACACCTAATGGTAAACCTTATGTTTCCGTAGGCGATCGTGTGAAAAAAGGACAAGTTGTTTGCATTATTGAAGCCATGAAAATTATGAATGAAATTACATCACCTTATGATGGTTTTGTTAAAGAAATTCATGTTCATAATGCTGAAGTCGTAGGCTTTAATCACAACTTAATACGTGTAGGTGACGCACATGAAAAATAAAATTTTAGTTGCTAATCGTGGCGAAATCGCGATTCGCATTATTCGTGCTGCCAAAGAATTAGGTATTGAAACAGTTGCAGTCTATTCAGAAGCAGACGCAACGAGTTTACATGTCAAATTAGCAGATGAAGCCATCTGTATTGGTGAGGCAAGAAGCAAAGATAGTTACCTACATATGAACCGAGTTTTATCAGCCGCTATTTCAACTGGATGTAATGCGATTCATCCTGGATACGGATTTTTATCTGAAAATAGCGAATTTGTTGAAATGGTTGAAAGTTGCCAAATCCAATTTATTGGACCGACTTCTAAAACCATTCAAATGATTGGTGATAAAGCAGAGGCTAGACGCATTGCTAAAGAACATGGTGTACCCATTGTTGAAGGTAGTGATGGCGTCATTGAAAATGCACAAGAAGGCTTAAAAATAGCTAAAAAAATTGGATATCCAGTCATGATTAAAGCCTCGAGTGGTGGCGGTGGTCGTGGAATCAGTATCGTACGCTCAGATGAAGAGTTTTTGAGTGCTTTTGAACGTACATCCATGGAAGCTGAGACTTCCTTTGGGGATAAATCACTATATATTGAAAAATTTATAGAATCACCAAGACATATTGAAATTCAAATCATTGCAGATCATCATGGTAATATGGTTCATTTGTTTGAACGTGATTGCTCCATGCAACGTCGTAATCAAAAAATGATTGAAGAAGCACCATCACCAGTCTTAAATGAGATGCTTCGCCGTAAAATTGGACAAACTGCATTAAGACTTGCAAAAGCGATTAATTATCGTAATGCAGGTACTTTAGAATTCCTTGTAGATTCAAAAGGTAATTTTTATTTTATTGAAATGAATACGCGTATCCAAGTTGAACACCCTATTACTGAACAAATTACAGGTGTTGACTTAGTGAAAGAGCAAATAAAAATAGCTTATGGTAAGGAATTATCATTTAAGCAAAGAGATTTAAAAATTAATGGGCATGCGATTGAATGTCGTATCAATGCTGAGCATGCTATGAAGGGATTTATACCTGCTCCAGGAAAAATCCAAAACATTTTATTCCCTGGTGGTATCGGTGTGAGAATCGATACACACATTTATCCAGGTTATGAAGTGCCACCATTTTATGACTCAATGATAGCTAAACTCATCGTTTTCGCACCAACACGCCGTGAAGCGATTAAAAAAATGCGTGTCGCACTCGAGCAATTTGTGGTTGAAGGTATTCATACAAATATTGAATATCAATATTTAATCATGCATAATCCAGATTTTATTAAAGGTCAATACGATACAGGATTTATTGCACGCTTCAACACACTTGTGGAGGCGGAGAATCGTGAATGATTTTTTAGATCAAAGAAAAAAGCAATTAGAAGAATTCAAGAAAAACGTTCGTAAAAAAACGACAACCTACGAACCTATTGACATACCTGATGGATTATTCATCAAGTGTGAGCAATGTGGTGCAGCAATCTATGAAAAGAATTTAGAGACGAATCACATGATTTGTCCATTTTGTGATGCGCATTTTAGAGTGAATGCTAAAAAAAGACTTGATTTGACGATTGATCATGGAAGCTTTAAAGAGATTAATGATGATATCGATTCGGTGAATCCACTCAATATGCCTGATTATGAAGATAAGCTAGAAAAAGGCAAAAAAATGACCGGCGAGCATGAAGCATTTATTTCAGGTACAGCTGAAATTGTTGGAATACCTGTAGCCATCGGAGTATTGGATAGTCATTTTATGATGGGATCGATGGGCAGTGTGGTCGGTGAAAAAGTCACAAGATTGATTGAACATGCATCTAACCACAAGCTACCACTCATCATTTTTTCTGCTTCAGGTGGTGCACGTATGCAAGAAGGTATTTTATCACTCATGCAAATGGCAAAAACAAGTGCAGCACTTTACTATTTTGATCAAAAAGGATTACTATTTATTTCTGTCTTGACAAATCCTACAACTGGTGGTGTCGCTGCAAGCTTTGCTTCACTTGGAGATATCAATATTGCTGAAAAATCTTCCTTAATTGGTTTTGCAGGTGCACGTGTGATTAAGCAAACCATTAGACAGGATTTACCAGAAGGTTTTCAAACGGATCAGTTTCAACTTGAGCATGGTCAAGTAGACCTTGTTGTTCATAGAAAAGATATGCGTAAAACATTATATAAGCTTTTACAATTTCATCATAAGGGGGAAAAAGCATGAGTCAACTTACCGCATGGGAACGTGTTAAACTTGCTAGACACCCTAAAAGACCAACTGCTCAAACAGTGATTAAATCTCTTTCACCAGACTTTATAGAACTACACGGTGATCGCTCTTTTGCTGATGATAGAGCCATCATTGGTGGTATAGGTACCATTTTAGGTGTACCGATGACCATTATTGCTGAAGAAAAAGGTATTACAACAGAAGATAAAATAAAGCATAACTTTGGTATGCCTCATCCAGAAGGATACCGTAAAGCAATGCGTTTAATGAAACAAGCAGAAAAATTCAAGAGACCAATTTTATGTATCATTGATACGCCAGGTGCATATCCTGGTATAGGTGCAGAAGAACGAGGCCAAGCACAAGCCATTGCTTTTAATTTAAGAGAAATGATGGGTTTGAAAACCCCGATTTTCGTTTTAGTATTAAGTGAAGGTGGATCAGGTGGTGCTTTAGCAATTGGTGTGGGCGATCATATCATGATGTATGAAAACAGCATTTATGCCATATTATCACCTGAAGGATTTGCATCCATCATTTACAAAGATGCATCCAAAGCAGATCATGCAGCTTCACTCATGAAACTCACTGCAGATGACTTAAAGGCTTTTGATATTATTGACGAAATATTACCTGAAGGCGAAGGACTTCATGTTGAGCCTGAAATTGGATTTGAAGCACTTAAAAAAGCACTACAGCAAGCCATGAAAAAAACACTAAAAATGAAGACAGATAAACTTTTATCTGATAGATATAAAAAATATCGTCATATGGGTGTTTTTTTGGAAAAAGGAGAAAATAATGAAAAGAAACAATCCAATGATTAAAATCATTTCTTCTGGTAAATATGTACCTGAAGCATTAATTACAAATGAAGATTTAGAAAAATTAGTTGAAACCTCTGATGAGTGGATAACTTCACGTACTGGGATTAAACGTAGACATAAAGCAGTTGATGAACAAACAAGTGATATGGCCGTTAAGGCAGCTCAAAACGCGATTGATCGTGTTGGATATGATGCATCAAAAATTGATTTAATTGTGATGGCAACAATCACAGGTGATCAAATGACACCATCTACAGCTAACTTCATCCAAGCAAAATTAGGCTTAACGCATGAAGTTATGAGCTTTGATATCAATGCAGCATGTACAGGCTTTGTTTATGGATTAGAAGTAGCATCTGCATTACTACAAACAGGTCGTTTTAGAGCAGCACTTGTTATTGGTGCTGAGCAACTTACACGAATTGTTGATTACACCGATCGAAACACTTGTGTATTATTTGGTGATGGTGCTGGTGCGATGATTATCGAGCCTTCTACTGTAGAAGCACACCAAGCCTATTTCTTTACCGCTGCGCGTGGTGATTTAAATGATACTTTAACTGTAGTCAATAAGATAAAAATGGACGGTAAAAAGGTATACCAATTTGCTGTAGATGCCATGGAACAAGCTATTAGAAAAGTGTTAGATGATGCAGGACTTACCTCTGATGATATTGATATGATTATCCCTCATCAAGCAAATGAGCGGATTATTCAATCCGTATCTAAATCCATGGGTATACCTATGGAAAAATTTATGTTAAACTTAAGTGAGTATGGTAATACATCAGCAGCAAGTATTCCACTAACCATTTCAGAGTATTTTGATCAAAATGATCGAAAACATAAAAAGATTTTGCTTGTAGGTTTTGGTGGAGGCTTCACTTGGGGCAGTGCCATCTTACAGTTATAGTATAGGATGAGTTATATGAAAAAATTAGCAGTACTATTTTCTGGTCAAGGTAGTCAATATCCCAAGATGGGTTTAGATTATCTTAAAGATAATCAATTTTTTAAAGAACAGGCTGAGATTGCATCTAGTATCCTAGGTTTTGACGTTATTGAAGTCTTAAAAGATGAGACTGGAATGATTCATGATACGAAATACACGCAACCTTTAACATTACTGACAACACTTTTTCAATATCAAACATTTCAAAAACTGGGTATAAAAGCTGATGCTTTATTAGGATTTAGTTTAGGTGAATATTCAGCTTACTATGCTGCTGGAGTATTTGATTTTGAGACACTTTTTAGAGTCATCAAAAAGCGTTCTGAAGCAATGCAAGCATGTGCGTTAAAAGAAAAAGGAAGTATGGTTGCAGTTTTAGGATTAAATGAGAAAGATGTACAGACTTTATGCGAAAAAGCTAAAAATGAAGGCTTAATCATCCCTGCTAATTTCAATGCACCTGGACAGATTGTCTTAAGTGGAGAAGAAAAAGCAGTTGATTATGTGGTAAGTCATGCCAAAGAGCATGGTGCAAAAAGAGCCATCAAACTTTCAGTAAGTGGTGCATTTCATTCACCACTCATGCATGATGCAGCTTTAGAATTTAAAGCATATTTAGATCAAGTAAAGGTTCATACACCCAATGTACCGATTTATTATAATCTTACAGCACAAAAAGAGGTGCCAAGTGACCTTAAAGAACTTATGAGTAAGCACATCGAGTCACCTGTCCTCTTTGAACAATCAATCAAGCATATGATAGATGAAGGTATCACACATTTTATTGAAATAGGTCCTGGGTCTGTCTTATCAGGTTTAGTGCGTAAAATCAATCTTGATTTACCCATGATCAATTTGGATAAATTAGATGATTTAGAACAAGTAAAAGGATGGTTAAAAACATATGAGTTTAAAGGATAAAGTAGCAATCGTAACAGGTGGTGCTGCAGGTATTGGTCGTTTTATTACACTAGATTTAGCTAAACAAGGTGTAAAAGTCGTATTAAACTACAATCGAAGTAAAGATCAAGCAGAAACACTCGTCAAAGAGATTGAAGGCTTTGGAGGACAAGCTTTGGCAATCCAAGCAGATATCTCAAATTATGATGAGGCTCTTAAATTAATTCAAGGAGCCATCGAGCAATACGGTGCACTTCATATTGTAGTCAATAATGCAGGCATTACAGATGATGCACTCTTACTACGTATGCAAGAAAATCAATTTGATCGTGTTATAAATACGAACCTAAAAGGTGTTTGGAATGTATGTAAACATGCAGCAAAAACACTACTTAAATCAGGTTATGGCAGAATCATTAACATTTCATCTGTTTCAGGTGTTATGGGCAATGCTGGTCAATCTAATTATAGTGCAGCAAAAGCAGGTGTGATTGGCTTAACAAAGGCTTTAGCAAGAGAATTTGCGTCTCGTGGTGTAACAGTTAATGCGATTGCACCAGGATTTATTGAAACAGATATGACGAAAAAATTATCTGAAGAAGTCACGAAAACATGGGCTGAGCAAATCCCTTTAAAGAGATTTGGTCAACCTGAGGAAGTAGCTTACGCAGTTACCTTCCTTGCGAGTGAAAAAGCAAGTTATATAACCGGCCATACCTTAGAGGTTGATGGCGGATTAGTGATGTAGGGGGTCCATATGAAAAGAAGAGTCGTAGTGACAGGTTTAGGATTAGTCAGTCCCGTTGGTAATACCGTTGAAACATCCTTTCAAAATTTAATCGACGGTGTCAATGGTATTGATTTTATTACGCTTTTTGATCCAACAGAATGGAAAGTCAAAATCGCTGGTGAAGTAAAGAATTTAAATTTTGAAGACTTTTTAGATAAAAAAGAAATTAAAAGAGCAGATCGTGTCACGAATTTAGCGATGGTTGCGGCACATGAAGCCATCACACAAAGCCATTTTGAATCACACAATTATAATCCATTTAGAGTCGGCACCTACGTAGGAAGCGGTATTGGTGGATTAACAACTATTTTTGAAGAAACAAAGACGAGTGTCACACGTGGACAAGATCGTATTTCACCCTTTTTTATTCCAAACTCTATCATTAATTTAATTGGTGCTAAAATCGGGATTAAATATCAAGCAAAAGGTCCAAATATGCCTCAAGTAACAGCTTGTTCAGCTGCAACCAATTCCATTGGAGAAGCTTTTAGAGCGATTCGTGATGGTTATTTAGATGCATGTATCACAGGAGGTGCTGAAGCACCAATTAATGAACTAGGTTTAGGTGGTTTTTCAAGCTTAAAAGCTTTAAACTTCTCTAACGATCCAAACGTTGCATCAGTACCTTTCGATTCTAGAAGAACAGGATTTGTCATTGCAGAAGGCGCGGGTATTCTTATTTTAGAAGCTTATGATGAAGCAGTTAAAAGAGGTGCACCGATTATTGCTGAAATGATTGGCTATGGTACAACATCAGACGCATTCCACATGACTGCACCAGATGATGAAGCAAATGGTATCACAGCATGTATCGAACTCGCATTAAATGATGCAGGCATAAACCCAAGTGATTTAGGCTATATCAATGCCCATGGTACTTCTACAGTTTTAAACGACAAATTAGAAACACTCGGCATTAAAAAAGCATTAGGTAAGGCAGCTTATGATGTCAATATTAGTTCAACCAAATCAATGACAGGACACGCACTTGGTGCAGCCGGTGCAATTGAAACGATTGCTGTGATTAAAGCATTACAAACTTCAATCATTCCACCAACCATTCATTTAGATCAACCAGATCCTGAGTGCGACTTAAATTATACACCACATAAGGCTGTCAAAAGAGATATAAACTATGCAATGAATATTAATATTGGTTTTGGTGGTCAAAATGCTGCCATCATATTTAAGAAGGTGTAACTATGAAACTCACAAAAGATGATATTAAAAACATTATTCCTCATCGTGATCCCTTTTTATTTCTTGATGAGATTATTGAATTAGAAAGCCTTAAAACCGGTATAGGTATTAAGCATGTCAAAGAAACAGATGATTTTTTTAAAGGACATTTTCCAGGAAAACCAGTGATGCCAGGTGTCTTGATTATTGAATCGCTTGCTCAAGTAGGCGCGGTCATTTTACTTTCACACAGTGATTATCGTGGCAAAATCGCATATTTTACTGGTATATCCAATGCGAAATTCAGAAAAAGTGTTTTACCAGGAGATACATTAGAACTTCATTGTACATTAAACAAAATTAGACGAGGCTTTGGCTTTGGTACTGCAAAAGCATATGTTAAAGGCGAACTTGTTTGTGAAACTGAGCTTTCGTTTGCTATAGGAGACGCATGATCCCATATACATTGTTGGAATTTGATCAATTAAACTCAACCTCAGATTTCCTCAAGGAAAATTTTTCGTATTTTCCGCATATGACGTTTATTAGAGCGAATTTCCAAACTCAAGGTAGAGGTCAGTTTGATCGCACATGGCTTTCAGATTCAAAGCAGAACATATTATGCTCTATCCTACTAAAAGATTTAAAAATGTCTTCGATTTCAGAAGTGAAATTATGGATGAAGGAAAGTCTTATGTCATTTCTTGAGAATGAAGGACTTAATCCAAGATTTAAAGAACCAAACGATATATATATTTTTGAGCAAAAAATATGTGGCATTTTAATTGAAACAAAGTCAACTTCTGATCATCTTGATTATGTCATTGTAGGCTTTGGTTTAAATGTAAATCAACATATATTCCATGATTTATATGCGACATCTATGAGTTTGTTAAAAGACCATGATTACGATATTCAAAAATTATTTCAACGCATCTTAAATCATTTAGTATCTACCTATGAGGATTATGATATATGACCACTAAACGTATGATAATGATTTCACTTTTTGCAGCAATGCTTGCAATCAGTGTGTTCATTTTTCCACCCATTCCAATACCAGTGATTGATGTTAATTTTACATTGCAGACATTGTTTGTCATCATGATTGGATACTTGTTATCACCGATAGATGCTTTTCTTTCGGTTTTTATCTATGTGTTAATGGGTGCCATAGGTTTACCGGTTTTTAGTGGCATGCGTGGCGGGTTATCTATCTTATTTGGCCCTACAGGAGGATTTATATTTTTATTTCCTATTGTGAGTTTTTTGATTGCATATACTAAAAGTAAGACAACTAAAGTATGGCATGACTTATTGATCGGATTTGTTTGGGGTATTCTATTTTTGTATCTTGGAGCGACATTATGGTTATCCTTTAGTATAAATATCAATTACTTTAAGGCTTTGATAACCATGCTTATATTTGTCCCATTTGATATGCAAAAAATACTCCTTGCATACATCATAGCAAGAAGAATTCCAAAACAAGTGATATATTAAAGTCTCTCTATGTTATACTTATTAAAAACGGGGGTTTTAATATGAATAAAAAACATCAATCCTTAGGAATCATATTAGCGATTTACCTTTTCACCTTTATGGTAGGTATTTTCGCTTTTCTTTTACTTAAAGATATCCATCTCATCCTTAGACTCTTTTTATCGGATATCATGATGACATTAGTCATATGGATATTTAGTCTCATCTTAAAAAATGCAAGCCTTTATGATCCTTACTGGAGTGTAATACCACCTTTCTTATTAATACTTGTTGTCATTTATCTTGATCTCTTATCTTTTAGCCCTATTATCTGGCTTTTAATCGCTCTTTTACTTTGGGCTTTAAGATTAACCTATAATTGGGCAAGCTTGTGGACTGGCTTTGATCATATGGATTGGCGCTATGAAAAGATTAAGAAAGTTGCACCTAAGATTTATCCTCTTTCAAATCTTTTAGCAATACAGATCTTTCCAACCATTATCGTTTTTATTCAACTCATTGGAGCACTACGCTTCATAGAGGAAAATCCATCTTTAAACTGGATTATCTTAACGGGCGGTATGATGATCATCCTTGCTACAGCGATTCAACTGATTGCTGATGAGCAAATGAAACGTTTTAAAAAAGCGCATCAAGGACAAAAACTTTGTATAGAAGAAGGCTTATGGAAATACTCAAGACATCCAAATTATTTTGGCGAAGTCTTGGTTTGGTGGGGTGTATACCTTTTTTATCTTGGTACGTTTAGAGTATTAGATTTGATTATTTTAGCACCGATTGCTATGACAGGTTTATTTTTATTCATCAGCATTCCTTGGATGGAAAAAAAGATTTTAGAGACAAGACCTGAATATAAGTATTATCAAAAAAGAGTTTCTATGCTCATTCTTTTCTTTAGAAAAGAAACATCATCTTATATGAATAAAAAAAATGCTTGATTAAAAAGATAGATACATTTATAATGAAATGAGGGAATGATGTCTCCCAAAGCTTTATGCTTGAACCGCACAAGATGCTAATGACTTCTACAACATTTTTTGTTGTAGAGTCTTTTTTTTAGGAGAATGTTATGTTATTATCTATTGCTTTAATCATTATGACTGCACTTTTTAGTGCAAAAATCTTTAAACTATTAAACTTACCACCTATCATTGGTATGTTGTTATCTGGTATCATTTTAGGACCTTATGCTCTTGATTTGATTGATGATGGCATTTTAAACATTGCAGTTGACTTAAGACAAATGGCTTTAATCGTTATATTGTTTAGAGCAGGTTTATCACTGCATTTAGAGGATCTTAAAATAGTTGGCAAAAAAGCGATACTATTATCGTTTATACCAGCAACGATTGAAATGCTTGTTATTTTTTTGCTTGCACCTATCTTTTTTGATATGACATATATTGAATCACTCATGCTAGGCACGGTCGTTGCAGCTGTTTCACCAGCCATTGTTGTTCCACGCATGATTGAACGCATGAAAGAACATTATGGGACGCATAAAAAGATACCACATCTTATATTAGCATCGGCATCTATTGATGATATTTTTGTCATTATTATGTTCATGGCATCGATTCAATTATATCAAGGCTCATCATTATCTTTTATGACAATCATTCATATACCATTGTCAATAATCTTAGGTAGTTTACTTGGTATTATCAGTGGTTTTTTACATACCAAAATTTTCAAATTATTTCACATGAGAGATACAGTAAAGGTTCTATGGATTTTTTCTTTATCATTTCTGATGATCGTTATAGAACATGCAATAAAAGACGTCATACCCATCTCTGGTCTCATTTCTGTGATGGTCTTTGGCATCTCATTAAAGCACTATTACCCAAAGCTAGCAGATAGATTACATGTCAAATTTGAAAAGATATGGGTGATTGCTGAAATCATGCTTTTTGTGCTTGTCGGTGCTGTTTTAAACATTACAATCATTCCAAAGATTGGTATATATGCAGTGATGCTCATTGTTCTAGCATTATTAGGTAGAGTAATGGCTGTTTTCCTTGCCTTATTGAAATCCAATTTATCTTCTAAAGAAAGGTTGTTTGTTGCTTTTTCATATCTACCAAAAGCTACTGTCCAAGCAGCGATAGGTGCTATACCATTATCATTAGGTGTGCCAATGGGCGATTTAATATTATCGATTGCCGTGTTATCTATTTTAATTACTGCACCGTTAGGTGCATATTTAATGGATAGAACCTATCAAAAGTTATTAACCCATGATATATAACTTCAAAAAATATGTAAAAAGGAGTAAAATAAGACTTAAGGATTGAAAGTTAATCTTGAAAGCTTATTAAAACGTGATACAATATATGCGTGCTACCTAAAGGTAGTAGTTAGGAGCTATATTATGAAAAGAAATAAATTTATCGTTATTGGCTCAGGTCGTCTTGGTGCGAATATCGCGACTAAAATGTCTGAAGTAGGCGAAGATGTTATCATCATTGATGCCAAAGATGATTCATTTCGAAAACTTCAAGAATCTTTTTCGGGCTATGAAATGGTTGGAGATGCAACCGATCTTCAGTTACTAGAAAATGCATATATTAAACATGCAAAAACAGTTGTCATAACTACAGATAGTGATAATGTAAATATTTATTTAGCACATATTTGTTATTATGTCTATAATGTACCTAAAATATTCGTCCGTCTATCAGATACTGATAAGGGCAGACTCTTAGAAGGGACATACATAAAAGCAATTTATCCATTCTTGCTTTCTTTAAATGAGTTTATGACATTAAATGAAGAGGAGGAAGACGTATGAAAATCGTGATTACCGGCGGTAAACATGAAGCTGACTTCATCGTTAAAGCCTTAAAAGAAGAACATCATCATTTAATTGTTATTAATCAAGATCGTGAATTTGCAGAATATATTAGTTCACATAATGATGTGGCTGTATTTCCTGGAGACCCTACAAAGGCTTATACCTTATCAGACTCAGAAGCACACAATGCAGATGTATTAATTGCTTTATCAGATAATGATACGGATAACTACATTACATGTATTACTGCAAAAAGATTATTTAACATTAAAAAAACAGTCAGTAAAGTAAGAAACCCTAAAAACGTTGAACTCTTCAAAAAATTAGGTATTGACTCTGTCATTTCATCAACTTATTTACTTGCTCAAACAATTTTAAATGAATCATCAGTTGAAAACATTATTAAAACACTTTCGATTGAAGATGAAAAAATTGTGATGCTAGAAATTGGCGTTGAAGAGGATTTTCACCTCGTCAATAAACGGATTATGGATATTCAATTTCCTAAAAACATCAATATCTCATGCATCTTTAGAGATCCACATGTCATTATTCCTAAAGGGGATACAGTGATTCGTGCTGAAGATAAACTAATTATTATATCAACTCCAAATGAACAAGATGAGATTATTGAATACATTCAAAAGAAAAGATAGGTCATTATGAATCGAAAAATACTATCCGGATATCCATTAATCATTAACTATTTGGGTATCTTTGCAATACTCATAGGTATCATTAACTTAATTCCACTAAGTACGATTTTATTCGATTTAGATGCTTTCAGCGATGCTTATTTATTTTTATATCCTGGAATAGGTTCTATCTTAATCGGATCAGCAATCGTATTCTTATTTCGAGGTCATGAAAAAGGTAGACTTGATCGCCATCAAGATGCGATATTAGTTGTTTCCATTTGGATAATGGCGATACTCGTTTCTTCGATGCCGTTTTTGCTCACTGGATATTATACATTCGCTCAAAGTGTGTTTGAATCGACATCAGGATATTCTACAACTGGTTTAACAGTCGTTGATGTTACAATCGCTCCTAAATCACTTTTATTGCATCGAAGTCTATTACAGTTTGTTGGTGGTGTGGGACTTGTTTTGGTTTTAACATCTGCTATTTCAGATCGATTTGGTATGAGACTTTATACAGCAGAAGGACATTCAGATAAATTGATGCCAAATCTGATTCGTTCAGGTCGTATGATTTTGTCCATATATATTGGGTATATTATCATTGGTGTCATTGCATTGGTTTCGTTTGGCATGCCAATATTTGATGCGATTAATCATTCAACAACGGCATTAGCAACAGGTGGTTTTTCAACACAACAAGCAAGCATTGGTCATTATAATCATGTTGGCATTGAAGTTACCATCATGATATTAATGCTCTTAGGTGGTACCAACTTCTTTGTTCACTTAATGTTATTAAGAGGTAAATTTAAAAATGTTTTTGCCCATGTTGAATTAAAATTATTGGGTATCATGATCATCATTGCCATACCATTATTTGCATGGAATCTATTATCTGTTTATCAAGGAAGTATTTCACAAGCATTAAGATATGGATCTTTTCAAATGATTTCTGCAGTAACAGGGACCGGCTTTCAAACAATACCTCAATTTACAGGTCCAAATGTGCCTAGCTTGTTTTTCTTTGGTCTTATTATATTCATGATTTTAGGAGCAGGGCTTGGATCAACAGCAGGTGGTATGAAACAGTACCGTGTTGCACTTGCATTTAAAAGCCTTTATTGGGATATAAAAGAAATGATATCTCATAAAAAAACCATACGTACACACTTTATTAATAAAGTTGGGATCAAAACAGTCGTTGAAAGAGAAGAAATTCAACACAACTTTGCATTTTTAATGATGTATCTCATGGTGCTTATCGTTGGAACCCTAGCGATAGCTGCACATGGTTATAGTTTATCAGAATCCTTATTTGAGTTTGCATCAGCATTAGGCACCGTAGGTCTTTCTGTAGGTATCACTGGGTATCAAGCACCTCATTCTATTTTATGGATTGCAACTTTAGGTATGTTCTTTGGACGTCTAGAATTCTACGTGATTATCATTGCTTTTGTTAAAATTGTGATGGATATAAAGAAGAAAAAGGTTTAATGAGAGGTTGAAATCCTTTGATTTCAATCTTTTTTTTAGCCACATATATAATTGCTAGGTTTGATATGATAGAATAAATGTGTTATGCATCATATAAGTGGTTCTATGCAACTCATCTTATAACCCTTTTATATACCTTTTTGTTGTACTATACTGAAGTTAGGAGGAACACCTCATGTCCAAAATAGTCTGGCATAAGGATGATCTCACATCACTTAAAGATAAACTCAAAGACATAGCTGACATCGTGATTACAGATGATCCAAGTGAAGTGCCGCATGAGATGGTTGGTCTTGTGATTGATGATAAGCATATTCCTAAAATCAAACCGATTTTAGAAAGAATTGTGCTCGAAAAATCACGTATCATGGTTCAGACGAAAGATGGGTTTATGCAAACATATGCTAAAGACATTATGTATCTTGAAGCATTCGGTGATGACATTTACATGCATCTTGAAGATGAATCAAGCCAACTTATCAAACAGCCACTTTACCAGCTAGAAACATTACTCGGACCGTATCATTTTGTTAGAATCGGTAAATCATTTATCCTAAATATTATGAAGATTAAATTCATTCGTTCAGGACTTAATGCCAAACTCGATTTAGAACTCATTGATGGTACAAGACTCGAGGTCACACGTTCCTTCGTTAAACCATTTAAAGTAGCATTAGGGCTACAAAAAAAGGAGGATTAGTATGACAACTACTGGCATTATTATCATTAGTGTTTTATCAATCTTAACATTTATTTTACTGATTAAATTAGGAAGAGATGTCTTTTGGAATTTGAGACTACGTACACATTACAAAAACAATGCAATGAAACCACCTAAAGTTTCTTTTATGTTTTGGATTAAACGTAGTTACGGAGTTACCATGAGCGCTCTTTTTGTTTTCGCACTTGTGATATCAAATACATTCCAAGCCCCATTTGTTATAAATGATAGAACATATGTGAATGCGATGTCTGTTGGATCAGAGTCGAACTTAAAGTCTATTATTGATAGTCAACAACAAGGTACTGGGTCATTATGGGATAGACTTTTTCCTACACAATTTGATGTCACAAATGATGCCATGGTACCTGGGGCACCAGAGAGTAGCACTGAAGAAGACAATAGAGATTTTATTGGCACCAATGTTCAAGTAGATGGTGTTGATGAAGCTGATATTCTCAAAACAGATGGCACACAAATCTTTTTTGCAGCACGTTATTTCAACTATGTGCGTGTTCTAGATATAGATTCAAATGGACTTGCAACATTAAATAGAGAAATTGCACTTGATGAGTTTTCAGTGGATGGACTTTATTTAACTGATGCATATTTAGTCGTCGTTGGTTATACCTATGAATATACACCATATAAAGGTGAACTTGATATGATGGCAGATGTTTGGATTGAGCCATTTTATATGAACTATACGGGTACGATTCGTGTGTATGACCGAACGACTTATGAAGAAGTTTATGAAATGAAAACAGATGGATCATTTCATAACCATAGACTTATAGATCATACATTATTCTTTGTATCAAATCATAGTATATATGATGATGGTGATTTAAGACCTACCTATCATATCACTCAAGGTGATGATGTAGTGACTGATCAAGTCGATTATGAGGATATTTATTATTTCCCAAATATGCCTATTCAAGGCATGACAGTTGTGACTGGATTAAAATTAGGAACATTCGAAAAGACATCAGAGGCTTTCTTAGGTTATGCTGACTATATTTATGCAAACAACAATCAATTATTTACAGCATTTAACTATTATGATTACGTAAACGACTATAAACAATATGTACATATAGTCCAATATGATTTAGATAGTGAAACAGCAACTGTTTCATACGTCGGACAAGGACGTGTTGATGGTGGCATTCAAAGTCAATATTGGATGGATAGCTATGACGGTCATTTTAGAATTGTGACAACCACTTGGAATCCGATTAAAAACCAATTATTTGTTTTAAGAGCATCAGAGACAGAAGATCAATTAGAGATTGTAGGATCGATTACCGAAGGCTTAGGTAAGCCCAATGAGACCGTTAAGTCAGTCCGTTATAATGAAGATTTAGCTTATGTAGTTACATTTGTAAATATGGATCCTCTTTATACCATCAGTCTGGCAAATCCTGAAAATCCAATGATTATATCATTTATAGAAGAACCCGGATTTAGTACATATTTACATGTTTGGGGACAAGATAATCATCTCATTGGTTTTGGTGTTGATGAGTTTAATAATGTAAAGATAAGTGCATATGATACTAACTTTGATGAACCACTAGATACGTATCAAATGGTTAAAGAAGATCAAGCAAATAGAACATCATATAGCTATTCTGAAGCATTATGGAACCCTAAAGCTATTTTGGTGGATGCTGAAAAAAATATCTTTGCTTTCCCAGTCAACGCATATAGATATTTCATAACAGCCAATGAATATGGTAATTATTATGAATATATCTCATCATATTATATCTTTAGCTTTGATTTCTCAAAGGAAAATCCAGAAGATATTATTGGTGAACCAATCATTATCAACCATGATCCACTTGATTACTATTCAGGCATTGAAAGAGGTACTTGGATTTCTACCTCAACAAAGCCTTTGGGAATCATTTATACTTTCTCATTTAGTCAAATGATTAGTTATGACTTATCCGTTTCTTATAACCCATTAAATCCAACATATTATCAAAAGATTGACTTTCAAACTGAGTAAAACTTAAAAGGCCTTTGGGCCTTTTTTTATGCTATAATTATTTAGAGGTGAGTACATTGGAATATCAAGTAGATATCATGATTGAAAAAGATAAGAAGTTAGTTGTAGAACTATTTACCGACTTAAATCAAATGCCCCAATGGGAAAAAGGTTTAAAAGAAGTTATCACGGTATCTGGTAAACTTTTTGATGAAGGTAGTGTCGGGTATTTAGTATTTGAATCTGGCACACATCATCAAAAAATGAAAGTTACCGTAGATAAAAATAAGTTGCCTCATCAAATAGATCTTATTTATGAAGTACCTGGTGCATGGAACTTATGTCAAAATCAGTTTATAGAAAAAAATGGACAAACGATCTGGATCATGGATGTCGTTTTTAGATTTGAACAAGAAAATGATTTTCCAAAAGAGGCTTTTATCAATCAAACAAGAGAAGGTATGTTGATTTTTAAAGATTTCGTAGAAAAGAGATAGCATGAAGAAAATAAGCATTTTGATCATTAGCATTTTAATATTAAGTATCTTAAGTGCCTGTGATTATGAATTAACACCGATAGAACCAACTGAACCTATAGATACAGTAACTGAACCTGATCCATCAGATACAAACATTGAATCTTTTAATCGGCTTTTTAATGATGACGTAATGAAAACGTTAACGATTGAAATCACTGAAGAAAGCTTTGAAGCGTTAAATGATGTTATGTATGATTATCATCAACAATTTGGTAATTTTAGAACAGATATATATGCAAGAGCAAATCTCATTTATGAAGATCACTTAGGCACAGTTTTTATCGAGGATATTGGATTTAGAACAAGAGGTAATACATCAAGAGTCGCATTAATGAATCAAGATGGTTCTTTAAATCTTTCGCATTTCAAGATTTCTTTTAAAGAAGACTTTGAGTTAGAATCACTAAAGCCACTTAAACATCGTACAGTCTTTGAACTTGAAGAAATTGACATGAAATATAACAGAAATCATGATAGCACCTATCTTACTGAAAAGTTTTCCTTAGACTTGATGCGTGAAATAGGTGTGCACGCTGCGCATGCAACACTAGCTAGAGTCTTTGTTAGAATCGGAAGTGCGAATTATTTTTATGGCATTTATACGTTATTTGAACCCATTGATAAAAACTTTATTCAAAGAAGATATAACAAACAAGAAGACCGTGATGAAGGTGATTTATATAAGGTCTTATGGCAACAATTCGGACCAGCTACACTTGAAAATAACTATGAGTCAAGAGCTATTGGTATCAAAGATGAATCCATTAATTATAGACCATCATATGATTTAAAGACGAATAAAAAATCAAGTGATCATAGTGATTTAAAAACCTTTATACATAATATCAATACACTTTCAAATAGTGCATTTGAAACATATATAAAAATGAATTTTGATGTTGACCGTTTCTTAAAATATCTAGCAGTTAATGTTGTTTTAGGAAATCCTGATGATTATAGAGCGATGGGAAACAATTATTTTCTTTACCATGAGCCAATATCAAACATGTGGACATTGATTCCTTACGATTACGACCACGGCATGGGACAAGGATGGGATGGAAGCCCGGTATTTTCAAATTGGACAGTGGGAGCTAATATCTATACATGGGGTAACTTAAATAGTTATCTAGTAGGTAGAGAGGTTAAGCATCCTTTATCTGATCGTATACTTCAAATACCAGCGTATCTTGCACAATATGAAGCTTATTTAGATCTTTTAGTTCAAGACAATCACTTGTTTCATGAGGATCGATTTACAGAACTTTTTAATACACAAAAAGCATTGTATGATGAATCAACAATGATGAACATGTATGAATCAATACCGTTTGGTTTAAGAAATGTGGTTTCATATATTCAAAATAAAAGAGCAGATGTTAGAAATCAACTCAATTCATAGACCATTTTTATGGTCTTTTTTTTACATTGATTTTACAAAAGAAGGCTTTAATCTTTTATCATCCTTATGTTATAATCATATTGATAAACATCTATGTGAGGTGAAGTATGGAAAAACTTGAATTACTCAAAGTATTTAAAGCACTATCAGATGACACAAGATTAGAAATTGTCCAAATGCTTAGTCTTGAAAAAAGATGTGCATGCCAGTTACAAGAAAAATTTGATATTACACAACCTACATTATCCCATCATATGAAGATGCTTGTAGATAGTCAATTGTTGATTCAAACTAAAATAGGCAAATGGGTCTATTATCAAATTAATCCTGATGTTTTAAATGATATCCTCGTTTTTATAACTGATTTAAGCGAGACAAAATCATCTCTTGAAAGTTGTGAGGTGTAACATGAAAAAAGAGATGAGGTTATTTGAAAAGTATCTTACCTTGATTGTTTTATTATGTATGGCAATCGGTGTCATGATCGGAACGTACTTACCTTTCATACCTGATTTTTTGAGTCGATTTGAAATTGCATCGGTCAATATCCCCATTGCATTATTGATATGGGTTATGATTTATCCAATGATGTTAAAAATAGATTTTTCATCGGTATCTCATATCAAAGAAAACCCAAAAGGACTTTATTTAACTTGGATTGTTAACTGGGTCATCAAGCCCTTTACGATGTTTGGAATCGCTTATCTATTCTTTTATGTGATCTTTAAAGCTTTGATTCCAGCATCGCTAGCTCAAGACTATTTAGCTGGTGCTGTGTTACTTGGTGCTGCACCATGTACAGCGATGGTATTTGTTTGGAGCTCTTTAACGAAAGGTAATCCTTTATATACATTAATTCAAGTAGCAACCAACGATTTGATTATTTTGATTTTGTTTGTGCCTATTGTAGGCTTGTTGCTTGGCGTGAGTGGGTTTACAGTGCCATGGTTGACTTTGTTTTTATCGGTTGTTTTATTTATTGTCTTACCACTGATTGCTGCATCACTTACAAGAAATTATGTGATAAAGAAAAAAGGAATAGAATCTTTTAATATCGAGTTTGTCAAGAAGTTTCAACCATACACAACAATTGGTTTACTACTGACACTTGTTTTAATCTTCTCCCTTCAAAGTGATTTAATCTTAAATAATCCACTACACATTCTCTTAATCGCTATACCTTTAACCATTCAAACATTCTTAATTTTCTTTATAGCCTATTTAACAGCAAGAAAACTTAAACTATCGCATGATGTTGCTGCACCAGCTGGTATGATTGGTGCGTCCAATTTCTTTGAGCTCGCAGTTGCAGTCGCACTAAGCTTGTTTCCACTTAACCCAGGCGTTGCACTTGCAACCATTGTAGGTGTATTAGTAGAAGTTCCAATTATGTTAATTTTAGTTAAAATTGCAAATAAAACCAAATCATGGTTTCCTAAAGGAGAAGAACTTGTTTATGAATAAATATAAAGTCGCTTATGTTTGTGTACATAACAGCTGTAGAAGTCAAATGGCTGAGGCCTTGACTAAAAAGTATTATGCGGATTTTTTTGAAGCATATAGTGGTGGTACTGAGACTAAACCACAGATTAATCAGGATGCTGTTCGTATTATCAAAAAGCTACATGGTGTAGATATGAATCTCACCCAATCATCCAAACTGATTGATGAACTACCAAATGAGATTGATTTACTTATTACGATGGGATGTAATGTTGAATGTCCTTTTATACCTACAAAATTTAGAGAAGATTGGGGACTAGATGATCCTTCTGGACTTGAAGATCAAGCATTTATAGATACACAAAAGATCATTTTAGAGAAAATTGAATCCTTAAAAACACGAATTTTAAAGGGTGTAATCAAACTTGATTAACAGGGGCTAAACCCTGTTTTTCTTTTATAAATTGGTATGATAAAATCATCTGTCATGTTATAATGAGATAGGTGATTATGTATGTTTCAAAGCATTTTAGATTTTTTAACTTCAGTACCATTATGGGAAATCATTTTAATCTTGTTTTCGAAAATTATCGAGGTAACCATTGGTACAATGCGTGTCATTTTAATAACGAAAGGATACCGTAAACCAGGAACAATTCTCGCTGTTTTTGAGATTTTGTTATGGGTTTTTATTGCTTCTCGTGTCATTATGGGTATTACAGAAACCCCACTTAAAGGCGTCATTTATAGCTTTGGTTTTGCCATAGGTGTTTATATTGGATCCTTACTTGAGAATAGACTCGCTGTAGGTAAGATTTTACTTCATGTCATTGCATCTAAAGAAACAGGAAACATCATCTGTCAAACCTTAAGATCTGAAGGACATGGTGTCACAGTCATTGATGCACATGGCAAGGATTCAGATCGTGTGGTTTTAATGATTTTTGCGAATCGAAAGAATAAATCAACCATCATCAAACGTATTGATGAACTTGACATGAAGGCACTCATTGTTTCTAATGAAGTTTCTATATTGCAAGGTGGTTATGTTAGTCCTTGGAGAAGGATTGCAAAATAAATATTTTAGTTGCTTAATAGCTTCATTTTTCGTATAATAGAAAGTGCGTGGAATCATAGCTCAGCGGGAGAGCACCTGCTTGACGTGCAGGGGGTCGTAGGTTCAATCCCTACTGGTTCCACCATTTTTTTATTTATAAAGACAAAGTCTTTAACGTCGCATATGGTTTGAGGTTAAAAACTTTCGAAATTGCTTAAAATGTGGTATATTTATCTCAAATAAGTAGTGAGGTATGTATGGCAACAATCATTTTTCTACTCAGTTTTATTGGTCTATCTTGGTATATGACAAGCATCACATCTATTTATCTTTTACCACTATGGCTCATCATCAATTATGGGCTATCTTTGGTTATAGTCATCCTCTTTTATCTCTTACAATATCCACTTGTTTTAATCTTAAAGCCCTCACACCCTTATAAGCATTATTTAATGCGTAGTATTTCCTTTTTACTCATACATTTTTTCTTAGGGCTTAATGTTAAGGTAACTGGCACAGAACATATTCCAAAAAGTGGACCACTTGTTGTCTATGCAAATCATAAATCCTATACGGATGGCTTTGTTGCAATGCGTATTTTTAAAAGACCTTTGACATTAACACCTAAAAAATCTGTTTTAAAACTGCCACTTTTAAAAGGTTGGCTTAAGGCATATGATGTTTTTCCAATCAATCGATCAAACCCAAGAGAAACAGCAAATGATCTTATTAAAGCAGTTGAGACTGTAAAAAATGGCCATGCGATGATTATTTATCCTGAAGGTCAGATCAAAAATCGTTTAAGTGAAGAAATTGAGCATATGAAACCTGGTGCGTTTAAGATTGCATTTAAGGCTGAAGCTGATATTATACTCATAAAATATGAAGGTAATGATTTGGTAAGACATCGTTTCCCTTTTAGAAAGACCTTTAGAAAGCTTACAGTTTTACCTCTCTTTAAATACGATCAATATAAGCATATGACCACACATGAGCTTGCAATGATGGTCATGTCAGAACTCAATCAAGTAAAAACAGTTTAAAGACTTTTTATAAAAGTCTTTTTTTTATGTTGTTTATTTATAAAATGCTTTGGACCTCTTAAAATCATCTTTGATACATGCTATAATGAGATAAAGAACCGAAAAGTAAGAGGTACATTTCTATGACCAAAAAGCATGCACTCATTTTTTTATGTTTTCTTCTCATGTCATTTTGGCTTGTTTTGTCTTTTAGATTAGACTTTGAAGTAGTTATCATAGGGTTTTTTGCATGTCTCTTGGTATTACTTTATAACTTTGATCTCATTTTCAATGATATGGAAGCAACAAAAATCACATTAAAAACAAGCTTTCAATTATTAAGATTGCTTGTCATTTTGATTTGGGAAATCTTTAAATCGAATATTCATGTAGCAAAAATAGTGTTAAGTAAACATATGCCAATTGATCCAGGATTCGAAAGTGTTCGTAACCCACTTAAAAAGGATCTCAATCAAACGTTATTTGCAAACGCCATAACCTTAACACCTGGTACATTAACAATTGATATCTCTGATGATTATATTGTGGTTCATGGATTAGTAAAATCTGAGATAAAAAACATAGAAGGAAGTCAGATTGAGCAAGCATTTATCAAGCTCGAGGAGGTTAGAAAATGATTGATGTCATGGTGTTAGTCGTAACGATTATATTAGTTCTTTTAACCTTTGCAGGTTTATATCGAGCAATTGTAGGGCCAACAGCTGCTGATCGCATTGTAGCGATCAACATGATTTCTACAAAGGTTTCAACAATCATTGTGCTCATAGCAATATTAACAAGACAAAATTCATTTGTGAGTGTTGCACTTGTCTATGCACTTATTGGTTTTGTTGCAACCATTGGCCTTGCAAAATTATTGATTAAAGGTAGGTTAGATATATGAATCTACTAGAAATCATCCAATTTATCTTTATCGCTTTATTTTTAGCAGGTGGTATATTCTTTTATATGGTCGGTGTCTTAGGTCTCCTTCGCTTACCTGATGTGTTTACACGCATGCATGCGACAACAAAATGTGACACGATGGGCGCTGGTTTGATTTTAATTGCACTTGTCATATGGCAAGGATTTACTTATGTTTCTTTAAATATATTAGTCGTCCTTATCTTTATATGGCTTACAAATCCTACAGCTGCACATTATATTGCGAAAAGTGCGTATATCTCACTTTACAAAAACGAAGAGAAGTGAGGGATTACATATGGAAATCATCAATGTCATTATCGTTATCTTTTTAATCTTGTGTGCGATTTCTGTAGGTAAAACAAAAGATTTGTTATCTGCAGTGATCATTTTTTCAGCTTATTCGCTCATGATGAGTGTTTTATGGCTTATTTTAAGATCACCGGATGTTGCAATCACAGAAGCTGCTGTTGGCGCAGGCATTACTTCACTGCTCTTTTTTGCAGTAATTAGTAAAACTGAGAGGTATGAAAAATGAAAAGACATATCACAAATGCGTTTTTTATCATTTTGTTTATACTCCTTTGTTATGCAGTTTATGAAATGCCTATAGACCATACGACTGATGCACCTTCCTATAATGAAGTTGTTAATCACTATATTGAACAAGGCTTAAATGATACAGGTGCGACGAACATCGTTGCAGCCATCATGACAGATTACAGAGGTTTTGACACCTTAGGTGAGACAATCGTCCTTTTCTCTTCAATTGTTGCTGCAGCTTCTGTCTTAAGACCTAGCAAAAAGAAAGAAGAGGTGGATGAACATGGAAGATAAAATCGTTAAAACCATGACTCGTATGCTTTTACCATTCATTCAGCTCTACGGCATTTTTATCATTCTTAATGGTCATATATCTCCAGGTGGTGGATTTGCAGGTGGTGCTATGATCGGCACAAGTCTTATTTTATATACCATTGTTTTTGGATTACCGAAAGCTAGAAAGAAGTTTTCACATCGTGCAGCTGAGTTTATGGAAAGTGGAGGTCTTATATTATATGTTGCAATTGGTTTAATTGCCCTTATATTCGGATTACCATTTTTAACAAATATCGAAGCAGGATTCTCTTTAGGAGAACCAGGTAAAATTTTTTCAGCTGGAATGATACCAATCATCATGATAGGTATAGGTATCAAAGTATTTTCAACCATGGTTTCGCTCTTCCATATTTTAATTGAGGAGGAGATCTCATGAATTTTTTGACATTTCTCGTTGAAAATATCAATTATTTAGGTGGTATTGCACTTTTCTTAATCGGGTTACATATCGTCGTTACACATTCAAATCTCATTAAAAGAATCATGGGTATTAATATTATGGGGACAGGCGTTTTTCTCTTTTTTGTTGCTATCGGATATGTAAAAGATGGTATTCCACCGATCATTATTGGTGGAGAACCTATCTATATTAATCCTGTACCTTCAGTGCTCATTCTAACGGGTATTGTCGTTAGTGTCTCGATTACGGTTTACTCACTCGCATTAACGATACGTATTTATCAAACTTTTGGAACGATTGACCAAAAAGAAATATCTAAGCTTATTCAAGAGGAGGAGTATCATGATTAATCAACTTCCGATCCTCCAGCTCTTACTTTTCTTAGGTATGGCATTAAGTATCCCACTCCTTAGAAAAAGACGCTTTAATACAACTTTAAGATTAGGTTTTATTGTTTTATGTCTTGTTTTAATCTCATCTATTTTTATCTATATACATGTCATAAGTGAAGGACCAATTTTATATTACTTTGGTAATCACGCACAAAGGTTAGGTATTGAATTTAAAGTTGATGCATTTTCTAGCTTTTTCACTATGTTTATTGTTATTTTAGCAATGATTATCTATATCTATTCTTCTGGTGATCAAACTGAAGGTATTGAAGAAAAAGAATATGGTAGATATTATATTTTGTTTTTCATTTTGATGATGTCAATGTTTGGTATTCTTTATACCAATGACTTGTTCAACACCTATGTATTTATTGAAATTTTATCGATTACAACATGTGCCATTATCTCCATTAAAAGGAAAAAAGATACTTATACATCAGCATTCAGATATGTGATGCTCAATGAAATAGGGTCTCTTTCTTATTTATTTGGTGTTGCATTAATCTATATGGCTACTGGTTATACGAATATGACTCTAGTCTATGAATCCATCAGTCAAGTATGGCAAACTTTCCCTGTTAACTTAATCATTGCCATTTCATTTATGATTGTAGGACTAGGTATAAAAGCGGCTGTTTTCCCATTTCATATTTGGTTACCAGATGCACACTCTAGTGCACCTTCAACATCCTCAGCGATTTTATCTGCAATTGTTGTTAAGGTATATATTTTAGTCCTTACCAAGGTCTTATTTAGAGTCTATGGCATAGATGTTTTAGAAGCCTTAAATATTCCAGTCATTTTAATGGTTTTAGCATCCATTGGTATGATTATGGGCTCTGTATTTGCTATTGCACAAAAAGATGTGAAAAGGATGCTAGGTTATTCATCTGTTGCACAAGTAGGCTATATTATTTTAGGTATTAGTTTACTCACCCATGATGGGTTAAGAGCAGCGTTTTTTCATATTTTGTCTCATGGTTTAATGAAAACTGCGCTCTTTTTATCCGCTGGTGCTATCATCTTTTATAAGAAGACAAGAAGAATTAATGACTTTGACGGTCTCGGTTATATTATGCCGGTTGCGATGGGGCTATTTAGTATTGCAGGTCTAGGTATGATAGGCATACCTCTTACATCAGGTTTTATCTCTAAACTTAATTTAGGCTTAGCAGTCCTTGAACTTGAAAGCTGGATTTTATTAGCGATTATTATTGTGAGTAGTTTACTCAATGTTATTTATTATTTACCCATTATTATTTCAGCATTCTTAAAGAATGAAAAATACCATTACCGTTTAGAAACCATTGAAAAAACACCAAAAGGCATGCTTATACCACTCATCATTTTAGGTGTGCTCATCATTGGTCTTGGCGTGTTCCCTGAACCGATTATGAATTTAATCGAATATGCGATAACAAGCTTACAAGCTTAGGAGGATCTTTATGGCTATAGAAGAAATCAAGCATAATAAAATATACATATTTGATCCACTTGCTATCCGTAATACATTGATTACGCTTTTTGCGTTATTAATCCTTTTACTATTTATTGCTGGAACTCAAAATTGGTTTGGATTCGAGAGTTTTTTAAGATCGATCGAGCCACTTTTTCAGTTTTTGGATCAAATCACACATTTTAAATTTGCACCGATTATACTGATTATGATTCCTATCTTAGGCGCAATCATACAGTTATTTATTGGCTCAAAAAAAGCGAGACTTAGAGATCAAATCATTATTTTCATGACGCTTTTAACAATTATTGGTATTATGCTAATGTATCCATCTGCACTTGATGGTACGCTAAGGCTTGAGATTCCACATCTTTTAGGGCTTGGATTATCATTTAAAGTGGATATGCTTTCTTATACCCTCTTATTTGTCTCATCATATATTTGGTTTTTTGTGATGGTCTACGCGCATGAATATATGCACAAAGAAAAAAAGGTCACGAGATTTTTCTTCTTTTTAGCATTAACATATAGCTCTGTACTTGGTACTATGATGGCTGGTGATTTACTCACCATGTTTTTATTCTTTGAAATTATGACGATTACATCTTATATGCTTGTCATTCATGGTCAAAAAGATGAATCCTATAAGGCAGGCTATAATTATATTATTATGGGATTTATTGGTGGTTTTTTAATATTAGCTGCAATGTTACTCATTTATTTTCATATTGGCAATTTATCCTTTGAATCAGCAATTGTTAAACTTTCTACACTAGGTTCTACGAAATATTGGATTATGGGTTTATTAGTATTTGGATTTGGTGTGAAAGCCGGCATGGCGCCTGTGCATGTGTGGTTACCAAGAGCACATCCAGTTGCTCCTACACCTGCTTCAGCACTATTATCAGGTATTATGATTAAAGTCGGCGCATTCGGTATTTTAAGGGTTGCCACAAGTTATTTCTTTCCAACCAAAGTATCTGTTTCCTCCTACACAGATCCGATATGGATAACGACTGAAAACGTAGGTTCAATGCTTATATGGCTAGGAATTATAACGATGGTTATTGGTGTTTTTTTAGCCCTCCAACAATCCCACATGAAAAAAATGCTTGCC
Source organism: uncultured Mariniplasma sp. (assembly GCA_964655445.1). GTDB lineage: Bacteria > Bacillota_I > Bacilli_A > Acholeplasmatales > Acholeplasmataceae > Peloplasma. The sequence continues at coordinate 8,534 of CAZZMZ010000012.1, read as the reverse complement.
TATCACTCAGTCAGTCAAATGGGCTATATTATTGTAGGTATCGGTGTCACCTTATATTTAGGCTATAAAGGTGCAATGGGCTATGCAGGGGCACTTTATCATATTATGAATCATGCACTTTTTAAATCACTATTATTTATGGTTGCAGGCGTTGTTTATCATCATACAAAAGAAAATGATATGTATAAATTAGGCGGTTTATGGAAAAAACTACCACTAACGACAATCGTTTGTGTCATAGCTGCTTTAGGTATAAGCGGTGTCCCTTTCTTTAATGGATTTGTTTCAAAATCACTGATTCATCACGGAATTGTTGAAGCTTATACCTATGGAAACCAAAGTTATTTCTTTGCTGAAATACTTTTTATCATCGTATCAGCCGGAACTGCATGTTCATTTATTAAGTTATTATATTATGTCTTTTTTAGAAAAACGGAACGAACATATGATGATTTAAAACGTGATTATTCGAGTTTAGATGTTGCACTCGTAGCCATTGCGCTTTTAATCATCGGTATTGGTATATTCCCTCATTACATGCTAAATCAATTTATTATGCCACAGTTAAATATCACTACGTTTGATCCTGATTTTATTGATCATTACGTTTTACATGTTGAATTTTTTACAACATATGAGTTTTTAATGAGTGGTCTAGTTGTTTCATTAGGTTTTATCATCTTTTTCTTGGGTAAAAAGTTTGATTTATTTCATTTACATTTACCAAAATGGCTAAGCATCGAGTATTTATTCTTTTTCCCAGCATATTTTCTCATGAAAAACGCATGTATGCTAATGTATGGCGATCATTGCCCTATCAACTTAGATGATGTAAGCAAACTTTCTAGCAAAGATCCCAATCAAATTAGTTTCACTGAACGTTTTATCATTACGCTGAATGTATTTAACCGAAGATATGAAAATAGTATCATTCGAAGCGATGCACTCATTTATACAAGTTTTATCACAGGTATTTTAATCTACATGTTTATAAGATTTATTTTCTAAATGAGGTTTATATGTACACCATTCTTGAAAAGAAAAGATTAACTGAATCTGTGACTTGGATGACGATTTTAGCTCCAGAAATTACCAGACATGCCATGCCTGGTCAATTTGTCATGCTTAGAGTTGAAAGAGATGGCGAGCGCATTCCTATGACGATTGCAGCTTCCAATCAAGATCAAGGAACAATTACAATTATTTTTCAAGTTGTTGGAACAACAACAAGACTATTAAATGAACTAAACATCGGTGATGAACTAATCGATTTTGTAGGTCCACTTGGTAAAAGAACAGAAATAAATCATTTAAATAAAGTGCTAGTTGTAGGTGGTGGTGTTGGATGTGCGATTGCATATCCCATCGTTAAAGCGTTGCATGATCAACATAAAATAGTTGATAGCGTCATTGGTTTTAAAACAAAGGATGCTGTCTTTATTGATGACTTATTTGAAAAATACTCAAATCAATCATTGTTATACACAAATGATGGTACGAAAGGTTTAAAAGGATTTGTCACTGAAGGGGTCAAAAAATTAATTAATGATGACATATATGATGAAGTGATCGTTATAGGACCACTTTTAATGATGAAGGCTGTTTCAGAATTAACAAGAGAAAAACACATAAAAACCATTGTTTCTTTAAATCCAATCATGATTGATGGCACAGGTATGTGTGGTGGATGTCGTGTGCTTGTTAATGATGAGATTAAATTTGCTTGTGTGGATGGACCAGAGTTTGATGGACACTTGGTTCATTTTGATGAACTCATAAGAAGAAACCTCATGTATCATGAACATGAAAGAAAAACATATGATGCCCTATGTAAGCTTTTGGAGGAGAAAGAAAGATGAATAAATCTTTAGTTAAAACACCGATGCGTGTATTAGATCCTCTTTTTAGATCAACATGTTTTGAAGAGGTATCTTTGGGATATAACTTAGATGAAGCGATGCTAGAAGCCAAGCGATGCCTAGAATGCAAGCACAAGCCTTGTGTATCGATGTGTCCTGTTAGAATTGATATTCCAGGCTTTATTCACGAAATCAAAAAGGGAGATATCAATAAAGCTTATCACATCATTTCTAAGTCTTCTTTATTACCTGGTGTATGTGGTAGAGTATGCCCTCAAGAAGCACAATGTGAGTCTGTTTGTGTAAGAAAGATCAAAGGCGAAAGCGTTGGTATCGGAAGACTTGAACGATTTGTTGCTGACTATATGCGAGACAAAGAGGATAATCATTTTTCAGAAGTGATTGAAAGAAAAGAAAAAGTAGCCATTGTAGGTTCAGGACCTGCTGGACTTTCTTGTGCGCATGATTTAAGAAAGTTAGGATATCAAGTCACATTATTTGACGCACTGCATGCATTTGGTGGCGTTTTATTATATGGTATTCCTGAGTTTAGATTACCCAAGGCAATCGTCGAACTTGAGGTTCAAAAACTAGAAAAAATGGGCGTTTTACTAAAGAAAAACATCATCATTGGAAAGACTTATACTATTGAAGATCTTTTTTTAGATGGATATCAAGCAATTTTTATCGGAACAGGTGCTGGACTTCCAAAGTTTTTAGGCATTCCTGGTGAAATGCTCAGTGGTGTTTATACAGCAAATGAATACTTAACCAGAGTGAATTTGATGAAAGCATATCAAGAAAAAGCTGTCACACCTATTCACATCGGTAGAAAAGTAGCAGTTATTGGTGGCGGTAACGTTGCGATGGATGCGGCAAGATCTGCGAAAAGACTTGGCGCAAAAGAGGTTTTTATCATTTACCGCAGGTCATTAGAAGAAATGCCAGCTAGATTAGAAGAAGTGCATCATGCGATTGAAGAAGGGATTATTTTTCATCATCAATCACATCCCATTGAGATTTTTGGGAACGAATCACACTTTGTTAAAAGGATTAGATGTGTAAAAATGGGTTTAGGTGAAAAGGATGCATCTGGTAGAAGAAAACCTTATATCATCGAAGGTAGTTCCTTTGATATTGATGTTGATGATGTCATTATTGCGATTGGAACAACACCTAATCCACTCATTAAAATCACCACACCATCACTATCTACTAATACTTATGGATGCATTACTATTGATGAAAGTGGTAAAACATCTATGAAAGGTGTCTATGCAGGTGGTGATGTTGTGACCGGTTCAGCAACAGTTATTTCAGCGATGGAAGCAGGTAGAAAAGCTGCAGATGCCATGAATCATTACCTAAATGAATTATCATTAAATGTGTTAAGATAGAAATAAAGGATGTGTTATGGATGAAACCACTTCTCTTAAAATCTTATAAGCAACTCATCGCATCAATCTTGTTTTTGGTTTTTTCACTTGTTATTATGTTTGAGATTTTGTCGTATTATCGTTTTGACTTTTCCATGATTGATGAGATTTTACAAATTTTTATGTATGTCTTAATCGTTGTTTCACTTAGTTTGGTGATCTTCATAGGTATCCTTATATTTTATCCAAAAGAGATATTATCTGAGGATGATGAAGCAATTTACATACATAGTTTATTTAAAAAAAATATTAAGGTCTTAAAAAAAGACATAACATTTGTTAGCACAAGAATCAATATTTGGGCGAAACCCTTTTTAGTTTATAGTGCCTTGCTCATTGAATCACATGATAAAATCTATACCATTCGTTTTGGTAAGAATATGCAAGATGTCAAGGAGCAAATTGCATTAATGATTGAACGGGTGTAAATATTAAGAATTTATAACTTTCATAATCAGAAGAACATTTGGTCATCACTTATGATACAATAATTAAGTACGGATGGTGACGAGTATGACTAAAGACGAAAAGAAAAGACATCTCATATTACATGATCCTAATATTTATAAGGGTCTTTTTTTGCTTTCTATTCCACTGATGCTTAATAATTTGATTAAGACTATTCATGATGTCATAGATATGTTTTTTGTGTCTGAAATACCTGGATATAGTGCAGAAGCAGTGAGTTCAATTTCTCTTACTTTTCCAATTATGTTTACCTTTATTTCATTAGGTATAGGTTTATCTGCCGCAGGCACTGCTTTAATTAGTCAACAAGTTGGATCCAATCAAAAAGAAGAGGCTAGAAAATATGCAAGTCAATTGGTTTTAATTGCACTTATTTTAGGTATCATGCTTAATATTATCTCTTTCTTTTCTGCAGAATGGATTATGAAGCTTATGGGAACTTCAGGCTATGTACTAGAAAATAGTGTGAAATACTTAAGAATAAGAGCATTTGAATTACCTGTTGTCTTTTTATTCTTTGCATTTACATCCATCAGACAATCTTCAGGTGATACAGTAACACCTGTAATCTATGGTGTTGTTACGATGATTTTAAATATCATCTTATCGCCTTTACTGATCAGCGTTTTTAATTTTGGTGTATCAGGTGCAGCTTATGCAACATTGATAGCAAATGTGGTCATCATGCCTGTTGGACTGATGCAATTATTTAAATCACCATCAGGGATTACCATAAAGCAAGCATACTTAATATTTGATCAAGAAGTGACAAGAAAGATTATTAAAACCGCGATACCAGCATCTCTTGGACAATCCATCACAGCTATTGGTTTTGCTATTATGAATGGATTCATTGTGAGTTATGGAACTCAAACCGTTGCTGCATTTAGTGTGGGCAATAGAATCAGCAGTCTGATTTTACATCCTGTGATGGCAATTGGTGGTGTGTTATCGGCTTATTTAGGTCAAAATATAGGTAATAGAAATATACCTAGAGCTAGAGAAACTTTTAAAAAGTCGATGATTTTATCAGCTGGACTTATGATCATTGGATCCTTTATTTTCATGTTTATAAGAGAATGGTCTGCTAGTATTTTTATCAAAGATGATCCGGTTGCTTTAAGTTTAACAGTTGAATATATGTTTTATCTGTTAATTGGGTTACCTCTTATGGCTATCTTTCAAAACTATCTGGGCACATTCAATGGTACTGGCGATACGAAGTTTACGTTTATCATAACGATTACAAGATTATGGATTTTAAGAATACCACTGATTTACATGTTTAAGAATTTCACGAACATCGGTGCTGATGGCATATGGTATGCCATGTTAATTAGTAATCTGCTCATTATACCGGTGGGCATGGTTATGTATAAAAAAGTGGATTATCAACCAAAGATAGATGTCAAAAAACAAAGAGATTTGAAGTATACATAAAAAAAACAGCAATTTTGCTGTTTTTATTTTACAGATGAGTTAATTTGATCCATGCCTTAGGTACATCTGATACCATGGACATGATAAAACCTAGAAGTAAACCACGATCTGAGCTCGCACCACCGATTTTTGTATTCCAATGAACCATTTCTTCATAAGATGTTGTATGAGATAAAATATGGAAAATGAGTGGGATGGATTGTGAAATGTAGCATGCAATTCCTGCATAATCTTTGATGAATGCTTTAGTGTCATCCATATCTAATGCTTGATAGAGAGCTTCTTGAAAATGTTTTGGTGCCTTTGGAATAACTTTTTTTAATGAAGTTTTTAAAGGTGCTTCATTGATGATACTAAGAAGTTCATCAAACATCTCATAGAAAATAAAGAAATCTTCAACTTCAGTAAAAGCCTGGGCGATCTCCCATGCTTTTTCTTTGGGCAATTGGTGCAATTTACATACCATGTAGGGTATGAAATTCACTAAATGTGTGTCATCTTTTTCAAATGGTGTATATGCTATTTTTAAATCATCATAAAGTGATTCGATGACCATCTTTTTAGCGTAACTTTCAATGTAGCCTTCATAGTCACCACCAGGTCTTATATGTTCATATAGCATTGTTATATAATCATTTTTAGAATAATTATCCTTCTTGATAATATCTTCATAAAGCCATTTAAAGAACATACCCTGAGTAGAAAAATCACCAATATCAGCATTGGGGTAAACAAAGTAAGATGGTTTACCTCTATCATAAACATCCTGATTTTGTTTTTGAAACAATAAGTCTCTTTTTTTACTTTCCGATTCTAAAAAAGGTGTATTATAAATCCAATGATGTCCAAGACTTGCACTATTTGCAACAAGTGCACCAACGTATCTTTTATCCATATAAACTCCTATCTTACCTTGCTTATAAAGGCTTTAAGTGCATCACTTTTTGGATGATCTAAAATTGATGGATCACCCATTTCAACGATTTCTCCTTGATCCATAAAGATCACATAATCTGCAAAATCTCTAACAAAACTCATAACATGTGTCACAAAAATAAAATCTTTACCTAAACCCTTGAGTTCTTCAACAGCAGTAAGCACTTCATGTGTTAATATAGGATCCAATGAAGATGTTGGTTCATCTAAGAAAATGATGTCTGGATTGACACTTAAAGCTCTTGCAATAGATGCACGTTGAGCTTGTCCGCCAGAGACATTTTTTGGTAATTTATTCACTTGATCTTCTAGATGAAGCATCGCTAAATACTTTAATGCGATACTTTCCGCTTCAGCTTTTTCAATACCTCTTGTTTTTTCTAGGATGAGTGAAATGTTTTTCTTTAGAGTAAGATGGGGAAACAAGTTATGATTCTGAAAGACAAAACCAATCTTTTTACGATAGTCTTCAGAGTCTACATGAAACGAGTTTACCCGAATTAAGCCATTTGTTGGTTTTTCCAAGCCAGACATCAATCGAATTAAAGTCGATTTTCCACTACCTGAAACACCAATAATAGCCACAGAGTGATACCCATCTAAAATTAAGTTCAAATCCTTTAGTACTTCAACATCATATGTATGTTTTACACCTACAAGTTCTATCTTCATAATGCCCACTTCCTTTCAATCCATTTTGTGAGTTGTGAGAGTGGAATCGTTATGATGAGATATAATCCCCACATTAATATATAACCCTCCACAAATGCAAAGGTTTGTGATTGTGCAACACGTACAGCATAATAAATTTCATTATAGCTAAGTACATTTAAAAGTGCACTACCCTTAATAATTAAAGAAAAATTATTCATCATTGGTGGCATCAAAATGCGAATGACTTGAGATATAATAATATAACGATATCTTTGATAAGGCGTAAAACCAAATAAATCCATGGTCATGTATTGATCTCTTGAGATACTAGAAAATGCTGATTGATAGACATTCTTCATGTAAGGTGTCATATACATAATTAGTGCTAAATAACCCATCGCATTACGATTAAATGTACCAAAAGCAGGTCCAATTAAAAAAGCAGTAATGACAACTAAAACAAGCAGTGGTGTACCATAAATGATTTCAGTAAATACATCAGTAATAGCATTTAAATACTTGACTTTTGAAATCGAGAAAAGATAAAAAACAAACCCTAAAACAAGGCTACCTAATAACGAAACAACCGATAAAATGATTGTGTTTTTAATACCGGTTGTTATTAGTCTTCGATAGGGACTAAATGATTGAATTGAAAAGCCGTCAACCTGCCGCATCACAACAAAAGCAACAAGTGCCAATATTGTGAGAATGGCAAGTATATAGGCTAATGTTTTATTGTTCATTGATGTAGAAATCTAAGCCGTATCGACCTAGTCTATCTAAAAGAATGGCATCCCATTTTAAGGAAAGTGTATCGTAAAGACCATTTTCTTCTGTGAATGTATCAATAAATGCATTGGCTTGTTCTAGTAATTCAGTATTCCCTTTTCTAACAGCCATACCAATAGGGCTTGCTACAAATGGATCCCATACAATCATTGTGGTGTTTAAATTTGCTTTATGACCATCAACGACTGGATTAGCACTCATCAGTAAGATATCAGCTGTACCTTGAGCTACGGTTTCAACAGCTGTACCTAAATCTGTAGCTTCAGTGACTTCTTTACCATAGCTTTGAGGAATTGATGCTGAAACTTGTGATGCAATACCTGTATATCTAGCATTTTCAATAGCTAGCAAATCTTCGACTGTTGAGTCTTCAGTAAGGTTATTCGTTTCTGCAAATGTTTTATTTACAAGCGTAATAATCTTAAAATAAAAGTATGGATCAGTGAAATCAACAATTTCAGCTCTAGCAGCAGTAATACTCATGGATGCGATAATAATATCAATTTCACCAGACTGTAAGGATGGAATAAGAGATCCAAAATCTGTATCCACAATTTCTACTTCACGACCTAAATATGTACCAAGGGCATAGGCGATATCTACAGATATGCCTTCAGGGTTGTTATCTGTATCTACCATTTCAAATGGTGGATAATTTAAATCCATACCGACTCTTAAAATATTTTCATCACGGCTACATGCCGCAAGCGTAAGTGATACGAATAAGACTGATAAAACGAGTAATAATTTTTTCATAAACGATTAATCTCCTTTACTTGTTTATAAATTTATTATAAATAATAAGGTAAGATACTACAATGAATATGCAAGTGTAATGAAAGAAAATGTGTAAATGTGTATAAAACGTTCATTCATTTTCAATGAATCCTTTAGGTGAACTACTCCCACCACTTAATGCATATCATTTGAAGTGGGGGCTTCTTGGGTA
>CAZZMZ010000011.1:0-58505 GCA_964655445.1 uncultured Mariniplasma sp. | reverse complement strand
ACCCAAGAAGCCCCCACTTCAAATGATATGCATTAAGTGGTGGGAGTAGTTCACTTAAGCCAAATCGATCAAAAGACTTCTCTAAAAGATAATATTTGTCGATTAATTGTCGCTGAAAATGCTAGGTTTGCATCGGAGGTACAAATGCTTCTTACATCAGAACTAAGAAGCATACAAGAGTATCAAAGCGTTCTTCAAGCGATACATAGTGGTAGTACAAAGCTATCTTTAATTGATTCAAAATCTGGTATTCATGATACTTCAAAAACAATCAAATATGTGAATAAACTCATTGAACTTGAAATCATTGAGAAAGAGCAAAGATTCATGGATAGCCAGCATTCAAAAAAACATCTTTACAAAATCAAAAATAACTTCATCGCATTCTATTATAGATTTATTTGGAAGCACGCATCAGCTAGAATCATGATGGAACCCTATGATTTTTATGAAACATTTATTCAAGATGAGCTTGATGCCTATGTGTCTTTTCGATTCGAAAAAATGTGTGAACAATATCTGATTAGAAATTTTAAGAAAAGACACAATACACCACTGATTCAAATAGGACGATATTGGTATAACAGTAGAATAGAAAAAAAAGATATTGAAATTGATAGTTGTATCTTAACGAAGCAGGGGATTTACGTCTATGAATGTAAATGGACAGAAAAAGAAGTTACACCATCCATCATGGAAGATTTGATCTTAAAAGGCCGTGAATTAAATGCGATTGCTTATGGTGCATTTTCTAAGAATGGGTTTTCAAAAGCACTCGATCATCAAAAGTATGACTTAATTAGAATAGACGATTTTTTTATCTAGTAAAAAGATATAACTCAGCATCATAGTATATAAAAATATGATGTATATAAAATCATGATAGATTTGTATCATTCTTCTCAATGCGTATTTTTAAAACACATCATATGATTTAGAAAAGGACACTTTTATATGAAAAAACAACGGGCCATATTTTTTGCAATCTTAGCAGCACTCCTATATGCTTTGAGCACACCTATTTCAAAAATCATCTTAAATGAGTTACATCCAGTTTGGATTGCTAGCTTACTTTATTTAGGTGCTGGCATAGGCATGAGCATCATTGCATTATTTAGACATCAAAAAGAAGGTTATATTCAAACTAAAATATATACCCAAGATACTAGATATGCCATTATTGGTATGATTTTGCTCGATATTCTCGCACCGATCTTACTGATCTTTGGATTATCTTTGAGCTTTCCTGAAAATGTAGCCTTACTTAATAATTTTGAAATTGTAGCAACCGCTTTATTTGCAGCATTTATTTTTAAAGAGCACATACCAAAAAGATTAAGGATTGCGATAATATTTGTGACGATTGCAAGCATTGTTTTATCTTTTGAAAATATGGAAGCTTTAAAGTTTTCTTTAGGTTCAATCTTTGTCATACTTGCTGCCATGTCATGGGGGTTAGAAAACAACTTAACAAGAAAACTATCCCATTATGATCCTTTGATGGTTGTCGTGATTAAAGGTATTTTCTCTGGATTAGGATCATTATTGATTGCGCTATTTTTGGGTGAAGTTTCACTGAACATACTTTATGTATCCATAACTCTTTTATTAGGATTTGTCGCATACGGTTTAAGTATCTTCTTTTATGTGACTGCACAAAAAGAGCTAGGTGCTGCTAAGACGAGTACCTTTTATGCAATCGCACCTTTTATGGGGGCATTTCTATCACTCTTGATTTTTCAGGAAATATCAGGCATTAATTTCTTCATTGGTTTAATTCTTATGGCATTTGGTACGTATTTTGCTGCAACTGAAGGTAAAAAACGCATAAAATAACTCAATAACAAATCAAAAATGCTATCTTTCAAGATGGCTTTTTTTTGATTCTTATCACAAACAACGTTTAAAATGCTATAATTTTTTTAAATAAACAAAAAAGGGGAACAAATATATGATTTTAAGAGATGCGTATTTAGAGTATCAGATTTTTGTTTTAAAGAATTTTAAGAGATTTCATAAAGACACTTTAATTAAAAAAACAATCAAACTTTTAAAACCCTATGATGACTCCTATGAATCAACCAAAGATGCCATAGAAAATGCAGTGAAATATGGTCTTTTATATGTTGTATTAAAAGATGAAAAGCTTGTAGGAATCTCTGTCGTTGTCAATTTTAGATTAAATGGGTTTATTCCAACCTATCACAATGCGTATCTTGGTATCGATAAAAATCATCAAAGAAAAGGACTTGCAAAAAGAGTTGTTGAATTATCTATTGTAGATGCAGGTGGTGAGATGAGCCTTCATGTCGATCTAGATAATGAAGCTGCACAAAAAATTTATTCAAAACTAGGCTATAGACATCTATATAATCGTTATCTTTACGGGAGAGCTCACTAATGAACAAAAAGCCCTATAGTAAAGATAATTTCATTAAGACATTTGTCAATCAAATGTATGGTATTTTAATTGGTATAGGTATAGGTAGTATTTTATTCGCATCTGATTTTGATCCATCCTTATGGTTTAATATCGTCATGGTCCTATTTGTTACAGGTGTTGTAGTGATCTATTGGTGGGATTGGATTGAGTATATTGAAAAAGAGATCATTTCAGCTAAGAGCGAACTTATGATTGATTTTGCAATCTTAATAACACTAGAGATGCTCTTTGTTTATTACAATAGACCTTCATTGCTTGCTTTCGCATTCATCGTTTTAAGTTTATGTGATTTACTATGGGTTTTAAATCACATTAGACTGAATCAAACATATAAAAAAGAGTCAAAATCAAATGCTTGCAATAAAAAATGGATTTTTGAAAAATTAACATCCTCATTCATTTATTTATTATTATGGATTTCAATGCTTTATATCATTCCAACATTAACATCACCTTTTGATCAAATACTTACAGTCATTTTCTTTATAGGTGCATTTGTCATCGTAAGAAAGGTAAGCTTTAGGCAAGTTAAGAAATCTAGCGTCTATGAAATTAGAAAAGCTGGTGACTTAGATGTTTCTGCAATATTAAGCATTAATCATAGTTATTTTAATGATGGATCACTCATTTTACTTAAAAAGTATAACATTAAAGAAATAGTTGCCTTGGTGAGAGATGAACGTATATTAGTCGCCATCAATAGTCAAGGAACCCTTGTAGGTTATTTAGTAACTGCACAAAATGGTGCATTAAACTACCTAAAAGATACAGTTTTTAAGGATGAAACCGTCAAATTAGAATTGAAAAAATCACAGCATGTTTTACTTGAACAAATTGCAGTAGATAAAGAGATGACTGGTACAGGTATTGGAAGTTTACTCATACAAGACTTCATTCAAAAAGCTAACCAACCTATCTTATCTTTTGTTGCAGTTGAACCATTTAATAATGACACATCCATAAAATTTCATGAAGCCAATCATTTTATCCATGTTGGAGATTTTAGCAGAGATGTTTTCATGGATCGTGAAAATTATGTAAGTTATTTATACATGTTTGAAAGATAGGTTAAAAAGCACATCATGAAAATGGATGTGCTTTTTAATGTCAGTCGATGTTTCTTTGCTGTTTCATTCAATAAAGATTATTGATATACTATGTATAAGTAAAGTGAGGGATAGCATGCCAAGAAAACAAAAGGAACTTTATAAGGTGCTCGAAAATTTAAGAGCTGAATTAAGAGAAAAGGAACGTGCATATGGTCATGATGTCATCATTTGCACGGATGATGCATTAGAAGAGATGTCTAAAGTGAATATCTCAAGACTCGTTGATTTTTTAGCAATCCCAGGTCTTGATCATGACTTTATTGAAAACTATGCACACCTCTTTTTAGAGGTTTATCATCGACTTCAAAAAGATGATTTAAAAAAGGTCAAGGTTTCTAAGCATGCATCAGTTGTGTTAGATCGATATAAAGACCGTCTATCAGACATATCAAAGACAAATCCTAATCTTTATATGGGAAAAATAGAAAAGCTTCGTAGCTTTGATTTATATGATGAAAATCACATAGAGGATTTAAAGAGCTTATTATCTTTAAAGAAAAAGTCACTTTCCCTTCCTATTGATAAAGAAGATACATATGAGCATTTAACAACACTTTACAGGTACATCAATAAAGATTATAAAGATTTAGGTACGTATCATTTATATCTTGCATATCCTTATGTCGAAGGTCTTTTTAAAAAGGATCTTTTTCCAATAAAAGCACCTTTAGCATACATGCCAGTCAAACTAGAAAGATCAAGAAAGAATTATCAGCTCATCTTTGATGAAGAAAAAGATATTTTATACAATAGAGATTTACTATTAACACTATCTAAAATAGAAAAAACAAACCTAACTGATGATACGCCTGAGTTAAGCAATTTATCTGATAAATCGATAAAAGATATATTAATTCCCTTTTATGAAAAGCATGGGTTAGACATTAAATGGGATCAAGACTTATCTTTCATCCCATTTAAGCAACAACTCAAAGATGATTTCATCAAACATAGTCTTTCTAAGTTTCAGATTAAACCTTATATCACTTTTGGCAGATATCAGCTTTATTCCTCTATGATTCAAAAAGACATGGCTAAAATTATTGAAAGTCACACGTATAATGAGTTATTAGAAGGTCTCATTGATGAATCTAATCTTTATGAAGAAGAAAAGCCTTTGAGAATTGCTATTGATAACAAAGATCCAAATGAATCTGGATTAATCTATATTAATGATATAAATTTCTCACAAGAGAAAGTCATAGAGATGGTTGATCAAGAAAAGAAGATGGTCATATGGGGACCTCCAGGTACAGGTAAAAGTCAAACGATCACATCACTGATTGCCCATCAAGTTTTAAAAGGAGAAAATGTTTTAGTTGTTTCAGAAAAGAAAGTCGCACTAGATGTCATTTATAATAGACTTGGTGGTGCTGCTAAATTTTCAATGATGATAGATGATGCATCAGCTAAGGCAAGATTTTATGAGAAGCTATCACAGTTTTTCAATCAAAGACATATCGAAAGATCTCATAATAATGATGTTTATAGGTTAGAAACAGAGATTAAATCGCTTGATCAGACATTTAATCAAGCGATTAAACTCATGTATCAAAAAGATAAACATCATAAACCTATCGCTTTCTTTTATGAAAGATACATTAAAGATAAGGATCTTGATGAAAGATTTATGCCAAATAAGGTTTATCAAGCATTTGATAAGGCACTGAGTCATCCTTCCTTTCAAACGATTGAAGCTTTGGAACAAACCTTTGATAAAGATAAAAAGCTCAAAGATTATTTAAGCTATCATCAAGTCTTAAGAAAATATCCATGGTTTAGCCGTATAGAGACAAAGATTTCTAGAAGTAACATCATTCAATTTAATCATTTGATTGAAAAGATTGAACAATTTAAAGCATCCTATCAAAATGCATTTTTCTTTAGAAAAAGAAGCTTAAAGAAAAATTTCCTATTAAAACATGAGATGTCTTTAAGCTATATCACTTTAAAGAAATCTATGGATAAAAAGATGCTTAAAGCACTGATGATAGATGACATCTTTTTAAATTATCTTAAAGATAACATCAATATGCTCAATAAAATCAAAACAAACTATGATACTTTAAACATCATTGAACTCGATTTTCTTGATATGCTAAGCTATCATGATCTTTTTAAAGATAAAAGTGATATTGAAAAGAAGAGAAGTTATCTTTTCAATGCCTTTTATACGGGCTTTTTAGAGGATTTTAAAGCAAGTCATCAAAAATATCTATTTATCCTTGATCACTATGATAAGAAAATGAGTGAGCTTAAAAACCTCATGCAAGAAAAAAGAGATGTCTCAAAAGAATCTTTTGAAATGAGACTTTTTAAACATGCACTTGATTTTTCAAATACGAAACGCATTATGGATATAAAAAGAATCTTAGAAAGCGATAAAAAGCCTAGCATTCGTGCTTTTTTAGATTTATTTCAAGTGGAATTATTCTCACATGTGAGAATTTGGCTAATGACACCTGAAGCGATTAGTAGTATCTTACCTTTAACATTGAACTTATTTGATCTTGTCATCTTTGATGAAGCATCACAGATGTATGTTGAAAAAGGAATACCTGCGATCTATAGAGCTAAGAAGGTCGTCATTGCTGGAGATCCTAAGCAATTAAGACCATCTTCTTTAGGTTTTGGTAGAGTAGATGAATCTGACATCTTTGAAGAAGATGAAATCTTAAAAAATGTTACTTATGATGCGAAAAGCTTACTCGATTTAGCAAGATATAAATATAAAGAAGCACTTTTAAATTATCACTATCGAAGTAGATATCAAGAACTCATTGAATTTTCTAATCATGCTTTTTATGATGGTAAGCTTATGATATCTCCTAATTTCGAAGATCCCAAAGAACCACCGATCAGTTATCTTTATGTTAAAGAAGGAACCTTCCATAAAAAAAGTAATGTGATCGAAGCTAAAGAAGTTGTTAAGCTACTTAAAAAAATACTTAAAGATAAAAAAGAAGAAGAATCCGTTGGTATTATCACCTTTAATAGCAGTCAAAGAGATGTTATCTTAAATGAGATTGATGAAGAGCTTTTCAAAAAAAGTGTGCATCAAAAAAGATTAGAAAAAGAAGTATTTAGAAAAAATGATCTAGAAGATCAATCACTTTTTGTTAAAAACATCGAAAACGTTCAAGGCGATGAAAGAGATATTATTATCTTTTCAATGGGGTATGCAAAAGACGAAAGTGGTATCGTCAAACGAAGATTTGGGTGGCTCAACCATGAAGGTGGTCAAAATAGATTAAATGTCGCAATCACTAGAGCGAAGAAGAAAATCTATTTTGTCTCATCTTTATATCCTGAAAACTTAAAGGTTGATGATTTATCAGGTAGAGGACCTAAGTTATTAAAAGATTTTATGAGATATTGTTACTACGTATCAAATAGAAATCATGATCTTGCAAAAGAAGTATTATCAAGCCTTTATCAAAAAGAATCAGATACGAAAGAAAAACTAAAATCACTTATGGCAATGGATATCAAGCAAAGATTAGAACGACTTGGCTATCAAGTCGATGCATCCATTGGCATTGGTCAGTTTAAAATGGATTTAGCGATTTATGATAAAGATAGTGGTGCTTATCATTTAGGTATCATATGTGACCTTCAAACAGATCAAGCATTTACAGCAAGAAAAGAACTTCTTCATCAAGAAAAGTTTTTAGCATCTAGAGGATGGAAAGTAGTAAGAGTCTTTCATATGAATTGGTATGAAAATCCAAATAAGGTTTTAAAGGATATAAAAGATCATCTGAAAGGAAACTAAACATGAATCAAAAAGAGATATCAAAAGCATTTCTTATGATGTGTGTGACTCAAGATGTAGATAAAGCTTATGACATGTATATTCATAAAGATTTCACACATCACAATCAATATTTTAAGAAGGATAGAAAGTCATTATTAGATGCGATGATTCAAAACAATATTGACTTTCCACATAAAAAAGTCGATGTTCAGTTTCAAATTGAAGAAAATGATATGGTGACAAATTATTCAATTATTCAGATTAATGAAGAGACAGTATATAGAGTCGTTCATATCTTTAGATTTCATCATTTTAAAATCATTGAAGCCTGGGATATTGGTGAAAAAGTGTTATAGGTGTTTTATTCTGATCGCCAGTACACTGAGGGAGTGTCTATCGTGTGTACGTTGTTTTTAAGTGTATGTCATCCTAGACATGAAAAAATGAAATAATTGATGAAGACTAGAATATTTCTTGCCCTTTTTATAGCGTAATGATGAAATATCCATTTCAATACTTTATGTACCCCAAGAAATACATACTTAATTGCTTAGATGTATTAATATTAGGGAAGTAAAAAAACAGTCTATCAACACTTTTATGGGAATAATAAAACATATATTTCATCATATTAATCTATTGTAAAAGTAACACATTTGTGTTACAATATGGTTGAGGTGATTATCATGAAAAAAGATGCATATATCAATGTTCGTGTGGATGAGAAAACAAAAAAAGATGTGGAAGAAATTCTAATTGATTTAGGCATCAATATGTCAACTGCAATTGATATTTACTTGAATCAGATCTTATTAAATCAAGGCTTGCCGTTTGAAGTAAAAAAACCTAAAAAAGAGATGACAGATAAAGCTAAAGAATTGGCAGAAGCGATTAACCTAACTGGTGGTAAGATATATCCCAAAAAGTTTAATAAGATTATCTCGCTCTATGCAAAGGGAGATATTGATTATGATGTTGCTTTATACGCAATAAAGAAGGAGTTCATCAATGTCTGATCCATATTTATACGAAAGCAGTCATGTTTTAAAAAATACATTGGATATAAAAGATGAGGATAGTTTGGAAGCTTATGAAAACACGGTAGTTAATCTTGCACTGCTCAAACTGTTTAAAGAAGATTACAACGTTTCTCACACAAATCAGTTATTTGATATACATAAAAGACTTTTTAATGATGTGTACGAATGGGCAGGATTGCCACGAACCATAAACATTGAAAAATCTGAAATTGTATTAAATGTGCTTAGTGTTAAGTATGAGGATAAATCTAATATAGTAAAAGCAATTGATTTTACTCATAAACTTTATTTTGATAAACCTTGGAAGACCATGAGTGAGCATGCTCTGATTTATGAGATGACAAGATATATCGCATCACTTTGGAGGATACACCCTTTTAGAGAAGGAAATACGAGAACATTATCAACCTACTTGTATTTCTTTCTAAAAAAACATGGGTTTTCATTGGATGAAAAACTTCTAAAAGTACATGCTGCTTATCTTAGAAATGCACTCGTCATGGCAAGTTTAGACGAATATAGTGAATATCAATATCTTGAAAACATTTTAAGTGACGCCATTATTTATAAAGTTAATCGTAAGCAAGTGAAAAAAGAAGCCATTCATAAATACGCAAAAATTAAAGATATTGAAATGAAAAATTATAAGTACAACGATCACCAACACAAAAAAGAATAGCTGATCAGACAAAAAAAGCAGGTAGCTCGAAATGAGTTCCTGTTTTTTTTGATATTTAGCATAATTTCAATATATAAAAATAAGGTGGCATTAGCTATCCAATTGGAATGAGTTTTAGGTCTTCGGTAGTGTCAAGAATTTTGTGTAAATGAAGTGAATTAAAGTATTATGCATTTAGTGATTCTAATATATAGTAAAGAGATTATTTGATTGGAGTTATTTATGATACATGTACATCCTTTAGAAAACTTAATCACACAATATCTAGAAGAAAAAGATATCAAAAAAGGTAGTTATGATCTATATCTGATTATCCTTAAACAATATCTTGATTATTTAAAAGAAAAAGACATCATGTATGCGAAAGAAAGTGATGTGTTAGATTATATCAATCATAAGAGACGAAAAGGATATTCCTCGAATTGGATCTTTAATCAAATCAATGCCATTAAAGGCTTATATAGCTATTTAAGTATCCATCAAAAAAGGTTAGGGCTAGATGATGTTTATAAGATAGACATCACGATATATATAAATAATGAGAGAAGAAATCATTTAACACATAAGCCTATCCTAACAATAGATCAAGCGAAACATCTCCTAACTTTTTTAAAAAAACATAGAAAGTATCTTTGGCATTATAGAGATTACGCGATTGTCTATTTAATGCTGACAACTGGGATCAGAAGTGTAGAGATTAGAAGGGCTAGAATCAAGGATTTAAAGGTCATTGGGAAAAACCATATCTTATATATTCATGGTAAAGGAAGATCTGGTGCGGATCATTTTATCAAGCTATCAGATGGCTTAGTTGATGCGATTAAAGATTATTTAGACAAAAGAAAAGATAAGAATCCATATCTTTTTGCACCTCGTGGTAAAGGGTGGGTAAAGCCTATGGATCGAACCAATTTTTTATATATGTTTAGGCGTATTTTAAAGGACGCTCACTTAAGTGATATCAAAATCACACCTCATGCTTTAAGACATACAGCTGCGACATTTAATCTTTTGAGAGGTGGTTCTCTAGATGAGACGAAAGTTTTACTTAGACATCAGGATATGGATACGACCCTTATGTATTTATCTCACCTAGATGGTATAAAAGAAGGGACTGAAGATCTGATTGAAAGATATATCTTAGGTGATATAGGTGATTAAAACACATGAACTAGAAGCTTTAAGTGAACGCTATCTTGCATCGAAAAAACTTGCACCATCGACTATAAAATCATACAGAATCGCGTTTAAGCATTATATCAACTATCTTAAAAAAGAAGATATCTATGTTGCTAAAACAAGTGATCTTATTAGGTATAAAGAGATTAAAAAAAGTCTTGGACATTCGATTTATTATATTTATGTCGATTTATGTGCGATTAAAGGCTTATATCGCTATTTGAAAATCAATCAGCATATTCTAAACATCTCAGAAAAGTATCTATATGATATTGCTGCGTATGTGAAAAACGAAAGGATGAAGCCTCATATAAGTAAAAGGATTTTAACGCTTGAAGAGGTAAGATCGCTCATCTTATGTACGAAGCATCATAGAAAATCCTTATGGCACTTTAGAGACCACGCGATCATCTATCTAATGCTCACATCTGGGCTTAGGCCTTATGAAATCATGGATTTAAAAAGAAGTGATTATAAGATAAAAGAGGGTAAACACATGCTTTCTATTAAATCCTCATATGTCACGTTATCAAAAGGTGGGGTAGCTGCCTTAAATGACTATTTAAAGTTAAGAAAAGATGATAATCCTTATTTATTTGTAACTAACAAAAATCCATCCCCCAATCAAAAACTATCAAGAATGTTTTATAGGGATATGTTTGAAAGAATCTTAAAGACTTCTAATCTCTCTGGTTTAGGGATTACACCGCACGCCTTAAGACATACAGCAGGGGTGATGAATCTCTTGAGAGGTGATGATATACTTTCTACCATGAGGTTACTAAGACATGAGCATATCTCATCTACGCTCATTTATCAAACCTATCTTGATCGCCTTCATAGTGAAACCACAAAAGATTTAGAAAGGTTTATCTTAAAAGAAGATAAGTTGACTTTGTATGAAACGATACTTTCTTATCTTGAATCTTATAAAGGGTAAAAAATGCTTAAAAAAAACTAGCACTTGAGATATCTCTTTGCTAGTTTTTTGCTTTTTTTTAGGGATTAGAAAAGAATCTGAAATATTTGTTCGTTTTTTTAACAAAAAAGTCATTTTGCCCTTGTAATTACATAAGTAATGGTATAAAATGAAATCATTCAAATATCGAACAATGGATGGTATCATCATGCGTGATAATTCGTTTTTCAAGCCGACACTTTTATATAAGGAATTTATGATTCTAGACTTAATTGAAAAAAATAGTCGGATTACTCAAAGAGACATGAGTGAAAAAATTGGTGTGGCAGTTAGTATGATCAATTCATATTTAGATGAATATGAAAAAGACAAGCTCATCAAAAGAAAAAAATACACTACGAAAACCGTAGAGTATTTTATCACTAAAAAGGGTATTGAGCGTAAGAAAGTATTAAATATTGGTTATTTAAATGCCTCACTCAAAGTATACAAGTCCGCAAAAGAGAATATTGTGAACTTTTTAAATCAAATTATAGATAAGGGTTACAAAAATATTTTGCTATACGGCGCAGGAGAAGTGGCAGAAATACTTTTACAAACTATATTAATTGATTCAAAAATACCGCTTAATATTTTAGCCGTGATTGATGATGATCAATCAAAACAGGGAAGCAATTTGGTTAATACACCAATCATAAATTCTACTTCAGTAAATCATTATAAATTTGATGGCATTTTGATATCAAGTTATACCAATCAAAGAATTATTTATAATAAGTTAATAGCAATGAATTTTCAAAAAGAAAATATATTACATTTCTTTGACTAATGGAGAATTTGAAATGGAAAATTTAATTATTATTGGTGCTGGTGGTTTTGCATTAGAAGTAATTGATTTAATTGAATCTATAAATTTAATTGATAAGAAGTATTATATCAGTGGTTTATTGGATGATAACAAGAAGGATTTTATACTGGAGGACTATCATATTTTAGGCAAGGTGTCAGATTATAAAAATTTCTCTAATCATTTATTTGTTATCGCAATAGCTAATTCAAAAATCAGAGAATCTATATATATTGAGTTAAAAAAAAATAAAGTAAAAACACCAAATTTGATTCATCCAAAAGCAGAGATTTCAAAATATGCAGTTTTACAAAGTGGATCTGGTACTATTATTAATTATGCTACTCAAGTCTCAGCAAAAGTTAGAATAGAAGAGGCAGTAATTATTGATAGTAAATCATATATAGGTCATGAAACAACAATAAAATCTTTTGTGACGTTATATCCAGGTGTGAAAATTTCAGGTAACTGTCAAATAAACGTAAGAACAGAAATCGGTTTAGGAACGAATATCATTCAAGGGCTAACAATTGGGTCAAACAGTTTAATTGGTGCAGGTTCAACAGTATTAAATGACATTCATGATAACGTGGTTGCAGTAGGAACACCTTGCAAACCTATAAAGGATAGATAAAATGAAAGAGAAAATTTATTTAGCTTCTCCACATATGAGTGAAGAAGGCTATGAACAAGAATATGTTAAAGAAGCATTCGATACAAATTGGATAGCGCCTTTAGGTCCTAACGTTACAAACTTCGAAAATGAAGTATGTGAAAAAGTAGGTATAAAATATGGTGCTGCATTAGTTTCTGGCACAGCGGCTATCCATATGGCATTAAGAGCATGTGGTGTTGTGGAAGGTGACATTGTTTTATGTCAATCGCTAACCTTTTCTGCAACAGCAAATCCAATTATCTATGAAAAAGCTATACCAGTATTTATTGATAGTGATTTTGAGACTTGGAATATGAGTCCCAAATTCTTAGAAGAAGCTTTGATAAAGTACCCATATGCAAAAGCAGTAATAGTAGTACACTTATATGGCTTATCTGCAGATATGGATAAAATTGTAGAATTATGTAAAAAGTATAATGTAACTTTGATTGAAGATGCAGCTGAAAGTTTAGGAACAACTTATAAAGGTAAATATACAGGTACTTTTGGTGATTATGGAATTCTTAGCTTCAATGGCAACAAGATTATTACCACCTCAGGAGGTGGTATGTTATTATCCAATAATGAAGAAAGAATTGAGAAGGTAAGATTCTGGTCTACTCAATCAAGAGATAAAGCACGACATTATCAACATTCTGAGTTAGGGTTTAATTACAGAATGAGCAATGTAGTAGCTGGAGTTGGTAGAGGGCAATTAAAAGTTTTAACTCGAAGAATAGAAAAGAAACAGTATATTTTTAATTACTACAAAGAAAACTTGAAAGATATCAATGATATTGAGTTTATGCCAGTTAATGATTGGAATAAACCGAATTGCTGGTTAAGTTGTGCGATAATCAAAGGAAAAATTTCCCCATTGGATATTATTTTAGAGTTGGAAAAAAACAATATCGAATCTAGACCGATTTGGAAACCGATGCATCTTCAACCCATTTTTAGTAAATATGATTATGTTGGTAAGAACATATCTAGCGAAATATTTGAGTTTGGTATTTGTTTGCCTTCAGACACGAAAATGAATAAAGTTCAACAGGATGAAGTAATTAAGATTATTAGAAAAGTATTTACTGAAAAAAGTAACGGAAGTAGAACATTCTTCGACACATAATATGAGAGGATAGTATACTCATCTTTCACTATAAATACTAAATTGAGTATTCAAGAAAATAAATGAAAAAAATATACGCTAACTTTTTTAAAAGAATTATTGATTTTTCAATTTCACTATTTGCTTTGATTCTATTACTCCCTTTGTTTGTGTTTATAACGATATTAATCAGAATAAAATTAGGAAAACCTGTTTTTTTTGTTCAGGAAAGACCAGGAAAAAATGAAAAGATCTTTAAATTAATTAAGTTCAGAAGCATGAAAAATGAAACAAATAAGCAAGGGGTTTTATTAGATGACTCTCAACGATTAACAAAGTTTGGCTCGTTTTTGAGATCAACAAGCTTAGACGAAATTCCAGGATTAATTAATATTTTAAAAGGGGATATGAGTATTGTTGGTCCTAGACCTTTGCTTGTTGAATATTTGCCGCTTTATAGCCAAGAGCAAAGAAAGAGACATTCAATTAAGCCTGGCCTAACTGGGCACGCCCAAGTAAATGGCAGAAATAGTATTACTTGGGAGCAAAAATTCCATCTAGATATTGAATATGTTAATAATGTATCGTTTATATTTGACTTAAAAATAATTTTAAAAACAGTTATAAAAGTGATTAAGAGAAGTGATATCACTTCGAAAACATCTGTAAGCATGGAAAAATTTTCAGGTAGAAGAGATATTGATTAGATTTGATTCATAATTGAAAAACTTAGTAAAGTGTTTGGTATACTTAAAATTCTTGGAAAGTAGAGGAAAAATATGCCTTTAGAATTAATGTTTATTACAAACAAACCTGATGTTGCAAAAATAGCGGAAGATTCTGGGGTTGACAGAATCTGGATAGATTTAGAAATACTTGGCAAAGTGGAAAGACAAAAAGGTAGGAATACTGTTATTTCTAATCATAGTCTAGAAGACATTAGAAAGATAAAATCTATCATAAAAAAGTCCAAATTACAAGTAAGGGTTAATCCGATTAATTCCAATTCAAAGATTGAGATTGATACCGCAATAGAATATGGAGCAGATATATTAATGCTACCAATGTTCAAAACAGCTGATCAAGTTCAATATTTTATTGATTTAGTTGACAGTAGAGCAAAAGTATTATTATTACTTGAGACAAAAGAAGCTGTTGAAAACATTGATGAGATTATTTCATTAGTTGGAATAGACGAAATTCATGTTGGATTAAATGACTTACATTTATCTTATAACAAAACGTTTATGTTTGAGTTATTAATAGATGGTACTCTAGACTTTATTGCTGATAAACTAAAATCAAAAAGCATGAAATTTGGATTTGGTGGAATTGCTCGACTAAATCATGGTTTGGTACCAGCGGAATACGTAATTTGTCATCATTATTCAATAGGATCAAAAATGGCAATTTTATCAAGAAGTTTTTGTGATGCAAACTATGTCAATGATCCATTTGAGATATCTCAGTTGTTTTTAGATGGAATAAATAGAATAAGAATGGTAGAAAAAATATACGAAAATTACACTGAATCACAATTTCAAAAAAATAAAAATGAATTAATTGAAAAGATTAATACTGTTGTCGAAAAGATTAGAGAAAAAAGCAAATGAAAAAAATATGTTTTATAACTACAGTACCCATAACATTAGAGACATTCGTTTATCCTATTGCACTTAGATTAGCTGAAACTGGTAAGATTCAAGTGACTGTAATCTCATCATTTGATGATGAATCAATGAAACACATCCCCAGTATAGTAAATTTTTATAATGTCAAAATGAAACGAGGTGTTAATTTTCATTTTTTTTCTTCGATAATTAAATTATATAGAATATTTAGAAAAGAGAAATTTGAAATGATACAATATTCAACTCCTAATGCTGCGTTGTACTCATCAATAGCAGGTAAATTTTCAAAAATAAAGATAAGATTGTATGCGCAATGGGGAATCAGGTATGTTTCATTTGAAGGTGTAACTAGGTATATATTTAGAAAGATTGAAATGATTACTTGTCGTTTTAGTACAGTAATCAGGGCTGTTAGTGAATTAAACAAGCAATTTGGATTAAGTGAGAGGTTATACTCAGCTGACGTCGTAAAGGTTGTTGGTAAAGGTGGAACAATTGGTGTTGATCTTAAAGTCTTTAGTTTAGAAAAAAAGCAAGATTCAATAAATGAGGTAAACAAAATATATAATTTAGAAAATTACTATGTTTATGGTTTTGTAGGAAGATTGACAACAGATAAAGGTGCTAAAGAGTTACTAATGTCTTTTTGTAAGTTGTCAAAAAAACATGAAGTGAAACTTCTTGTTATTGGACCAAATGAATTTTTAAACGATAATGAAATAATGAATATTATCGATACGCAATGTATGAAGAACATAATTTTTACCGGTTATATACCACATGACTTACTATATAAGTATTATTCCAGATTTGACTGTTTTGTCCATCCAAGTCATAGAGAGGGATTTGGAATGGTATTGCAAGAAGCTGGCGCAATGTGTTTGCCCATAATAACGACAAATATACCTGGTGCTTCTGAAGTTTTTATTAATCAAGAATCTTGTCACCTTGTGCCACCAAATAATCCATCTAAGCTTCACGAGGCTATGGAACTATTGCTACTAGATAGGGATTATTCAGAAAAAATTTCCAGAAATGCTTATTTAAGGACAAGTGAATTGTTTGAACGTGGAAAAATGATTAATCAACTTATTGACGATTACTTCAGTTTGCTAGGATTATAGTAATTATTTATATCATGTTTATTCATATGATCAATCTTATATTATTTTATTAGGAGAAAAAATATATGAGCAATCCAAAATTATCAGTAATAATGGGTGTATACAATATTAGCAATCTTAAATTTTTGAAAGATGCTATAGATTCAATTATTAATCAGACATTTCAAGAATGGGAATTTGTCATATGTGATGATGGGTCAGATGAATACATTTACAATTTTATAGAAAAAGAATATGGTAACAATAAGAAAATAGTTATTATAAAGAATAATAAAAATATGGGATTGCATTATTCGTTGAATAAATGTATCGAACATTCTAAATCTCAATATTTGGTTCGTCAAGATGCTGATGATATTTCCGACCCTTCTAGACTAGAAATATTATACAAACAAATTATAACTCATAGTAACTATGATGTTATAGGTACCAGTATGATACTTTTTGATGAAGATGGTGTTTGGGGGACTAGACATCCAAGAAAATTATCTATAGCAAAAAGAGATTTTTTAAAAGGTAGTGTTGTTGCTCATGCAACAACAATCTTGAAGAAAAAGTCTGTTGTTGATGTTGGTGGTTATCGAGTATCATGGGAAACTTCTAGATGCGAAGATTACGATTTGTTTATGCGCATGTATAGCAAAGGCTATAAGATTAAGAACATTGATGATGAATTATATATGGTAAGGGAAGATAAATCAGCTTATTCAAGAAAAAAATATATCAATCGTGTTAAAGAAGCTGTAGTGAGAATAAAAGGCTTTACTCGTTTAAAAATGCCTATCTGGGGGTATATATATGTTTTAAAACCACTAATCATAGGGTTAATACCGTCAAACATGCAGTTAAGAATCAAGAAAAGGATTGAAAAACATGCTCAAAAGACACAAAGCAATAACTAATATAGTAATAAACCTAATTATGATTCTAATCATTTTATTATTATTTTTAATAGAGAAAAGCAGTCTCTATTTTTGGATTGTTTTATCTGCAATATTTATAATTGTCAATTTATTATTGTGGTTTAGTTATGAGAAAAGATTTCTTGATTTTTTTCTAATATTCTTAGTGTTTTTTGTATTATTCACTTTCGGAAGTTTTATACCATCAATATATAAGTTTAAAGTGTTTTTACCGAATTACATCACAAACTACTTTTCTACCATTCAGATTATACGTATTTTATTCATGATAGATTTGTCATTTATATTCATAAACATTGGAGGTCATTTATCTAAGATAAAGAGTAAAAGATTAAGAAAAAACTCAGTTGTAGAAACAAAAAACGAGATGTTTTTAATAAAAATTTTCGGAATAACCATACTATTGATTAGTATAGTCCCGACGTTTATTGATATAATCGAAAGTATTAGATTTGTTAATATTTACGGATATGGAGCTAGTTTATATAAAGAACATTTAAGTACTAATGTTTCATTTACAATGTCACTAAAAACACTATTTCCATATTCTATGTTCTATTTGGTTATAGCATATTCAAAAAGCAAATCACTTTCCAAGGTATTTTTAATATCAATATTGTTGTATGCTTTGTTAATACTTTTTATTGGACAACGCTTTAGCTCAATATCTTTAATTATTGGTGCATTACTATTATATGATTTGTCTGTAGAGCGAATAATTAATTATAAAAAATTATTATACTTTTCTATCTTTATTTTCATAATTACTATCCCCGTACTTTCTCAATTAAGACTTTTGGCAAGGGTAGAGTGGACATTTGAGTTATTTATCAATGGTATACTTTCAGTAAACAATTACGACAAGTTTTTTTTTGAAATAGGAAATTCTATAATACCGCTATTCAATACTGTATTTTCTGGAATATTCAATGAAATGGAAGGTTCAACATATTTTACAACAATTTTATATAGTATAGTTCCATCTGACATCCTTCAATTATTCAAGATTAGTAATGAAAACGCAATGTTACAATTAAACTACACTAAAATTATTAATCCTGGCATTTATGAACTTGGTGGTGGATTAGGATTTTCAATGATTGCTGAAGCGTATATAAATTCAGAATTATTCTATCCAGTTTATTTAGTCATATTCGGTTTTATATATGAATCATTTTTCGATTTATCGAAAGAATTAGTTGAAGCAAGAAAGTATATTTTTGTTCCAATTATGATATATTTGCTTCAGAGAGTTCTCTTTTATGTGAGAAGCGATTTATTTGATTTTTATGGTAATTTCAAACTATCTTTTTATATTTTTTTGATGTTGTATATATCTAAAGAAATGATTAATAAAACTTTAATTAGGAGGACAGTATATAACGATATATTGAAATAACAAAATGAAAATTGGAATAATTATAGAAGAATATTATCCCGCATTAAATGGTGTTTCTGTTCTAATGAAATACTTTTGTGACTTATTAGCTGTAGATAATGAAGTTTATGTATTTTGTACAGATAGTCATGGGTCATATACTTCAATGAAAGATGACAAAGTAGTTATAAATCGATATAGTTTAAGGCAAAATAGATTCTTTTTGATTAAAGGTGACCACGGTAAATTTCTTGACGACATTATAAAAGCTAATATTGATATTTTAATTGTAACATCAGCACAATGTGTCACAACAAATATTGTCTTAAAACACATAAAGCAATTTGATTCAAAATTGATTTTCTATTCGCATGGGTTTTCAGGTTATAAAAAAAATAAGTTCGCATTTAGATTAGATTTCTCAGAAAATATACTGGGTCAATTATTCAGACACTTTTATATGATTTACTATTATATTATATTTAAAAGGAAAATTAGATATTTTGATCATTCCATTTTTATTTCGGAATATTTATCCGACTATCAGTTTTATTCCGATTTAAATATAATCAATAAGTCTGTCATTCATAATTTTATAACAGAAGAATTTTTCTATGACTATATGAATGATTATAAACTACCTAAAGAGTTTGATAACATCAATAAATATATATTAAATATTTCAAATTACCAAAATATAAAGAATCAGATTATGTTATTGAAGGCATATTATAAAATTAGAGATACCAAAATTGACTTAGTTTTCATCGGATCAAAAGAAACTGATTATTTGCAAACTCTTAAGAATACAAAAAACTCTCTTGACAATAAGCATGGATATAAAAATGTTCATTTTTTGGTAAATATACAAAGAGAATATTTCAGACAGATATACGATAAATCAGAGTTCTTCGTTTTGACTAGCAAAATAGAGCAATACCCTATGGTAATAATTGAATCAATGGCAAGAAAAAAAGCATTCATAAGTACGGATGTTGGCAATTTATCCTATCTACCTGGAGGCAAGATAGTTCGTGGATTACGAGAATTAATAAGCACAATAGACTTATTTTGTTCAAACAAAAATCTAATCGATAAATTAGGAGCAGAAGGTTTTGCTTATGCTGTAAAAAATAATCAGATAAAAATAGGATTTTCTCGCCTAAAGTATGTGATTGATAGTGTTCAAAAAAATACTAACATGCCCTAATAAAAACTATATTTTATGATTATTACAATATGAAGAAAGGAAGATATACTTAAACTATTACTACAGTATTGAGTATACAAATATATATGTATAATCTAATAGTCATAATACCCACCTTAAATAGGCCAAATGTCTTATACGAAATAACACTTTGTTCGTTAGTAAAACAATCATACAAAGACTTTAAAGTTATAGTGTGGGATGCTAGCGACAATAATAATACAAAAAATAATGTAATAAAAATGAAAAATAAATTAAATATTGAGTATATTAAGGCAAATAGAAGAGGATTAGTCTCACAAAGAAACGATGCTGTCGAATATATATTGAATAGTGAAAAAAAATGTTCACACGTTTTATTTTTGGATGATGATGTGAATTTGTCTAATGACGCAATTGAGGGACTGATTAGAACCTTTAGTACTCACAGCGATACATTTGGTTTTGGTATTCCAATTATTAACTCAAAAATTTCCCAAGGTATATATGAGTTTTTGAAACAAATTATCAGATCTTTGTTTTTTCTATTTAAATTTAAAAAAAGGCATTTAACAAAATATGTCTACGCATATTACACAAAACCAAATGAAGCTAATGGACTTAAAGTCAATTGGCTGACAGGTGCTAGCATGGCATATAGTATTGAAGTGTTTAGAAATATTTCCTTTGATGAAAGACTTCAAACTTTTGGTGGTTATAGTTTAGGTGAGGATATTTTATTCTCACATAAAGTCTTTATGAACTACGGTTGGATGGTATTAAGTGACTATGGTAGTTTAGAACATATCTTGTATGAAAGTGGTAGACTTAATATTTATAATATGACGTCTAGTTTATATTACAATATGAACTTAATATTTAATGAGATAAACCTTAAAAGTAATAAAATAAAAAAACAGATATTTAAGTTATTATTTTTTTGGTCAATGTTATATAAGAAGATTGTGATACTGAGAAAATCAATTCGACAAAATCAAATTGGTGAGTATTTTCAAGGAAGGAAAAGAGCACTTAATAGAATAAGACATGAAAAAAAAGATAATAGCACTTTTAAAGAATAGAGACATAATTAATTACATTTGGGTAGGGATAGGTCAAAATATTTCAGCAGTATTACAACTTGTTAGTTTGTTTATTTTAATAAAAGCAGTAGGTCATGTCGGTAATGGTATTATTATAGTTGTGCAGACATATTGGTTTCTAGTAAGCGACTTACTTAGTTTACAAACACTACCAGGAGTAATAAAATACTTAAGTGATTCAATCGTTGCAAAACGTTACGATCTTGCAAAACAATACATAAAAATAGGATATATAATTGATTTATCTGTTGGTGTAATCGCGATCATTGTAGGATTGCTCTCGATATCAATTATTTCAAAATTACTTGATTGGAATAATGAAGTTGTTGTGATTTTATATATATTCACACCTGTTGTTATTTTTAAACCAGCTTTAAATGGCACATCAGCAGCAATACTAAGATATCTAGAACACTTTAAAACATTAAGCAAGTTGAATATTGCTGCTGGATTTCTTAGATTACTATTGTATTCGATTGTTTTATTATTTTCACCTAATATTTTTTATTTCGCATTCGCAGAAGTTTTTGTAGAATTTGTACACTTTTTTAGTATTTTCATAATATCAATCATAATTGCTCAAAAAAATACTTCTTTGAATGGATTTTCTAAAGTTAAAATTTCATATCAAAAAGAATTTATAAAATTTAACATTTACAATGGGTTATCTCTTACATCGGATTTATCATTAGGTCATGTTTCAAATCTTATAGTGAATAGAGTCTTAGGATTTGAAATAATATCGATTTATCGCGTATTCGAGAAAACAATAGGGATTTTCACGAGAGTTACAGCCCCAATCAGCCAAATCGTATACCCAAAAATGGTAGCATTTATTTCAGAGAATCGATTTAAGAAGGCTAGAATTATAACAATTAAGTATATGCTTTTTGTTATAGGAATTGGGATCATCATTTTCCCAATTGTATTTTTTACATACGATTTATGGATGCGCTTTTTTATTACAGAACCAAAAAAATACATTATACCATTTGTACTTTTTTATGTATTTACTTTTTTGATTATGGGCACAGATCTCATACACTTACTAAACATGTCTTTAGGTAAAGTAAAAGAAGCTATGATAATCTCAGTAGTAATTAACGTATTTTATATTTCTATATTGTATTGGATTATATCAAAGTACTATTTAACAGGCTTTATTTTGTTGAAAATTATCCAGTTAATTATTGTAGTACTAGTGAAAATATTTATTATTAATAAGCATACTAAATTAACAAAAAATAATTAATGGAGTGTTAAAAATGATTATTATTAAAGCACAAGGTGGAATTGGAAATCAAATGTTTCAATACGCATTATATAGAAAATTTCAGAGAATGGGATATGAAGTATCAATTGACGACTCGTACTACAGTATTAAGTCTATGCATGAAGGATTTGTCTTAAATACTGTTTTTAAAAACCTAGATATAAATATAAATAGAAAACGACCAGTGTTTTATAAAATTTTTATGCGTTATGGATTTATAAAAAAGTTTTATAAGAAAATAAATAGAAAAATTGTCAATGATTTCGATTTAGAAAAAAACATGCTGGAAATATTCAGTAATCCTGATAACAAGTATTTTGATGGTTACTGGCATAATTTAATTTACTATAATGACATTTTTGAAATAATAAAATCAGATTTTCAATTTGATTATTCAGACCCAATTATACCTAACGAGATTTTATTAAATATAAAACACACACAATCTGTTGGCATACATATTAGAAGAGGTGATTATATCAATAATGCATTATATAAAGATATATGTACAATTGATTATTACTTAAAAGCAATTAAATATGTGTCAAGTATACATACAAACAGCAGATTTTACTTCTTTTCAGATGATATTGAATGGTGTGAACATAATTTTAAAAATATAAATAATAGCACCTTTATTAAATCGAAAAAAAATAAAAGTTATGTTGATATGATACTAATGTCAAATTGCAAATCTATGATTATCTCAAACAGTACTTTTAGTTGGTGGGGTGCATTTTTAAATCTAAATAACGATGCGATTATTATTTCACCAGTTAAATTTAATAATAAGGAATTAAAATCTAAATTAGTCTTGGAAAATTGGATAACTATATAGAAGGAGTATTATAATATGAAAAAAGCATTGATTACTGGTATCACCGGTCAAGACGGTTCATTTTTAGCAGAATTTCTTCTAAAGAAAAATTACGAAGTTCATGGCATTATAAGAAGAAGCTCATCGTTCAACACAGCAAGAATAGAACATCTTTATATAGATGAGTTGCTTAAAGATATGCACATACCTAGAAAAGTTGAACTTCATTATGGGGATATGACAGATTCGACCAACTTAATTAGATTAATTAGAGAAATTAGACCAGATGAAATATATAATCTAGCAGCAATGTCTCATGTAAAAGTTTCTTTTGAAGTACCTGAATACACTGCTGATGCGGATGGTATCGGAACGCTAAGGTTGTTAGAAGCTGTTAGATTTTTGGGCTATGAAAATACTACGAAAATATATCAAGCATCAACATCAGAATTATATGGAAAAGTACAAGAAATACCACAATCCGAAACAACACCATTCTACCCCAGAAGTCCTTATGCTGTTGCAAAACTTTATGGCTTTTGGATAACAAAAAACTATCGAGAAGCATATAATATGTTTGCTGTGAATGGAATCTTATTTAACCATGAATCTGAAAGACGTGGAGAAACATTCGTCACACGAAAGATTACACTTGCAGCAGCAAGAATAAAAAAGGGCACACAAGAAAAGCTATATCTCGGCAATCTGGATGCCAAACGAGACTGGGGCTATGCAAAGGATTACGTAGAATGTATGTGGCTGATGTTACAACATGACACACCAGAAGATTTTGTTATTGCAACAGGTGAGACTCATACAGTTAGAGAATTTGTTACATTAGCATTCAATGAAGTTGGAATTGAACTTGAATGGAAGGGTTCGGGCGTTGACGAAATAGGTTTTGATAAAAATACTGGTAAGGTATTAGTTGAAATTGACCCTAAGTATTTTAGACCAACTGAAGTAGAATTATTGCTAGGTGATCCTACAAAAGCCAAAACTATACTAGGGTGGAATCCAACACAAACAAGCTTTGAAGATTTAGTAAAAATAATGGTAAAAAGTGACATGAAGCTTGTTGAACGCGAAAATAGAATTCGTAAAGAATTTGATTAATGGTGATTATAATGGATAAAAACGCCAAAATATATATAGCTGGTCATAGAGGAATGGTAGGTTCTGCAATTGTAAGAAAATTACAGGAAAAAGGCTTCACCAATTTGGTATATAGAACCTCTAAAGAGTTAGAACTCATGAGACAATCTGACGTTGAAATATTTTTTGACCAAGAGAAGCCTGATTATGTTTTTCTTGCTGCTGCAAAAGTCGGAGGTATCCATGCTAATAATACTTTTCCAGCTGAATTTTTATATAACAACTTAATGATTGAATCTAATGTAATCCATGCTGCTTATAAGAATGGTGTAAAAAAACTTTTATTTTTGGGATCATCTTGTATTTATCCGAAATTTGCAGATCAACCAATTAAGGAAGAATATCTTCTCACGGGTTCATTAGAAGCTACCAACGAAGCATATGCCATTGCTAAAATAACAGGCATTGAGTTGTGTAAATACTATAGAAGACAATATGGATGTGATTTCATATCTGCTATGCCAACTAATCTATATGGTATAAATGATAATTTTGATTTGCAAACATCACATGTTTTACCTGCACTAATTAGAAAAATTCATGAAGCGAAAATAAAAAACCAAAGTGAAATTGTAATGTGGGGAACTGGTAAACCAAAGCGTGAATTTCTTTATGTGGATGATCTTGCTGAAGCGTGCATTCATTTAATGGAAAACTATAGTAATGAACTGCATGTTAATATAGGTACAGGTGAAGATATTGAGATTAGAGAGCTTGTTGAGATAATCAAGAATGTTATTGGATTTAATGGGAAAATCGTGAGTGATCTTACAAAACCTGATGGTACACCTCGAAAATTATTAGATGTCTCATTACTGCACAGTACAGGGTGGAAACATAAAGTAGAACTTGATGAAGGTATTAGAAAAGTTTATTCTTGGTATTTAGATCAAATCAATCAATAGGAGGTCTAATTATGAAAATACTTATTATGGCAGGTGGAAGTGGCGAAAGATTTTGGCCATTATCAACTAAAAAAAGGCCAAAACAACTATTATCTTTAGTTTCAAGTAAATCAATGATTAGAGAGACTGTTGATAGAGTATTGAGCTATGTGCTTCCTAAGGATATATATATTGCTACCAATGAAATACAAGCTGATGTTATTATAAATGAACTGTCAGATATTCCTTCAAGAAACATAATCATTGAGCCTGCATTTAAAGATACAGCAGCAGCAATTGCATATGGAAGTCTAGTTATTTCTAGAGACACTTCTAATGATGAGATTATTACTGTATTAGCAAGCGATCATTTGATAAAAGATTTGGATGCTTTCATTAACGCTTTAAAAATTGCTGAAGAAAAAGCATTTGAAGGGTATATTGTAACTCTTGGAATAAAACCAAGTCGACCTGAAACAGGATATGGATATATTCAAATAAATGATCTAGAGATAAACAGTCCAACTAAAGCTATTCGATTCATGGAAAAACCCAACCTAGAAACTGCATTGGATTATTTGGGACAAGGTAACTATGTTTGGAATAGTGGAATGTTCATATTCAAATACTCAACTATTATGAAAGAGTTAGAATCCTATATTCCCAATCATTTTAATGTTATAAATGATATAAAAAATGAAATAGGATCAAAAACAGGTTTAGAACTATCTAACGCTACAAGAATATTCTTTGATCGATTTGAACGTATTTCTATAGATTTTGCTGTTATGGAAAAATCTAAAATTATCCAATGTATCCCAGTTGATTTTGGATGGAATGATGTTGGTGGATTTAGCTCATTAGAAGAAGTTTTTGAAAAAGATGAGTTTGGCAATATTGTAAAAAATGCAACATATATACAAGTGGACTCTAATAACAATATAATTATTTCAGATAGAGAATCTCGTTTAATTACATCCATTGGAGTATCTAATATGA
The DNA here is from genome assembly GCA_964655445.1 of uncultured Mariniplasma sp. Classification (GTDB taxonomy): domain Bacteria; phylum Bacillota_I; class Bacilli_A; order Acholeplasmatales; family Acholeplasmataceae; genus Peloplasma. The sequence continues at coordinate 32,293 of CAZZMZ010000011.1, read as the reverse complement.
TTATCGTTGACTCTATTGAGGCTTTACTGATATGCAATAAAGATGACTCTCAAAGAATTAAAGAACTGTTAAAAAAACTTCATTAACGATATTTGAGATAATAATGTAATATCTTGTTTTATATTATGCGTGTCGAATAAAAAAACTTCTTATGCATGTTATGTGTACATATTTAAGACAAAAAAAGATAAATGATGAAAATGCTAATATAAGTTTTATAGTAGTGATTTTAATTTAACAAGAATTTTTTAATATGATATAAAAATAGTACTTGTTTAAGATAAATGAATTGAGGACATCATAATGATTTCATCTTATAAAGCTAATGAATGGATGACAAGTGGATATTTAGTCCCTAATGAAATTATTGAAATAAAGAGTTTATTAAATGAAAATGGTTCATCTTTGAAAGAAGCATTTTATAAAGATCTTGAGTTTGGCACAGGAGGTCTTCGAGGAATCATAGGAATTGGGACTAACCGTATCAATCGATTTACAATTAGAAAGGCAACTCAAGGTGTTTCTAATCAAATAAGTAAGATATGTGGAGATAAATTAAAAAAAGCAGTGGTTGCATATGACACTAGAAATTACTCAAAAGAGTTTGCATTAGAAACTGCACTTGTATTTGCGGCAAATGGATTTAAGACTTATTTATTTGCTGATGTGACACCAACACCCATTTTATCATTTGCAGTTAGATTCTTAAAAGCTGATGTCGGTGTTGTCATTACTGCTAGCCATAACCCTAAAGAGTATAACGGATATAAGGTTTATAACAGTCTTGGAGGACAAATAACTTTGGAACTTGCTCATGATTTCGAGCAAGAAATAAAACGTTTGAACCCTTTTGATGATGTGAAAATTATTTCAGAAAACGAATCTAAAAATTCGGGTTTACTAAATTATGTGGACAATTTAATATACAAAGCATATTATGAAAAAGTTCTAAATTTTAATGAAAGACCAGGTATAGGAATTGACTTAAGCATCGTATATACTCCTATTCACGGTTCCGGTTTAAAACATGTTAAGAATCTAATAGATAGTAGAGGTTATAAACTTAAAATAGTCAAAGAACAATCAAACTTTGACGGCACCTTTCCTACAGTAAAATATCCGAATCCTGAAGAGGAATCTGCATTATATCTAGCTGTAAAACTTGCAACTAAAATTGATGCAGATATTGTGTTGGGTACAGATCCTGATGCTGATAGAGTAGGAGTTGCGGTAAAGCATAATGGTAGTTATAAATATTTAACTGGCAATGAAATCGGTGTATTATTGCTAAATCATATTGCCAGTAAACGAAAAGTAAATGAATCAGATTATGTGATTAAAACTATTGTTACTTCTGATCTTGGAAAAGAAATCGCACGAAAAAATGGTGCATCAGTTATTGAAACGTTAACTGGTTTTAAGTTTATTGGTGAAAAAATACAGGAACTTGTAGACGATAATAAGAACTTTTTATTTGGATATGAAGAAAGCTATGGTTTCTTAAAAGATAGTTTTGTTAGGGATAAAGATGCTCTAATGAGTTCATTACTGATTTGTGATATGGCATCATTTTATAAAAAGCAAAATAAAACATTAATTGATGTTCTAGATGAAATCTATAAAGAGTTTGGCTATTATTCCAACATCTTATCAACTATTACTTTTGGTGGTGTGGATGGCATAGAAAAGATGAATCTAATCATTAAAACTCTAATTAGTAGAGTTGAAAAAATAAATGCTTTGAATCCATATTCATTTCTTCGCTATTATGAGAACTATAACACAAGGCTATGTGTTGATTTGCTCAATAACAACATTACTAGTCTTAAATTTCCTAGTGCTAACGTCATTAAGTTTATATTTAATGACAATTCATGGATTGTTGTTCGTCCTTCAGGAACAGAACCTAAACTAAAAATCTACATCCAATCAATTTCTAATTCAAAAGAAAAAAGTTTGAGTTTAATAGAAAGATTAGATATAGGTATAAAAAAATTACTTAATAATTAATTAGTGGGTTACTAGTGCTGAAAAATCATCCTCATAAAATTAAAGAATCTGCTAATTATTGAGTTGGCAGATTTTTATTATGGCAAATATATAGTATAATCATATTGAAACAGATTAGAAATGACTTTTTTGTTAATATATTTTTAAGTATTAATTTAGTGGAGGTTTTTATCATATGTGTGGCATCGTAGGGTTTATAGGTGAAAAGAATGCGAAAGACGTAGTCTTGAGTGGCTTAACACGTCTAGAATATAGAGGATATGACTCAGCTGGTCTGAGTCTTTTTAACTCAAGATATAGAGTGTTTGATGTTTTTAAAGATGAAGGTCGTGTTCAAAAGCTCGTTGATTCAACAAAAAATGCTCAATATTCAAATATAGGTATAGGTCATACAAGATGGGCTACACATGGTAGAGTGAACAAAGAAAACAGTCATCCTCACTTCTCACAAACAAGAAGATTTATTATTGTACATAATGGTGTGATTGAAAACTATACTCAACTTAAAGAGCAATATTTAAGAAATGCGAAATTCATTAGTGAAACCGATACCGAAGTCATTGCTCAGCTTATTGAGACATTTGCTCAAACTTTACCAGTTGAAGCTGCTATTACTACCTCATTAAAACTTCTTCACGGTTCATATGCACTCTTAATACTTGATGCCAATGATCCAGAAATAATATATGCTGCCAAATATAAAAGCCCACTTATCATTGGCGAAGGAGTTGATGGCATCACTATCGCTTCTGATCTCATGGCTTTAGTTGGTTACTCGGAAAACTATCACGCTTTAGATGATAAAACTTTTGTTGTTGCTAGAAGAGATAATGTTAGACTTTTTAATTTGGATAATCAATCACTTGATTTTCACTTCAAAAAAATAGAATTAGATGATCAAGATACAACCTTAGGAGAATATCCACACTTCATGATGAAAGAAATCCACGAGCAACCTTCGGTGATTCGTAGAATTCTTACAAACTATCATATAGGTGATACTTTTGATATATCGCCTGAAATCATTAAAGATGTTAAAGATTCAGATCGAATCTATATTTTAGCTGCAGGTACATCCATGCATGCTGGATTAATAGGTAAACAAATGATTGAAAAGATGGCATCTATTCCAGTAGAAGTACATATCGCATCAGAGTTTGCTTATCATCAACCACTTTTATCAAAGAAACCTTTCTTTATTTTGGTCACACAATCAGGTGAAACAGCTGATCTTCGTGCTTGCCTTGTCAATCTTAAAGATCAAAACTATAAGATCTTAACTATAACAAACGTTCCAACGTCAACCTTAGCACGTGAAGCGAACTACGCATTAGAACTCTTTGCAGGTCCAGAAATTGCAGTTGCTTCTACAAAGGCTTATGTTGCTCAAGTCACAGTTTTATCGATTCTAGCATATGAGCTCTCTAATAAATCTTTTGATTTAAAGAAAGAGTTATCAGTCGCTGCTAACTCCATTGAATCATTTTTAGCGACTGAAGCTGTCTTATCTCATGTAAGAGAACTATTAACCCGTAGAAACTGTTTCTTTATCGGACGTGGTCTGGATTACTATGTTGGCTTAGAAGCTGCCTTAAAATTAAAAGAAATCTCTTATATTCAAACAGAAGGATTTGCTGCTGGTGAATTAAAGCATGGGACCATTGCTTTAATTGAAGATAAAACACCAGTCATAGCTATCATCTCTGATCCAAAGATTAGTCCTAATACAAGATCTAACCTAAAAGAAGTCCAAGCTCGTGGTGCAAACACCATGATTATTTCGATGCGTTCACTTGCTCAAAATGGTGATGATATCATTTTAGATGATGTACATCCACTTTTAACGCCTCTAGTTACTGTTGTCCCAACACAGCTTATTGCATATTATGCAGCGCTAGAGCGTGCATATGATATCGATAAACCAAGAAATCTAGCTAAAAGTGTGACGGTGGAATAAGATGAAAAAATATTTTGGTACAGATGGTATTAGAGGTAAAGCCTTTGAGAAATTAAATAGTGAACTTGCCTTTAAATTAGGACAAGGTATCTCATATGTTTTTAAACCAGACAGAGTTGTGATTGGCATGGACACAAGAGCATCCTCACCGATGCTAGCTTATAGCATCGCGAACGGCTTACAAGCTAAAGGTGTCAATGTTTTATTCGCTGGTGTTGTTTCAACACCGATGATTGCTTATTACTCCCTAGTCAAAAACATGATAGGTATTATGATTACAGCTTCCCATAATCCCTATACAGATAATGGCATTAAAATCTTTAAAAATGGCTATAAAACCTATGAAGAAGATGAATTAAAGATAGAAGCGTTTATTGACCACGGTCAATTAACGTTTGGATCTTTTGGAAGACTCATCTTATCTGATGATATTGAAAAAGAGTATTTAAAGATTTATAAGCAATTTAATGACTTTAAATCAAATTTAAAAGTCATTGCTGATGCTGCAAATGGCGCAAATCATTTAATTGCTGATAAGCTCTTAAATCATTTCACCAATGACTTAGCACTCATTAATATTGACCCAGATGGTTATAACATCAATCATCATTGTGGTTCTACATATTTAAATGATTTACCAGATATGGTTAAAGATAACTTTGATATTGGTTTTAGCTATGATGGCGATGGTGATCGTATCATTATGATTGATCACTTAGGAAACATCTTTGATGGAGACTTAATCATCTATACCATTGCTAAATATCTAAAACTTAAAGGTGAGCTTAAAAACAACAAAGTCGTTTTAACAAAAATGAGTAATCCAGCGATCCTAAAAGCACTCCGTGATTTAGGTATAGACTACACCTTAACGGATGTGGGTGATAAATATGTCTTTAAAGCACTAGATGAAGAGAACTTAAATGTTGGTGGTGAATCATCAGGACATATCATCTTAAATCATTTACTACATTCAGGTGATGGTTTACTTGTATCGGTATATATTCTATATATCCTTAATGAGTTACAGATGTCACTTCATGACTTTGGATATGTCAAACCATATCCAATAAAAACTCACAACATAAAAAACATCTCTAAGTCAGTTTTATTAAAACCAGAGGTCTTAAACATCATTTCTGGACATCAAAAAGAAATCGAAGCTTTAGGTGGTATGCTTTTGGTTCGTGCAAGTGGTACTGAAGATTTAATTAGAGTCACATTGAGCGTTGAAGATGGAAACATCTTAAATGATGTTTCGACACATATTGTCCGTACACTTGAAAAAGAAGGGATGAAATCATGAAAAAATATGCATTAATACTTGCTGCTGGCAAGGGTACGCGAATGCGTACTGAAATGCCCAAATGTGCATTTCCTATTTTAAAAAAACCAATGATTGAATATATCATTGAAAACATCGAAAGAAGCACCATTGATGAAACATGTGTCATTGTAGGTCATAAAAAAGAAGTCTTAGAAGAAATTCTAAAAGATAGAGTTTCTTATGCCTACCAAGCTGAACAGCTTGGTACAGGTCATGCTGTGATGTCAGCTGAATCTGTTTTAGGTGATAAAGAAGGTGTAACCTTTATCTTACCTGGTGATATGCCACTCATGGAATATCCACTCATGGATAAGATCTTAAGATCACATGAAGAGATGGGTAATGATTTAACAGTTGTTTCTATGATTATGGACTATCCTAAAACCTACGGGCGAATTGTACGTGATGAATATGGATTAGTCACTGCAATTGTTGAAGAAAATGATTGTAATGAAACTCAAAAGCTTATTAAAGAAGTAAATTCATCTGTTTATGTCATTAATAACAAACTCTTATTTAAATATGTTAAAGAGATAAAAAGAAATGAACGTAAAGGTGAATACTATTTAACTGATATCGTTAAACTCATGCATCAAAACCATAAAGTCAATACCTTTATCGTTCGTAACCCAATGGTTACGATGGGCATTAATGATTTATATGGTATTTCAGTTGCTGAAAAGTACTTAAGAGATTCCATAAATAAATCACATATGCTTAATGGTGTGTCTATGGTGAATCCTGAAACGATTACGATTGCACATAATGCCATCATAGAACCAGGTGTTTGGATATATCCAAACTCTGTGATCTTAGGTAACTCAGTCATTAAAGCTAATGCCATTATCGGACCTAATGCAGAAGTCAATGATTCTATCATCCATGAACATGCAGAGATTAGACATTCGATTGTTAAGGATTCTGAAGTTGGTGCATATACAACCGTTGGACCATTTGCACACTTAAGAAACCATGCAATCATTGGTGAACATAATAGAGTTGGTAATTTTGTTGAGATTAAAAATTCTACAACTCAAGAAAACACCAAAGCTGCACATCTTATTTATATTGGTGATTCAGAGGTTGGTAAGAACGTTAACTTTGGTTGTGGTTCAGTAACAGTCAATTATGATGGTGTTAAAAAACATAAGACCATCATTGGTGATGATGTCTTTATTGGATGTAACGTGAATTTGATTGCTCCAATCAAGATAGAAGATCAAGTCTTTATTGCTGCTGGTTCTACAGTGACACATGATGTCCCTAAAGGTGCAATGGCCATTGCACGTAATAAACAAATCAATAAAGAAGATTACGCAAAACATTTTATTAAGGCAAAAGGTAAGGCTGAATAAGAAGAGATATGGCGATGACCCCTAATTTTGTGGATTTCATCGCTTTTCTTATGAAAATTTACAATAATATGATAAGATATAAACAGTCTTACATAGTATGTAAGATACAAAATAAGGGGCAAATTATTGGGGGAATCAATTTGTGAAAACACGTATTAAAAAGATCTTTAAAAGTCAATTTATTAAATCTATCGAAATGTTGATTGACCTTATCATCGTATTTGGTTCAATCTTCTTGTATGCGATTATTTCTTACTATGCTCAAAATCTGGAGTTACCTAATTTATTCGATAAACTCATCGAAACCATTTACAGCTTTGCATCCTATATTGGATATATGGCTATTGTGTTTATCTTATTTAGGATATATCGTCCATCCATATTTGAGCGTTCTTTTTTAAGTGCAATGAAATCAGTGACCATTTCGCTTGTTTTAGCGAATATGGTGCTGATTATTTTGACGTTTATCGTTGGATCATCCATGATGATGACGCCAGTTGGTGTTGGAGGGATTCTATTAATCCAGCTAACATTATTCACACTGATAAAATATATATCAAGTAGATATTTATCTGGTTTACTCTTAACAAAGATTATGATTATTGGTATTAAAGAAGAAGTCGAAGATTTAATGATCGATTTTTTTGAAGATAAGGATCATAATAAATTTATCTCATATGTCATTTATGAATTAGATGGTAAAGTTACAGATAAGGTCTATGAGCTTATGAAACATGTTGAAGATCTATACATCACACCACATGTTTCAGATATAAACAAACAAAAAATCATGCAATATGCGATTGCTCAAGCCGGAAAAGATGTTCACATAATCCCTAAGACATATGAAATTAGTTTGATCAATGCGAAGGATACATCCATTGATGATACGCTCATTTTTCATATTCCGATGATGCGTATGTCACCTGAGCAACGATTTATTAAGCGTTCATTTGACATTTTTGTATCTGGTCTTGCAATATTATTTCTCATGCCGTTTTTTTTAGTGCTTGCGATTGGTATTAAATTAGACGATCATGGTCCAGTCTTTTATAAACAAACAAGATATAAAAGAAACAATGAACCATTTGAAGTCTTTAAGTTTAGATCAATGTGTGTCATTCAAGATGAGAAAGTAATTAATAAACGAGCAACCAAAAATGATTCAAGAATTACAAAGATGGGTAAATTTTTAAGAGCTTCACGTTTTGATGAGTTGCCACAACTCATCAATGTCTTAAGAGGTGATATGTCTTTAGTTGGACCTAGACCACTGATTAAAGAAGAAATCGATGAAGCAATTAAAGAGATTCCAGAATTTTATTACCGTATGAATGTGAAACCAGGATTAACTGGTTTAGCACAAGTCAAAGGTAAATATGACACGAAAGCCAAAGAAAAAATTAGATATGATTTGCTTTATGTAAAAAAAGCGAACTTTTTCTTTGATATAAAAATACTTATTTTGACCGTTAAAGTCTTATTTAGTAAAGGCTCAGTAGTTGATGAAGGACATTCAAAAACAATTTATGATTACTTAAATGAACATCATCTGCATTACAAAGAGTCAGAAGATGTGATGCACATTTATAGAAAGAGTGACATATGAAAAAACATATTTTGATTTTGTGTATGCATTTTTATCCCACACAATTTAGAGTGAATGACATCGCATATGACTTAGTCAAAAGAGGTTATAAAGTAACTGCTGTCACTGCTATACCTAATTATCCACAAGGAAGTTTTACAAAGGGATATGGATGGTTGAGAAAAAGAAGAGAAACATATCAAGGTATTGATATTATTAGAATACCAATATTTCCTAGAGGAAATTCTAGTATTACAATGATTTTAAATTACCTTTCCTTTCAGTTTTTTGGGTTTTTCTTTTCTGTTTTTACGAAGATTAAAGCAGATCATGTTTTTATTTATGGAACCTCACCTCTCTTGAAATCTAGTGTTGCTTTAAGATATGCAAAAAGAAAAAAGATTCCATCGACTTTCTATGTGATGGATTTATGGCCTGATAGTGTGATTTATGCAGGTGGTATCCATAATAAGCATATTATTTCATATCTTACAAAGTTTATGAAAAAGCAATATGACTTATCAAGAGATATTCTAACCTCATCAAAAAGCTTTATACCTGAGATCACGAAACTAGGTATCAGTGAAGAAAAGGTTAAATATTGGCCACAATATGCGGAAGATGTTTTTAAATCATCAAAGGTTTATGATATGCCAAAAGACATGATTAGAGATGAGCATTTAAACCTAGTCTTTGCAGGGACCATAGGTGTTGCTCAAGGTCTAGACATATTAGTAGAAACTGCAGTTCTACTCAAAAAAGATAATCTTTTTGTCAGGTTTGTCTTAATTGGAGATGGTAGAGCAAAAGAAGATTTAATTCATCAAATGACTGAAAAGAATGTTTTATCATACTTTCATTTGATTGATAAAAAGCCAGTGGATTTAATTCCTAATTATTTTAGATATTCTGATGCAGCACTTATAACACTACTAGATACACCTATCTTTGAAAAAACCATACCAGCTAAATTACAATCCTACATGCTTTATGGGATTCCTATTTTAGCAAGTGCAACCGGTGAGGTTGCTGGTATTATCCATGAAGCATCCTGCGGTTATGCATCATATCCAGAAGATGCTGTTATGTTTAAAAACATCATCATAAAATTTATGCAAACAACACATGATGAAAGAAAAATTATGGCATTAAATGCCCAAAAATATGCAAATACATATTTCGATAAAGAAACACTAATGAATGAACTTATAGATTTGATAGAAGGCAAGGAGAAAGCACATGTTTAAAGATAAAATTTTACTCATCACTGGTGGCACGGGCTCATTTGGACATGCAGTCGCTAAAAGATTTTTAAAAACAGATATTAAAGAAATTCGTATTTTTTCTCGCGACGAGAAAAAACAAGATGATATGAGAAAGCTTTTTAAAGATGATCGTATGAAGTTTTTCATAGGCGATGTGAGAGATAAAGAGAGCATTAAAAATGCACTCTATCACGTAGATTATATTTTTCACGCTGCTGCACTTAAACAAGTGCCCTCTTGTGAATTTTTCCCTTTAGAAGCTGTTAAAACTAATGTAATAGGTACAGATAACGTGTTATCTGCAGCCATTGACATGCACGTAAAAAAAGTGATTTGTCTATCTACTGATAAAGCAGCTTATCCAATAAATGCGATGGGGATATCAAAAGCGATGATGGAAAAAGTGTTTGTTGCTAAAGCAAAAACAGTGGACCCAAATAAAACACTTATTTGTGGCACACGATATGGCAATGTCATGGCATCCAGAGGTTCTGTCATTCCTTTATTTATTGATCAAATTAAACAAGGATTACCTTTAACGATTACTCAACCTGATATGACAAGATTTTTAATGAATTTAGAAGAAGCTGTTGAGCTTGTCGTTTATGCGTTTAATCATGCAAAATCAGGCGATATTTTTGTTCAAAAATCACCTTCATCCACTGTGATTGACTTAGCTAAGGCTTTGCTAGAAATTTTTGATGCACATAATGATATTAAAATCATTGGTACTAGACATGGTGAGAAAAAATACGAGGTGTTACTCACAAAAGAAGAAAGTGCAGTTGCTATTGATTTAGGTAATTATTATAGAGTGCCTGCAGATCAAAGAGATTTAAATTACGATAAATATTTTGTTGAAGGCAATGAAAATCTAGTCAATTTTGAAGAGCTAAACTCAGATAATACAAAGATTTTAACGATTCCTGAAATCAAAGAAAAACTTCTAGAGTTAGATTACGTGAAAGATGCACTGATTGGATGGCGTAAAGCATGAAAATACTCATTACTGGTGCGAAAGGCTTTATTGGAAAAAACCTTGTTGAAACACTTAAGACAAAAGATCATGAACTATATCTTTATGATAAAGAATCAACTGAAGATGAACTTGTAGGCTATTTAAAGTCTGCTGATTTTATCTATCACCTTGCAGGCGTCAATAGGCCTAAGGATGATAAAGAGTTTCATGAAGGTAATGTCACTATACTTGAAAAGATGATTGACATATTAGAAAAAGAGCATCATATCATTCCAATCATGCTATCATCATCCATTCAAGCAACCTTAGATGTTCCTTATGGGAAAAGTAAAAAAGAGGCTGAAGATCTTTTAGTAGATTATGCAAAAAAACATCAAGTAGATGTATATATCTATCGTTTCCCCAATGTTTTTGGAAAATGGTCTAGACCTTTTTATAACAGTGTCGTATCAACCTTTTGCCATCAGGTTGCACATGGCAACTCACTTGAAATTCATGATAAAGAAAAAGTGTTAGAGCTTCTCTATATTGATGATTTAGTCAAGGATTTATTAGAGTGTCTAAATAAAAAAACAAATACTTCATACTATTGTGAGGTAAAAACGACACATAAAATTACCCTTCAGGACTTAGCTGATACTATACTTTCATTTAGAACATCTAGAACATCACTTGATGTACCAAATATGGGTGATCCACTTACTAAAAAACTATATGCAACATATTTAACATATATAGACAAAGATGCATTTTCTTATCCACTTAAGATGAATAAAGATCATAGAGGTTCATTTACTGAGTTTTTAAGAACGTCATCTTATGGTCAAGTCTCAGTTAATATATCATTACCTGGGATTACCAAAGGTAATCACTGGCATCACACAAAAAATGAGAAGTTTTTAGTGGTTTCAGGTAAAGGAGCTATCCGTTTTAGACATATTCATAGTGATGAAGTGATTGAGTATTTAGTATCTGGTGATAAGTTAGAAGTCGTCGATATTCCACCAGGATACACACATCAAATCGAAAATCTTGGTAGTGACAAGATGGTCACTATCATGTGGGCAAATGAGGCTTTTGATAAGGATAACCCTGATACCATCTTTTTGGAGGTGTAAGATATGAGAAAATTAAAGGTTATGACGATTGTAGGTACGAGACCTGAAATCATTCGTTTGTCAAGTACGATCAAAAAACTAGATTCATCTGATGCGATTGAGCACGTACTTGTTCATACTGGACAAAATTATGATTATGAGCTTAATGAAATCTTTTTTAAGGATTTAAGTCTTAAAAAACCGGATTTCTTTTTAGATGCTGCGACAGGTTCAGCGATTGAAACAATCGGTCATATATTAATTAAAACAGATGCACTTCTTAACGAAGTAAAACCAGATGCTTTACTTGTTTTAGGAGATACAAATAGTTGTTTATCTGCAATTGCTGCTAAAAGAAAAAAGATTCCAATTTTTCATATGGAAGCAGGCAATCGTTGTTTTGATCAAAGAGTACCAGAGGAAACGAATCGTAAGATTGTAGACCATATTGCTGATATTAATTTAACCTATAGTGATATAGCTAGATCATATTTACTTAGAGAAGGCATACTTCCTGATCGTGTGATTAAGACTGGTAGTCCAATGTTTGAAGTGCTTTCAAGCATGAAAGATAGCATTGAATCCTCTGATGTTTTAAAGAGATTGAATCTTAAGAGTGATAACTATTTTGTCGTATCTGCACATAGAGAAGAAAATATTAACAACCCTGATCATTTTCATGCACTTATTGATTCACTCAATCAAATTGCAGAAAACTATCAACTCCCTATCATCTTTAGTACACATCCTAGAACAAGAATTATGATTGAAAAAACGAAGGTATCATTAAACCCACTCATTCAAACCTTAAAGCCACTTGGCTTTATAGATTATAATCATTTACAAATGCATGCAAGAGCAACCTTGAGTGATAGTGGTACTATCAGTGAAGAATCTTCTATTTTAGGTTTTAAAGCACTTAATATCAGAGAAGCGCATGAAAGACCTGAAGCGATGGAAGAAGCTTCAGTGATGATGGTAGGCTTGAATAAAGAACGCATGCTACAAGGTTTAGCTGTATTAGAGACGCAAAAGAAGCATACTTTAAGAGAAGTCTATGATTACTCGATGCCAAATGTTTCTGATAAGGTGCTTAGAATCATTTTATCTTACACTGACTATGTAAAAAGAGTTGTTTGGCAAGAAACATAAATAAAAGAGGGTGTATGGTTTGACACTTATTGTTTTATGTTTAGTTACAATCCTATTTTTTATAGCAAAGCATACTATTCATGATCGTTTGTCAAAAACGGTGATGTATTTGTTTTTGCTTTGGTGGGGGATTTGGCTCATCATTTCAACATTAAATGTCTATCAACTGTTTACTGTACCTATGACGATTTATTTACTCCTCATCTTAGGTCTATTTGTTTTTTTAATAGGCTATCTTACAGCTTATAATAAAAAAAGAGACCAAAGGCATACATCACTTATTGCTCATCATTTAGTCATCGATAAAAATCTTTTGTTAAACATTATTTTAACACTTGTTTTTTTAATCATTAGCTTTTATTTTGTAAGATACTTAAGATTAAGAAGTGTACTACCCACGGATGAGCTTAGAATGATTAGATTTAGTGTCGGTGCCTTATTTACAACGACAAGAAGGCTTTTATTCTTTAATTTCTTTATTGAGGGATTTGTTTTCTTTTTATATCCGGTCATTGCTTATCTTCTAATGACGAAAAAATATGCAACATATACCTTTGTATTATCGGTATTATCGGTGTTATTTTATGCATCGATTGGATCAGGAAGACTTCCTATTGTCTATTTGATGATCTCAGTGATTTTAGCATTCTTTATGAGCCAATGGCGTGATGAAAAAGATTCTATAGAAACACCGAATTACCATAAAAAGGTCGTTAAAGCGTCACTTTTTAGTTTGATTTTTATCATTCCAGCACTCATTATTTATGCAGCTTATATCACATCAGTGAGATTAGGTTTTAGTGGATTATCTATAGAAGGTCTTATAGTAGGTGCAAATGAACTCATTAAGCAATTTATCATCTATTTTACAGGTCCTTTTAGAGCCTTAAATTATGGCATAGAAAACTATGCACCAGAGATTGGTCCATTATACGGACAAGCAACGATTGCTGCGCTAAATGAACTTTTACATGCAACTTTTCATCTTTTAGGTGCTGAAATCAGAAATATCAATTATTTAATTGGTGATTATCTCCAAAATAGAGCGATTCTTGTAGGAGATAACGTCTTTATGAATTATTCATTTACTTATTTGATGATTTTTTATTTTGATTTTGGTGTGTTTGGCGTTATATTATTCTCATTTATGTTTGGCTTCTTCTCAAGAAAGGTTATTTTCTTATTTGATGACACCAAATCATTACCTTCATTCATCTTATTAAATCTCATGTTTTTATCGATGATTATTTCTATCTTTAATTGGCTCATTCAGTCGCCTTCAGTGATGATTGCTATCATCGCAACGCTCATTTGGCATTATAGTATTAAACAAGAAAAAATTGTAGTAATCAATTCAGAAAAGGAAAAGGTAGGTAGCATCCATGAATATATTACACATTAATGTCACCTATCAGTTTGGTAGTACTGGAAAGATTGTTAAGTCTATGCATGAAATGCTTACTAAAGAGGGACATCATTCTAAAGTTATTTATGGTAGAAATTATGAATCTAATGATAATGACATTATAAAGATAGGAAATCAAGTCAGTTATCAACTGCATGGACTGAAAACACGTTTCTTAGATCGTCATGGATTTGGTTCATATCTTGATACAAAAAGGTTGTTGTCACATATCCATTTAAATACTTTTGACATCATTCATATCCATAACATACATGGATACTATATACATGTTGGATTACTATTTGAAGCGCTAAAACAAAGTGGAAAAAAAATTATTTGGACACTTCATGATTCATGGAGTTATACAGGCCATTGTGCTTATTATGATGCGGTTGGTTGCATGAAATGGATTGATGGTTGTCATCACTGTCCTCAAAAACATAGTTACCCACAAAGTATTGTTCTTGATCAATCAAAGAAGAACTATAAGGATAAAAAACAAATCTTTAATGGGCTTAAAGATTTAACCTTAGTAACTCCTTCAGACTGGTTAAGACACGATGTTGAAAAGTCATTTCTTAAAGATTACAATATTCAAACAATTCATAATGGGATTGATTTGAGTCAATTTAAGCCATTAAAACACAAAAGTAATGAACGATTTACCATCTTAGGCATTGCAAGCATTTGGGAAAAAAGAAAAGGTTTAGACGCCTTCATTGAACTTAGCAAAACATTGAGTGATGATATAGATATCATTTTGATTGGCAAGCTTATGAAAGGTACAAAGCTACCTCTTCGTATCAAACACATTACAAGAACCGAAAACATTCAAGAGCTAGTTCACTATTATAATCTAGCAGATGTTATGATAAATCCAACAATTGAGGATAATTTACCCACCACATCCATCGAAGCTTTAGCTTGTGGTACACCAGTCATTACATATGATACAGGTGGTTCAAAAGAGATTGTAGATGACACATGTGGTTTTGTGATACCTAAGTATCATATACATGCTATGATGGATGCTATCTATGAAGTTAAAAATAAAGGTAAACTATTTTACCAAACAAAGGCAGTAAAGAAAGCATCATACTTTAAGGCTGAACGCATGAGAGATGCATATATGGCTTTATATAAAGAGGTGCTAAAGCAATGAAAATCCTTTATGTCTCTAAAACGTGTTCTAAAAAGACATTTGAATCTATTTATCAATCTTCCTTGGTTAAGCCGCAACAACAAGATCAAAGATTTCATCAAATGCTGATGGAAGGTCTATCAAAAAATGATGTGGAAGTGATTGCTTTAACATCAAGACCTATCAATAGAAGTAATACCAATAAATTATGGTTTAAAAAAGCACATGATAAAGAAGAAGGTATTCTCTACCACTATTTATCATTTATTAACATTAAAATCTTAAGACAATTCACACTATTTTTGAGTCTTATCTTTTCTGTCTTGAAGTATGGCTTAAAGGATAAAAAGGAAACTTATATTGTCGTTGATGTATTAAATCTTGCTTTATCTTTAGCAGTTGTTTTTATGTCAAGACTCGTGGGCATAAAAAGAATTGCTGTTGTAACAGATATTGCTGATGAATTGGATGATAAGGGGCGGTTATATAAAAAGCTTACGACATCATACACTAAAAAGTATCATGGTTACTTAATCTTAACTGAAAGTATGAATGAAAGGATAAACCCCAAATCTAAACCTTTTATCTTGATGGAGGGCTTAACAAGACCTCATAGTATCAAAGATATGGCTAAATTTGAAAGATTTACAATGCTTTATGCCGGTGGTTTATCAAAAACAAGTGGCGTAGATGTCTTGGTTAAAGCATTTATTCATGCAGATTTAGAAGATACTGATCTTATCATTTGTGGTGATGGACCATTGAAAGATGAACTCATCAGTTATTCGACATCTTATCCATCTATTCAATACTTAGGATCTTTATTAAATGATGAAGTTATTAAATTAGAGTATCAGTCTCATCTATTAATCAATCCTAGATCATCAACGCTTTCTCAAACTAAATATGCCTTTCCTTCAAAAATTTTAGAATATCTTAGCACAGGGGTTCCGGTCTTATCAACAAGACTTGAGGGTATACCTAAATCATATGATAGATTACTTCATTTTATAGAAGATGAGTCTGTTGAAGGCATCGCAAAGAAGCTTTTAGAGCTAAGACATCAAAAGGATTTAAAAGCATTTGGACTTAAAGCAAAAACTTATGTAGACCAACATAAGACCAATATTGCTCAGGCTAGAAGATTCATGACATGGTTGAATGAAAACACGTTTTAACAAAAAAATATATAGTATAATTAAAATATACCTTATCAATAAATGAAAAGAGGAATGAATGTATGACAATTCAAGATATAATCAGTCTAATTTGGAAAAGAAAATTACTCCTTATAATCATCACTTTAGCAGGTGCTTTTTTAGGATTAACGTATGCTTTCATTGAAAATAGTCAATCATCTAAAGTATCGACGATTGTTGAAATGCAATGGAATGGCATTACATCTGGTGAGTATCCAGATCAATCAAGGTTTGATTACTCAAACATGTTTGAGGCTTATGTGTATCAAGAAGCACTTACATCTTTAGACATTACAAACATATCAACCAGACAATTTAGAAATGCTATTGATGTACGTCCAATTATTGAGTCTAGTATTCTTGAGATGATTGAAAATGAGTTAAGACAAGGGAATCAAGTGAGTTATTTTGCAACTGAGTATAAGATTACATTAAGTAACGGCGAACTTGATTTATCCGTTGAAAGAGGCAGACAACTTTTAAATCGTCTATTAGAGGCTTATAAGAACGATTTTATTAATAAGTATGAACAAGGCACAAATATCTCAAACTACTTGTTATCAGACTACGAGAATTATGATTACATTCAAGTCTTGAGATTATTGCAAGCTCAAACGAAAATGATCAAAAACGCTATTAACATGCAACTACCTCAAGCTTCACAGTTTACATCAACAGAGTTAGGCATTTCATTTAACGATTTGTTGGTTAGAACAGAAAATGTTGAATTAATCTATATTTCTGCAATTCAAACAAGAATTGCCAATTATTTACTAACAAAAGATCAAGACATGGCTTTATCAACACTAAAAGTTCAAAATGATTTACTGAATCTTGATTTACAAAACAAAGATTATCTTAAAACCGAAATAGAAGGATATATTGCTGCTTATCCAGGCAGTACAACAACCGTTATTATTGCTGGTGCTGATAGTCAACCGATTGTCATTGACACGTATTTAAATTCACTTTATAGTCAACTCATATCTGTTCAAAACAGTATTGCATCTATTACACAAGAAATTAATTATAATCAAATGATGATAGACCGCTATGAAGGTAATGATCCAAACTTTAGTGTAACATTAAGTACACAAGATGCTCAAAAAGCATTGGTTGAAGTTGATATTGAACAAAGTCATGATTATCTAGAAAGCATAACTGAAGACTTAGATATCATGCTAAAGGAGTATCGTGCATTTAGTAATAGACTTCTTGTTAGACCACTTGTATCACCACAGTATGAATCTTCAGTAAATTACATACTATTTATTTTAATCGGTATTGTTATTGGTGGTGCAGTAGGTTTAGTGACACTCTTTACTCTTGAAAATAATGCAAATAAAAAAGTGACCAAACAATCATAATTGTTTTAAAGAAGGGTTCATCATGAAATTACTATGGTTAACAAATGTATTACTACCAAAAGCTAGTATCCTACTTAATCAAAAGCCAACACCTTATGGTGGTTGGCTTGTTTCGACTGCTTCGATGCTTGAAATGAATAACGATATTGAATTTTATGTATGTGCTCCTTCACATACTGCTTTATCAACAATTTGGGTTAAAGATGAACATACAACATACATTGTCATCCCACCAGTACAAAAAGAAGAAGACTTGGTATTTGAAGAGATTATTCAAAAAATTCAGCCAGATATCGTTCATATTTTTGGGACTGAGTATTTACATACATTTGTTATGACAAAGACTTTAAATAGAAAAAATATACCTTTTTTAATTTCACTACAAGGGATTGTTTCAATCTATGAAAAGCATTATTATGGAGGAATTCCAGATAAAGTCATTTATAGAAAAACCTTAAGAGACATTCTTAAAAATGATAGTCTTCCTAAACAAAGAGATCAGTTTAGATTAAAAGCATTCTATGAAGTTAAATCACTAGAAGCAGCAAAGCATGTTACTGGTCGAACCAAGTTTGATCATGATGCTGCATTATCTATTAATCCAAAACTAACTTATCACATGTTAGATGAATCATTAAGGCCATCATTTTATGAGCATACTTGGTTATATGATTCTATGACACCCTATACCTTAATGACTTCTCAAGCACATTATCCAATTAAAGGCGTTCATTTCCTGCTACAGGCATTAGCAATCATTAAGAAGGCATATCCTGATGTTAAGTTATATATTACAGGAGAGCCTATTCAACAAGGTGATACAATTAAAAGTAAGATTAAGCAATCATCTTATGCGAAATATCTTATGGATCTCATTCATAAAAATCAACTAGAAAACCATGTGTTTTTTTTAGGACCTAAAAATGAACAAGACATGTTAAAACAATATTTAAAGACACATGTATTTGTCATACCGTCAGCGATTGAAAACTCATCAAATGCACTTGCAGAAGCTATGATTTTAGGTATGCCATGTGTTTCATCAAATGTTGGAGGGTCTGGTGATTTGCTCACACATGAAAAATCTGGTCTACTATATACATATGATGACATCAACCTATTAGCATCATCGATTAAGATGTTATTTAGTCATCAAGGGCTCGCTGAATCTTACGGAAAAAATGCAAGACTTTCTGCATTAGAAAGACATGATTTAAATAAGAACTTCAACAGATTAATGGAGATTTATCAAGAGATACTATAGTAAAGGAGACATCAAAATGAGTCATGAAAATCTAAAGAAAAACACAATCATTGGACTCATTTGGAAGTTCTCTGAAAATTTTGGAACACAACTCATTAGTTTTGTCGTTCAATTAGTACTTGCACGTATATTACTACCTGAGGATTATGGGATTATTGCAGTTACAGCAGTTTTCATCATGATTGCTCAAGTATTCATTCAAACAGGATTTTCTTCAGTACTGATTCAAAAAAAAGAAATTAATGATTTAGAGACTTCAACAATTTTCCATGCAGGTTTTATGACATCTATTGTTATTTTTGGCATCATCTTTTTCATTGCTCCTTGGATAGAATCATTTTATAATATAGAATCTTTGGCTTTAATCTTAAGAATTCAAAGTGTAACGATTATTTTAAGTGGTTTATCTTCAGTTCAAAACGCATTACTTGTTAGGCATTTGGCATTTAAAAAGACTTTTATCTATCGCTTACTTGCTGTTACTGTGCAAGGTGTCGTAGGTATATATATGGCACTTAATGGCTTTGGTATATGGGCAATTGTCATATCAAATCTAGTGAATACATCGCTTGTTACGCTTTCATTTTGGTTAATCGTTAAATGGAAGCCAAAACTTATTTTCTCATATAAAGTTTTCAAAGAGCTCTTCTTATACAGCTCTAGAATACTGATGTTTAATTTAGTCAACACTATATATAATAATATCCAAGCACTAGTTATAGGTAAGGCTTTTAGCACTGAGACATTAGGATATTACAATAGAGGTTATCAAGTACCTATGCTGATTATGGTTAATACTGATGGTGCGATTCATTCAGTGATGTTCTCGTCATTATCAAAGGTGCAAGATGATAGAGAGAAGTTTTTAGCGATCTATCGCAGCACCATCAAAAGTAGTGTCTTTATTGTATTTCCTATGATGATTGGATTAATTGCAGTAGCAGAACCACTCACTTTATTTTTACTTACAGATAAATGGTTAGGCAGTGTACCTTTTCTTCAATTGACTGCACTTATATGTATGACATGGCCTTTTTCAATCATCTATCAAGCACTCAATGCAGAAAATCAAGCAAAGCTTTCTTTTAGGTTAAATGCACTCTCAAAGGGTATCGCACTCATATTACTTTTTATATCATTACCCTTTGGTGTTTATGCATTTGTATTTAGTGCATTTATCAGTGCAATCATCACTTTGTGCATTAATGCATTTGTTTTAAAAAAGACATATTTATACCAACTAAGAACACAATTTTTGGATGCACTTGGTGCTCTTATTGCTTCATTTGGTATGGGTTTAGTCGTTTACTCTGTTGGTTTCTTGATTGACCATTTGATTATTCTTTTACTAGTTCAAGGTATCACAGGTATTTCTATTTATCTGTTATTGTCCTTTGTTTTTAATCGAGAAACAGTTAAGTATTTGTATTTTAGTATCATTGATTTAATCAAACCTAAGAAAATCATATAGAAAGAGTGATTGGATTGAAGAAACCTAATATTGTCTTCATTATGCATCAAGTAGCAATCATCGGATGGTTATTCATCCTCTTTTTAATCACGATTAACTTCTTAAATCAGATTAATGATGTGATGGTTAATTTTCTTTATTACACATTGTTTCTTGTTGTTTTACTTAAACATAAAGTGACATTTAATTTAGAGTTTGTTGTGCTATTAACTTTTGCAACGATCTACTTTTTCATCTATAGAAATTATAGAGATGTCACCAAATGGACACATGTTAAATATTGGCTTGGCGCACCAGGTATGTATTTAATGGGGAAATTATTTATTTCTCAAAAAACAGAAAAATGGTTTCAATGGGTCATTTATACAGTGACATTTGGACTATTCTTTTATGGTTTTTTAAATATGTTAAACTACGTTCAAGCAGAAACACCTGAAGGTACAAGGTTTGCTTTTGATTTTTGGGATGGCTTTATGATGAATGCACCACTTATGGGAGTATACTTTACAGGTTTTAGCACATTGCTCATCTATAATATTTTCCATTTAAGTATTAAAAAGCATTGGTATTTAAAACTGATCCAACTTTTTGGAATGGGATTAACTGTATACTTTATTATTCTATTAGCAAATAGAACCTATTTTATCGTCACTATATTAGTTTTCATTATCATGTTCTTTATTGCATCTGCAATTAACAGATTTAAAGTGCTTTATCCCACACTAATTGTTGTTGTTTTGATAGGTATCATTTATTATGGCTATCAATTTAACGTGTTCAATGTTCAAACCACTTTAGAAGCAACAAGATGGTACCGACGCATCATATTAACGATGGAAAATGGTATTTTATCAGATGGTAGGTTTAAAGTTTATCCGCTCATACGTGAACAACTCTTTTTGTATCCTGCTGGTGGTTATCAGCTTGATCTAGGTGGATTACATTATGCACATAATTTGTGGCTAGATATTTTGCATGCTGTAGGGACTTATGGATTCTTTCCTTTCTTAGGCTATACAGCACTCATCATATACACATTGATTAGATTGTCATTTTCATATTATGTTCCAAAAGGGATTAAGGTATTAGTTATAAGTGTTTACATCGGTTATTTCTTAAACTTTTCTGTAGAGCCAATTTTAGAAGGCGTTCCTTATATATTCTTTCTGTTCTGTTTAATCAATGGTGCAACGTATCAATATTATAAGGTCCGTGTACATATGAAAATCAAAGAAGATATTTGAGGTAGACAATGAAACTTACATTTTATTCGAATTTCTTAAATCATCACCAAATACCTATTTGTGACTATTTTTATAGCAAACTTGGTGATAATTTCAAATTTATAGCAACTGAAGAAGTACCTGAAGAAAGAAGAAATATGGGGTACTTAACTGATTTTAACGCATATCCATATTTAATAGAGACATATCAAAATAATGATAATTATCATCATGCAATTGAATTGGGTGCATTAAGTGATGTAGTCATAATCGGTAGTTCTGATGAAGTTTTCATTAAGGAACGACTTGAAAAAAACTTATTAACCTTTAGGTACTCTGAAAGACTTTTTAAAAAGGGATTTCTCTATTTTTTTCACCCTAAAGCACTTTTGAAGCGATTCAAGTTAGATACACTTTTAAGAAGAAAAAACGTATGGATGCTATCTAGCAGTGCGTATACACCTTTTGACTATAGTTTTTACCTTGCTTATCCCAATCGCTACTTAAAATGGGGATATTTTCCTAAGACTCAAACATATAATATCCATGAAGTCATCAAGTACAAGAGAAATCAATCTTTTTTATGGGTAGGTAGATTCATCGATTGGAAAAGACCAATCATGGCTGTGAAGCTTATTCATCAGTTAAAACAAGATGGTGAGCATGTATCACTTGACATGATTGGTGTAGGCGATAAGCTTGATGAAGTCATTAAGTATATAAAAGTACATCATTTGGAAAATGAGATAACCATTCATGGTGCTAAATCTCCGGATGAAGTAAGACAGTATATGCTTGAATCATCCTATTATCTATTTACAAGTAATAGAGAAGAAGGATGGGGAGCTGTGCTAAACGAAGCCATGAACAGTGCTTGTGTTGTTTTTGCTAATTATCAAATAGGTAGCGCACCTTATTTAATTGATCAAAATGTTGATGGTATCATGTACAAGAATGCATTTGATTTATATAAAAAGGTTAAGCATGTTATGCATGAAGAAGAAAAAAAGACAAAAATAGCTTTAAATGCATATTTCAAAATGACAACACTATGGCATCATGAGATTGCTGCAGATAGATTCTTGGAATTCTCTAAAAATGTATTAAGTGGGAAAATCGTACCTTTCGAAGAGGGACCTATCTCTAGAGCTTCAGTGATATCAGAGAGCAAAGTTAAGCGTAAAAACCTATAATAATTGTAAAGAAATGTAAAAAATGTCAAATAGATGCACAATTCTATTGACATTTTTTTGTTTTTAAGCATAATTATTTACATAGTGAGGTAAAAAAATGAAAAATTATTCAAGATTAGATATTTTAAGATTAGCTAAAGAAAATGATGTAAGATATGTAAGACTTCAATTTACAGATATGATTGGCACCGTTAAAAACGTAGAAATTCCAGTAACAAATCTAGAGAAAGCACTTGCAAACGAAGTCATGTTTGATGGATCGTCCATTCAAGGGTTTGTTAGAATCGATGAAGCAGATATGTATTTATATCCAGACTTAAATACATGGCTTGTTTTAGAATGGGAGAAATCTCCACAAGGCAAAGTTGCTAGACTTATTTGTGATGTCTATACGACACAACATGTGCCATATGAAGGAGATCCGCGTTATATCCTAAAAAGAGCTCTGCTTAAATTAAAGGAAGCTGGATTTGATAAGTTTAATGTTGGTGTAGAGCCAGAGTTTTTCTTATTTAAGTTAGATGATCATGGAAAACCAACCATGGAATTTTCTGATCTAGGCGGCTATTTTGATTTAGCACCTATTGATGGCTCAGAAGATGTTCGTCGTGATATCGTCTTAGAGCTTCAAAAGATGGGCTTTGATATGGAAGTATCACACCATGAGGTTGCATTTGGTCAACATGAGATTAATTTCCATTTTGATAATGCGTTAGAGGCATGTGATAACATTCAAACCTTTAAGGTTTTAGTTAAAAATGTTGCAAGACGCCATGGCTATCATGCAACATTTATGCCAAAACCAATTCAAGGTATTAATGGATCGGGTATGCATTCCAATTTATCCATCTCTGATAAAGATGGTAATAATGTCTTTTATGATCCAAACACCGAAAATCAATTATCAGAAACAGCACTAAAATTTATTGCAGGTGTGATGAAGCATGCTCCAGAGTTTGCTTTACTTACAAATCCAATCGTTAATTCTTATAAGAGATTAGTACCAGGCTATGAAGCTCCATGTTATATCTCATGGAGTGATGCTAATCGCTCTACGATGATTAGAATTCCTGCAGCACGTGGTAAATCAACACGCATTGAAGTACGTTCAGTGGATCCATCTGCAAATCCTTATTTTGCGATGGCAGGACTGCTTAGATCAGGTTTAGATGGTATAACTAATAACTTTGATCATATTACACCAGTCAAAAAGAATTTATTTAAGATGAGTGATGCTGAAAGAAAACGTTTAGGCATCAAAAATCTACCTGAATCACTACATGAAGCTATCGAAAACTTTAGTAATTCAGCATTGATGAAAGAAGTTGTTGGTGAAGAATTATTTTCCAAACTCTTAGAAGCTAAACAAAGAGAATGGGATGAATATAAGATGAGAATTACAGCATGGGAACTAGATAAATATTTACCGATTATCTAATCTATATCACAAAAAGATATCTAAAACAGATGTCTTTTTTATTTAAAATATGTATTTCATCCCTTAATGGTTTAAAAAGCATATCATATAATGATATACTAAACTTAATATGGAGGGATTTTTAATATGAAAAATTGGGATTTAAATGATTTATATCAAGGCTTTGATGAAACATATGAAAATGACATCAAACGCTTTGATGAGCTCACTGATGAGCATATTAAATGGATTCATGAAGGTAAAAAGGATGATATTTCTTATATTGAAGGTTATTTAAAGATTCAAGAAGAGATCTCTAAATTAGTTAGAACGCTTTATAGCTATGCTAGTCTTACTATGGCTACTGATGTCACAAATCAAGTAGCTCCAGGTTATTTAGCAAAATTACAACGTATCTCAAGAAAATCAACTGCTGAAGATGTCATCTTTAGCAGATATTTGACAACAGTTGATTTAGACAAGTTAGCTTTAAAATCACCTATTATTAAAAAGTATTTATTTAATCTTAAAAAAGAACAAACAGAAGCTTCTCATCTTTTATCTGAAAAAGAAGAAGTCTTATATGCAAAACTAAGAGAACTCGCATCAGGCTCATGGGGTATGCTTCAATCTTTAACGACTGCAAATCTACCAGTTTCTTATCGTGATAAAGAAATTACTTTGTCTGAGGTGAGAAATCTTGCCAATGATGGAGATGCATCTGTGAGAAAAGATGCCTATGAAGCTGAACTAAAAGCTTATCAAGCAATTGAAGATCAAGTCTCTATGGCGTTATCTAATATTAAGCGAGAAGTTGTAGTAATGAATGAACTTCGTGGTTATGAGTCTGCTTTAGAAAAAACGTTAAATCAATCTAATATGACAGCTGATACATTAAATGCAATGATTGAATCAATGAAGGATTTTAGACCTCACTTTGAAAGATACTTAAAAGCAAAAGCAACCTATCTTGGTCATAAAGATGGTCTGCCATTTTATGACATGTTTGCTCCTGTGGGTAAACTAGATAAAACATATACGTTTGATGAAGCTAAAGATACTGTTTTAGAAGCCTTTTATGGGTATTCACCAAGATTAGGTGACTTTGCAAAAAAGGCCTTTGAAAAGGAATGGATTGATGTCTATCCTAGAAAAGGTAAACGAGGTGGTGCATTTTGCTCAAATCAACCTCAAATCCATCAATCACGCATTATGACAAACTTTACAGGATCTTTATCAGATGTTTTAACACTTGCTCATGAGCTTGGCCATGGATACCATGGTGAAGTGATTAGCGATAATGATCCCTTACATTGGAGTTATCCAATGCCACTTGCTGAAACAGCTTCTATTTTCTGTGAAAATATTGTCTTGAACCACTTACTCAAAGATATCACTGATCCAAAAGAAAGACTTTCTATTTTAGAAAACTCTCTTCAAGGTGATACACAAGTCATTATTGATATATTATCTAGATATTTATTTGAAACTGCACTCTTTGAAAAAGCTTCTGGTCCAATTACTAAAAACCAAATGAAAGATATGATGCTTGAAGCTCAAAAAGAAGCATACCTTCATGGCTTAGACCATGATAAGCTTCATCCATATATGTGGCTCAATAAAGGTCATTATTATAGTGCAGGCTTAAATTTCTATAACTTCCCATATGCCTTTGGATTACTCTTTGGTATAGGGTTATATGCTCAATATGAAAAAGATCCTAAGAACTTCTTATCATCCTATGATGATTTACTTGCTTTAACAACTAAAGCAAGCGTAGAGACCTGTGCAAAATCAATGGGTATTGATGTCACCAAGAAGGATTTTTGGTATGATTCATTAAATCAAATCAAGAAAGATATTGATGAAGTGGTTGAATTACTTCAAAAGTCTTAATTTTTAATCGTCTTATATAATAAACATATAATGATTATGTTATAATCAATATAGTATAAATTATGGAGGAACGCACATGAATGAACAACATCTTGAACAAGAAAATGAAATTAGTCTACTTGATTTATTCAAAATATTACGTTCGAACATGGTATTAATCGTATTATCAACTTTACTGATTGGAGTGATTGCTGGTGCCTATGCATTTTTGATTGCTGATCCTCAATATAAATCAAATGCATATGTGATGGTTGCAGTCCAAGCATCCTCAGGAAACGAAGACTCTTTTGATTTAATCAATGCCCAAAGACTTTTATCCACTGCAGCTGAACTTATTAAAATGCCAGTTGTACTAGAAGAAGTGATTGAGGAACTTGATTTAGATATGACAGTATCACAGCTTGGTTCAAGACTCACTGTAACATCATCTAATACAAGTTTCTTTATTAATGTGTCTTATCTATCAGAAGACCCAGAGCTTTCTCGTGACATCGTAAACGAAGTCATTGACCAAGCTAAGATCTTTGCTGACGCCAATGTTCCTATTCTTGATAATAATATCGTCCGTACAAGCTTTGCAAGCCGTGGTGTCTATGATTCACCTAACAGAGTCTTATACGTTGTGATTGGTCTTATTTTAGGTGGTATTGTTGGTGTGGGTATTGCATTCTTAAAGGAAATGTTTAATAACACTTATCGTACTAAAGAGCAGCTTGAACAAGCATTTGGTATTCAAGTCTTAGGTATTATTCCTGAATTTGAAGTAAAGGAGACTAGGTAAAATGGCTAAGAAGAAAGTAACCTTATTTAACGGTGAAAGAAATGAACGTTATGATTATATCGTCACCAAAGAACAGCCTCTTTCATATACAGCTGAAAGTTTCCAAAAAGTTTTAATTAATTTAGATTATGCAAATATTGATCAACATTACAAGGTGATTCAATTTACCTCAACACTAGCTTCTGAAGGTAAATCTACATTTGTTTCAAATATCGCTTATCTCTTAGGGCAAAAAGGCAAGAAAATCGTTTTATTAGACTTAGACTTACGAAAGTCTAAAATGCATCGAGTCTTTAATGCACCTAATAAAAATGGCTTAACAGATTATTTATCTGGTAAAATTCCTTTTGAAGGTTTAGTTCAAACTTCTGATTATATTGGTATAGATTATATTGTCACTGGTGAAAAAACAACAGCTGTCGTCAATGTGCTTGAATCAAACAAGTTAAAAGAACTTATTTTAAAACTCAAAGAGACATATGATTATGTGCTATTGGATTCACCTCCAGTGATTGCAGTATCTGATGCTTTATATATATCAAAATTATCTGATGCAGTGATTTTCGTTGTTGCACAAGGCGTTGCTAAAAAGTCTTTAGTTAAAGAAGCGATTCAAACACTTAAGCATAACAACGTAACGATTTTAGGTACGGTTTTAACTCAAGTTAATATTAAAAATTCTGGTTATGGCTATGGTTACGACTATACCTACAAGTATGAGGAATAACATGATTGATATCCATGCTCACATCCTACCAGGTGTCGATGATGGTGCGAAAACGATGGAGCAATCCATCGTTTTATTAAAAAAAGCCATTGAGCAAGGCACAACCCATCAAATCTTATCACCTCATGTGCAATCATCCGTCTCAAAAGTGATGCCAGAACACTTTTTAGAAATCTTTGAAGCATTAAAAGAAGAAGTAAAAAGACTAGAGTTATCTATAAAGATTTATTTAGGTGCAGAGATCAATTATAGATCACATTTATCACCTGATTATCAGATGTTAAGCTTAAATCAATCGAAGTATGTTTTAGTGGAGTTTTCACCACGTATTGAATCTCCTATCGAAGATGTAATTTTTGATATAACACGTATGGGATTTATTCCAATTATCGCTCATGTTGAAAGATATGTGTATCTTGATTATAGTGATTATGCAAGACTTAAAAGTATTGGTGCACTCCTTCAAGTGAATAGTGGTGCCTTAATGGGTTTAAATGATAAAGTTCAAAAAAAACTATCGTTAAAACTCTTAAAAGATGGCCTTATTGACATCATAGCAACCGATACGCATAACATTGAAAAAAGACCACCTAATTTAAAGGATTGTTACAATTACTTAAAGGGTATGGTCAGTGATGATTATTTAGAAGCTTTATTTTATAAGAACGCAGAACCTATTATTATGGGACATGAGTAAGATCATGTCCTTTATTTTTCCTCTTAATCATAGATTAAAATATAGAAGAATCTATGTTATAATAAAAAAGTAAAGAGATGGAGGGTTCCTATGCCAGTCGTTGCTATGTTTAATTTCTATTATTTCTTATACATAGGCTTTGCACTTTTATTAACAGTGATTGCTGTTAAGTTTTTAAAACGTAAAAGTGATAAGTATAGATACTGGTTTATCTTTGGACTAACTGTCTTAAATCTCTTCATTCATGTTTTTAAAATCTTTATTCCGCTTTATTATGAGAATGTTGATTATTTGATTACGAAAGTAACTTTTGAAAATATATGTGCTGTGAGTGCAATTTTATTTCCATTCTTATATTTTACGAAAAATAAGACGTTAAAAGATTATATGATTATGGTGGGTATTGCCTCTGGGATTGTAACATTCCTATTTCCAGTGGATGCGATGAGTAGTCGCTTTAATGGAGAAGAACTCAATTTAGTAAGACATGCATTTATGCTTGAAAACATCAGATTTTACACATCACACTTTTTAATCTTCTTAGCACCATTTCTGATGATGCACTTTGGGCAGTATGAGCTATCTATTAAACGTGCATGGCGCACACCACTCATGCTATTTGGAGTTTTAACATTAATCTTTGTTAATGAAGTCATCATAACGCTTTTTGGATGGGTACCATCAGAACATCTTTTTGATCCAAACAAGAGAAATCCAAGCTTTGTCTTTGGGACAACAGGTAGTCTACAAGGTTTAGGATTAGCTTTAGGACTCTTAGTTCCTGCATTTTTAAGAATCAATCCTTGGTTTGATGGCGGCTTTATGCCAGTGCTTTGGTTAATTGGTCCAATTCTTATTTATGGTGGACTCATCACATTAGCATTTATGCTTATCTATGATAGAGACAATACACTTATTAGACTTAAACTTAAATCAAAAATCATCATTGATTTAAATGATGATGAAAAGGTCAAATTATAAAAAAATAAATAAGAGGAAATACCTCTTATTTTTAAAGGATAAAAGAAAACGCTTTCAAAATCAATTACAAGAAATGAGGGGTTATCAAATGATTTCAAAAGCTAAAGGATTTAAATATGTTAAAGCCAGTCAAATCTATATGCAGCATTACAAAAATGGTGCATGGGAGGAAGGCTATTTAACAGAAAGTGATCGTTTCACGATTGCAGGGACTTCCACATCACTTCATTATGGCCAAGAAGCCTTTGAAGGCTTAAAGGCATATAGAAGACAAGATGGTAGGCTTCAACTTTTTAGAGTAGAAGATAACGCAAAAAGATTTCAAACAAGCTGTGCATATTTAATGATGCCAACAATCACCGTTGAAAATTTTGTTGAAGCGGTCAAAAAAACAGTCTTAGCAAATGCAGATTTCGTGCCACCTTATGGCAATAACGAATCTTTATATATTAGACCATTTATGATTGGTGTGGGTGATAATTTAGGACTTCGTCCTGCACCAGAATATATCTTTAGTGTGATAGTATCACCTGTGGGTAGCTATTTTGATGGTGAAATTAAGCCAGTTGATATGATTGTTTCAGAGTTTGACAGAGCTGCACCTCATGGGACTGGACATGTGAAGGTTGGAGGCAATTATGCAGCGAGTCTTCGCTCACAAGTATTAGCTAGAGAAAAAGGCTTTGCAGATGCGATTTTCCTAGATCCTAAAACACATACGAAAATAGAAGAAGCTGGTGCAGCGAATTTCTTTGGTATCACCAAAGATAAAGCTTATATCACACCTAAATCACCTTCTATTTTAAATAGTATTACCAATCGTTCTTTAAAGCATTTAGCCGTGCATGAGCTTGGTTTGAAGGTTATTGAAGGTGAAATCTTTATCGATCATTTAGATGAGCTCATTGAAGCTGGTGCCTGTGGCACAGCTGCAATGATTACACCGATTGGCTCCATTACACATCAAGATAAAAAGCATGTCTTTCCAGCAAATGAAACCATTGGTCTTTACACTAAAGAGTTATATAGACTTTTATCAGGTATACAGTATGGTGATATTAAAGATACCTATGGATGGATTACAATTCTATAAATTAAGGTGATATCATGCGTATCATAGAACATGTTAAAGAGATTTTAAGAAAGCATGTCAAAGTATGGACGATTTTAATCTCCATACTTTTAATTCTAGTTAATTATTTTATCATTATAAATTTAAATCATAATCATTTATCATTTACACATTTGATGTATATACCTATTGTCATTAGTGGGAGCCTTTTAGGTTACCTTTATGGTTTAGGGATTGCAGTGATTGCTGGATTCGTTGTTGGTCCTATCATGCCAAGAGATTTAATCACAGGTGAGATGCAATTTTGGGGTGACTGGTTTGCGAGACTTCTTATGATGGCTTTAGTAGGTGTCATTGCTGGTTATTTTGGGACAAACTATCGAAAATCAAGCATACGCATTAAAGAATTAGAGCTTAAACATATTGAAAGTGGCTTATTTAATACAAAGTATTTAAAGGATATGACACTTAGTAATAATCAATTTTATACGATTGGTACCTTAATCATTGGTAACGCACATGCGATATGCGATGTGCAAGGTTATGAGACCTATTATGCTTATTTAAGAAAAATAGCTGAAAATTTAAAGAGTACATATCCAAATATTGAAGTTGTTCAGCCTGAAATTGATCATTTATGGTTCATCAAAATATCAGATCATTTTGATGAAGAAATTAAAACAATCCTTCACGTCATTCAATCAAGTAAAAAAATCGGAAATGATACACTATTTATTGATTATGCCTTAGGTTTTACACAAAGAAAGCATCTTTTTGAAAAAGAGGTTTCTAAATATTTTATTCAATCTGATATTGCAGCAAGAGAAGCGAAAGGAAAAAATCTGCCTTACTTAACATATAAGGATGTTAAAACAAATCGTCAGTTTGAGTATGAGTTATTAACAGATTTTGAACAAGCACTTCATGATGGTGAGATCTATCTTGTGTATCAACCCAAAATCGACTTAAAAACAAAGAGACCAGTGGGTCTTGAAGCTTTAATTAGATGGGAACACCCCATCAAAAAGAGTATCGCACCAGATCAATTCATTTATGCTGTTGAAAAAACAAATATGATTCATGAGATGACTCAAAAAGTCTTTGAATGGTCTTTGATGTATCAAACAAGACTCAAAGAACATAAGATCAATATCCCTATTTCAATTAATATATCCACTAAAAATCTTTATGATATTTATTTTTTTGATAAGATGATCGAAATTTTTAAGAGATTTCAAATTGATGCAAAAATGGTTGAATTTGAAATCACAGAATCACTCCTTATGGAAAATCCAGAAAGCAGTAAGCGCATGCTTGAAGCGTTATCAAATTTTGGATTTAAAATCGCGATTGATGATTTTGGTAAAGGCTATTCATCACTAGCTTATCTTGCACAGTTTCCAATTAATACGATAAAGATTGATCGGTTTTTCACGAATCAAGTCTTAATTAATCCAACGACACAGCATATCGTTAAAGCGACGATTGACTTAGCTAAGCAATTAGGCTATGAGGTCTTAATTGAAGGGATTGAAGATCAAGATACTGCAAATCTATTAGAAAAACTAGGCTGTCATACAGCGCAAGGTTATCTATTTATGAGACCTAGAAAAGGTGAAGAAGTTCTAGATTATTTAAAGAAATATCGATAGTCATTAAAAAAGCGGATATATCATTGAAATGATAAGATGTTAGTAGACATAAAAAAGCTACTAATATCTTTTTTCAT
>CAZZMZ010000010.1:0-62610 GCA_964655445.1 uncultured Mariniplasma sp. | reverse complement strand
TTTTACGCTATGTAAATTATATATAAAAACTTATTTAATATACAAATGATTGTTATAAGTTTGCTATAATGACTATATAAATAATCAATAAATTACCAACTACACATTATTTTTTTACATATAATAAAGAGGAACGTCATGTCTATAGTATTTATCGATCTTGAAGTCGTTTCTAAAAGTAAGGTTATTGACTATGTAGCCTATGCAAACGACTCAATCAAATACCATGGAGGCAAAGAAGGATTCAAAGATTTTATTTTGAAAGGGGCAAGTAAATGAAAAAAAGTTTTAGACCTGCAGCAAGTCACATAAAAACTATTGGCTCTGAATTGATTAAAGATCAATATGCAGCAATAATTGAATTAGTAAAAAATGCCTATGATGCTGACGCAAATAATGTTTGGATCAAATTTCGTGGTGAAGAAAAGAAAATTGAAATCACCATTAAAGACGATGGACATGGTATGTCAACAGATGATGTGGAATTTAAGTGGTTGGTGCCATCAACTAAAGACAAACTTGATCGTAAGACCAGTCCTAAAAAAAGAGTTATGCAAGGGAGAAAAGGAATCGGACGTTTTGCCGCGTCAATTTTAGGGGATTTTTTAAGACTAAGAACTGTCAGTGAGAATATTGAAACTGTACTTGAAATTGATTGGAATGTTTTTGGTTCTGTAGATTATTTGGATCAGATTTCTTTTGAATTAGGATCATCCGTAACAAATCAAAGTAACGGTACTATATTTGATATAATTGGCGGAGAGAACTATAAAAAAGATTGGGGTGTTCTGGAATTAGAATACTTAAAAAATGAGTTAAGAAAAGCATTAACCTATTTGCCTAAAGATTTCAGTATTCATTTAGACACTCGAGATTTTCCAGTTTTTAATCCGATTCCTAGCAATGATGATTTAGATCCACTTGAGCCACTGAGTTTATTGGATGATTATCATTATAGAATCTCCGGAAACGTCAACAGTGATGGAACAGGCATGCTTGTGTATGAGTATAAAAACCAGACTGAAGACATACCGTTTGAGTTTATAATCCCTGAAGGTCTAAAGGAAGATGATCTGGAAAATTGTGGCAGATTAGTAATCGATTTTAGGGTGTTTGACCGCGATAAAAAAATACTAGAACAAATGGCACAGACTTTAGAGTTGTTTGATCAAAAAAATAAAGCAGATTATAGATTAGTAGCTCAAATGATAGACAATATTTCCGGAGTATCAATAAGCAGATATGGGTTTAATGTTAGACCTTATGGAGAAGAAGGCAAAGACTGGCTATTCTTAGATAGGGATAGAGTTCAAAATCCGTCACTTAGAGTTGGATTTAATCAAATATCAGGTGTAATTAAGATCGACTCTGAAGAAGTCTCAAATCTAATTGAAAAAAGTGCCCGTGATGGTCTGAAAGAGAATAAGAGTTATAAGAGACTAGTATTAATGGCAAAACAGGTTTTATCAAAATTAGAAACCAAGAGATTTGAACAGAGAAGAAAAGAATCAGCCTATAATTTCACACAAAAAATCATTTCAAGTAAAGAACTAAGAAGTTTAGTAGATTACAAAAAAATTAAAAGTACTTTAGAACTAAAATTTAATGAATATAATATTGATAAAACTGTTTTGCAAGAAGTACAAGAACTGTTGGATGAAAAATCCAGTAAAGATCAAGTAATAATTGACAAGATAGAATACACCATTGCAGAATATCAAAATCAAGTAACTCTTGGAAGAATGACAAATGTGCTTCTGCACGAATTAAATAGACCGGTTGGAAGATTGAAAAATGAATCTGATATAATTGGCAATTATTTAAAATCTTTTGAGAAAGATAAAAATCTCGAACATATATATTCTATCTTAGATTCTTCAAAGAATGTTATAGAGGAATCGCATTATATTGAAGATACTATTAATAGATTAAAACCATTTGCTTTGAAAAAAAGAGGATCGACTAAACTGTTTCCTATTATTGATTCTATTTATAAGTCCATTAATATGTATAAGAATTATTTTAAAGATAATAAAATTGGATATGAATTCAAGTATGATAAAGAATACAAATTAGTAGGATGGCCACAGGATTTTTTAATGATAGTAAATAACATTATTGATAATGCGATATTCTGGCTTTCTACTTCTAAAAATGATCGCGCTTTAACTATTAACGTGTATTCTGAGAGTGGTTTAATTTATATTGAATTTAGTAATAATGGGCCACTAATCCCAAAAAATTTATTAAACAATGGCTTGTTGTTTGTTCCGGGAATTTCAAACAAACCCAATGGCACTGGACTTGGATTAGCTATTGTGGGTGAGGCAACAAAGAGATTATCTGGTTCTGTTAAAGCAATGAATGATGATCATTGGGTCAGATTCATAATTGAGATTCCTATGGCAGGTGCAACTGATGGAAGTAATTAAAATCCTTATTTTTGATGACGATCAAAAAGTAGTAGATGATTTTTATGCAACGATCAAAAGTTTAAATGCTACAGGCTTGGGAAAAACAATAGTTGGATCAAGTTGCACCAAAAAGCACATTTCTGTTATCAAAAAGCATATAAAATCTGATCTTAATGGAATAATTATAGACATGAAATGGCATAATAATGAAAAATATGGTGAAAGAATCGTTAATGAAGCAAAAAGACATATGATCCCTATTATTATATATTCAGGAAATCCATACGAAATTGATGAAAATGATTTCTTTAAATTTTTTTCAAAATCAAATAAACTGGGTAATCTTTTAGAACATATTATCAATATTTATAACACAAACATTTTTAATATTTTTAGTAATGAGGGTCTGTTGATTGAAGAAATTCATGGCATTTTTTGGAAACATGTATCCGGAGATATTTTATCTTGGAACGGATTATCACAGGAGTTAAAAAGTAAACGCCTGATGAGATATGTTGTTTCTAGACTATCTAACAAGTTTCTAATTGGAGATGAATCAGAAGCGTCAGATTCACTAAGTTCTTCTGAATTTTATATCAACCCCATAATAAAGGATAAAATACATCCAGGGCTAGTTATTTTAGAAAAGAAAAGCAATAAAAGATATGTTATTTTAAATGCATCATGTGATATGGAAAGGACTATTCCAGAAAATATAGTTTTGTGTGAAAGTTCAGATGATTTTCGCGATGATTATATACAGATGTACAATAATGCAACAACTTCTGATAAGCGTAGAAGCATTAAAGATAAATTTGAAAGAATAGTAAAAAATGGAAATCCACAATACCAATATTTACCCCCATACAAGGGTAAAATTAAGGAATCATTTTTCAATTTTCAAAAGGTAATTAATGTAAGCAAGAATGACATTTTAGAAATGAATGAGTTTGAAAAACTATACACCATAAATCCGGAGGTTTATAAAGACATACAGTATAGATTTACTCATTATTTTGCTAGGCAGGGACAACCGGAGTTGGACTCTGAAGAAAGAAATGATTTATCTAAACTTGTATAACGGATATGAAACTTAAAATTTGACATGATGAACCGGATGATTGAATTTGAAATGCAAGTCTGGTATGCTATAATTATGGATTTAATGAGAAAAGGTGGTGATTGCTGAAATGATTAACATAATTGACGTCTTCGCGGGTGCAGGTGGCTTAAGCGAAGGGTTCAGGCAAGAACAATTTAATGTTTTACTTCATGTTGAAATGAATCATGATGCAACCCTTACTCTTAAAACTAGAGAAGCATTTTATTATTTAAGATCACAAGGTAAACTCAACAGTTACGCCAATTACCTTAATGGAACTATAAGCAGAGATCAATTGTATAATATGATTCCGGAAGAACTTTTTTCAAAAGTTTTAAATGTTGAAATAAACGAGGATACAATTGATACGATTTTCAACCGAATAGATTCAAATTTAAATAAAAAAAAATTGCATGGTATAATTGGCGGACCTCCATGCCAAGCGTTTTCTATGATCGGTAGAGTAGTGAATGAATCGAAGAAACCTGAAGATAAAAGAATTTATCTTTACGAGTACTATGTGAAATTTCTCCAGAAATATCAGCCAGAATTCTTTGTTTTTGAAAATGTTAAAGGATTGTTGTCATTTAAAAATGATAAAGATGAGTTATTGCTACCAATCATTTTGAAAGCTTTTAGCGATCAAGGGTATTCTGTTTCAAATGATATTGTTAATTCTTCGGAGTATGGAGTGCCACAAAATAGAGAGAGGTTATTTGTTTTTGGATATAGGAAAGATTTGAATTATGATGATTTTTTTAAATCTCTGAGCACTAGGAAAGAAGTTCCAATTAAGATAAAAGATTTGTTTTCTGATCTCCCATCTATGAAGCCAGGAGAGTCCAAGAATGAATATATTATTAACACAAAATCTGATTATTTACGATCAAAGATAAGAAAATATTTAGATTTTCCATTGACAGCAAATATTTCTAGAACACATAATGATAGAGATTTAAAAATCTATAAGTTAGTATTAGAGTCTAAGAAAAAGGGTAAGCAACTCAGATATGATGAATTACCAAACACCCTCAAAACACATAAAAACACAACCGCATTTATTGATCGTTTTAAAGCTCTGGATGAGAATGGTTATTCACATACGATTGTTGCTCATATTGCTAAAGATGGCCATTATTACATTCATCCAGATTTAGAACAAAATAGATCTATTACGGTTCGTGAAGCTGCAAGAATTCAGACATTTGCTGATGATTATTATTTTGAAGGGTCACGCTCAGCTAATTTCGTTCAGATTGGCAACGCTGTTCCTCCAGTTTTATCTGAAAAAATCGCTGCTACTATTTTAGATGTTAAAGAAGCAGCTAAGTAATTACCGTTTTTTTGATAGATAGTTTTTTAGGATGTATTATGACAAAGTTACAAAGTACTATAATTGAGAGCACTGCCCCATAAAATGTTCCGAAATAGAATAGAGACTTAGGATCTTAGTTCGAAAATTGTAAGCGGTGCTGGCGGTTGATATTTTAATGAACTGTAAGGTCTAATAGTATTGTAATATAAAACCCATTATTTTGTAGTAACTTAGCCTCATTTAATGTACTAAAGACTTCCATATTTAAGAATTCATCTCTCGCCTTTACTATTAAGTTTGAGTCTAGAATTTCAGATTTTAAAACCATACTCTTTGATTTTGCACCTCAAAAAGTATTAGAAGCTTACCCAACTTACGAATTTCTGTATGAGACACTTTTCCTTAAATTTAATTATAAGAATAAAGATTAAAAAAGTAACACATGGCGTAAGTATACTAAAGGTATTCTTTCTGCAGCTGCGCTTATCTATGATTTCAAAGATTATGAGGATTTTGATAAGTTTGTTAAATCATTCGGTTTCAATACAAAAACTCAATCAGCATTACCGATGCTAATTGCAGAAGAGGTTTTTGGTATGGGCTTCGCCTTATCCTGTGATTCTTTAAAAGAACTTGGACACACTAACTACCCTAAACCTGATGTACACCTTAAAGAAATTTTCCATGCATTAGGATTGTCAGATGGGACTGATTTAAAAACATACAAAGCGACTGTTGAGATGGCAGGTTTAGAGGGGAGAAAGTCATATGAAATCGACAAAGTCTTATGGCTGATTTCATCAGGAAAGTATTATTTACACAGAATAGAGTGTAAGGGACTTAAAAAAGAGTTAATTGAATTTTTAAAATCTAATTAGAAAGAGATTTATAAAACTAAATTCACATACCTCTGATCATATTTTACCTATAGGTAGGTTTGTTCTAGAAATTAGTAGTTCCAAAAATCCTTATGGTCACCAAAACATTACATGAAACTAAAGACCTAGAGGTCTTTAACGTTAGTTGGTCACGGATGATTTTGTGAGCCACTATGGATCACCATACTTAACCGAGTAGTCATTCTCAACCCTGAGAGTGGCTTTTTTTGTCTTTGTTGAGCCATCGGTACAAATAAAGGTTTAAAATGAAAAGTCAAAAAAATAACAATCTGATACAGGGTTCATGAAAAGTGCACTTGAGCTTAAAAAATTATCTACAGATAAGTAGATTTTAAATGTAATCAAGGAATGATATACAATATTTCGAAATATCGTGAAAATCTTCAACTTATGTGCACATAAATTTAGAGGTGACTCTTATTTTTGGCGTGGTACGCGTGGTAGACGTGGTAAACATTAAAATAGTCAACCGATTTATATACAAGGATAAACGAAACTCTTTAAGTGTTTCATAAAATGATGTTTTTTGATATAATTATAAGAAAGATTGCATTTAAGTTTTGAATATTATTTAGCAGGGGGATTATCGATGGCAAAATTCACTGAAGAGGATATTAAACTAAGATATATTACACCAGCCATTCAGCAAGCTGGTTGGGATAAAACCCAATTCCGAATGGAATATTTTTTTACTGATGGTCAAGTACTTGTGAGAGGAAAGGTAGTCAGAAGAAGTGCAAGAAAAAAGGCTGACTATATATTAATGTCAAAAAGCGGAAATCTTCCATTAGCTATAATTGAAGCAAAAGATAATGAGCACTCCATTGGATCTGGTATGCAACAAGCGATTGAATATGCACAAATATTAGATGTCCCTTTTGCTTATTCAAGTAATGGTGATGCTTTTATAGAACATGATTTTTTCACGGGTCAAGAAAGAGAATTGGAAATTAATCAATTTCCTACTGAAGAAGAATTGTGGAAAAGATACCTTGCTGGTAAGAATCTAGATAAGAAACAAGAAGAAATCGTTACTGAACCATTCTATTTAGATACATTTAATCCAAGAACACCAAGATACTATCAACGAGTTGCTATCCAAAAGACAATTGAAGCTATCTCTAAAGGACAGAAGCGTATCTTAATCGTGATGGCAACTGGAACTGGGAAAACACTAACTGCTTTCCAAATTATACATAAGCTTTGGAAAACGAGAACTGTAAAGAAAGTCTTATACTTGGCAGACAGAAATATTCTTATCGATCAAACGATGCAGCAAGATTTCAAACCATTTGATAAAATCATGACCAAAATACAAGATAAGAAGCCAGATAGTGCGTATGAGATTTATATGAGTCTATATCATCAGCTAGCTGGGGATGATGGTGATGAACCTTTTAGAGAATTTGAACCTAGTTTTTTTGATTTAATTATTGTAGACGAAGCACATCGAGGCAGTGCAAAAGAAGAATCTAAATGGAGAAAAATACTAGAATACTTTGATTCATCTATTCAAATTGGTATGACAGCAACACCTAAAGAAACAAAATACATTAGTAATATCAATTATTTTGGCGATCCAGTATATACATACAGTTTAAAACAAGGTATCGATGACGGATTCCTAGCTCCATATAAAGTCGTAAGAGTTGGTCTAGATAAAGACTTAGAAGGATGGAGACCTTACAAAGGTCAAACAGACATCTATGGAAACCAAATTCCAGATGAGGAGTATAACAGCAGTGATTTTGACAGGAAACTTGTCATTGATGAACGAACACAAGCAGTAGCAAAACGAATTACAAAATGGTTGCATGAAAACGGTAGATTCAGTAAAACTATCGTATTTTGTGTTGATATTGATCACGCCGAACGCATGCGACAAGCTTTAATCAATGAAAATGCAGATTTAGTGGCAGATAATTATAAGTACATTATGCGTATAACCGGTGATAACGCTGAAGGAAAAGCACAACTAGACTACTTCATTGATGTCAATGAGAAGTATCCAACGATTGTAACTACATCTAAACTAATGACCACCGGTGTGGATGCTAAGACAACTAGACTAATCGTTTTAGATAGCAACATTAACTCCTTGACTGAATTTAAACAGATTATAGGTAGAGGAACTCGGTTGGTTCCTGATTTCGATAAGTTTTATTTTACAATTATGGATTTTAGAAGTGCGACCAGACTATTTGCCGATCCTGGATTCGATGGAAATCCAATTCCTGATGACGAGTTTGAACCTGGAAAAGGTGAAAATCCTGATTGTACTGATCCAGGAGATGGAAATGAACCAATCCTACCCACTGTAGAGCCAGTAGATCCGACACAGCACAAGATTAGAGTCAGAGGAGTTAGTGTAACCATATTGAACGAACGAGTTCAATATTTAGATCAAAATGGAAAATTGATTAGTGAAAGCATTAAGGACTATACAAAACGAAATATATTGAACGAGTATGCAACATTGGATGATTTTATTCATATGTGGACAAATACTGAGAAGAAGGCGGCTATTAAAGATGAACTTCTAGAGCATGGTATTCTTTTAGACGCACTAAGAGAAGAATCACAAAAAGATATCGATGATTTCGATTTGATTCTTCATATCGCATTTGACAAAAAGCCATTGACCAAGAGAGAACGTGTAGATCAGGTGAAGAAAAAAGGTTATCTTGGAAAATACTCTGAAACATGTAGAGAAGTTTTGTCTGCTCTATTAGATAAGTATATGGATGGTGGTATACAAGATTTAGAAGACACGAGAATTCTTGATAACGCACCATTTGATCGCATAGGAAGCGCTCGGAAAATCGCTAAACTATTCGGAGGTAAAGATGCTTACCTTGTTGCAGTAAAAGAATTACAAAATATGATATATGAGACCAGAGCATAGAGGAGACATAAAATGAGTTTGAACGGATTTGTAAAAAGCATTCAAAATATAATGCGTGGAGATAGTGGGATTAATGGTGATGCACAACGGATCGAACAGATGACCTCACTACTTTTCCTCAAGGTATATGACGCAAAAGAAGAAAATTGGGAATTTCATAGTGATAGTTACGAGTCAATCATTCCCGAAAAACTAAGATGGCGTAATTGGGCTGTGGATAAAAAAGATGGAAAAGCAATGACTGGACAGGAACTACTTGACTTTGTCAATATGGAGCTTTTTCCAACACTAAAGAATTTACCAATTGAAATTGATTCACCGATGAAAGACAAGATTGTGAGAGCTGTCTTTGAAGACGCAAACCAATATATGAAAGATGGCGTTCTTCTTAGAAAAGTTATCAATGAAATAGATGAAATAGAATTTGAAGAGTATAGTGAAAGACACGCATTCGGCGAAATATACGAAACAATTTTGAAAAGCCTTCAGAGTGCGGGTAATGCTGGAGAGTTTTATACACCTAGAGCAGTTACAGATTTCATGGTTAAAATGATTGATCCAAAATTAGGAGAAGGTATAGCAGATTTTGCGTGTGGAACAGGAGGGTTTTTAACATCAGCACTGAAAGTTCTTGAAGAGCAAGTAAAAACAGTAGAAGATAGAGAAAAATATAATCAAAGTGTTTTTGGTATAGAGAAAAAGCCACTTCCATATCTTTTAGCAATCACAAACATGCTCATTCATGATATCGACAGTCCAAAAATCATACATGGTAATTCATTAGAGCGAAATGTTAGAGAATACCGCGATAATGAAAAGTTTGATGTCGTATTAATGAATCCTCCATATGGTGGCACAGAAAGCGAAGTAGTTAAAAATAATTTTCCAGCTGATTTGAGAAGTAGTGAAACAGCAGATCTATTCATGTCTCTTATCATGTATCGTCTAAAGAAAAATGGACGTGCAGCTGTAATTATTCCAGATGGATTTCTATTTGGTACTGACAATGCTAAAGTAGCAATCAAAAAGAAACTCATTGATGAGTTTAATCTACATACAATTGTAAGAATGCCTTCAAGCGTTTTTTCACCATACACATCAATCACTACCAATATTTTATTTTTTGATAATACAAAAAAGACTGAATCGGTTTGGTTCTACAGAATTGATATGCCAGAAGGATATAAACATTTCTCTAAGACCAAGCCCATGAAGATTGAGCATTTTGATGAGTGTGTCAATTGGTGGAGTAATAGAGTAGAAATTAAAGATACTGAAACTGAAACATACAAAGCAAAAGAATATAAGATTTCAGAGTTAGCAGATAGAACATATGATATGGATTTATGTGGTTATCCAACTTTTGAAGAAGAAGTTCTATCTCCAGCAGAAACTATACAGGTTTTTCATGAAAAAAGAGATTCGTTAAATGCAAAGATTGATAGAAAACTGAAAGAAATTGAAGAGCTGTTGGGTATTAAGTCATGATTGCAAATTGGTTAAGAAAAGCAGTACTACAAAGTGCAGTTGAAGGGAAATTATCAGTTCAATTGAGTGATGATGGGTTAGCAAAATTATATATAGATAATGTTTTAAAAGAAAGACAAAAACTTATAAAGAGTGGAATAAT
The DNA here is from genome assembly GCA_964655445.1 of uncultured Mariniplasma sp. GTDB lineage: Bacteria > Bacillota_I > Bacilli_A > Acholeplasmatales > Acholeplasmataceae > Peloplasma. The sequence goes on along the minus strand of CAZZMZ010000010.1, from coordinate 52,345 downwards.
TCGAAAAGAAAAAAGTGTATCAAAAATAGTACCTAATGATTATGATTTACCTGAAAATTGGACTGTTGTTAGACTTGGTGATATCTCGAAATTTGTAACCAAACAAACCGGATTCGATTATTCAAATACTATAAAACCCAACTTAACAAAGACTCGAAATATAGACTCTTTACCATATTTACAAACAAAACATTTTAAATGGGATTCTATAACATACGATACAGACTATTTTATCCCAAATGATATTGCGAGTTTATTTCCAAAGTTGATAATGGATGAAGAATCTTTATTATTGTCGATTGTTGGCGCAAGTATAGGTAATGTACATTTATACAAATCAAATAAAATAGCATTCCTAGGTGGTGCTATTTGTAGAGTTTGTGTAATTGATAGTTGCTTACTAGAATACTTAAAGTATTACTTGAATTCACCATTAGGATTAAAATTAATTAAAAAAAATGAAACAAAAACTGCTCAAGCAACAGTGACCGTACACAGTATAAGGGAACTACCTATTATGATACCTCCGCTTTCGGAACAAAAACGCATTGTTGATAAGCTGGATGAAATTTTGCCGCTGATTGATTCTCTTGAAAAAGATGAATTAAAACTTAATGATTTGATGCAACAATTTCCAAATAGTATGACTTCATCTATACTTCTTCAAGCGATGGAAGGAAAGTTAGTCGATCAGTATCCAGAAGATGGCAAAGCAATAAACGAACTAAAACAAATATTGAAAATTGATAATACAGTTTCTTTGGAAAATGAATTAGATTATAGTTTTCCAGAAAATTGGGAGTTAATAGAATTAGAAAAGGTGTGTGATCTTTCAACAGGCAATAGTATTAACGAAACAGTTAAAAAAACAAAATACAGCAAAAAAATAAATGGTTATTCTTATATTGGAACCAAAGATGTAAATTTTGATCATACTATAGATTATGATAATGGAGTTTATATTCCATATGATGATAGTTTTCGAGTTGCAAAGTCAGGATCAACCTTACTATGTATAGAAGGCGGTAGTGCGGGTAGAAAAATAGGGTTATTAGATCGAGATGTTTGTTATGGTAATAAATTGGTTTCAATTTTTCCGCTATACATTAATCCAAAGTTTGTCTTTTATTTTGTGAAGAGTCCAATCTTTCAGAGCCAATTCAAAGAAAATATGACTGGAATGATTGGAGGTGTAGGAATAAATAAAATTAAGAAAATTTATATTCCCATACCACCACTAACAATCCAAAAACGCATAGTTGAAAAACTAGATCAGATCTTACCAATTGTCGAAAAAATACACTATGAAAAGTATTGATGCAGTATCAATAAGTGTTCAAGCAGCATCCAAGATTCTACAAATCAATGAACCGAACATATATTTCAACAAATCAACTGACTTTTCAAATCCAAATATCTCTAGTTTCTACCATAAGTCAACCAATTCAATTGTGTTCAATGAAGATTGGGCTGCACTAGTAGATGAACTAGAAATCATCGTGACATGTTTCCATGAGACAAGACATGCATATCAATATCACTGCATCAAAACAAACTCAATCGAAGATGAAGAGACCATCAAGATTTGGAAGAGTGAATTTGAAGGATACAATAAACCATCAAACATGAATGATTCAAAGAACGATGAGTCATATTTAAAACAGGCAATCGAGATTGATGCGATTGCTTTTGCATACCAACAGATGAAAAAGTTATCAGATATGAACAATTGACTAATAATTGAAGAAAAACTTCAAAATGATTCTTAATAAAAAAAGAGAATTGATTAAGAATAGTAAGGTTTAGAAACGTTCATCAAGACAATTAGTTCTTGATGAACGTTTTTGAATATGTTTATAAAAAAACTTTATTTATGGATAATCAAAGTAATCAAAGACAAAGAGTATCTTATTTTTCGATTTGCGATTCATTAAAAATCGTCTCATTTACTTCTATAATAGCAACCTTTTGATATTTTACCGACATAACTTCCGATTTCTCATAGTTTATATGCTTACCATTAATGATCAATCCATTTTTTGATACAAATACAATGTCATGCACACCTTTTTCCATACCTGTATCAAGAAAGTTACTCACGTTCATCTTAATTTCCTCCTCTTACTTTTTAAGTATCATTATAATAAGAAACAGAATAAAATCAATATTTTACTTTAGAAAATAGAAGCAATAAAAATCACTTTAATGTGTCTTTTCATAATAATTTGATAAAATCCTATCTCAGATTTTGATCACAAATGTAAAGTGACACAGATGGTGTATCTCTTATGCGCTTATTTTAGTTATAAACTCATCTTTTGAAATGATGATCCTAAGATTACTTTTAATACATCAATGGCATGATATAGTTTTTCACCTTGTTTTAAAAATCTTGCGATAAACTTTAATTCATCACCTGCTGTAACAATAGGCATTTCTTTATCGCCATTTTTTCTTTCTTGACCAAAGCCAAGTGTTGCAACCAAACCATTACATAAGCATTTTCTGCCTTTGGTATCTTCGATGTTTCCACCTTTTTTGACATAATCATCTACAGGCTCAGATGGACAGCGATAGCCTAATTTACCGTTTTCTTTACGATAAGCTTCTCTTAAATAACCTAAGTCACAAATACGGTTTCTTTTTAAATAGGTTTCTTCGACACCTGTTGTATCTTCGATTTCAACAACCTTAAAAGGAAATCCAGTAGGAGATGCTAATGGATCTGTTTTAACGCGTCCTAGACCCTTTAAAACAGCTTCTATGATTCTTTCTTTTAAACTCATTTCCATACCTGATTCTTTACTAAATGCAAATGCTGTACCAACTTGGATACCATTCGCACCTAAATCTCTTGCTCTTAAGTAGTCTTCTCTACTTCCAAAGCCACCAGCTAACCAAAAAGGTAAGCCGATTTTTTTCATAACTTCAAAATCCACTTCATCTTTTGCACCATAAATAGGCTCACCATATTCATTAAGATTAACTTTACCTCTCGGGTTAGCATTATGCCCTCCAGCAATTGGTAATTCAACAACAAAGCCATCTGGTGAACCAAAATCACTTCTTGATAGATGTAGTGCTAATGTGTGAGAAGATACAATGGCTAAAAATTTAGGTCTTTTTAATTTAGGAAGCTCCTCATCTTTAGCAAAGTCTTTAGGAGAAAAAGTCATATAGACTTGTTCATCTAATGTTTCATCCAATACTTTTAATGGTAGAGATGCATCTTCATTTTGTGCAAATTTATCTAAGACCATAGGTATTCTAATCGGAATACCTGCACCCATCAAGATATAATCAACACCAGCAAGCATTGCACCATATAACGATGGTAATGTAGGTAGTTGAACTTTTTCTAATAAGTTCATACCTATGATACCATCATGTCCTTTTTTAGCTAAGTAAACTTCAACATAACTCGCAATCACCATCAGTTCAGTGAGTTGATCTGGTTGATCTAGACTTGGCATTGGGACAGCCTTATATTTATCTTTACCTTCTTGATTGATTGAATCAAAATGATATGTATCTAATACTTTTTTTGCCATCTCTTGATATGGAAATGAAAGTATGGCATCTATAATATCTTGACTACAATCCTTTGTTTGTAGTTTTCTAGCTAGAGTGAGTGCGATGGCAGTACCTGATATCACACCTAACTCGCCATGCATGGAAACCGTACGAGCAAGTTCTACACTGGAAACACCAACGCCCATACCGCCTTGTATAATTCTTGGTAATTGATTCATGAAAATCTCCTTTATTCATCCTTTTTATAAATATTTTGATATTCAAACCAATTTAAATTAAGTTTATTATACATGATATGTATGATAAGCATAAAAAAAACGCAATGATTACGTTTTCATCGCATTGTATAGTGATATAATAAAACTGTAAAGGTATGAGAAGGAGATGGAAAAAGTGAGCATAGAAACCGCTTTTATCATATTCATCTTGATGACAATATTACCATTCATCTTACTCGTTTTATGGATTAAATTTAAGAAGAAGAAATAAACACTTTGTGATTATATATTTTAATATCTTATAATGAATAAATGCATCACATATTTAATGCACTTTTTATAATTTTGAATAATACGGTTTGATTTGTATAGAAATCAAGATAATCTTGGTTTCTTTTTTCTAAAGCTTCTTCATTTGTTTTAATCACTTCATCGATATCAACAAACTTAAATGCTAAGCCTAAAGCAGCTTCATATGATATGAGGTTTTGTGTGCCATAATGAAGAATGTCTATCAAATAAAGATGGTGTGTAGGCACAAAAATCTCATCACTATGATATTTTTTTCTAAAGGTAGTCATTTTGCCTAAATAATTAAGGATTTTGATATCTTCAGCACCAACCTCTTCATTCATCTCTCTTTTTAATGCATCTTGATGTGATTCATTTGACTCAATTCCACCACCAGGTAATCCATAGATGAGTTCATTGTTAGGATAAACGACAAGGATTTTTCTCTTGTGGATACAAACACCTCTCACAACCTCTCTCTTATCGTGAGGTTTATGGATATCTACTTTTGAATCAATCACTTCAATATCTATCATATGTTTGGATTGATGTTTTTTTAATATTAATTGATTTTCGTATTTCATGTGGACCTCTAAAGAGCGATTATATATTCTAATATAGCACATTATGTTATTGGACTTGATTAATATTTTAATATTTCTGACTGATTTAACATTAATAGATAAGCGCATTGTTAAAGCATAACAACTATTTAATCAAGACAAAAAAGCAAAAATAGTTAAGCAATTCTTTACATTGAAGTAATTGTTTTTAGTACATTTGCTAAAATATAAGCAAAAGGTTAATCAATAGTTAAGTACAAACAATCTTTATTAATTTTCAGTTTACCGCTATACTAAAGATATAAGGGGGCGACTTTATGCCAGATATTATTGATAATGTAAAGGTAGGAGAATACATCAAAAAGCTTCTTAAACAACATGGTATGACACAAGATGATCTAGCTGAAGCTCTAGCTATTTCTAAATCAGCTGTATCTCAGAATTTAAGAGGGAAAAGCTCATTTGATATTCAAAACCTTATTCAGATTGCTAAACTATTTGAAATAACACTAGATGATCTTCTGAATTTGAAAACCAAAACATCAGATGAGGTTGTTTCTGAATATCAAAAGGTTGTGCAAAAAGGACTTAATGCAATCTCTACAGTACCTGTGGATAATTTAAGAATTGCCCAACCCGATCTTTACGGTAAGGTTTTAATGGATTACATCATTGAGGCTAAGCAAAAAGAAATGTTTATGTACATACATCAAAAGAAGATTCCATTTGTAGAAGATTATTATCACCGCGCAAAGGAGATTTACTTGCTTGTTATTAAGTTCATGTTAGAAGAAGAACTAGAAGGTATTTTAGATTATATTCTCATATACACAAAACTTAACGGTTCATTTGATATTGATAACGAAAAAGAAGCATTAGTCATATGGGGATTACTTGATAAACCTAGTATGCAGACATTTGTTGCTAAGTTTATAAACTATAAACCCGTTCTTAAGTCAATGTGGCCATTTAAAAACAACGAATCAACACCTATCCCACTAACCAACACAGATTTCATTGAAGTAATAGGATATTATCATTTAAAAAATGTACTAATGACCTACATGAAAAGCAAACAGAAAGATGAAGATTTATACTCCAATATCAAGACATTCATTCGTTATGAATTTATTGAAGGTATTCATCTTTACATAGACTACTATTATAAAGAACCGATTTCATGGGTTAGAAAAGTAAGTATTGATGCTCAAAAAACCTATTTAGAGATCATAGAGACAAAGGATTATGAACTGATAAGAAAGTTCGCCGAAAAAGGTTTGTTCACAGATTTAACACCAATCGTTAAAAAAACGATTCAGTATGATTTAGAAGATGTTACATCTCATTTGATTGCTACATATCATGAGGTCATCAATTTCAAAAAGGTTGGTGAAACATGTGTACAAAAATCTAATATATCATTACTTAATGATATGAAAACTTATCTTTCAAAAGATGATTTAAATTATCTTCTATCATTTGTGAAACTAAATGATATGGATATGATGATCTATTTATTGAAACAAGGCGCAAGAATTGATGAAAAGTATTATAATCTTGAAACATTCAAAAAAATCAATCAATTGATTGATTTGATGATTGAGAAGGGGGAAGTTAACTGATGACATTTTTAATTGAAAACTTTGAAGTAATTGTCGTATTACTCTTTATATTAACTATATTTCTTAGTGCGCTAATCTTAAGCTTTAATAAATATTTTGCTATGTACTTTTCTAATAAAAAATTCCAGATAATATCTTCCTCGGATATCAACGCATTAGACGGCACGAAAGATTTCTCAATTCAGATTTTTAATAAGAACATTAACGATATTCGTGTATCGGGATTTGGTTATGTTTATAAAGGACAAAATATTGATTTCTATCAAAGTTACTTAAAACATAAAGAACTACCTTTTGACCATAAAATAGTTATATCTTCAAGAGATTATCTATCAGCAAAAATTGATATGCAACTTTTAAAATCTATTGTATCTGATATTAATAAAGGATCATTAAAAGTGGATAACATTCAAACGTATGTTACAGACGCTTTAGGTTTAACTACAGTATCAAAAACAAAACAAGTGAAAAAACAGGTACAAATCTTGTTAAGAAATGATCTAGATGTACTTAAAAAAACTGCGTTAGAACAAAAAAGAAAAATAAAACAAGAAGAAAAAGCTTTTAAGAAGAAAAAGCAAATTGAAAACAGCATTAAGAGAAAAGAGTTTTTTGGAAAATGGATATTAAGAATAAAAGGATTGATGAAAAGAAAAAAGAAATCATAAGGTGATACGTTTATGGATTTAGATCAATTAAAAATCGGAATCATAAGTTTACTCAAAGATAAATATAATCATATCATCATAACACATCACAAGAAGAAAAAATTTACACCTTTTGTTAATGTTTCTTTTGTCGTTTTTAATGATGAGACTTTCGAGTTTTCGTATATTAGAAAAGGTATGATTGATGAGAAGGATTTCTTTAAAAATGCTTTTGACTTACCACAACTTAGCTTGAGTCAATTAATTGGTTATGAAGTTTTAAGTGATGGTAATGTTCTTGAAAAACAAAAACAGCCTTTTGGTGTATTAACATCTGATAACTTTTTGTTTTCTAAAGTCCAATCTTTAGCTCTATTATTTAGTTCACCTACCATAGAATTCAGTGATCATAAATATGTTGTAAGATTGTTTATAGATACCATAAGAGGTGCATCAATCTTTGTTGATTGTGATACATTTGAACTTGTATATCTACTGCTTAATACATTTTCTTTACTTGAAATGAAAATGACAAAAAATAAATAAAAGAGCCCAAATATAACCAAGGAGTAGATCCATATGTTAGATTTTTCTAATATATGGATTCTTTTATTAAAAATGAAAGAATCATTTCAAATGATATTGGTAAAATTATATTAAACATACATGAATCTTCGGGAGGGATACCATGATGCAATTAAATAATTTTTTAAAGAGGTTTTTATTAGTTTTTGTTTTATCTATCATGAGCTTCGTTCTTTTAGCGTGTGAAGAGGGTAATATCGATACAGAGCCCTCAGTGCCTTCAGAACCTACCGAGGTCACATCATACTCAATTCAAATCGAGAATGTATCCAATGGAACAGTAAGCACTAACAAATCACAAGCTACACAAGGTGAACTAATCACCATAAATGCTCAACCTAACCAAGGATATGAGATTGATACAGTTAGTGTTTCGCAGGGAACGACTCAAGTTACTGTCACTAATTTGACATTCACTATGCCAAATGGAAATGTATTAGTTCAAGTAACATTTAAAGAAACCACACAACCAACATATACTGTTAGTATTACTCAAAATAATGGTGGCGAAGTTACCTCAAATGTTAGTTCTGCTCAAGCTGGAGCGACTGTTATATTAACGATAACACCAGACTCAAATATGGCAATTGATATTATTAGTGTACTTCATGGTTCTACAGTGATTACAGTCTCTAATAATGCTTTCATCATGCCAGAAGGGAATGTTATAGTTACAGTTACATTTAAAACTTTAACAATTCCTACTTACACGATTACAATACCAGACATTGATGGTGTTGAAATAGAGATAGTAAATGAGGGGGCTTCATTCGAAGCAGGCACAGTCATAGAGGTTGTTTTAAATCTTGATCTCTTGTATAGAGAAAAGCCTAACACATTAAAATATATGATTGGTTCCACATCTACATTCATCACAAATCGTACTTTCATCATGCCAAGTAATAATATCACTTTAAGTGTAGAAGTAGAAATGATTACATTGCCAGATGTGTCAAGCATCATTTTAAGTGTCATGGATAGACCCGATCCATGGACATTTTTACCAGAAAGCTTCGCTTTAGAAAACAAAGTTTATAAAGGATCTCCATCAATGAACTATACATCATTTGTGAATGTATCTGCTATTCCGAATACTGGTATTGGTAAGCAAATGAATATTCTATATGACATTATGTTAGATATTGAAAATGTTATGGGGTATTTGGATCCCATATATCAGACTGCAAACACATTAGCTACGGCATATCAAACATTTATTAATGAAAATCCAGATGATTATAACAACTTTACAACAACCATTGCTGGAGTTTCCGTAACTATTATATTGGACGAAGGATACAATTTGACGATTTCTTATAATGACATATCATTAGAACTTTATTACATAAATTTTGAGGATGGCTATATATATGGTGGTAGACTCTTTATTACTGAAGCGAATGTCATTAAATATGAAGTGACTGAAGATTCATTTGTGATTGCTGCTCGTTTGTTTGGCACATTCAGAGCACACATTGAATTTACAAGAGATGATGATGGTGTCAGAGGTAGTTTATATCATTTTGTTGGTGTTAATGAAGTTGGTATCAATACAAGAGCATTGTTACATGTTGGAAACACACATACTACCATCATTGGTGAAAAGGGAGATTTCTTAATTCAAGCGACAACAAAACGAAACGTTGAAGTTTATGATAATCAAACAGGTCTTATGGTTGGATCAGAAGTTAAAGAATCTGTACCTATTGTGGGAACATATGATACGATGTGGTACCCATTAGGAAACTTAACTGGCATTAATAATATTAAAGTCATTGCTACTGCAAATGGTAATAACGCAAATTCTATTTACATTAACAATAAGGATACTTTATTTGTTACACATAATACGCTTACTGGAGCTAGACAATACGACATTGAGTTAAAAACACAATACTTCTATACATTTAATGCCACAACGGACGAATATACTAAGATTGAACTGCAAATTCCTATGTTTTTTATTTGGAGAGCATATGAAGAAAGCACAGGATATACACAAGTCAACTCAAGAAATTCTATCACAGTGACTAATACTACAACAGCCACTGATAAAAATGCTATTTATTATGGTTATGATGTGTTATTACCAATATATGACACCATCAGAGAAAATATGACACCTCAAGCAGTTATTGACTATATCGCACAAAACTAAGTTTCAAAAGACAAAGCCACAACTTTTGTGGCTTTTTAATTAAGTACTAAGTAAAATTAACTTTTATCACTTATAATAGACATGAGCTTGTATGAAAATTTATAGGATGAGGTATATTATGGACATCTATCAAAAATCACTAGAACTACATAAAAAACTAAATGGCAAAATATCAATCAAAAATAAATACAACATCAAAGACATGTCTGATATGACACTAGTCTATACACCCGGTGTTGCTGAAGCTTGTAGAGAGATTTACAAAAATCCTGACGAAGTCTACACTTTAACAGCGAAAAGAAACACAGTTGCAGTCATCTCTGATGGGACAGCTGTTTTAGGTTTAGGTAACATAGGTCCTTTAGCTGCAATGCCAGTCATGGAAGGCAAATGCGCTTTATTTAAAAGGTTTGCTGATATTGATGCGATTCCTATTGTATTAAATACGACAGACACAGATGAGCTTGTTCAAACGATTTATCGTCTATCACCATCTTTTGGTGGTATCAATTTAGAAGATATCTCTGCACCTCGATGTTTTGAAGTAGAAAGAAGATTAAAGGAATTATGTGATATCCCTGTCTTTCATGATGATCAACATGGCACAGCCATCGTTGTTGGTGCCGCACTCATTAATGCTTTAAAGATTGTTGAAAAAAAGCTAAAAGAAGTAAAAATAGTTATAAATGGCGCAGGTAGTGCTGGCATCGCTATTACAAGATTTCTCATCAAACTTGGTGCAAAACATATCACAGTATGCGATAAACAAGGTATTTTAAATAAAGGAGACATCTCATTAAACGATGCACAAAAAGAGATTACTAAACATACGAATAAAAATAATCAACAAGGTTTACTAAAGGATGCTCTTAATAATGCTGATGTGTTTATTGGTGTCTCAGCAGGCAATATCGTTTCTAAGGATATGATAGCTTCTATGTCTATTGATGCTATTGTTTTTCCACTTGCTAATCCAATACCTGAAATCACAAGAGAAATAGCTTTAGAAGCTGGTGCAAGAATCGTTGGAACTGGAGCATCTAATCAACCTAACCAAATCAATAATGCTTTAGTCTTTCCAGGCATATTCAAAGGTGCACTAGAAGCTAGAGTTAAAGACATCACAGATGACATGAAAATTGCTGCCTGCAAAGCTTTAGCACGTATTATTAAAAAAGAAGATCTTACTGAAACGTACATTATTCCTAATATATTCAATAAGAAAGTCGCGACATATATTTCTAAAGCTGTCATCAAAGCAGCAAAATAAGAAAGTAACACATTATCTTGACTTTTTTATCCAGGTTATAAGATTTTTCCTATCTATAATCACATAAAACAAAATGATAATTATACTCCCATAAATATAAAGAGGTATCATTAACCAGATGACTGGTACTAAAAAAGTAAATCCGTAAACTGGGTGAGTTATTTCCATGAATTTTGGGACAAACACCTTTAAAAGCACACTAATTTCTTCATATCCATCCTTGATACCAAAAATCATGGATGGATTTCTTTTATTAGGATCAAAGAGATCCTCAAAAGGGACACCACCAAAGTATGTAATCAAAAGTTCATTAATCAATAACAACACTAAAACACCAATAAATATCAAGGGTATTTTTAGAGCTCTTTTAAATGAGACGATATGGATGTTATATCTTAGCATTAAAAATGCGACTAAGAACAATATATAATGTGCTGTATAAAACCTTATGTTTTCTAGCATAAATACAGGTCTTTCACCAATATGAATCGTGCCATTAAACATTGTTGACATAGCATCTGCTGGATAAATCAGAGGTATGAGGCCTGCAGAAAGACCAATGATGATCATATAGTCTTTTAATGTTTGGTTTTTTGATACATATAAATATGGAAAAAGTAAAATCGTCGCAGCTGAAATATTTTCAAAAGTGACTTTTGTCCATACATGATCTATAAGTGTATATGGATAAATGAATATCTTCAAAAAATGAATAATAAAATTGAAGATGATTAAGCCAAGAATAAATCCTTTTTTAAATCTTAAGGATTGGTTATCCAAAAATAGAGAAATAACGAACGTCATACATATGAGTATACCTATATATAAAAAATAGTAGAAGTTAAAAAGTTCAATCGTATTCATGAGAAAGCACCTCATCTCATTTTGGGTGTGAAAATATTTATGTATCTCTATTAGTATAAGTGAATCTATGCTAAATGACAATCATCATTCATATTACATTCACATTCTATGTATAAAATGAAAATAGAGGTATACACATGAACATACGGAAAATCAGATTTAAAGTTCTATTCATATTAACTATCATTTTAATATCAACAATCTTATATGGATTATATCAACATATCAAAGTGAACGAACTCATTAATAACTTTATAAAAGATAGTCAAGAAGAGATGTCAGTTAGTATCCTTTTTCCAAATGGTGAGATTGAAAATAGAATGTATCATCCAATTAAAAGAGAGAAAGATTATGAACTTGATGATAAAAGAAGTGTATTCTATACAACCAAAGAAGAACCATTTATAGGACAAAAAGGAGATATATTTGTTACACAAGCATCACCTTTTCCATATGTCTTTGGTTTTCATCAAGCTATGAGTTTTTTTGTTGGTGGACATGCTGCACTTAATAATGGTGAAAATCAATTCATAGAAGCTACTGGTTTTCCACAAGAAAATGAAAGTATCATTGACATCATTAAAGATCCTTCTGATGGAACGCATTCGTTTTCAGTAGGTGTTAGAAAGTCCTCTACTAATTATTGGATGTTACCAAATTATAGAAGCGAAAAGGATCCATCATATCCATATTATGGCGCATATTATAGAGAAAAGTTTGTTGTGCTCAGAGTAAAAAATGTCGATGAGGATATCTTAAATCAAACTTTATCTTATGCAAATAGACATCTTGAGAATCGTTCTCTTTATAACTTTCTATTTTTTATGGATCGAGATAACAAGTTTTACTGTACTGATTTTATCAGTAGGTCATATCGATTTGGTATGCATACGAATAGTGAAGATAAGGATTATCCAAAAACATTAAATGATAATGGTTTTGTTACAACGGTTAATGATCTTATATTATCAAAAGATACATACATCATTGCGTATGTAGAAAATAAAGATCACATAAGACACATTTATTATCTAGAAGACTAAATATACATATTAAGAGAGGTATTTTATGACAACACTTATTTTTCGAATTGGCGAGATTCATTGCATTGGTTGTGTAAATCGTATTAAAAGCGCACTAAATCAATATGATGTAGCAAATGTAGATATTGATTTAATGACACATATTGCAAAAGTAGTAGTAGATCAAATTGATCCTGATATCAACACTTATTTAAACGCAATTACTCAAACTGGATATCATGCTGAGTTTTTAACATCCATAAAAGAAGATGTTTAAGAGCAAAATTACCTGTGTATTATTTTAGTAATTTTTCGAATTATTTATGAATAAAAGGCCATAAATGCGGGATTTCGTCATTTATGGCCTTTTTGATTAAACTATTAAATTTTTAAAAGTCTTGCATTGATTGCAACTATGACTGTGCTAAGTGACATGAGTACCGCACCTATAGCTGGACTGAGTAAAATACCGATAGAGCTTAAAACGCCTGCTGCTAAGGGCATAGCAATAACATTGTATCCTGTTGCCCAAATCAAGTTTTGAATCATCTTTCTATATGTGGATTTTGATAGCTTAATGATATGAACAACATCCATAGGATTACTTTTGACAAGTATGACATCTGCGGTTTCAATCGCTACATCAGTTCCCGCACCAATTGCAATGCCAAGATGTGCTTTTGCTAATGCTGGGGCATCATTAATACCATCACCTGTCATGGCTACACGCTTACCTTCCTTGGTTAATGATTCGATTTTTTCTGATTTTTGATTAGGTAGCACCTCTGCAATCACTTCTTTGATGCCAATCTTTTCAGCAACTACATGTGCGACATTTTGATTATCACCTGTGAGCATATATGATTCAATGCCCATGTTTTGAAGTGTTTGAATGGCTTCTTTGGATGTTTCTCTTATCACATCGCTTAATGCAATATAACCTAATAAAGTTTGATCTTTTAAAACAAAGACAACCGTTTGACCTTCTTTAGCTAATGCGCTATAAGCTTTTTCATCAAAAGATATCTTGGCCTCTTTTAGATATCCAGGACTGACAATTTCTATGATTGACTGATCTATTTTGCCTTTTAAACCTTTGCCTGGCAATGCTTCAATATCCTTTGCTTTCTTAAGTGTTATTTTTTTCTCTTTCGCTTTTGCAACAATTGCTTGTGCTATTGGGTGTTCTGATGCATTTTCGATTGCATACGCAAGTGATAATAATTCATCTTCACTAATTGAGTTACTAACAATCTTTGAAATACCAAATGTTCCCTTCGTTAAAGTGCCTGTTTTATCAAAAACGACTGTGTCGATTTTGTGCGCTTGCTCAAAATTTGCTCGATTGCGAATAAGTAAACCATGTTTAGCACCGATACTAGAAGAAACAGCAGTAACAAGGGGTGTTGCCAAGCCCAGTGCATGAGGACATGCAATAATGATGACTGTGACAGCTCTTTCCATAGCAAAGCCTAAGTCTCTTTCTAAAAGTATCCAAATAAGAAATGTAGATATACCACCAATAAGCGCGATATAAAAGAGATATTTCGCTGCTATATCAGCGATTCTTTGCGTTTTTGAGCGTGTTGCTTGAGCATCTTTAACAAGCTTGATGACTTGTGATAGGAATGTTTCATCACCAACACGTGTGACTTGATACGTTAAGGATCCTTCTGCGTTGATGGAACCACCAATGAGCTCATCTCCTACAGTCTTTGATACGGGCATTGATTCTCCTGTAAGCATAGATTCATTTACTGAGGATTTACCTTCAATGATTTTTCCATCAATAGGTACTTTTTCACCAGGTTTTACAAGAAGATGCATATCTTTTTTGATATCTTTGATTGAAATCTCTTTAATTTGGCCATCTTCTAAAACTAAATGTGCCGTCTCGGGCATTAATTTTAACAGCTCTTCAAGTGCTTTAGATGCTCCAAGCACGGATTTCATTTCAATCCAATGACCTAAGAGCATAATGGATATTAAGGATGATAATTCCCAGAAAAAATCATGACCTACATTAAACAATACTGCATAGGCACTATAAAAGTATGCAACACCTATTGCCAGTCCTATTAAAGACATCATAGATGGTTTTTTATCCTTCATTTCTTCAATCATGCCTTTAAAAAACGGATAGCCACCATAAATAAATAATAGGGTACTTAAGAATAGTAGTAGGATTAAATCTCCACTAAATCTCAAATCATAACCTAAAAATGTTTGAATCATAGGTGAAATAGCTAAAATAGGAAATAATAAAATGAGTGAAAAGAAAAATCTTTTTTTAAAATCAGTGACCATCATTTGATGATGATCATGATGATCATGATGGTCATTAGTCTCTTTATGATGATGATCATGATGATTTTTATGATGATGTTCATCATGTTGATTATGATGATGCTTTTGCATAAATGTAACCTCCTTTAAGTTAATTTAAGCGTGGTTAAACAAGTATTTGATGTGTTGTAAGTTGAAATATCGTTTGAAGCGAAGAATCCTTGATAAGAAACCTCAATTCGATAGTTTTTGTTTCTAGGTAACCAAATACCTGCAAAGCCATTTGCACTGCTAGTGATTGTGTCATCTAAAATGATTTGATTTGAATTTATATCTGTCACAGTCACGTAAAATGATGTATTTGTAAGCTCACCTCTACATGTCACAAGATTGTGGTTAGCACAAGGATGTGTTTTTGAAATATAAGGTGCAAAAGATAGGTAAAACGCGTTATTTGGTAAGTCAATCTCAATTTGATCCTTATCATCACCAAGATATAGCTTTGATCCAGTGATCGAAGCACTAAAATAAGATGGCTCATCTAGTTTTTGTTCTAATGTGCTAATGATCTCCTTGAGATTCATTTGATCTAAACCATAAGCTCTTAAAAAATCACTTTCCTTTGGTGATTCTTTATTAGCCCAAAATGTAACTCCTAAGATGAATATTAAAGCAACAAAGATACCTATTATTTTTTTATGCATTGTCATACCTCACCTTAAGTATTTCACTAATATTTCAGTGATTTCATCGATTTTCTCTTTACCTTTTTGATCTAATATAGCTTCTTTAACGCAAGTGTTAATGTGATCATTTAAGATGAGAGCATTTGCATTTTGTAGCATAGCAATGACTGAGAGTATTTGCTTAGAGATATCTACACAATATCTACCATCGGCATACATTTTTAAGATGCCTTCAATTTGTCCACGACTTGTTTTTAACAACTGATTGATTTTATCCTGATGTATGTGTGCGTGATTTTGATGCTCAGTTTGATTCATTTTTTCAGCCTCCTGTACCCCACCATGGGAGGGGTCTTATACATTCATTATAACACACACTTTTATAATTGCAAGTTTTTATCTATTCATTTTTCATTCACAATGATTTGGTATGCTATAGATGAGGTGAGTTTATGAAGAAGTATCAAAGTATCATTTTAGTTTTTTTAATGAGTTTATTAGTTATCGGTGTCCTATTCTTTGGATTCTTTTATCCTAGATGGTTTGAAAATAATGATTATCCGTATTATGGACATATGATTGGTGGTTGGGGTATGCCATTTGGTATGCTTGCGATGGGTATATTTTGGATCGGTGTTATCTATTTCATATTCAATGGGATAAATAGCCAACAAGAACACAGAGAAAATCGTGCAGTTGAAGCTTTAAAAACTAGACTTGCTAAAGGTGAAATTACCATCGATGAATACGAAAAGCTGATGGATATTGTGAGGGATAAGTAATATGAGAAAAAGTATCTTAATCACAGGCTCATTATTTGTTTTGTTATTTATTGTTATGTTGTCATTAAGTCTTAGTTACGCCTATCCTAAAAATCAGGATAGAGATTATGCCATAGCATATCATGGCATGATGAGAACACGATATGACATCAATAGCTATGAAAGTATTTATCTTCATTTATCAGTTGATGATCAAGAAGTTTTTGATTTCATATTTTCAGAGAAAATCAAAGCATCAGATATTAAAAATCAGTCACTTCAAGATGCAATAGACACAATCAGCTTCATCAAAGAAAGCATGATTGAGGATGTAAAAATCACATATAAAGGCATGGGAATGATGGGTTCTTACGATCCATATAATTCTTGTGCATCCTTAAGCGATGGATACATATATGAGTGGTACTATTTACATAAGACAAGTGATGAACAAGCAAATTTGGATCTTCTATTTGCTGAAAAGCTACTATTATTAAGCATCGATGATTTATCTATCGATGAATTAACTATAGAAATCAAAGAAATAAAAGAAGTATTGATTGAAAGCATCATATCAAACAACATTCTTGATTAAGTGATGATGAAAACGGGTGAATGAATCCTTTCACCCATTTTTTTTGATGTATAATAAAGAGCGAAGGTGATTATATGAAACTACTCGTTGTTGAAGATTATCCCAAGTTAAATCAATTACTAGCTATGCACGCAAAAAAAGATGGTCATGATGTCAAACAAGCTTATGATGGTGAAAATGCTCTTTTAATGCTTAAGGAAGCACATTTTGATTTAATCATGCTAGATCTTATGTTACCTGGTATACAAGGGGAAGAACTTATCAAAAAAATACGCGAAGTAAGCGATGTTTATATCATCGTCTTATCTGCGAAAATCGATATTAAAGATAAAATTGATGTTATAAAGATTGGTGCAGATGATTATATGACAAAGCCTTTTTCCATTGAAGAGGTTATGGCTAAACTCAAAAATGTAGAAAAAAGACTAGTCATTAGTCATCCCAACATACTTTCTTTTAACCAAGGTCATTTAAAAGTATTACCACTAAGTAGAGAGGTTTATATCGATGAGACTTTAATAAGCCTTACACCCTATGAGTATGATGTTTTGTGGTACTTGATATCACATCCTCACATGGTGCTATCAAGAGACATGATTATCGAACAGTGCTTTTCTGATAGTGATGCATATGATAGAGTCATCGATGCATTTATCAAAAATATTAGAAAAAAGATTGATATATCAACACATCAATCTTATATTAAGACACATTACGGTATAGGGTATCAATTTGTGGGGGTTAAAGATGAACAGCATTAAAAGATTACTTGTTTTTCACGTTTTTAAGTATGTGTTAATCATTTTTTTATCAACGATCTTTTTACTTAATATTGCATTTTACTTATTTTCTAATAACCAATATCAAAAAGAGATTGATCGTCAATATCGCTCTTTATACAATATGTCTGCGCATTTAGCAACAGAATCCAATTTAGATACACTCAAGGTTTATTTAGAACACTATACGCATATCAATGAAGTTACACTTCACTTTAAGGATGCACAAGATATCACACTTTTCACAAATGATCAAGAAGATAAATTATCAAAATTTGAAGCAGTCTATTATGAGGATATAATCGTTGGCTATCTAGCTGTTAACTTTGAATCATCCTTCTTAAGTAAAGATATGCTATCTGGCTTTTTAGGGCTTAATCTTATATCAATTACATTATTTACACTGGGTGGTTTAATTTTGTATCAATATCTAAAAAAAGAAAGCTTAAAAATCAAAAGTGATTTAGATCATATTGAAGATCAACATGTGATATTTGCATACCAAGAGATTAAGCATATACACCAAGAATTAATGCGTAGTTTTGAACAAAAGGATAAACAAAAAACAATCTATGAATCGCATATCAAAAGATTAGCACATGATATTAAAACACCGCTTTCGGTCATTCAAATCTATGCAGAGTCCTTTTTAAAGCAAAGCATAGTCCCTAATGATGAGATGCTTAAGGATTTACTAGATGAGGTTAAAAAAATCTCTCTTCTAGTACCCAAATTTATCGAATTAGATTATGTAGAATTACCATATGAACAAGACATTTCTATATTTATTGAAAAATACATTGCAAAGTATAAAGAAGTTTTTGATAGTAAGCATATTCATATCTTATTGAAACTAGAACCTTTATCAGTGATAATTTCTGATCAAGACTTAAAAAGATTGGTGGAGCATCTCATTTTTAATGCCTTTTATTACTCAAAAGAACAGTCAACGATTCATATAAATGTTCTTAAAGATGAGCGAAAATTATGCATAGAAGATCAAGGCATTGGCATGAGTGATGAGACAATCAATCAAATTTTAAAAGGACCATATAGAGCTGAAGAGGCGCGTCGTCTCCATGAAAAAGGTAGTGGTCTAGGTTATCAAATCATAAAAGATATAGTTCGCAAATTAAATGCAGATTTAAAGATTCAAAGCAGTATAGGACAAGGTACCAGTGTTAGTATTTACTTTAAATAGGCAAGAAAGCATGATAGCTTCATGCTTTTTCTTTTTACTATTGACAATAAAAATCTATCATTTATAATATAGATGGATATCAATATAGATAAACATCTATATAATAAAGGAGTCCTTATGAAGCAGGAACTAGCACAATTATTTAAAGCACTATCAGATGCTAATAGGCTTACCATCTTAGAAAGACTTGTCAAAGGAGAAACATGTGCGTGTACACTCATGGATGGTATAGAGATTACACAGCCCACCATGTCTTATCATCTTAAGATGCTATCAGATTTAAATTTAACAACAACCAAAAAAGATGGTACATGGAAAAAGCATTATGTTGATTTTGATAAGATTGATGATATGATTTCATATCTAGAAGCACTTAAAGCAATGAAAGGATCTTGCAACCTATGATAAATAGCATCTTCGTTTGGCTTAATGATCAATTATTAAAAATGACTTGGCTGGAAAGAAGTGTCAACAATTTCTTAAGTCAAATCTTAGGTATAGATATAGATACTTTATTATTTAAGAGCTTATCCTTTTTTATCTATGATGTGATTAAAATCTTTTTATTGCTTGCTGTTTTGATTTTTATAGCATCTTATATTCAGTCTTTCTTTTCACCTGATCGGACAAGAAAGATACTAGGTAAGTTAAAAGGTGTGCCTGCAAACACCGTAGGTGCTTTACTTGGCACAGTAACGCCATTTTGCTCATGTTCATCGATACCTATTTTCATCGGATTTACTAAAGCCGGGTTACCTGTTGGCGTCACTTTCTCATTTTTAATTTCATCACCTTTAGTTGATTTAGCATCTGTCGTTTTACTTGCAAGTATCTTTAACTGGAAAATAGCAATAGCCTATGTCATTGTTGGGCTCATCATCGCGATCGTTGGTGGTACACTGATTTCTATCTTTAAAATGGATCGATATATCGAAGATTTCGTTAAAGAGAGTATTCAAAATCAAAGCGGAAAAGTTGATTTTGATGACTATAAAATGACTAAAAAAGAAAGATACAATTATGCAATCTATCAAGTGAAAGAGATTATTTCTAAAGTATGGCTCTTCGTTTTAATCGGCGTCGGTATTGGTGCAGTTATACACGGTTTCATTCCACAAACATGGATAGAAACCATCCTTGGTAACAATAATCCATTTTCAGTTTTTATAGCTACCATCATTGGTATACCGATGTATGCGGATATCTTTGGCACACTACCTATTGCTGAAGCTTTAGTTTTAAAAGGTGTAGGTATTGGCACTGTCTTAGCTTTCATGATGGCAGTCACAGCATTATCGCTGCCTTCAATGATTATGATTAAAAGAGTCGTAAAACCCAAACTATTTTATATGTTTGTTGGTATTGTTACAGTAGGTATATTAATCATGGGCTATTTATTTAATGCCTTTGGTGGATTCTTATTATAGAGGAGGAAACATATGGAAATTAAAGTATTAGGTACAGGATGTAAAAAATGTCAGGTTTTAGAATCTCAAGTAAGACGTGTGGTAGAAGCATTGGATCGAAAAGATATCAATATAACTAAAGTAGAAGACATTAAAGATATCATGTCTTATAACATCTTAAGCACACCAGCGTTAGTAATTAATGAAAAAGTCAAAGTGTTTGGACGTATTCCATCTTCTGATGAAATAACAAGATGGATTAAAGAGATCTAAAAAAAAGAAGTGAGCGAGAAATAGTTCACTTTTTGATAAACTTATATATTTTCATGTACTCATGAATAAAGGATTCAAAATGAATCTTATAATCATCTTCAACCAAATCCTTAAACTTTTTAAACTTCGCTTTGTTATCTGACATCTCTAGAGTCATAAATAGTCTATAGATATAATAATCTCTTTCTTTCTCATTATTTAAATAGTGATATGCTAAAGATAAATTATAGTAGAAATAATCCAAAAGATAATATGAGTTTTGTTCATGTGAATTTTTAACACCTAGCAAACAAATATCAATGACATCTTGGAATCTTTTATTAATCCCATAATAAGTCGATAGTTTCACCATACAAGCAAAAAGAACTCTATTGTTATCTCCACTAATCATAAGATTAGGATTTTCCATTAAAATCTTTATTCTTGTTGCAACTTGATCTTTACCATCAAAAAGAGGTACTGTAATTAAAGATGCTAAAATCAAGATTTCAACAGCAGAGAGTAAGTCTCTTTTTAAAATGTTAGGATAATCTATGATCTTTAAGGCATTTTCTAAAAAAGTTTTCTCATCGTTTTTTTTATGATACAAGTTCTGCAATTCATACGTATAAGCTAAAAAGACTTTGTGGTAAGGGTCAACAATTTCTGTAGCCTTAATCATGTTGCCCAGTGTTTTCTCTTTTTCTTTATCATAATTTACAACAGCGTTATAAAATTGGACAACAAGCTTACCTTCATTAATTCTAGATGCTTCAAAATCTAAAATTACATGTTCTGGCTTAAAGCCTAATTTTCTTGAAAATTGATTAATGACATCTTGAGTCATTTTAGATTCACCGCTTAAATATCTTCGATATTGTCTAATAGAGACAATGCCATCGATAAAATCGATTTGTGTAAGTCCTCTTTGATATCTAATGGTATCGAAAAACATAGCAAGTTCTTTTGAATACTTTGAGTCCATAAAAAAAGTCACCTCAATTACAATAGGCCATATTTGCTCTATGGTTTTTAATTTTTCTACGATACAATATAAACAAACGGAGGGTTTATATGTCAAAAACAGGGGGAATTTTGATGGATTCTAAACCAACTTTAGTGGAAGATGATCTTGATCCATCTTTTGAACAAGATGTGATTTCCTATGTGGAAAAAAAGGAAGAAGCCAATAGCTTTAACCACCAACATCACATCGACATAGTTGCGATCGATCAGAAGACACTTAAATTTTGAGTAGATTTTCATCCGTTATCTATTCGAATGGCATGCATCCCGGGGGGGATTGCATGCATTTTTTCTTTCATATACTATTGTATCAAAAACTTAAGAAATAAGTAATAACTTATTGTAGGAATAGGACATATACGCCCTTTTATTAAACCTTAAATAAAGTAAAATAATACCCAAAGGAGGATCTTATCATGCAAAAACTTTACTCAATCATTGAAAGACAAAATAATCAAACTAAGACTTTATGTTCAAGCTATAACCTCATACGTATGCAAGAAGAGTTTAAAAAATACTTGAATTATTACTTAGGTTTTGGATTTAGAGAAGTGACATCTGAAGATAAGGAACGCCTCATCTTACTAGAACTTATTTCAGAAGTATCTTCTGGTGACTTAAAACTTGAAACATCAAAAAGATTTTATCGATAATAGAGGATGCTTAGGCATCCTTTTTATCACAAAATAGTCTTTTTAGGTTATAATAATAAAAAACACATATGGAGGAAAAAAGATGAAAACATTAAGACCGTATCTTGTATTCATACTCGCACTCATTGTGTTTTTTATTTTATTTTTTGTAGGTAGAGCAAGCAATAAAATCACGATAGAAAATCCTAGTTCCATAGATACATGGAATTATGAAGGTAGTACGATTTCTCTACCAGTGAATTTAAAGATTCAAAAAAATACGCCTTATACCATCTCATATCTTTTAGATGAATCATTTCATGAGCCACAATACATCATGATTAGAACTTCATTAGCCAATGTTAAAGTGCATTTAGGCGATGAGCTCATTTACGAAGAAACCTATGGCATGACACTAGATAAGCCTTTTGCATCGATGTGGCATTTCGTAAGATTACCTAGACATATTGATGGACAAACCTTAACAATCACGTTTGAATCACCTTATACATCGATGTCTGGACAAATCAATGAGATCTTTTATGGACCAGAGGTGATGCATTTAACTTATTTAGTGAGAACATATGGTTTAAGATTTCTGATTGCTTCAATCATCTTCATTATTGGATTGTTAGTGACAGGATCCACTTTTATCATGACTAAAAAACAAGATAGAGGATTTGCATATATTGGTCTTTTTGCAATATTTTTATCACAATGGATGATGGCTGAATCGAGACTATTACAATTTTTTACTGGAAGTGAACTTTTAATAGGTAGTTTAGCATATTTATCATTAACGTTATTTCCAATCCCGCTTATATATTATCTTAGAGAACATGTGCTAACCAGATTTAAAAAACCATTGAATATTGGGATTATCTTATTTAGCATCCAGTTTTTCTTGGTGGTTTTATTTTATATCGTAGGATTTATGGATTTCTTTGAATCAGTGATTATTACACATGTTTTATTAGGTGTATCAATTATTGTCACAGTCGTCTTTTTAAGCATAGAGATTAAAGAAAATCATAATATAAACGCGATGAACTTCATAAAGATCTTCATCTTTTTAACGATTTTAGCTTTGCTAGAACTGATTAATTTTGCATTAGGTAATTTTAAACAAACATCTGTTTACCTATCTATAGGTTTAGCATTTTTATCCATCATATTACTTTATTACTATAGTAGATACCTATTATTGCGTGTTAAACTAAGTCACGAAAGTGAAGTCTACGAAAAGCTTGCGTATATAGATTATATTACTCAAGGACAAAACCGATTAGCCTTTGAAAGAGACATAGAAAACATCTATTTTGATCCCGATAAGAAGATTCATTTAAGACTCATCATGTTTGACCTTGATAATTTAAAAGCGATTAATGATGCATATGGTCATGTTGAAGGCGATCGAGCGATTAAAGAAACGTTTAAAATCATCAGTGAAGTTTTTAAGGATCATGGGACATGTTACCGCATTGGTGGTGATGAGTTTGCATGCTTATATCTTCATAAAAATCATGCTTTATTTGAAGAAAAGAAAAAAATACTTCAAAAGCATCTTGATGCTTATGAAGATGCAACGCCTTATCACTTTGGTTTATCTTTAGGATCTGTAATCTTTGATGAAGATAAAGAAATTAAAGACTTACTTCATGAGGCAGATTTAGATATGTATGAGTATAAAAAGACATACAAAAAAACATTACATGAGGATAGTATATGAGAGAAAAATGGTCAAAAGAAAAATTAGTTAGAACTTTACTTATCACAAGCATTATTGTGCTAAGCATCATTGGATTATATGTGTTAAATTTGCTATTTAACAATACTTTAACAAGAATTGGTGCAGCACTTGGTACGGTTTTATTACCTTTTGTCATTGCATTTTTCTTAAGCTTTATCACAGGACCTTTAGCTGAAAAGATGCATAAGTCTTTAAAGATGAAAATGAGTATTGCTGCTATTTTAGCGATATTTATTGGGATGATCTTTATCTTAGGTGTGATGACGATTGCTTTAGTCTTTATTCTTTCTCAGATTTATAATATCCTTAGCTCACTCATCAATCTCATTGATTATCAAGCGTTTGAAACCATTTTAGCTGAATTGCAATTATTTATAGAAGCTTATTTGGAAAACAGCAATATTGGCAGCATCTTAGATGAAATAGCAAATAATGGTGCATCCTTAGAAAAGGTTTTAGGATTGGTTGGCACGATATTTGTGTCTTTATCCTCTATTCTTTCTAATATTATTGGGTTAATCTTTGTCTTAGTCTTAACACCGGTATTTAATTATTATCTTATTACAGAAAAAACATACATCTTTACAAGCATAGCCCATGTGTTTCCAAAGGATTTAGAACCCCATGTGGTTGAGCTTGGTAAAAGAAGTGATACAGTCATTAAAAACTATTTTAAAGGCCAAGGGATTATGATGATCAGTATTGCGCTTTATAATGGTCTATTATTAGGTATTTTATCCTTTTTCATACCTGAGTTTAATATTGCACATGCAGTGATGTTTGCAATACTCATGGGATTAATGAATATTATTCCTTATTTAGGGGCATGGATTGGTATTGCTGCACCGATAGTTTTCTTACTAACAAATCATCTAGAGTATCAACAAAATGGAGGGACAAGTTCCATATTCTTAATAGGCATAGTAGCTGTGCTACTTATTCACCTATTAGAACAAGCCTTAGAATCAAGTGTCTTGCAACCCTTAGTTTACGGTAAATCAGTGCATATCCATCCACTTATTGTATTATCAAGCATCTTATTCTTTGGATCCATCTTTGGCTTTGCAGGGGTCTTACTAGCTGTACCACTTGCAGGTACACTTAAAGCAAGCTATGATTATTTTAAAAAAAGTCCTGAACCAGTAAAGAAAGAACCAAAGAAAAGACAACCTAAAAAAATGAATGAAAACGAATCAACATAAAAAGGAAAGAGCGACCTGGATCAGGGGCCGCTCTTTTCCTTATAATTTATAAAATTATGATAGCATCTTGATGATACCATGTGTATGTTTAAAAAATCAAAAGTTTTGCTCTGCATCTATGATGTCGTTTTTAATTTCGTATTGAACTACGAAGTAAGGCTTCTTAGGTGTTAGAAAATAAAAGAGTAAAAATCCGCCTATAAGACCACCTAAATGTCCCCAAACACTAATGTTAGGTATGATGAAGGTTAAGACGAGATTAATCAAAATTAATTGTCTAATCCAGTTGATCGATTGTGGTCTAAACCAAGATTTCTTTAAGAGAGTGAGCATGAATAATCCACCCATCACACCATAAATAGCACCACTTGCTCCAATGGTGACGACGTTAGGTTCACCAAATAAGACAACAAAGATTGAAGCAAATAATCCACTGATGACATATAATATAGAAAACTTAACAGGTCCAATGATGCGTTCTAGCTGTCCACCAATGATATATAAGACATAAGAATTCATTAAAAAGTGGAAGATACCACCATGTAAAAACATGGCTAAGACTAAACGATGATATTCGTTTTGTTCAGTGACCAGTATGGGCACTAAACCGCCCCAGTTCACTAAATTATTAATGGTAAATCCACCAGATAGTAAAACTAATAGCGCAAATAACGTATTAAGTATTAAAATGATTGAAGTCACAGGGTGTGCTTCAAAGTATTTTTTGAGTTGATCTTGAAATTGCATAAAAACACCTCTTTAACTCTATTATATGAAGAATATCCCAAATTAGAAAATGAAAACAATCCTATGTGAAACTTCACATCTTTTAGATGTGTCTTTAATGATATAATAATCTTATCAACATATAAAGGGGAAATAAGAAATGAAAGACATGAAGCCATATCAAAAAGCAGCATCCTATATTTTAGCAAGAACAGACATGAATCCAAAAATAGGTCTTATATTAGGCTCTGGATTAGGTGTTTTGGCTGATGAGATGAAAGATGCAGTCCATATACCATTTGAATCGATACCAAACTTTGTCAAACCAACAGCTGAAGGTCATAAAGGTGAGCTCGTTGTAGGGAAATTAAATGGTGTAGAAGTCGTTTTACTATCAGGCAGATATCATTACTATGAAGGATATAGCTTAAAGGAAGTCACTTTTCCAGTTAGAGTCATGAAGCTACTTGGTGTAGAAACACTTATATTAACAAATGCGTGTGGTGCAGTGAATAAAGATTTTAAGCCGGGTGAGTTAATGTTGATAGAAGATCATATCAATCTTACTGCAAATAATCCATTAATTGGAAAGAATTTAGATGATTTTGGACCAAGATTTCCGGATGCTACAGAGATTTATACGAAAAGCTTAAGAGATAAAGCATTAGACATAGGAAATAAGTTAAATATTAAGCTTCATCAAGGTGTTTATGCATGGTGGACAGGACCTTCATATGAGACACCAGCAGAAATCAAGATGATTCGCATTTTAGGTGGCGATGCCGTAGGCATGTCTACAGTGCCTGAAGCGATTGTGGCATCACATGCAGGGATGAAAGTCTTAGGGATTTCTTGTTTAACCAATATGGCATCAGGTATCTTACCTCAAAAATTATCACATCAAGAAGTGCTTGATGTGGCTAAAGAAGTTAGAGTATCTTTTGGAAGTCTCATTAAAGAAATATTAGTAAACTTATAGGAGGTCTCACATGGAAATTACACATCAAAGCATTGATGCATTTTTAGAAACGATTGCAGAGAAAAGAAAAAAGGATATCCATACACTGATTGAGCTCTTTAAAAGATTAACTGGTAAAGAACCTAAGCTTTGGGGCACAATCATTGGCTTTGGAAGTCTTCATTATAAGTATAAATCAGGTCGTGAAGGCGACATGCCTTTAATTGGTTTAGCGAGCAGAAAAGAAGCAATCACACTCTATCTTACCTATACCATTGATAAGTTTCCACAAATTAAAAACCTAGGTAAATTTAAGACAGGTGTTGGATGTCTTTATATAAAGAAGCTAGAAGATATTGATTTAAATGTGTTAGAATCTTTAACGATTGATGCTATTAAAGATACAATGAAGATATCATTTATTACAGATAACGAAGTAAGTTCATAAATGATTATTAAATAAAAAGTAAAAAACTACCCATCTAAAAAGTGAGTAGTTTTTTTCATTTCAAATTGAATTTAGTGATTATACTTCAATAATTGCATCAGTAGGACATACAGCTTGGCATGCGCCACAGTCGATGCAGATATCTTCGTCAATAACGTAGATATCACCTTCAGAAATACAATCTACTGGACATTCTGCTTGGCAAGCGCCACAAGCGATACAAACATCAGTAATTCTTCTTGGCATAAGTCTATCCTCCTATAGGGGTCTATAATAATATTTTATAGAAAGTTGTCAAGAAATACAACCTCAGAATGTGATTATCTTTATTTTGCCTAAAAAAAAGACCAAAATTGGTCTTATATGTTTTGATTCATGATTTTATAATCTTGGATAATCTCTTTAACATTGATTTCAAATTCATACACATAGTTATCTGCAGAATAACCTTCAGTGTATTCAACAAGTTGTTCATACTGATTATAAGTCTCTGCAGTCACTTTAAAGCCTGCTGTTTGGTTTCTTACATGAAAGATTTTAGCGATATCCTTCGGTAAATTAACAACATCAACTATGCGATGAGATTTTTTAATCACGGTTTGATAGTGATCAAAAAGTGTTTGATAAATCGGTGTATCATCGTTCATGTGTTGATCTAAGTTGGAAAATAACTCTAGATCATAATATAAATCTAAAAGAATCAGTGGTTGACCATTACCTTTATAAAGTCTTCTGACATATAAAAGCTTACTACCAACCTTAAATTTGCTTTTTTGAGAAAGAGCATGATCAACCCTCAAAATCTTTCTTTGAATTTCTTCCATAGAAGGTTCTAAGTTCATTGCCTTAATGGCATCATAGACCTTAACAATTCGACTAAAAAAATCGGAAGAAAAATCGTATTGATTGACATAATAGGTATCATCTTCTTTTATTAAGAAGTTTTCATTATGGAGTTGATCAAAAGCCTTTGAAACCTCAATCTCCGTGATACCTAAAGCTTTAGCACACTGTGCTTTGTCACAAACTTTTTCTCTATATGTAAAATGGCGATCTAAGATTAATGACTTTAATTCATTATAAAGTTGAGAGGATAAGGATAAAGATGATCGTCTATCAAGTTTGATCATCTGGATTTTATCTTTAAGCATGAAGATCCACCTCCCATTTTGCTGTTTCAGATGGATAAAGTGAGACAAGTAGAACAAGTGGTTCATTTTGATCGTCATAGACAAAGGATCTTACATAATGTGCTGGTGCGAAATCATCTACTTTAAGCAGCTGTGCTTCAGCGGATGTTAAATTGTGTGCCTTAAACACATTTTTGATGTGATCAGGTCTGACGACTGATTCTCTTTGAAGCATTTCTAATGCGGTGATCTGTTCTAATTTTTCAATGTTTAAGTGCTTATAGTGCTTTTCAGGTAAATAAAGTGTTTGAAGTAAAAGCGGTTCATTTTTTAAATAGATAACAAGTTTTGCTACATAACACAATTCATCTACTTCTAGATGAAGTAAATGATAGATGGTTGGATCATATTTAATCATGGAAAAAAGAACGACTCTTTTTTTAAGTTCGTATTTTGCTGCTTTTGAGAAGTATTCAAGATTGTAAAAATGGTGAATAGGTACTTTATATGTTTTTCTAGTTGTAACAAAGGTACCCTTTCCTTTAATTCTAGAGACCAAGCCCTCTTTTACAAGCTCATCATAAGCATTTTTAGCAACTATCACACTCATATCAAAAACCTCACAGAGCTCGCGTTCTGTGGGTAGTTTATCCATATGATTTAGTGTACCATTGATAATCGCTGTTTTTACAGCGTTTTTAATTTGTAGATAAAGGGGTTCCTTGGTGGTTTTATCGATTAGTATGTATTCCATATTGACACCTCATCTACCATTATACAATGGTAAAGAGGAAAATGAAAAATATAATATCTGGCTTAAGAAAAATGTAAGAAAAAAAGCCAAGTGGCTACTTGACTTTATGATTGTCTAACTGTTTTTAAGGCTTTACCCCATAATAATACTTGATCAAAGAGTGTGTTTAAATTCGTTAAGTGTAAGTCTTGTGGCTTGAATTGAGACCAATTTTCAAAATCAGTAAACATGGATAACGCGACATGTGTTCTCACATCTGCAATTTGTAATTCACCTAAAATCCCTCTTAAGTGCTCTGCTGCTCTTGCGCCACTGACTGATCCATAGGATACAATACCTGCTGATTTGTTGTTCCAAGCATCTCTAGCTAGATCAAGCGCATTTTTTAGTGACGCAGGAATAGAGTGATTATACTCACCTGTGACAAAAATAAATGCATCTAAAGATGCAAGCTTGGCATTCCAGTTAGATACTTCTTTCTCTTGATCCTTTTCACCAAGTAAACCAAGATTGAATGCTTTGATATCTACGATTTCAAAATTTGCATCCTTTCTTTGATCTGCGATCTCTTTGACCCAGTTTGCTACCTCTGGTCCTACTCTACCTTCTCTTGTACTACCGATGATAATACCTACATTTAATAAGTCTTTCATGTGTCATGCTCCTTTGTTGTTATTTATTTTATACCCTAATTATATTTCGAATTCGAAATAAAATCAAGCCATATGCTTTTTGTACTAAAAAGATTGCATGTATCTTGATATATAAAAAAAGCTATGCTATAATTAAATTAACGCTTTACTATGATAAAGTGATAAAGAGGTATGTTATGTTAAACAAGAAGCGTCATACACATCTTCATCATCATAGAAAATAGGGTTGTACAAAAAAATGTACAAGCCCTCTTTAAGCTTTTCTCGGACTTGTACACTGATAACATGTTGATGTTGGGTGGACATAGGTCCGCCCATTTTATATTTTTAGGAGAAGACATATGACATTTTTAAATATGATGGATGAACTGAAATATCAACAAACGAAATTTCAAGTGAATCAAAAGCTTCAGACACTCATTTCTAATGAAGGATATATATTGTTTGAACCATCTTTTTTTGAAGATTATGAAGCGTTTGTTTTAAAAAATAAACGTGTTAAAAAAGAACGCATGATTAAAATGATTGATCATGATGGGAAAATTTTAGTGTTAAGACCTGATATTACAACATCACTCATGCGTCAAATCATACCAAAGTGGCAAGATCGTTCAGTCTTACGCATCTTTTATAATTCAACCATTTTTTCTAGAACGGCTATGGGACAAATTGATACCATTAGACAATTTGGGGTTGAATTATTAGGCGATGGTAAAAAGACAGCTGATTTAGAAGTCTTAAATCTAATTTCTAATGTCTTTAATCTATTTAATCTAGATTATGTCATCGAAGTGAGTGACACAAGATTTTTAGAAGGTGTTATGAGTGCTTTAAAATTAAATGATCAGGAACAAAGTAAGTTTAAAGATATCCTTTATCGTAAAAGTACTTATGACTTAAATAAGTTTATTGAAACTAAAAACATAAGTAAGGACACCACCCAACTTTTAGAGTCGCTTTTTTCTTTACAAGGTGAGTTAAGCATGATTGAAGATAAACTAAAGTCCTTTGCATTAAACGAACAAAGTAAGTTAGCATTCAATGCGTTGAAGGAACGTATCAACGCACTAGATGACAAAAAAAGATATATGGTTGATTTATCTTTGGTATCAACCTATGACTATTATGATGGTATTTTATTTAAGGGATACTTAAAGGGTAGTCAAAAAGACGTTTTAAGTGGTGGCAGATATGATCCTCTTACAGAAAACTATGGAAAAAAAATACCAGCGATTGGATTTACTTTAAACACACAAGAAGTCATTAAAGAGGTTTTAGTCTATGAATGAAAACTATTTAACCATCGCACTACCTAAAGGAAGACTCGGCGATGAAGCAATATTAAAATTTAAAGGGATTGGCTATGGTGATGTCATCTTATCTGATTCAAGAAAGCTAATTTTCATTGATGATGAAAAAAAGCTTAAATTTATGCTCGTTAAACCAAGTGATGTTATGACCTATGTTGAAAGTGGTGTTGCTGATTTAGGAATCATTGGATCAGATACGCTTTTAGAAGATGAGAAGAACTTATATGAGCTTTTACCTCTGGACTTCGGATTTTGTACATTTGCAGTCGCTGGTAAGAAGGGTGAAGAGATTCACCAAAGAGATGATGTCTTAAGAATCGCAACCAAATATCCTAACACAACCAAAAAATACTTTAAAGAAAAGAATCAAGCGATTGAAATCATTAAATTAAACGGTTCAGTAGAACTTGCACCACTTGTAGGTTTATCAGATGTAATCGTAGATATTGTCGAAACAGGGAAAACCCTAAAGGCGAACGGACTTGAAGTCTTAGAAACCATGATGGATGTAAGCGCAAGGCTGATTTCAAATCCTGTAAGCTATCGTTTTAAATATCAAATCATAAGAGATTTGATGGATAAATTAAAGAAAGTTGGATCAATTTATGTTAAAAATAATTGAAAAAAAGGTTCAAGATGAACTATTTCAAAAGTTACTATCAAGATCACAATTAAACGATTTAAAAGTAAATCAAGTCGTTGAAGAAATCATTAAACAAGTGAAAACCTATGGTGATGAAGCCTTAAGAAACTATACCAAAGCTTTTGATGGTGCAAACATAGAAAGTTTCAAAGTATCTCAAGAAGAAATCGAAGAAGCGAATAAGCTTGTAAGTGATACACTTAAAAATGACTTATTGTTAGCAATGGATAACATAAAGTTTTACCACGGAAAACAAATGATTGAGTCCTTTAGATATCAAAAAGAAAATGGCATCATCATTGGTCAAAAAGTAACACCTATTCAAAGTGTAGGGATTTATGTACCAGGTGGTACAGCAGCCTATCCATCAACCGTTTTAATGAATGCTGTGCCAGCAAAGATTGCTGGTGTAGAAAAAATCGTGATGATAACACCTCCTGGTAAGGATGGTAAGATCAATCCTAATATTTTAGTAGCTGCTAGATTAGCAGGCGTAGATGAAATCTATAAAGTAGGTGGTGCTCAAGGGATTGCTGCTCTTGCCTATGGTACAGCATCGATCCCAAGAGTTTCTAAAATTGTTGGTCCTGGTAATATCTATGTTGCTATGGCTAAAAAAATGGTTTCTGGATATGTTGGGATTGATATGATTGCTGGTCCATCAGAGGTTTTAATTATTGCAGATGAACATGCTGATCCAAGATTTATTGCATGTGATCTGATGGCACAAGCAGAGCACGATATAAATGCAGCAGCCATCTTAATTACAAATAGTAAAAACCTTGCACAAAAAGTTAATCTTTCCATTGAAAAAGAGATCAAGACACTTTCTAGAAGAAACATCATTGAAGCATCCTTTAAAAACTTTGGAGCAATCATTATCGTCGATGACCTTTTAGAAGCAGTATCTATATCTAATATGATCGCACCTGAACATTTAGAAATACTAACTGAAAAACCTGAAGTATTATTTGAAGAAATCACAAATGCGGGATCTATTTTTTTAGGAAGTTATACACCAGAACCAGTAGGAGATTACTTTGCTGGTCCGAACCACACATTACCAACAAGTGGTACTGCAACATTTGCATCAGCACTTTCTGTTTTAGATTTCTTAAAGAAAAGCTCTTATACTTATTATTCAAAAGAAGCATTAAATAAAGCAAAGGATAGCATTATAAGACTTGCAGAAGCTGAAGCATTAACAGCTCACGCAAGAGCTGTTGAGGTAAGGTTTAAATGATATGAAAAAGTTATTACCAAGAAAAGCTATTTTAGCATTAAAACCTTATCAAGTGATTGATGAACCTTATATACTTAAGTTAGATGCAAATGAATCCTTTAACTATTTTAATGAAAGAGATTTTCTAGAATTAAAGCATATAGAGCTCTATCCTGATTATGATAGTAAAGACCTTAGAAAGGCCTTATCAAGCGTTTTAAATATTGATGATCAATACATTACGATGGGTAATGGTTCATCAGAGCTTTTAGATTTACTTTTTCGTGCATATCTTAGAAATGGTGATACCGTATTATCTTTTGATCCTTCGTTTTCTATGTATGAGATTTATGCAAAAATCTATGATGCAAACTTTATTAAAATACCATCCAACAAGGATTTTAGTTTAGATTTAGACCTTATGATAGAAAACTTATCTTTAAATCCTAAAATCATTCTTTTATGTACACCAAATAATCCTACAGGCTATCAAATACCTAAAAAAGATATATTTAAACTCCTCAATCGAACAAATGCATTAGTTATCGTTGATGAAGCTTATATGGAGTTTTCATCTGATGATCAAACAATGATTTATGATATCTCAAATTATGAAAACTTAGTTGTTCTTCGAACATTCTCAAAAGCATATGGTTTAGCAGGAGCGAGACTTGGCTATATGATTTCATCAGACACACAGACAAAGCTAATTAAAACGATTCGATCACCTTATCATGTCAATGCACTATCTCAAAGGCTTGGCGTTTTAGCTTTAGAGAAAAAAGACCAAGTTTTTCAAACCATCAATGAAACAAAAAGAATCAGAAGCTATGTAAGAGATATATTAATTTCCTACGGATTTAAAGTTTATCCATCAGAGGGCAATTTCCTTTGGATTAAATCACCGATCATTAATCTAGGAAAACGTTTAAAAGAAAAAGGTGTCTTAATCAGAGATTTTTCTTCTTATGAAAAAGACTATTATCGTATGACCATAAAAAGCCTAAAAGAAATGAATCAATGTTTAGGCTATATCAAGGAGTTCATTTATGAGACAAAGTAAAGTATCACGAGTTACCAAAGAAACTGATATAGAGTTAGAATTAAATCTTGACGGTAAAAGACAATCTAGTATAGAGACAGGTATACCCTTTTTTGATCATATGCTCACACTCTTTTCCTTTCATAGTGGTTTTGATTTAAACATTAAAGCATGTGGTGATTTAGAGGTGGACGATCATCATACCGTAGAAGATGTTGGTATCCTCTTAGGTATAGCCTTTAAGGAAGCTATTGAAAACTATCAAGGCATTGAAAGATATGCTTCAGTTTATTTACCAATGGATGAAAGCTTATCTCGTGTCGTTCTTGATGTATCGAATCGACCATATTTAGTATTTAATGCTTCGTTTAAACAAGATAAAGTTGGAACACTTTCAACAGAAAATGTCTATGAATTTTTTAAAGCATTTGTTCAAGAATCAAGAATTAATCTACACATAGAGCTTTTATATGGACAAAATGATCACCATAAGATTGAATCGATTTTTAAAGGCTTTGGTAGAGCATTAAAAAATGCTGTAAAAATCACTTCAACTGATGTACCCTCAACGAAAGGGTTGTTATAATGAATGTCATTTTAGATTATGATTCTGGTAACCTAGACTCTGTATTAAGAGGTTTTATAGATGCCAAAATTGAAACGATTATCTCAAAAGATATTAAAGTCATAGAAGAAGCTACATCTCTTGTATTACCAGGTGTTGGTGCCTTTGGAGATGCCATGGATGCTTTAAAAAAATCTGGGTTAATCCCTTCAATTTTGAAGCATGTCGAAAAAGGTAAATACCTTTTTGGCATTTGTTTAGGCATGCAGCTTCTTTATGAAAAAGGGTATGAACACGGTGTTTATGATGGCTTAGGCTTGATAGAAGGTAGCGTCAAATATTTAGATATTAGTAAAAAAGTACCTCATATGGGATGGAACACCTTATCATTCTTTCAACCAAATGATCCAATTTTAACATATATCAAAGAAAATGATTACGTCTATTTTGTTCATTCTTATTATGTGGATTCAAGCTTAAAGGAACTAATTAGCTATACAACCTATGAAAAATTAATACCAGTCATAGTTAGAAAAAATAACATATACGCAACACAATTCCATCCAGAAAAATCTGGACAAGTAGGAGCAAGCATCTTAAAGGCTTATAAGGAGATACTAGATGATACTGATACCAGCGATTGATTTAAAAAATAATAAAGCAGTAAGACTAATTCAAGGTGATTTCAAACAAGAAACGATATATAGCAATGATCCTTTAAGTTTAGCAAAAGTCTTTGAAAAAAGTGGTGCCACACATCTTCATATCGTCGATTTAAATGGAGCAGAAGATGGAAAGATGATACACGAAAGTACCATCAAAAAAATTGTTGATGAAACAAATCTATCTTTAGAAGTAGGTGGTGGCATTCGTTCACTAGAGCGTGTAAAAAAGCTTTTAGATCTTGGTGTGACAGAAGTGATTGTCGGTTCAATTGCTGTTGAAGATCCAGATTTATTAGAAGATATGATTAAGTTATATCCAAGTCGTATCATTGTATCTATAGATGCGAAAGATGGCTATGTGCTTACACGAGGTTGGCAACAAACCTCTAGACAAAAAGTAATCACTTTCGCTAAAATGCTTGAAAATATAGGCATTAAAAAAATAGTTTATACAGATATTTCAAAAGATGGTATGCTAGAAGGTCCCAATTTTAAAGACTATGCATTATTACTTAAAGAAACAAATCTTAAAATTATCGCATCTGGTGGTGTAACATCACTTGATGATATCATAAGACTTAACCAAATGGGGCTTTATGGAGCGATTATTGGTAAAGCACTTTACGAACAAAAAATAGATTTAAAGGAGGCACTTTCATGCTTACAAAAAGGATCATACCTTGCTTAGATGTTAGAGATGGACGTGTTGTTAAAGGTCAAAAATTTGATGACATTAAAGATGTTGATGACCCAGCTATCTTAGGTGCTTACTATAGTAGAGAAGGTGCAGATGAGCTCATCTTTTATGATATTACTGCATCCCATGAGAAAAGAGAAATCTCTTTAGACTTTGTATCAAAGGTTGCTAAAAACATCAATATCCCCTTTTGTGTAGGTGGTGGTGTTGAAACCATTGATGACTTTACAAAAATCCTAAGAAAAGGTGCGGACAAAATCTCTATCAATTCTGGTGCAGTTAAAAATCCAAGCCTTATCAAAGAAGCAGCACTTAAATTTGGTAACCAATGTGT
Source organism: uncultured Mariniplasma sp. (assembly GCA_964655445.1). GTDB lineage: Bacteria > Bacillota_I > Bacilli_A > Acholeplasmatales > Acholeplasmataceae > Peloplasma. The sequence goes on along the minus strand of CAZZMZ010000010.1, from coordinate 15,848 downwards.
TGTTTTATCGATTGATGCTAAAAAAGAGAGTGATGGTACCTATAAAGTCTACACACAAGGTGGTAGAAACAAAACAGAACTTGATGCTATCTCTTGGGCGATTGAAGGCGTAAGACTTGGTGCAGGTGAAATATGTATCAATTCCATCGATGAAGATGGTATGAAAAATGGCTATGATTTAGAGCTTTTATCCTTACTTATTAAAGCAGTGAATGTTCCAATTATCGCATCCGGTGGTGCAGGTAAAAAAGAACATTTCTTAGAAGCTTTAGAACAAACAGATGTCGATGCAGTACTCGCAGCATCTGTCTTCCACTACAAAGAAATACTAATTAATGACTTAAAAAACTATTTAAAGGATGCAGGCATCAATGTCCGCATATAAGGTATCGATATGAAAGATATAAAATTTAACGAACAAGGACTAGTTCCAGTTATTGCTCAAAGCTATGACACAAAAGAAGTCTTAATGCTGGCATATATGAATGCTGAAGCACTGAGCAAAACAATCGAAGAGAAAGTCGCTTACTATTATTCAAGAAGCAGAAACGAGTTATGGAAAAAAGGTGAAACATCAGGACACATCCAATATGTAAAATCAATCTATTATGATTGTGATCAAGACGCACTTTTACTCCTTGTTGATCAACAAGGTGTTGCATGCCATACACTCAACCGATCATGCTTTTTTGAGCCTATCTTTGAAAGTGATCTTAAGGATCAAAAGTCTTTTGTCATCAATGAAGTCTATGCTACAATTGAAGAGAGAAAAAGAAATCCCATTGAAGGATCTTACACCAATTACTTATTTAATAAGGGATTAGATAAGATTTTAAAAAAAGTGGGAGAAGAAACCTCTGAAGTCATTATAGGTGCTAAAAATAATGATAAAGAGAACTTAATCTATGAAATCTCTGACCTTGTTTACCATACACTTGTGTTAATGGTAGAACAAGGTGTTAAACCTGAAGACATCAGAAAAGAATTACAAAGGAGACAAACAAAAGCATGAACAAAAAAATCATCGACCATCATATGCATACAAACTATTCACCAGATGCAGATCCTAAAGCAACCTTTAAGTCATATATTGATCAAGCAAAATCTATGGGTATAGAAAGACTCATTTTTACAGATCATGTTGATTTTGATAGTATCGCTGATATATTTTCTAATCAGATTGATTACGATCAATATATAAAAGATTTAAATGAAGTTGCAGAAAAAGAGCATTTTAAACTTTCATTAGGTGTTGAACTTGGTTATCAACCACACTTAAAAGAACAAAATAAAGCATTTATCGAAAAGTATCCATTTGAGTTTGTGATTTCATCTATTCATTTTTGTGATGGTCTTGATTTATATAATGGTGATTTTTTTAAAGGGAAAACACAAAAAGAAGCATATCAACGTTATTTTGAGATTTGCTTAGAAGCCGCAGAAAACTATGATGGTTATGATGTGTTTGGTCATTTAGACTATATCATTAGATATGGTGGTTATGAAAATAGAAGATACAAATATGAAGATCATAAAAAAACGATTGAAAAGATATTAAAAGCAATCATCAAAAAAGGTAAAGGTATAGAAATCAATACATCTGGTTTAAGATATGGATTAGGCATGGTACATCCAACACTTGATATCATGAAAGCATATAAGAGATTCGGTGGAAAGATTGTAACATTTGGTTCTGATGCTCATTATGTAAAAGATTATTATGCTGGCTTTAACGAAGCTATGAGTTTATTAAAAGATGCTGGATTTGATGAAATCACAGTATTCGAACATAGAAAGCCAATCTTTATTAAGATATAAAGCCGTTTGGCTTTTTTCTTTATTGTGAATCTTCTCATTTTCAGTTATCATGAATATAGATACTTTACGAGGTGGCTTATGAAACTTAAAGACTTACTTTGGATAACGATCATTTTTTTGATATCTTTATTTATTTTTTTACCATGGACTAATCCAATTTTTGTAGAAGCAACCAATCATGCGCCATATCGAATGGGTTTTTTGAAAACGATGGTTTTAGCAAGCATGGGGGAAATGCTTGTTAAAAGAATCAAGACAGGCTATTATACAAAAGATAAAGGACTTTTCTTGAAATCCATTGTCTGGGGCTTCTTAGGCATGGCTTTTGTGTTTGTTTTTCCACTTTTTGATGGGGGAATAAAGCACATGTTTCAAAATAATATATTTTTTGAAAACACGTTTTTAAATACACTTACTTATGCATTTATAGTAAGCTTAACCATGAATTTAATTTTTGCACCAACATTTATGATGTTACATCGTATCACGGATACATATATTGATTTAGGTGAAGGATCATTAAAAAATATCATCAAAACACCATTTTCAAAAGTGATTGAACAGATCAATTTTAAATTTTTCTTTACTTTTATCTTATTAAAAACGATTCCTTTTTTTTGGATACCGGCACACACCATCACATTCATTTTACCGCCCACCTACCGTGTACTTATGGCAAGCTATTTATCCATTGCTTTAGGTGTGTTGTTATCCATTAAGAAAAGTGAAACACCTTTAAAATCTTAAGAATTTATTACATATAGGCGTAGATAATGTTATAAAAAAATGTGTCGTGTTATAATGAGGCTGAAATTTAAGCTTAAAGTGAGTGTGACAAAATGAAACGATTTACACACATCCAATTTTTCTTATCAGTCCTCTTTGTACTACTATCAGGTGTTGTTTTTACCCTGATTTTTTCTTATGCTGTTCAAACCATTGATCAAAGACAAGAAGATTTATTTGAGCTAGAACTCAAATATACTGAAATGGAAGTTGAGATGTATTATCACGCATATTTTGCAACACTTGATAATGTATCAGAATATATTCGTCTTTTTGGCACTGATGATTTACTAGATTATTTGATTCAAATACATGAATTAGATAATGACATGTCTAGCATGTATTTTGGTACAGTCGATAATGTGATGTATAACTCAAGTGGATTTGTCCCTGGACCTGGATTTGATTTAAGAACACGTATTTGGTATACGATGGCGGTTCAAAAAGGAGACATCATATCAACACCTGCATTCATTAATGCAACCCAAGATAAAGTGATTACAACCATTGCTAAACCCGTATTTGATGATAGTGGTATTTTATTAGGTGTTATAGCAATTGATTTAGATATTGCAAACATCAGTGCTTATGTCAGTGATAAAAAGATTGGAAATACTGGATACGCTGTATTATTTGATGCTTCAAATAACGTCATTGCCCATCCAAATCTTCATGGTGATATTTTTATTTCTGATTTAACTTATTATGGCATCGATCTAGCAAACAAAGAAAAAAATATAGTTTATAAATATCAAATCGTTAATGGTCATATGGGTGCTCTTATGTTTACAGATGTCATCAATGATGATTATAATCTGCTCGTTTTTATGCCAACAGAAGAGTTCCTCATGACTCAAAATCAATTTAGAAACTATTTCTTATTGGTGATTGTCATTGTTATTATTGTTGCAGCAACCTACATGCTTATGAGCTTAAAATATATCTATCAACCGATGAATAGACTGCTTTCAGATTTGAATTTAGTCAATGTCAAAGACTACATATCATATAGGTTACCTGTGGATCAACATGATAGCTTTATCGAACTTAGACAAAAGCTCAATCATGATTTAGAAGAGACAGAAAACTATTTTAAAGATGCATTAGCAAACGCAAATGAATTATATTTAGAAAACCAACGGTTCAAGTTACTCATCGATTCGACACAAGATTTCATTTTACAGATTGATAATACTCATCGTATTATCTTCGCATCTGGGAAGGGATTATCAAAAATTAAACAAACATCAGAATCGCTAGTCGGTCAAAAAACAGATGTTTTATGGCACGATGAAAAATTTGGATACGAAGAAATTATCGACCTGGTCTTAAAAGGCAAACATACCATGTATGATTGGGATATGGTTATTAATCACGAAAGATTCATTTTTGAAACCTCTGTTTCACCTATCTATCACAAAGATCAATCCATCATTGGTGCAGTGTTAATCTCAAGAGATATCACTGAAGCAACCAAAAAACAAGAAGAAATCACATATATCAACCAACATGATTATCTTACTCAGTTATATAATAGACCCATGTTTATCGAAACTTATGAATCTTATTTAAAAGAAGATGCATTTCCTATTACACTGATGATGATTGATGTGAATGGATTAAAAATCTTTAATGATGCTTTTGGCCATGAAAGAGGAGATGAAGTCATCACAAGCGTTGCAGATGTTTTGCATGAAGTCTTTAAAGATCATTTTGTTGCACGTATTGGTGGCGATGAATTTGCTGTACTCCTTAAAAAACTCGATAAAAAAGAAATTGAAGATCTAAGACATCAAGCAAGACATAATGTTTCTCAATTAAAAGTTAATCAACTTCAATTATCTATTTCCATTGGATACACGATGGTTGAATCAAAGGATGTAAGCTTAACGGATGCGATGAAGGAAGCTGAAAATCAGATGTATCGCTTTAAGATCACTGAAAGCATGAGTGTAAGAAACGTTGCGATTCAAGCAATCCATAAAACACTCACAGATAAATACAAAGAAGAGCGTATCCATTCAGAAAAGGTGAGCCAAATGTGTTATGTGACTGGATTAGCTTTAGGTATCAATGATGAAAGATTAGAGGAATTAAAGTTAGCAGGCATGTATCATGATATTGGTAAAATAGCGATTCCTGATGCTATTTTAGATAAACCAGGTCCTCTAACTAAAGAGGAATTTGATATCATGAAGACACATACTGAAATAGGATATAATATCCTAAGAGCTGCAGATAATTATAGTCGTTTAGCAGAATATGCACTGACACATCATGAAAGATGGGATGGTTTAGGTTATCCTAGAGGACTGAAGGGTGAAGAAATCCCACTTATTTCTAGAATCATTAATCTTTGTGATAGCTATGATGCGATGACTACAAATAGAGTTTATCGCACGAAACGCACAAAAGATGAAGCAGTTAAAGAAATAATCAAGCATGCTGGTAAACAGTTTGATCCTGAATTAGCAAAAATATTTGTAACAAAAGTTTTAATGAGAGCCTGGGATGAATCCTAGGCTTTTTAATTGTGGGAAATGATGGTTCATATGCAAAAACATTGTATATATAAGTCATCTATTGATATAATCAACATAGCCGACCGACCGTTCGGTCGGCAATATCTATGCTTGGAGGCATCCTATGAGTTCATATAGTGTAAAACGACCTATTACAGTTTTAATGGGGATTTTAATTATTATCGTGTTAGGATTATTTTCTGTCACGAGACTTCCCTTAACCTTATTTCCTGAAATCAATTTACCCTTTGTGGTAACAGTAACAGATTATGTTGGGGCTAGTCCAGAAACCGTTGAAGCAGAAGTCTCAAATAAAATCGAGTCAACTGTTGCAACCATCGGGAATTTCTCTGAAATTTCATCGATGAGCAATGAAAGCTTCGCTGTTTCTATTATAACATTTGCAGAAGGGTCCAATATGGATTCTATTGTCATTGAAATGAGAGAACTCATTAATAATATAGCGTTTGCTGAAGGTGTGGGATCTACACGTATTTTACGTATTTCACCAGATATGCTTCCGGTGATGACCATCACACTTTTTAGAGATTATGATGATACATTAACAGATGAAGAAAAGCTTATTTTAAATACAGAATGGATCAATAGAGACATTCTTTTAGATCTACAAAGTATTCCTGGTGTCGCTGATGTATCAGTATCAGGTTCAGCTGATGTCGTACTAGAGATCAATTTAGACCAAGATACGTTAGATACATATGCCATCACACATAATGATGTTTTAACAATTATTGAAGAACAAAATGTCGGTGGTTTGGTAGGTGTTGCTCTAGATAACGGCGAATTACGTATGTTATACATCGGAGATGCACCAAATAATCTTGATGAGATTGCATCACTTCCGATCTTAAATGATGGAGGAAACATCATCTATCTTTCCGATTTAATCCTAGAGGATGGCATTAAATACATCAATGCCAACACAGATACCTATTCAAAAATTAATGGTATTCAAGGCATTCAAGTCTCTTTTACAAAACAAGCAGACTATGGTATTACTGAAGTCACATCCAATATCATTTCTAAGTTAGATCAAATTATGGACCGTGAGGGTGACACAGCACACTATACGGTTTTACTCAATCAAGGAGAATATATTAATCAATCGATTGGATCAGTCCTTAATAACATCATTGTTGGTGGGATTTTAGCGATTCTTATTTTATTTCTTTTCTTAAGAGATGTAAAACCAACGGTCGTCGTTGGTTTAGCCATTCCGATTTCAGTGATTGCAGCTTTTATGCTTATGTATTTTACGAATGTCACATTAAATATCATTTCCATGGGTGGACTTGCATTAGGTATTGGTATGCTTGTTGATAACTCAATTGTCGTCATTGAGAATATCTATAGAATGATCCAAACAGGAAAATCCAAAAAAGAAGCATCCATTGAAGGTGCTAAACAAGTCGCTGGCGCAATCACCGCATCTACCCTAACAACGATTGCTGTATTTATTCCAATTTTATTTGTAGAAGGATTAGTCGCTGAAGTCTTTATTAGTATGGCATTAACCATTGCATATTCACTTTCTGCATCGCTATTTATCGCATTAACTTTAGTGCCTTCTTTATCTGCTAAAATCTTAAATGACCAAAAAGAAACCAAAGAATCAAAGTTTATGCATCAAACAAAAGCCTTTTATAAAAAGTCAGTTTTATTTACATTAAGACATAAGCTTTTAGCATTGATGATTGTGCTACTATTACTTGTTGGATCTTCTTGGCTCGTTATATCAAAAGGGTTTATTTTACTACCTACATCTGATGAAGGTACGATTGATATTAATATCATTACGACACAACAAACCTCCTTTGAATCTAAAGCACTCTATACAGATTTAATCACAGAAACACTTCTAGAATTAGACGACGTTGAAACAGTTTCAGCATCCATAGGCAGTGGTGGATTTGGTGGTTTTGGTATGGGAAGACCAGGCGGTAATGCAAGTGCCAATATATCTATGACCATTAATTTAAAGGAAAACAGAAATAAATCAACAGAAGAAAATAGAGATTTAATTGAACAAACGATTTCTAACTTGAGTCTTACAACGATTCCGAATTTTGAAGAAAATCAAATCGTTGAGCTAAACGTATCATCGCAAAATAGTACAGGTAATTTTGGTGGTGCCTCAGGTATTAATATCAAAGTTTCGGGTTATGATCTTGAAACACTAGAATCGATTGCAAATGACATTACAGCAATATTAAGTGAAACTGAAGGTGTTGTTAAAGCTGATAATGGTATTAGTCAAGGTGCTGACAATGTAAAAATTACGATTAATCGAGAAAATGCGATGCTTTATGGTTTAACAAGTCAAGCTGTATTAGACAATTTAAATTATCTATACACAAATCTTTCAGGACTCGGACAAACAAATCAATTAACAGTCAATATCGAAGGTATTGACTATACATTGGATTTACCTAATAATCAATTTTCTGGTGGTATATCCTTTGAGGTTTTTGGTGATTACCTAAACTTCTTATCAGGTGTCTTACTCTTTGATCAACCAACTAGAGATATGATAGATGTTTACTTAAGTCAATCAGGAACATCTATATATACACTAGATCCATCAGGGCTTGCTTTAGGAGAACCCATTAAGTTTATTATTAATCCATTCTTACGCATTTCAGGTGAGACAATCGTCTTAGATTTCAATCCGATGAGTGCAGATCCAACCTTAGCAAGTTTAGCGATTGCACCCTTATATGAGATAGATAGTGAAACATCAGTCACAGCCATTGATTATATGACAGGTTTTCAAATGATTAGAACAGATGGTAGTAATCGCTATTTAGAGGTTACCGCTCAAGTTGAACAAGGCTATAATGTAACCCTTGTATCAGGTGTAGTAACTGACCGTGTGAATGCTTATTTAGAAAGTGCAGATTTTTTAAATTATGGCAATGGCTATAACGTGACTTTCCAAGGTGAAAATGAAGAAATCCTAGAAGCTGTTTCTGAACTTGCTTTAGCTTCTATTGTCGCAATCTTACTTGTATATATGGTCATGGCCATTCAGTTCCAATCACTTTTATATCCGTTTATTATATTAGGTACGATTCCACTCGCATTTACAGGTGGTATGCTTGCTTTACTTATTACAAACTCAAATCTAAGCTTAGTTGCTATTATGGGCTTTATCATCTTAATTGGTGTTGTTGTGAATAACGGTATTGTTTTAATTGACTACATTAATAAACTAAGAGAACAAGGTAAAATGATCAAAGAAGCGATTGTTGAAGCAGGTGAGACAAGATTAAGACCTATTTTTATGACAGCATTAACGACAGTTTTAGCACTTTTAACACTAGCAATAGGCTTTGGAGAAGGCTCTGAGCTTTTACAACCTATGGCAATTACAGCAATCGGTGGTTTAATTTATGCAACGTTACTCACACTTGTTGTTGTACCTACAATTTATGCACTTTTCAATCGTAAAAAGATGAAAGAAGAGGAAATGTCACATGCTCACAACGAAGGATAAAATCTTAAGTGTGATGATTGATCACATTAAAAAAGAAACGGATATCAAAAATATGTCTTTAAGTCAAATTGCGATTGAAGCTGAAATAGGTAAGAGTACAGTTTATGAGCATTTTACGAGTAAGGAAGATTTAATTTTAGAGACATATATGTTTTTATTAAAACACTATGAAAAGATTTTAACCTCAGATATTGAAAAAATGGATTTTAAAGGTGCATTTATTGAGCAAATATCAAAAATAACTTTCGTTATGAAAGATGCGAAAATGATCATGAATGCGATTATGAATAACCATCAACAAGCCTTTCCTAGCTTTTCAAAAGAGATTGATCTATGTGTTAAAAACATTCAGCATGTAATGGATAAAAGATTTGAAAGTATCATTTATTTAGGTGTTGTTGAAGGCATTCTTACTATGAAAACACCTAAACCTTATACTAAGCATGTCATTCAAGCATTAATTTCTGGATTACTCTTCCAATATGTGAACGGTGAAATAGAGATTGATGAAATGGATTTATACGAGTTAATTTTTAATCAAACAGTTTTAGTTATTAATCAAAAATGAGGATAAAAATATCCTCTTTTTTCTACCATAAATCATGATATACTAGTTTTGGTGATAACATGAAAGAAATTATAAAAAACAAAGAAGCTTGGAGTTTACTCTCTAAAGATCATTATGAGCATTATAAAAAGCTCATTGAGCAAGGCAATTTTCAATTAAATGAGCATATCTTAAAAGAGCTTGGTGATATTAAAGGAAAGTCACTCATTCATTTGCAGTGTAATACAGGTGCTGATACCATTGCTTTAAAAAATTTAGGTTTAAATAAAGCAATAGGTGTTGATTTATCAGACAGGAATGTCTATTATGCGACAAAGATGGCAAAAGATTTTAATTTAAAGGACATCTCATTTTTAGCATCAAATGTATTAGAACTTGATCAAATCCATCATGATAAATATGACATTGTCTTCACTTCTGAAGGTGTTTTAGGATGGTTACCTGATTTAAAAAGATGGGCAGAAGTGATCAGACATCTCATTAAACCAAATGGATTCTTTTATGTCTATGATAGTCATCCATTTTTTCATCTATTCGATGAAGAAAAAATAAAGGAAGGCATTTTAGAAGCTAAATATGATTATTTCGATGCAAAGGCTGATTTAGGCTATGATATTGGCGGATATGCAGGAAATCCTAAAAAAGGTGAGAATTATTGGTGGAATCATACATTAAGTGATATCATCAATAGCCTCATTAACGTAGGATTTAAGATTGAATTTTTGCATGAATATGATACGTTATTTTGGGATAACGGCAATATGAAAGAAGTATCGCGTGGTTTATATCAATATGATGCATTTAAAGGTAAGCTTCCATTGTCATATTCAATCAAAGCAAGCCTTTAAAAAAAACATGCAATACTAATTGCATGTTACATATTTTTCCAAAATTGTATAAGTGCTTGACTGAGTTTATCTTTATCTCTAATCACTTCTGGCTTTTTCCATTCTATTGGAAAGAGCTTTTTATATGTTCCTGTATTAAACCTATCATCAATTAAGATAGCAATCCCTCGATCTTCGTCTCTTCTAATGACACGACCAACAGCTTGAATGACCTTATTCATACCAGGATAGGTGTAAGCATAATCAAAGCCTTGATTAAACTTTTGCTCATAGTAATCCTTTAAAAGTTGATTCATATAACTTAATTGAGGTAAGCCAACACCGACACAAATGACGCCATGAAGCATATCCCCTACATAATCGATACCTTCAGCAAACATGCCACCCATGACGAAAAATGCAAGTGTGTTTTGATTGATATTTTCAAACGATTTTAAGGTTTCATTTCGTGTGATATGACTCATATCACGTTCTTGAATCATCACAACCTCTTTTAATGCTTGAGGGAGTGCATCATAGATTTGATTTAAATACTGATATGATGGGAAAAAGACAATGTAGTTTCCTTTTTTCGCTTCTATAACCGATTTTATGACATCAATCACAAAAGGAATGGATGATAATCGATCTTGATATCTTGTTGAGATGTGATCCATAACAACAAGCTTTAAATGATCGGGATTAAAAGGTGACCTGATCTTTAAGGTCTCACCTTGACCTTTGGTGAGTAATGTTTGATAATAAGGTGTTGGATAAAGCGTGGCACTAAAAAGCACTGTACCATAAGCCTTCTGTTTCATAATATCATAAAGATACATGCTGGCATCTAAGCACTGCATGGTTACATAGATGTCATCATCCTTTGATTCAACAATGGTCACATATGCATCATTATAGTATTCATAAAGTCTCGTAAAACCTAAGATGGATAAATAACCTTCCATGACTTCATGCTTTTTAGGATAGTTTGGTGTCTCTTTAATTGCCTTTTCTATCTTTTTTAGAAGATACAAAAGACTATCCATGAAATCGTCATCCATTGTTTTAAAATGTAATGTCTCAAGACCACCTAATTTTTCTTCATAGTTCATAAAAGCATCAAGTACTTTTTTTACTGCATTTCTAATAGAAGGCTTTAATTTGCTTGCTTGTCTTCTTAATGTGATAAGGTCTGATGTTTTAAGGGTAGAAGAATACATATCTCTTGAACGTTGAATGAGATTATGTGACTCATCAATCAGTAAAAGAGGTTTATAAGTAGTATCTTCAAAGTATCTGATTAAATGAGCTCTAGGATCAAAGACATAATTATAGTCACAAATAATTACATCTACAAAATAAGAGACATATAAGCTAAATTCAAATGGACAGACCATGTGTTTTCTAGCATAAAGCTCAACAGTTTCTCTTTTCATGAGCGTTTCATGCTCAAAAATATCCATCATAGCATCTTTGAGTCTATCAAAGAAGCCTTTAGCAAAAGGACATTTGTTTGGATCACATTCTCTTTTTTCTTGAAAGCAGATGGTATCTCTTGATGTGAGCTCTAACGTTTTTGATTTTAAGCCTGCTTCATGCAAGATATCCATGGTATCGATTGCAACTTTTTTCCCTTGAGTTTTAGCTGTTAAATAAAAGATTTTTTGCTCATCTTCATGAAGAGATTTTAAAGATGAAAATAAAGCTGCCATGGTTTTTCCAATACCCGTAGGTGCGATGGCATATAAAATATCTTGATCCATCATGGTTTGATAAACAGCTGTCATAAATGTTCTTTGGCCACGTCTATAAGGATCAAAAGGAAAAACAAGCTTTTCTAGGGTTTCCTTTTTTTCTTGAATGTGATGAGCAAGTTTATATAGCCAGTCTAAATAAAGATTGATTGATGTATCATAAAAGGGCTTTAATAAATCGATATCATAGATTTCATAAAAAGATCTTGTTTGATAGGTTGATAATTCAATATACGTAAGTCTTGTTTTGATATCTGTTAAGTGATGTTTTTTCATATACATGTACGCATACATTTTAAGCTGTGCGACATGTTCTAGATTAGGTGTAAATAAATCATCAAAAATAGGTTTTCTAGTCGATTTGATTTCTTCCATGACAAGCGTTTCATCCATCATTAAAAGACCATCAATACGACCTGATAGTTCTAAAGATAATGTGTCATCAATCATGATGAGATCTTTAATAGGTATTTCACTCTCATCATTAGATTTATATAAACTTTGAAGATATTGGTGTGCTTTTGTACCCTCTAGGAGTGAGACATTTTGGAATGTCTCAGTAGATAAATCTCCACTTGCGTATAAAAAGCTTACGAGCTCACCAACACTGATATGAAATGTTTTCAATGTCATCCCTCACATATACCAATTATACAATGAATATGGTTATAAAAATAAAATAAAATCACAAGAGAAAAGTTATATCGCACATGTCATATCAGATTAAATGAGATTTATTTTTGATGATAATTCTTAATGACAAAACGCTATACTCTAAATATTCTTTAAGATGAAACAGGTTGAAGTCCTTAAGATAAGCCATTTCCTTTTTATAGCGTGAAAAAATCTCTAATACTACGTATTATAAAATGAAAATCATTTTCATAATTATGTGAAGTTTCTCGATTGAAATAAGCGTCTTAATCCTTTATAATACTACTAAACCATTTTGTCTGAGCTTGCAAAATGTGTTGATTTTTATGGGGATAAAAATAAAAGAGGTGGATAAGAATGTATGTTGTCAAACGTAACGGTGAAAAGGAACCGTTTGATTTAAAGAAAATCGCCAGTGCGATGAGTAAAGCTTATCAAAGTGTTGGCGTATCCTTCACGGAAGAAGAATGCCTAGCACAAGCAAAAGAGATTACAAAGGCTTACCCGAAGAACCAAGACGTGAGTATTGAAACAATTCAAGATGACGTCGAATTATATTTAATGAAGAAAAAGCAATATGATGTTGCTAGATCATATATTAAATATAGAGATAAACAAAAGACAGATCGTGATAATCCATGGGCAGATAATGACGAGCGTCAAGATTTAATTTTAAAGAAGTATTTAATTAATGGTGAAGATAAGAAAGATTTTATCAAGCGTATCGCGTTTGGCAAATCTTCATTAGAAAAGATTTTTAGAAGAAAAGAAGCAATCTTTGGTGGTCGTAACCTATACGCAATTGGTCGTGAAGGTAACATTACAGGATCAAACTGTTATGTCGTTAAAGATCCAGAAGATAGCTTAGAAAGCATTTATAAGGTAGACTACCAAATTGCTAGAACTTATAGCTATGGTGGCGGTCAAGGTATGAACCTTTCTAAGATACGTCCTAAAGGTGCCAAGGTGAATAACTCATCAAATACGACACCAGGTGTGATGGTATTTGCTGAAAAGTATTCACATACAACACTCAACACACAACAAGATAATCGTCGTGGTGCATTGATGCTTGTATTAAATATCGATCATCCAGATATTATTGACTTTATTACAACGAAGCTCGATTTAAGTAAAGTCAATGGTGCAAACATCTCTATCGCAATTACAGATCCTTTCATGAAGGCTGTTGAAAACAATGAGATGTGGACCATGAGTTTTGAAACGCCTTATGAAACGATTGAAAAACGTGTCAATGCACGTGAATTATTAAAATTAGTCGGTTATGCAGCACATACAATGGGAGACCCAGGTGTTGTGTTTATTGATCATATGAATGATTATCATTTCTTATCAGAATATGATGATGTTAGATTTTCTGCAACAAATCCTTGTGGTGAGCAACCTTTAATGCCACATGGTTCATGTAATCTAGGTAGTGTAAACTTAAATGCATTTGTAAAAGATCCATTTACAGATCACGCTATTTATGATTTCGAAAGATTTGATTTTGTTGTCTCAGAAATGATTGGCGCATTAGACGATTTACTCACCATGTTAGGTGACCGTCATGCATTACCAGAACAAAGAGAACACGTCATTCAATACCGTGAAGTCGGTCTTGGTGTGATGGGCTTAGCGGACTTAGCTCTAAGTATGAGATTAAGATACGGCTCACCTGAATTCATTGAATTTTTAGATAAGCTTATGAGACGTATGCTTAATGCAGCTACTAAAGCTTCTGCACTTCGTGCAAAAGAATTAGGTACCTTCCCACGATTTGATTATGATAAGGTATCATCTTCAAGATTCTATCAAACAGGCATTGATCCAGATACAGATGCACTTGTTAAAGCATATGGTATGAGAAACTCAAGACTCCTATCGATTGCACCTACAGGATCCATTTCAAATATCTTAGGTGTTTCAGGTGGTGTTGAACCATTCTTCCAAATCAACTATACAAGACGTATTGTATCGATGTTTGAAGAAGAAAAAACTATTACGATTTGGGAAAAAACCCCAGTTGCGCTTGCAAAAGCAATGGGCGTTAAGCCAGAACAGCTTCCTGAATGGGCACTTGTAACATCTCAAAACATTCCTTTTATGGAAAGAGCACATGTACAAGCAACCATCCAAAAATACGTTGATACGGCGATTTCCTCAACATTTAACCTACATAATAGCGCATCTGTTGATGATGTCATTAACATTTATAAGACAGCATGGAACTTAGGATTTAAAGGTGCAACCGTGTTTAGAGATCGATGTGCAAAGATTGGTATCTTAGCGGGTATCAATGAAAACACAGAGGATTTAAATCCAGCAACACCTCCTCATTTACATGTAGAAGAAAAATGGTTTAATAAGAAAACCAAAGAAACAAAAGAATATATCACTCATATTTCTGTTTCATCAAGTGGTTATACACCTGAAAAGATTGAAAAAGAGTTATGTCCATTATGTGGTGATGTGCTTGTTAAAAAACAAGGCTGCATCCACTGTAATAATCAAGAATGTGATTACGAGAAATGCGCAATCTAATGATCAAGCACACAGGATAATCCCTGTGTGTTTTTTTCATGTTATAATAATGTAGGGTAGATAAAATGATTCAAGGCTTACCAAAAGATATCTATGGATATATCAAAAACAAAGCATGTCATAAAGTAACATTAGGGATGTCAACGGCATCTGTTTTTCTTTGTGATGATATTGTGTTAAAGATGGATTAGACATCCTTTGAGATCTCACATGAAATCGATGTTTTAAGAAAGCTTGAACCTTTAGAAATAACACCAAGACTTATAGATTTCATCGAAGAAAAAAGTATGATTTATGCTATCATTCAAAAACTAGAAGGAGAGGACCTTTCTCTAAGCACACATCTTAAAGATCCGATAAGACTCATTGATTTACTGATTGAAGGATTGCACATATTATGGAGCATACCTACTTCAAACCTTGATATAACTATACACTAGATGATAAATTAAGAGAAGCTGAAATCAGAGTCAAAGAAGGTTTAGTTGATCAAAATGATTTTGATGAAAGTATCATCAATAATCGGTTTTCAAGCGCACACGAGATGCTTCAACATTTAAAGACACATCAATCCATCATCAAAGATTTGGTGCTATCTCATGGAGATTACTGTTTACCTAATATATGTGCAACTCACAAAAAAGTCACTGGCTTTATTGATCTAGGTAGAGTAGGTTTAGACTCAAAACATCAAGACATAGCTTTATGTGCAAGATCGATATTATATAATTTAGAGGATGACAAATATCAGAAGATGTTTTATCTAATCGTTTCAGAAAACTCCCTCTTCAAAGAATTAAGTGGGAGATGAATGAAACCAACTTTTTTCTTTAAAACATCTATAATTAACATGCCCTC